>CAMDHZ010000011.1 GCA_945898275.1 Chitinophaga pinensis | reverse complement strand
GTAAAATCACTGATATAGCCTTGTTCTTTTTGATAATAATCACCAGACATAATTAAAACCAATAAACTAGTAAAAATAGCTAACCCACTAAAGGCAACAGAAAAATTGTCTACCCTTAACATATCATTAAAAAACGACTTGTTAAGGTTCCAGTCCAATAGGTTCAAACCAAAAATAATAGCTAAACCCAAAACAACAATTGGAACAATTAGCTTTCGTAAATTGAGAATTTCTGCAACCATGCAAAAGAATCCCAAAACAGAGGTATATATTAATGTATTCACTTGAATTTACGTTGGTTTCTTAAGGAGTTAATGTTTTTAAAACGGGTTCGGTAAGCTCAAAAATTGGTTCAGGATAAACACCCAAAGCAAAAATTAAAATTCCAATAATGCCAAGGACTAATTGCTCATTCCATTTTAGGTCTTCAAACTGCATATTTTCTAGCATTGGTTCACCCAAGACTACCTTTTGATACATCCTAAACATATAAACTGCACCCAAAATAATGGTTAGACCTGCAAACAAACTTAGCCATGTATTGTATCCATATACACTATATAAAAGCATGAACTCTCCAACAAAGCCATTTGTAAGTGGCAAGGCAACTGAAGCCAATACTATCACCAAAAACCAACCAGCAAACCTTGGGGCAATTTTTCTAATGCCTCCAATTCCTTCAACTTGATTACTTCCAGTTCTATTCATTATTATATCTGCGCAGAAAAACAAGCCTACTACATTTACACCATGAGCAAACATTTGAACTAAACTACCTTGTAAACCTACTCTGCTCATAGTAAATACGCCAGCCGATATTAATCCTACGTGAGCAATAGAAGAATAAGCCAATAACTTCTTAATATCTCTTTGCATGATGGCAATAACAGAAGCATAAACTACTCCAATCACAGAAAGCGTAATTGCAACATATTGCCATTCTTTGAATCCGTCAGGAACAATTGGGAGCAACCATCTTATTAAACTGTAAGTACCCATTTTAAGCATAATACCTGATAACAACATAGTACCTTGTGTTGGAGCCGTTTTATAGGTATCAGGTTGCCAGGTATGAAAAGGCACAATTGGAATTTTAATTGCAAATGCTGCAAAAAGCATCCAAAAAATCCAACCTTGCTCGCAACTGCAAATCGGGTTAGCCCTTAATACTTCCCAATCCAAAGAATTTTGAGGAGAATAAGTGTATAGATAAATAAATCCAAATAACATTAACAAACTTCCAGCTAGGGTATAAATAAAGAATTTTAAGGTAACAGCAGCCCTATCCTGCCCTCCCCAAATAAATGCAATGAAGTATATCGGAATCAAAGCCAACTCCCAAAAAATATAATATCCGAAGGCATCAAATGAGATAAAGACTCCATTTAAAGCCATTTGCATGAGCAACATTAAGCTATAAAAAACATTGGCCTTATCAGTGTATCTTGAGAATCCAGCTAAAACAATCAATGGCAACAATAAATTGGTTAATAAAACCATTAACATACTGATACCATCCATTGAAAAATGGAATACCAAATTAGGTTTCACAGCCATTTGATAAATGTACTCAAAAGGTTTATTTCCTGCTTCAAGAAATACATTATAACAGTAGGCAGTAAAGGCAAGTTGAATAATAGTTCCTACAAGCGCAGCAGCGCGGCTTACCATCCCTTTTGTAAACCAAATTACAATGGAGAAAGTAAGCGGAATTAAAAGTAAAAGTAGGCTTAGCATTATTGTACCAATTGAATTAAAAGTAAAACCATCATTGCAATCACCATTACAAAAATATAAAATCCAGTGTTTCCGGTTTGAACCAAACGAAGCGTTCTGCCAGTAAAGCCAACCATCCAAGCACTTGCGTTCACAAATAAGTCGATGATTAGCTTATCCACTACAACATGAAAGATATCGCTCAATACCATTATGGGCTTTACGATTACCCTATCATATAATTCATCAATATAAAATTTATTTGAAACCCATTTGGCAAAACCTTTTGTTTCTTCATCCTGTTCGGGTATGGATTTTCTATTGAGGTATACCACGTAAGCGAATATAATACTAGAAATAGCTAATGCAGTTGCAACCAACATGAGCATAATTTCAGTGCTATGATCGACATGATGTGATTCTCCTAAAATTGTTTTAGAGGTTTCAACCACTGGCGCGAGAAAGCCATTAAACCAATGTGGCATATGCATAACAGAAGGCATTCCTAAAAATCCAGCACCAATGGCAAACAAAGCTAAAACAGCCAATGGCAATGTCATCGTCCAAGGAGATTCGTGTAAATGATGCTTTTCTTCTTCAGTACCTCTAAACGTTGTAAAGAAGGTTAAGAAGAAAAGTCTAAACATATAAAATGCTGTAATCATTGAACTCACACTCAACAAAACCCAAACTATTTTATGGTGAAATGCAGCGGCAAGAATTTCATCTTTTGAGAAGAAACCAGCAAAAGGGAAAATTCCAGATATCGCTAATGTTCCAATTAGAAAGGTAATTGCTGTTAGCCTAATATATTTCCATAGACCTCCCATTCTGCGCATGTCTTGTTCTCCGCCCATCGCATGAATTACACTCCCTGCACCTAAAAACAATAATGCTTTAAAGAAAGCATGCGTAACAACATGAAACATGCCCGAAGTGTAGGCACCTAATCCTAGTGCAGCGAACATTAAACCTAATTGAGAAACTGTAGAATAGGCCAAGACTTTCTTAATATCGTTTTGTTTAATCCCAATAATTGCTGCAAATAAGGAAGTTGCGACACCCACCCACATTACAATTTCAAGGGTAAAAGGAGCTAAACTGTATAGAATATTTGAGCGAACAATCATGTAAATCCCCGCAGTAACCATTGTTGCAGCGTGAATTAAAGCTGAAACTGGAGTTGGGCCAGCCATTGCATCGGGCAACCAAGTGTAAAGTGGAATCTGAGCACTTTTACCCATTGCACCTACAAACATTAAAAGTGTTATTGCTATTAATATAGGTGCTCCTTTTTCCATAGTGGACGCATTACCTAAAACAGTTGCATAATCTAAACCACCTAGATAAAACAGCATAAAAAACATTCCCAAAAGGAAACCAAGGTCGCCAATTCTATTCATGATAAATGCCTTTTTAGCTGCATCATTATAAGCATCATTGGTGAACCAAAAACCAATTAATAGATAAGAACATAAACCTACCCCTTCCCAACCAATAAACATGACTAAATAGCTATTACCCATTACAAGCAACAGCATGAAAAATATAAACAGATTTAAATAAGCGAAAAACCTTACAAAACCTTCATCATGATGCATGTAACCAATGGAATAGAGATGAATCAAAAAGCCTATTCCTGTAACAACTAACAACATAATTAAACTTAAAGGATCAATCAAAATTCCAAAGTTTAAACTTACATCCCCCCATCTTAACCAAGTAAACAAGTCGTAATCAAGGTTATTTTCGTTTCCTAAGCTACTAAAAATATAAACAGATAACACAAATGACCCTAGCACCAAAAGGCTAGCAATCCAAGGTCCAAGAGTTTTTAATTGTTTCCCAAAAAAGATTAAGAGAATAAAGCCCAATAAGGGCAAAAGTGGCACTAATAAAGAAGGTCCTATTAGATTTATTGGTTGAATAAATTGTTCCATTACTTTTTCCTCCTATCCCTTTAATTTGCTCAACACATCAATATCTGTGCTTCCAAGATTTCTATAAATACTCACAAGTAAAGCTAAGCCAACCGCAACTTCTGCTGCAGCTACCACCATAATAAAAAACACAAAAACTTGTCCATCTGTGTTGCCTGCGTAAGCCGAAAAGCTAACGAGTAGGAGGTTTACGGAATTAAGCATCAATTCAATGCACATTAAAATAATAATTGCATTTCTCCTTAATAGCACCCCCATCACACCAATAGAAAAAAGCAAAGTGCTTAGCACAAGATACCAATTCTGTGGTGGCGTATTTGTAATTACTTCTTTCATAAATTTCTCTCCTTTTTTGCTAATACTACAGAACCAATCATTGCTGCAATAAACAGCACAGAAGTCATTTCAAAAGGCAGCATGTAATCTGTAAATAATTTCATACCTACTTTTTGCACAAATCCAACATCGGTGGTAACTGGCGCTTCATAAGCGCCAAGTTGGGTTGAACGCATTGCAGCCAATAATACTAAAAACAACATTCCTCCAGTAATAACTGCTGTTGCTTTTGTAAAAATTGATTTATGAGGTTCTGATTCTTTGTTTAGGTTCAATAGCATTACTGTAAATAGCATTAAAACCATAATAGCTCCTGCATATACAATAATATGAACGATTGCAAGGAATTGCGCATTTAACATAACATAATGTCCAGCTATCGAAAAAAAACATGCAATTAGCCACATTACACTGTAGATTGGGCTTTTAGAGAAAACCACCATCAACGCTGTAAAAACCGAAACGGCAGCTAATAAAAAAAATACAATATCACTTGTCATCTGTCAGGGTTAGCTTAATTGGTTAATCGATTTTATATGTTTTTTTTCTTTTGGTAATATCTATTCTCTCATCAACTTTTTCTACCAAAACATCCTTTCCAAATACAAATTTTCCACGTGTATATTCTGAATGAACAATTCTATCTGTTAGATAAATTGCATCTTTAGGACAAGCTTCCTCGCAGAGTCCGCAATATATGCAGCGTAACATATTAATTTCATATTTGGCTGCATATTTTTCTTCCCTATACAAGTTCTCTTCCCCTTTGTTTCGCTCGGCTGCATCCATAGTGATAGCTTCTGCAGGACATGCAACAGCACATAATCCGCAGGCTGTGCAATTTTCTCTTCCTTGCTCATCTCTTTTTAAGACATGCATTCCTCTATAAACAGGAGCAAATTCTCTTGTTACCTCAGGATATCTTAGTGTAGCCTTTTTCTTGAAAAGATGTTTTATGGTGATGGATAATCCACTGAAGATTGCAGGCAGATAAAGCTTTTCAACAAAGGTCATCTCCTTTTTCACCACTACTTTCGAACGATTAGTTAATTGCATAATTTTTGAACTTTATTTAGGCTATTAATTTCCAAAAAAAGTAATTACAGCGCCTGTAATTAATACGTTAATAATGGCTAATGGCATTAATACCTGCCAACCTAAACGCATTAATTGATCATAACGGAACCTTGGGATTGTCCACCTAACCCACATAAAAAAGAATATAAAAAAGAGAATTTTACCAAAAAACACTCCAAAACTAATTAGGCTTACCAAATTAGTAGGTAGCACAGTTTGCAAATATTCTAGTCCTGGGAAGTTGTAACCACCAAAGAACAAGGAAGAAATAACTGCAGATGAAATAAACATATTTACATATTCCGCAAAAAGGTATAACCCTAGTTTCATTGAAGAATACTCCGTATGATATCCACCAATTAATTCAGATTCTGATTCAGGTAAATCAAAAGGTGTTCTATTACATTCCGCAAAAGCAGTAATGATAAAAATTAAGGCAGCAACAGGTTGGTAAAAAACATTCCAATTCAAACCTTTTTGCCCTTCTACAATGACATTTAGGCTTAAAGAACCATCAGTCATTAATAAAACTGCGATTACACTCATTCCCATTGCCAATTCATAGCTAATCATTTGACTACTGGCGCGAATAGCCCCTAATAATGCGTATTTATTATTGGAGGACCAACCTCCTAACATAATGCCATAAATACCCAAAGAAACAACCCCTAATACATACAAAATTCCGATATTGATATCAGCAACCTGTAAAGGATAACTCACTCCTCCAAACTCCATTGGGGTTCCCCAGGGAATAACAGCAGAAGTCATTAAGGCTGTGACCATAAATAAACTTGGCCCTAAAATGAATAGAAATTTATCAGAAACAGTTGGAATAATCTCTTCCTTCAAGAACATCTTAACGCCATCCGCTATGGGTTGTAATAAACCAAATGGACCTGCTCTATCTGGCCCAATCCTATCTTGCAAAAAAGCTGCGACTTTTCTTTCACCATAGGTAGCGTATGCTGCAAGTCCTAAACTTATTAGGAAAATTAGTACAATCAATATTACTTTAAACAATAAAACACTCATGAGCCTTCTCCTTCTGTAATTGATAATGGTTTAACATCATTTAATTTAAATTCAGAACCCATTTTAAGTGTTTGATAATGATTTGCTGAGATAACAGAATGCCTGTTTACTGGCGCAGGACCATCTATTTCCCAATCACTGGTTTTCTTTTTGTCGAACCTACAAGTATTGCAGATAAATTCCTCCACTTCACCCCATTGGTCTTTTCTACCTGTTACTCTCAATACCTCTTCTCCTTTGTACCAAAGATGTACTTTTCCGCTGCACTTATCACAGTTTCTGTGCGCACATACTGGTTTTGTGAACCAAACACGACTTTTAAATCTAAAGGTTTTATCTGTTAATGCACCAACTGGGCAAACATCAATGACATTTCCTGAAAAATCATTGTCAATTACATTTTCTATGTACGTTGAAATCTCAGAATGGTCTCCTCGGTTCAAAACGCCATGAACCCTATTGTCTGTAATTTGATCAGCAACCTTAACACAACGATAGCAAAGTATGCAGCGTGTCATGTGCAATTGAATCTTGTCTCCTAAACTTATTTTCTCAAATGTTCTTCGCTCAAAGTCGGTTCTAGTTTTGGCTGAACCATGTTCATACCCTAAATCTTGCAAATGGCATTCACCAGCTTGATCGCAAATAGGGCAATCCAAAGGATGGTTCAACAATAAGAATTCAACTACACCTTTTCTAGCTTCAATTACTTTTGGAGAAGTAAGGTTACCAACTTCCATTCCGTCCATCACATTGGTTCGGCAAGAAGCCACTAACTTAGGCATGGGACGTGGATCTTTCTCAGAACCTTTGGTTACCTCAACCAAACAAGTGCGACAATAGCCACCACTTGTTTTTAACTTGCTATGGTAGCACATTGTGGGAGGTGCCACATCCGGACCAATCATTCTTGCAGCTTGCAAAATGGTAGTACCATCTGCTACCTCTATTGTTTTTCCGTCTATTGTTACTTTAGCCATTTATAATCAATTTTATGCGCTTACCAATTGGTTTACAGAATCGTAGTGACGTACTTTTTTTAAATTATTTGAATTTTTAACATACTCCTCAAACTCACTTCTAAAATGTCTGATAGCACTTGCTACAGGCCAAGCAGCTGCATCGCCTAATGGACAAATGGTATTTCCTTCAATTTTAGACTGAATTTCCCAAAGCAATTCAATGTCTTCCATGGTTCCATGTCCATCTAATATCTTATGCAGAATTTTCTCCATCCAACCTGTTCCTTCGCGGCATGGACTGCATTGTCCGCAGCTTTCATGGTGGTAAAACCTTGCAAAAGTATGCAGGTTTTCTACCACGGATGCGGTTTCATCCATTACTATAAAACCACCAGAACCAAGCATAGTACCGCTTGCAAATCCGCCATCCGCAAGGCTTTCGTAACTCATTAATCGTTTTTCGCCAGATGGTGTAGTTAATATTTTATCTGCAGGTAGAATAGGAACAGAAGAACCTCCAGCTACAACTGCCTTCAATTTTTTGCCGTTCTTAATTCCTCCACAATATTCATCACTATAAATGAAATCTTCTACTGTAATTCCCATTTCAATTTCATACACACCCGGTTTATTGATGTGTCCTGAAGCGGATATTAATTTTGTTCCAGCTGATTTTCCAATACCCACTGCAGCATAAGCTTCACCCCCATCATTGATAATTGGAACAACCGCAGCGATTGTTTCAACATTGTTTACCACTGTAGGGCAGCCATACAAACCTGCAATCGCTGGAAATGGCGGCTTAATTCTTGGATTGCCTCGTTTACCTTCCAAACTTTCTAATAAGGCTGTTTCTTCCCCACAGATATATGCACCAGCGCCTACATGCACATAAAGATCATAATTAAAGCCAGAACCTAAAATATTTTTGCCTAAAAATCCATTGGCATAAGCTTCTTCAATCGCTTTTTCTAAAATGGAAACTATATAGAAATATTCTCCTCTAATATAAATATAACCAGCTGTAGCACCTAATGCAAACCCAGAGGTAATCATGCCTTCCACCAAAATATGTGGAATACGCGACATTAAATATCTGTCTTTAAAAGTACCCGGTTCAGATTCGTCTGCATTGCAAACTAAGTAACGTGCAACTCCTTCTGGCTTAGCCAAAAAGCTCCATTTCATTCCAGTAGGAAAACCTGCCCCACCTCTACCTCTTAAGCCAGACTTTTTAACTTCTTCTACGACTGCATCTGGACTCATAGTTTTAACTGCCTTTTCTACAGACTTATATCCACCATTTGCACGGTATACTTCAAATCCCTTGATACCAGGAACGTGATCATATGCTAATAATAACTTCTTTCCCATACCAGATTAATAATGCTCTATATTTACGTTATCGAAATAAGTTTTACGCTTGTTTTCTGTTTTACAAGAATCCAAGATAGTATCTACCTTTTCATAAGTGAGGTTCTCATGAAATTGGGCGCCAATCATCATCATCGGGGCTGTGCCGCAACTACCAAGGCATTCAACTGTTTTCAAGGAGAACATTCCATCAGCAGTAGTTTCACCATCTTTAATATTTAGTTTCTTTTCGATGTGCTCAACAATTTCATTTGCACCTCTTAACCAGCAACTGCTAGTTCTGCAAACCTCAATCAAACATTTCCCAACTGGATTAAGGTTAAACATAGTATAAAAACTGGCAACCTCATATACTTCAATTGGTTTTAGGTTCAACACACGTGCAACTTCATCCATGGCAGCAGGGCTTAACCATCCTTCAAATTCGGCTTGAGCCAAATGTAAGACAGGTATTAAGGCTGATTTATGTTTTCCATCAGGGTATCTTGCTACTATCTTTTCGATAACTGCAAGCGATTCACTATTAAATTTTACTTCGTTCTCCATTGGTTCAATCTTAAGCATCTAATTCACCAGCAATTACATTCATACTACTCATGGTAACGATGGCATCACTTAAAGTAGAACCTTTTATCATTTCAGGATATGCCTGATAATAAATAAAACATGGCCTTCTAAAGTGTAACCTATATGCTGCTCTGCCGCCATCACTTACTAAATAATAACCCAATTCTCCATTACCACCTTCCACTGCATGGTAAACCTCTCCTACTGGAACATCAGCTTCTCCCATCACAATTTTAAAATGGAAGATTAAAGCTTCCATGTTATGATAAACTTCTTCTTTAGGAGGCAGGAAGAAATCAGGTACATCGGCAAAAAACTTACCTTCTGGAAGGTTTTCAAAGGCTTGTTTAACAATTTTTAAACTCTCCCACATTTCTTGTTGACGAACCATAAATCTATCATAGGTGTCGCCTTGGGTGCCAATTGGAATAACAAAATCAAAATCCTGATAGCTGCTGTAAGGATTCATTACCCTAACATCATAATCTAATCCTGCTGCACGCAGGTTAGGTCCAGTAAAGCCATAGGCTAAAGCCCTATCCACAGAAATAGGTCCAGCTCCAATGGTTCTGTCCATAAAAATTCTGTTGCGTTCTAGTAAATTGGTAAATTCAATTAAAGCAGCAGGAAACTCAGCTATAAATTCTTTTATTTTCTTTAGGCATGCTGGAGAAAAATCTCTTTCTAGCCCTCCGATTCTTCCAATATTTGTAGTTAACCTAGCACCACAGATTTCTTCGTAAATGTCATAAATCTTTTCGCGCCATTGAAAAACGTAAGTAAAACCTGTAAGCGCACCTACATCCACTCCGATTACCGAGTTACATATAAGATGATCTGCAATACGCGCTAATTCCATTATGATGATACGCATGTAATCCACACGCTTTGGTGTTTCAACACCCAACAGTTTTTCAACTGTCATGTGCCATCCCATATTATTGATGGGCGACGAACAGTAATTTAACCTGTCTGTTAGCGGGGTTACTTGGTAGTAGGGTCTTTTCTCTGCTATCTTTTCAAACGCACGATGAATGTATCCAACTGTTTGTTCTGCATTAACAATAATCTCTCCATCCATGGTCAAGATATTCTGAAATATCCCGTGGGTAGCAGGATGTGTAGGACCGAGATTTAATTGGGTAAACTCGGGTTTATAATCATAGCTAGTCTCGATTTTTTCCATGT
Source organism: Chitinophaga pinensis (assembly GCA_945898275.1). GTDB lineage: Bacteria > Bacteroidota > Bacteroidia > UKL13-3 > UKL13-3 > B1. Next base: position 92,716 of record CAMDHZ010000011.1, on the reverse strand, counting down.
GTTTACCTTCCAAAATATGAATCGTCTTTATCTGTTCTTGTTTGATCTTCTAAAGGATATTCCTTTCTAAGGGGGAAATAATCCATTTCATCCACATTTAAGATACGTGTTAAATTTGGATGGCCCACGAATTCAATGCCATAGAAATCAAATGTTTCACGTTCTTGCCAATTTGCTGCTTCAAAAACACTTGTAATAGTATGAATTTCTGGCTTTTCGGAAGGAACAAAACATTTCAATCTCAACCGAACATTATTGGTGAAACTGTGTAAATGATACACGACACCTAATTCTTTGCCGATTTGGTCTGGATAATGAATACCACATACATCAGTCAAAAAATTCATTTGAATTTGAGGATGAGTTTTAAGGAAACTAAGTATGGCTATAATATCATTTGCTTTTACTTCGATACTTAGCATACCATAAGATTCTAATGAGTCAATCACTGAATCAGGAAATTGCTCAGAAATTTCGTTTAAGATATATCCGTTACTTATTGTGCTCATTATTGTATACCATAACTGGCTAGTAAAGCTTTGTACTCAGGTGAATTTCTTCTTCTGATGGGCTCATTTTTCACCAACTCTTGAATTTTAGTAATACCATCAATAATTTGTTCTGGACGTGGCGGGCAACCTGGAACGTAAACATCAACAGGAATAACCTTATCAATGCCTTGCAATACGGAGTATGTATCAAATATACCACCGCTAGAAGCACATGCTCCTACAGCGATAACCCATCTTGGTTCAGCCATTTGCAAATAAACCTGTCTTAAAACCGGTCCCATTTTCTTTGCAATAGTTCCCATTACCATTAACAAATCTGCTTGTCGTGGTGAGAAAGAGATTCTTTCTGAACCAAAACGCGCTAAATCGTAATTTGATGCCATGGTTGCCATAAATTCAATACCGCAGCAGCTTGTTGCAAAAGGTAGTGGCCAAATCGAATTGGCTCTCGCTAAACCTACTGCTTTTTCAAAGCTAGTGGCAAAAAAGCCTTGCCCTTCAATTCCGGCAGGTGCATCAGTTAGTTGTATGGTTGACATATAACGGTTTGTTGTTTATTGTTTATTCCCACTTAAGGGCACCTTTTTTCCAAATATAAATAAATCCTAATAGCAAAGTTCCTGTAAATAATAGCATTTCATAAAAACCAATTGGACCTAAAGCCTTAAAATTAACAGCCCATGGATACATAAAAATTACTTCCACATCAAACATTACAAACAAAATGGCTGTTAAAAAATAGCGAATGGAAAAAGGCATTCTCGCATTTCCTTCCGAATCAATACCACATTCAAACACGGCCAATTTATCAGAAGTTTTCCTTTTAGGTCCTGCCATATGAGAAACCACCATTGTGGTAACCACAAAGCCCATTGCTACAATAAATTGTATAAAAATAGCTGTATAATCAATTGCTGATGACATATTCTTCTTTAAACCTCGCAAAAATAGCCTTTTGAGGTATAATTGGTTTCAGTTTCTAATAAATTTATATAAAACATTTCAACATTTTTAAGACTATGAAATTGAGTTTCTTACACGTTCAGAAAAGCCACGAATTGCAGTTCTGAGGTCAATTCCATCATTTTTCACTCTTTCCAAAATATCAATTGCCCCCAAAATATGCGTGAGTTGTTCGCCTTCATCCTCTCCCCCAACTTCAAATGGCAAATTTTCACCATTAAGCAAAAGTTCTTCAGCTTGCTTCAAGGTTTCAAGGTTGTGGGTTTCTGCTAAATTTTTTATTACAGGTAATTTCATATTAAAGTAATTCTTTAATCATGGCATCAACATTTTCCTCTTTCGAAGTATTATCAGCCTTTACAATTTGTCCATTTTTGAAAGTAGCAAAAAATGGCAAGTTATTTACCCCTGCAAGCTTTCTAGCTTCTGGGTTTTCTTCAGCATTGATATCTAGAAAAGTTATTCCAGTATATGCTTCATTGTTACTTAACTTTGTAAATTTAGGTGCAAATAACCTGCAACTTCCGCACCAATCAGCGTAAAATTTAACAATAAGTTTTTCTTCTGATTTTAATTTTTCTGCGAATTCAACATCATTAACTTTGACTACCATAATTTCTTTTTTTAATTAACACTAATTTCATTCAAAAGTTCATTTGCCCTTAAAAATGGGTAAACTCAAAGTTGGTTTAGTTTGGCTTCATTCCAAATCTCATCCATTTCCTCGAGGCTCATTTCTGTTAAACTTTTGCCAATATCCTTTGCCCTAGACTCAATAAACATAAATCGATTCAAGAATTTTGTGTTGGTAAATTCTAATGCATCGTCTGGGTTCAAACCTGATTTACGCGCAAGATTGATTAAGGCAAATAATAAATCACCAAATTCTTCTTGGCTTTTCTTTTGGTTATCGGGTTGAACCAACTCGTTTTTCAGTTCAATTAATTCTTCCTCTACCTTATCCCAAACTTGATCTGCTGTGTTCCAGTCGAAACCCACTTGTGCAGCTTTCTCTTGCATTCGATAAGCCTTTACAATGGAAGGTGTGCCTTTGGAAACTCCACTTAACACAGATTTATTTCCTTCCTTAAGCTTTATTTGTTCCCAATTTTCCTTTACCTGTTCTTCTGTTTCTGCAACTACATTTCCATAAATATGCGGATGTCTAACGATGAGTTTTTCGCACAATACATTTAAAACATCTGCAATATCAAAGTGATTTTGTTCGCTTGCAATGCGCGCATAAAACACTATATGCAACATAACATCTCCAAGTTCCTTTTTTATTTCTTGGGTATCATTTTTAAGCAAGGCATCTGATAATTCATAGGTCTCTTCGATAGTTAAATGTCGAAGTGTTTCATTAGTTTGCTTTTTATCCCATGGACATTTTTCTCGAAGTTCGTCCATGATGTCTAACAAGCGACCAAATGCAGCTAATTTTTGTTCTTTGCTATTCATTATCTTCCGAATGGTCTAATACAATTAAACCAGTCCTTATTTTGGGTTCAATCCAAGTTGATTTAGGCGGCATGATAAGGTTTTCTTCCGCAACCTTTTTTACTTCTTCAATACTTGTAGGATATAATGTGATAGCCAAGTCAAACTCACCAGAATCAACAGCTTCCTGCAAATGTCCAATTCCTTTTCCGCCATCCATAAAAGAAAGGCGATGGTCTGTTTTGCTATCTAAAATACCGAAAATATTATTTAAAATATATTGTTCAACAATACTAACATCTAGGTTATCTAAGGTGCCTTTTAAGCTTGCTTCAATTTCAGGTTTTAATTGAAGTAAATAAGCTTTGTTGTGAAAGTAAATCCCAAATTCTTTCTTGTGTAAAGGTTGAACTGGCAAATGTCCACTTGGAGTTGCGTTAAAAAATTCCCGTATTTTTTCTAGAAAATTGTTATCATCAACTTTTTCCTTATCCTTTACTAACCTATGGTATTCGAAAATCGTGAGACGACTAAATGGAATTAGGCAAACAGGAAAAAAGTTAAAACTCTCCGATCCAGTATAGTTTTCGTTCCCTTTTCTCTTTTGCAAACAAAACTCTGCAGAGCCAGCAGACCTATGATGCCCATCAGCAATATATAGCTTTTCAATACCTGCAAACCTAGTTTCTAATAATTCAATATCAGCTTGCTCACTTACTACCCATAAATTATGTTTTATTTGGTCTTGGCTAATAAAATTATATTCAGGAACATGCTTCATGATGTATTGATCAATTAGCATATCAATGGATTGATCATCTGGATATGTAAGTAAAACTGGATTACCTAAGTTGTTAAAAAAACTAATGTGTTCTGCAATTTCAAGTTGCTTCTCAGTTAGCGTGTTTTCATGTTTTAGGATTCTGTTTTCTAAATAATCATCAACTGATGCAGCGGCAATTATTCCCGCATAAGCCTGACTTCCCTTAATTAATCTATAAATATAAAAGGCAGGCGCATCTTCTTTAATCATGATTCCTTCTTGAATAAGCTTTTTCAAAAAGGCTAAACCTGAAGGAAAATGCTTTTCTGGATTCTTTTTTTCTCCTTTAAAATGTAAATAAGGTTTTACTACATTTAAATAAGAATACGGATTATTCATGATTTCATGAAAGGCCAAATCCTTGGCTCCCGCATCAAATGGTGGCGATGAAACATCTTTTGCCTTGTCCTTGTTTGGACGCAAAGCTGCAAAGGGTTTAACTATTGCCATTTGTAATTGAATTAATTATTTTTAAAAAACTCAATTACCTTTTCAGCTAATTCAATACTGATTCTATTTTGAGCTTCCTTTGTACTACCTCCAATATGTGGACTTAAACTCACATGTGGGTGTTGTAGGATTGCCATGTTAACTGGAGGTTCTTTCTCAAAAACATCTAAACCAGCAAAGGCTACCTGACCAGAATTAAGTGCTTCAAGTAAGTCAGCTTCTGAAATTACTCCACCTCTAGAACAATTAATTAAGCCTACTCCTTTTTTCATTCTTGCAATTACATCTTTATCTATTGGAGCTTTTGAACCTTCATTAAAAGGAATATGAAAAGTAATAAAATCACTTTGTGCAACTACAGACTGTTCGCTTACAGTATTCAACTGAACTTTTATTCTTTGGTTTGAACCAAGCATTGGCAAGTTTAAAGCAATTTCAACATGCTCTACATATGGATCAAATGCAAGAACCTTCATTCCTAAACCAATTGCCATTTTTGCGACCTCTTGTCCAATTCTTCCAAAACCATAAATACCCATGGTTTTACCTTGCAACTCGGTTCCATTGCTTGATACCTTTTTAAGGTCTCCAAATTTTGTATTGCCTTCATTTGGCATTATTCTATTGGTAATTTGCAGAAATCTTATACCACTAAATAAATGAGCAAATACTAATTCAGCCACACTTACAGAGGATGAAGCAGGCGTATTTACAACTTTGATTCCTTTGTTTTTAGCATATTCAATATCGATATTGTCCATACCTACTCCTCCTCTGCCAATTAACTTTAGATTTGGACAAGCATCCATTAAATCTTTTCTTACTTTGGTAGCTGATCTAACTAAAATTGCATCAAAATTGTTTAATTCTTTAATTAAGTCTTCTTGTGCAATTTTTTGTGTTACAACTTCATATCCTGCCGTTTCCAACAAAAACTTTCCGCTTTGGTCGATGCCATCATTTGCTAATATTCTTATCATACGATTTGTAATTTAAATTTTAGGCTTGTAATTTTTCATAGGTTTGCATTGCATCAACCAATGCCTGAACACTTTCAATTTCTAGGGCATTATATAAAGAAGCTCTTAATCCACCTACAGAACGATGTCCTTTAAGTCCGCTCAAATTTCTTTCTGAACAGAACTTTAAAAAAGGCTCTTCATGAGATTTATCGGTCAAAACAAAATTAACGTTCATTCTACTTCTATCTTCAGTTGCAACAGTTCCTTTAAACATAGAATTTCTATCAATTTCTGCATAAAGCAAATCTGCTTTTGCTTTGTTTCTAACTCCCATTGCTTCTAAACCAATTTCTTTAATCCAACGCAAAGTATGCATGCAAACAAAAATGGCAAAAACGCTAGGCGTGTTATACATACTTCCGTTTTCAACATGAATTTTATAATTAAGCATGGTTGGTACTTTAGCATTTGCCTTCTCTAAAAACGACTTTTTCAGAATTACCAGCGTTGTACCAGCAGGACCCATATTTTTTTGTGCACCAGCATAAATCATATCGAATTTTGAAGCATCAAAAGGTCTGCTAAAAATATCTGAACTCATGTCACAAATCATAGGCACATTGGTTTCTGGAAAGGCAAACATTTCAGTTCCATAAATGGTGTTATTACTTGTGCAATGATAATAGGCTGCATCAGCAGGAATACTATAATCTTTTGGTATGTATGAGAAATTATTGTCTTCACTTGAAGCCAAAACATTAACATCGCCAAACATTTTTGCCTCTTTTATGGCTCTGCTTGCCCAAACTCCAGTATTAACGTAAGCAGCGGTTTTGCCTGGAGCAAGGAAGTTCATTGGAATCATATCAAACTGCAAACTTGCACCACCTTGTAGAAAAATCACTTCATAATCTGCTCCAAGATTAAGAATTTCCTTCACAAGGTTGCAGGCTTCTGCAACTACGGCTTCAAACTCCTTGCCTCTGTGAGAAACTTCGATTAATGATAAACCAGTTCCTCCAAAGTTTTGAAGCGCTTGGATACTAGCATCAATAGCTGATTGGGGTAAAATTGCCGGACCAGCAGAGAAATTGTGTACTTTATTCATGTTTTTGAGCGTTGAATGCAGTGCGAATTAATAAAACATATGCTTAATTTTATTGATTTAATTCATTTATTTTTGCCCAATATGAAAAAAGTTGTCATCTTATTAGGTCTATTAATAGGTTTTAGCTCTCTTGGTTCAGCCCAAAGAAAAGTGCAACAGTTAGATGAAGAGGAGGCTAAGAAGAGAGAAGAACTAAAAACTTATGAAAAAGATAAGAAGGGATTTGATAAAGATAAGTTAACGTTTGGAGGAAATGTAGGTGGTACTCTTTCTAATGGTGTTAGTTTTTTAATGCTTCAACCGATGGTTGGTTATTATTTTCTACCAAAAACCATGGCAGGTGTTGGAGCAACTTATATTTATTACCAAGTTAAAAACAATTTAGGTCAAAAATATTCTACCAATATTTATGGACCCATAATTTTTGCAAGACAGCAAGTTTTGCCCTCAATTTTTGCGCATGGAGAATGGCAACCCATTAATTATGAACGTTATAATTTAACAAAAAACAATTACGAACGTTTTTGGAGCAACCAACTTCTATTAGGTGGCGGATATGGAGGAAAAACAGGGGTTTTTATATTTGCCTTATATGATGTCTTGCATGATGAAAATAGCTTTTATGCTAATCCATTAATGATAAGAGTTGGATTTATGTTTTAAAATTGGTTCAAGAAATATAAAAAGATTCTTGGTTTTGCAACAAGCGTAAATAATACTCCATAAACAGCACCATAAAAATGAGCTTCATGATTAATGTTATCGTTTGAATTACGCGAAGCATATTGAGAATAAATCAAATATAAAACTCCAGCCACAATGTTTGGCAAACCAATGATACCATAAAGGTAAATTTTAGCCATAGGTGCGAATAGAATACTAGTTGTAGTAATTGCAGAAACAGCCCCTGAAGCTCCTAAAGATCGATAACTGGGGTTGTCCTTATTTTTATAAAAACTACTTGCAGAGGCTGCTACAATACTACTTAGATATAAAAGTAGAAAAATAATTTTTGAGGCTGAACCAAAAAAGTAATCATAATAGGTTTCTACAATTGAGCCGAAGCTATATAAAACAAACATATTGATTATTAAATGCATCCAATCTGCATGCAAAAAACCGCTTGATAAAAACCTAAACCACTGCTTTTCTCGCTCCATTTGATAAGGATATAAAATAAACCGATTCATCATTTTGTGATTACTAAAAGCTTGAATACTTATTATTGCAGTAACTGCAATGATTATTATTGTTAAGTTAATCATAGGTTCAAAGATGAATAAAAAATTATGAAACGAATAGGAATTCTAAGCGACACACATGGATTTTTCAATTCAGCTTTAGAAAGTTTTTTTGCAGATTGTGACGAGATTTGGCATGCTGGAGATTGGGGACCTGGAGTTGACGAAAAATTAGAAAAGCTGAAACCTATTAGAGGAGTTTATGGAAATATAGATGGGCAACCTATTAGAAAAAAATATCCGGAATATTTAAACTTTGAAATAGAGGGAGTAAAAGTTTTTATTATCCATATTGGCGGATATCCAAAGTATTATTCACCTAGTTTTAGGAATATAATTAAAGATTATAAACCAGATTTAGTGATTTGCGGTCATTCTCATATTTTACGTATTATGAAAGACCCAATAAACAATTGGTTGTTGATAAACCCTGGAGCTTGCGGAAATCATGGCTTCCAGAAAGTAAACACCGCAGTGCGATTGGTTTTTGAAGATGGGAAAATGACTAATTTGGAGGTTTGGGAACAAAAAAGAGCATAATTTGACGCAACCAACCAACCTATGGGGTTGACTTATATAAATAAATTATTAATTTGCCCGTCAAATGAAAAGGCTAAATATGAAAAAACTATTACTGATTGGTGCGCTGGCAATAAGTGGCCACGTAGTGATGGCCCAGCAACACCGCTGCGGTACAGACGAACATTTAGAAACGCTTATCAAACAGAATCCTTCAATTAAAGATGCCAAAGCTAAATTTGAGGCTGATTACAGACAGTTTCAGGCAACTTATAAACCAGAGGATTACAAAACAAATCAACAACTTGGTAAAAAAGCGGCTCCAAAGTACATTATTCCTGTTGTAGTGCATGTTTTCCATAATAATGGAAGTGAAAACATTAGTGAGGCTCAAGTTTTAAGTGAAATTAATTTTTTAAATAGGTCATTTAGAAATAATGTTAATGATACGGTAAATCGCAGAGCAGGTTGGTTCAAGGCAAGCCCTGAGAGTACTGATAGCTTTTATTATGACTATAAAAACTTAGCTGCTGATACAGAAATTGAGTTTAGACTCGCAAAAAAAGATCCCCAAGGAAATTGCACCAATGGCATAGTTAGAATTCATACTCCTTTAGCAAGTAAAGGTAATGATGATTTAAAGAAAACTAGTGTTTGGGATACCAAGCGTTATTTTAATATTTGGGTGGTTAGAAGCATTAATAGAGGTAATTCTATCGGTATTGCAGGATACGCCCAGTTTCCATTTGGTTTTGGAGGTGGAGCTTCAACAGATGGTATCATGGTAATTCATAACGAGTTTGGAAACACAGGAACTTCTCAACCAGGACAAACACCTAATGTTACAACATCAACCCATGAAGTTGGACATTGGTTAGGTTTATATCATCCTTTTCAAATTTCAACAGACAGTTGCGGATTAGATGGCGATGGAGTAATGGATACCCCTCCTACTTATTTCAATCCGAGCTCTACTGAACCTTTACGTAATCGTTGTAACAATAAAAGTTTCAATACTTGTTCAACTGAAAAGCCAGATAGACCAGATTTACAAGAAGCTTACATGGATTATTTTATTGGAAATTGTGCAAGTAACATGTTTACTTTAGAACAAAAGGGGCGTATGCACAAGGTTTTGGATGATATTCGCAAAACACTTTGGTCAGAAGAAAATTTACGTTTTACTGGTGTTATTGACGGACCTGCAACTTGTCCGCCAGTAGCAGCTTTTAATACTCAAACTCCTGTTACCTGTGCTGGTCAAAAAATTAGTTTCCTAAATTTTTCTTATGGAGGCACTATTAGCACTCATGAATGGACTTTTGAAGGTGGCACACCTGCAACATTTACTGGTTTGAACCCACCTCAAATTCAGTATGACGCCCCAGGAACTTATGATGTAACCTTGAAAGTAACTGGACCGAATGGAACAACAACAACCTTATTAAATGATTATGTAACTATTCAACCAAAATCTGCCAATTTACCTAAGGATAATTACACCGCCGATTGGTGGTATCAAAATAATTGGAAAGAAAAAGGATGGAGATTTGTTCATGAAAACCCAAAAAATCAATTTGCACGTTTTCCAATTTCGTATGAAAACAATGCTAGTATGCGATTGTTGAGAGACCCTTTTAATGCTTTGTCATCTGTAGGAACAGTTTCTTCATTAATTTCGCCTAGTTTTGATTTTACAGGCATTACAAATCCTTATTTTGAATTTTATTATGCCTTTGCCCAAGGCACTTTGAGCGCAAATGTTGGTGGTGGCAACACACAAGAACAACTAAGAGTTTATTCTTCTATAGATTGTGGTAAAACATGGCAAACTAGGTCAACAGTTGGAAGCAGCGCTATTTCGACAATAGGCACAGGTACAGCTGGAACTTTGGCTAGCACCATAGATTTTATACCATCTGATAAATCGAAATGGAAATTGGTTAGAATTAATGGAAATGCTATACCGAAAACAGATAATGTTCTTTTCAAAGTTGAATTTGAATATGCTGGTGGTAATAACTTTTACATAGATAATGTTCGTGTTGGCTTAACAACAGGCTTGAGCCAAGAATTATTAGCAGAATATTTAAAGTTTACAGCACAACCTAATCCATTTAACAATGCTACCCAATTAAGCTATGAATTAGCGAACAAAGAAGAGGTATTGGTAAAGGTATATGATGTAACAGGTAAAGAAATGGGAACTGTATTTAGTGGTACCCAAAATGCCGGAATTCAGAAATTAGAGCTAGATAGAAACACCATGAATCTTCGTTCTGGGCTATATTTTGTTGAATTAAATGTTGGTGGTAACAAATTATCACATAAAATAGTGGTTGAGTAACAGTAAGATAATATAGAAAAACCCGATAGGCTTAGCTTATCGGGTTTTTTTTTGATTTTTATTTGGCAGAAAAAACTCAGAAGCTTACTTTTGCACCGGAGAGTTGGCAGAGTGGTCGATTGCGGCAGTCTTGAAAACTGTTGTCTGTTACAGGACCTGGGGTTCGAATCCCTAACTCTCCGCCAAAGAAAAGCTTGATTTTGTATAACAAAATCAGGCTTTTTTTATTTTTATACCTTTGATTAACAATTAGGAATCTGCTTAATCAGTTTAGCTAATGATTAAATAATTACTTTCACCATTACCTTCAAACTAAAAATGACTACAAGTTTCTTAAGAAAATCAAAGTTTTGGCAGTTTTCAAGTTTAGCTTACTTGCTTATCGTTTTATTTGGCGGTTTTAAATCTGTTAATTCTGAAATCACATGGGGTGAGCGAGACATTATATGGTCAGATTTTCAAGGGAAGCCCAAGATATATTCAAAACATGCGGCAGAAATAGCTTATGCTATTAAATTAAATTCGGTACAGATTTCAAGAGATAGTTTAGGCGTAAAAATAGTAGCTGTTTTCTTGTGCAATGATGCTTGGACAAAAACAGCTTCTGATACAGCATTAGACCATGAACGCAGACACTTTGATATAGTTGAAATTTATTGCAGAAAAATGCGTAAAAAACTTATTGAAAATCTTAGTATAAACACCACCAAACTAAACAAAGAAGTAGCTACTATTTTTGATTCTTATAAAAAAGAATGTGAAAAAGTTCAACTACAATATGATGAAGAAACGAATCATTCATTGAATTACATAAACCAAATTAAATGGAACTCAAAAATTGAAAAGGAGCTTTTGAATTTGGAAGCCTTTGTTGAGCCTATGGTTTTAATAAAAATGCCTAGGAATAAGTGAATATATTAAAAACTTGAAATTTGGCAGGTCATTAAATTGGAATTAAATAAGTCAGAACTTTGATTTTTAATTAAAAAAAGAAAGAAAGGCAATTTTAACTTTCCTAATGCGCATTAATTTTCACTTATTTGTAGAAATTTATGAGCTACCTTTATAAAAAAATAAAAGACTATCTAAGTGTTAGTATCAGACCTAATAACCCGGTTATAGAAATTGACCCATCCAATAATCATCTTAAAAATGGCAATTGGGATTTTTATGAATCTTTTGAAATTAAGGATCTTGTAACAGGTAAATTAAATAAAAAGCAGGACACTGCGTACATAATTGTAAATGGGAGCATTCATTATTGGGAAGATATTCAATCAAACCTTAATTTAATACATCAGATTTGCGAGATAGAAACTAGGGTTATATTAGTTTATTACAGCTCTTTATGGAAACCTATGATACGGTTTGCAGATTTGATTGGGATAAGGAAGAAAAGACCTGAAATGAATTGGATTTCACCAGATGATGTTAATTCCTTTGCATTACTCTCAAATTTCGAAATTGTTAGAGACCAACCCAAATTATTACTACCCTTCAATATTCCAATATTATCAGATTTTATCAATAAATTCATTGCGGTATTACCTATAATTCGAAGTTTTTGTTTAGTTAGAATTGCCATTCTTAAACCAATTAAAAACCAATGGATAAATAAACCTTCAGTTTCTGTAGTAATACCAGCAAGAAACGAGGCTGGTAATATTGAAAATGCGCTTATTAGAACTCCTTTGATGGGTCCAAATGATGAATTAATATTTGTAGAAGGAAATTCTACAGATAACACTTGGGAGAAAATCAAAGAAATTAGTCAAAAACCAGAGTACCTTAATAAATGGCAAAACAGAATTAAGATTATTCAGCAAGATGGCAAAGGAAAAGGAGATGCAGTTAGAAAAGGGTTTTCTATAGCAGAAAATGAAATTCTAATGATTTTAGACGCTGATTTGACTGTCCCCCCTGAAGAATTGCCAAAATTTTATAACGCAATTTATCAAGAAAAAGGTGAATTTATTAATGGCAGCAGATTGGTTTATCCAATGGAGAAAAAGGCCATGCGTTTCTTTAACATGATAGGAAATAAGTTTTTTGCAATTACTATTTCATACCTTTTAGGTACAAGGTTAAAAGACACACTATGCGGAACAAAAGTTTTGACTAAAAAAACTACCAAAAAATAGTTGACAATAGAAGTTACTTTGGAGATTTTGATCCATTTGGAGATTTTGATTTAATCTTTGGAGCCAACCGTCTTGGGCTAAAAATTGTTGAGGTTCCTATAAAATATCGCGACCGACTTTATGGGGATACAAATATTAGTCGCTGGAAGCACGGTGTTATATTATTAAGGATGACCTTATTTGCCGCTAAGAAGTTAATGTTTAACTGATGGAAGGTAATTTTATAAAACTATTAATAACGATCTTTAGCGCAATATTGGGGATTTTTTTAGGATTCTTAATTGATTCTTCATTGATATATTTCGATAAATACATTACACTAAACCATTTTGATTATGTTCTAAAGCTTTTATTTATTTTTTCATTTATTATTTACTTGATTGGATTTATCAAAATAAAATCTTCTACTTTCTCAATAAGCTTTTTTAATAAGGCATCATTTTTTGTATTAATTACTGCGATATTTTTAGTTATAGGATTTAATGCGGCAATGCGCAGCACACATGAAAATAGTTGGTTTACTATAGGAGGAATCGTGCCTTTCTCAGATGCTGGTGCATATTACAAAGAAACAATAGACTGGCCTAAGGAAACCCTTTCAATGTTAAATTCTTGGAGACCCTTAAACTCCGTAATAAATTTCTTTTTCTTTTTTCTAGGAGCTAAAACACCATTAGGATTCTTTTTAGTAAGAATCTTCTTTCTTTCCTTAGTAATTGGATATTTTTGGTTTCAAGTTAGACAAATGATTGGTATGCAATTAAGTATCATTGCTTGGCTTTTATTAGTATTTTGGGTTTCGCCATTTTTGCCTACTTGGTTGACAGAGATAAATGGTCTAATTTTCACTCTAGCAGGGATTAATTCTCTTTTAGAAATAAAAAATTTTGAGGATAATAGGCCCATTATTCTAGGTCTTATTTTAATTAGCATTTCAAATACGCTTAGACCTTTTAACTATTTTTTACCAATACTTTTTAGTTGTATATTTTTGTTTAATACTAAAACACCTTGGTTCAAAAGGTTAGTGAAGACATTTATGTTCTGTAGTATTTGTTTTTTAACTATGTTATTAATTCCAAAATTAACATTTAACTTTATTGGACATAAAAACGCCACCGTGAATGGGAATACAGGAAGTGTTTTACTAGGAATTGCAAGAAATACTAATTGGGATGAAGCCACTAATTATATTACTAATAAATATCCAAGTTTAAACTATAATGACTTAAACCGAAAAATGAAGGAAGAAGCCATTGAAACTTTTAAAAAACAACCAAATCAATCCTATATTTACTTAATTCATTCTTTGAAAGATGCATATATAACCTTAGTTCAAAAATTATTTCAAATAATCATAAATATAAATCTAAGCAACAAAATTAACCTTCTTATTTCCATAGTTGGATTATGCATTATGATGTTTTTGATTTTAAGCCTTTTTAAAATCAATTTGATTCTGGCATTAGTATGTCTTATTGGGATTATAAGTTACCTAAGTTTTGCACCAATAGTTTTTAATGATGGTCGCTGGCGAATCACTGCAACTCTTCTAACAAGCTTTTCATTAATTTTACCTCTTTCCTTTTTTGGAATTAAAAATTTGTTTTTAAACAATGAAAATCATCAACAAAAATTACAAACAAATTTAATTTCTAATTCATCAAATTTAAAAATACCAATTTTTGTAATATTAACTTTTGTTGCCTCGATGCTTTACACATTTGTAACTTGGAAAGAAGGACCTAATAATTTAAGAAATAATTCTATTACACTAATATTAGACTCAAATATTAAAGCGAATAAATGGATTGGTTTTGAATCAATTTCTACAAATCAAACAGCAGTAGTTAAATGGTTGGAATATATTACCTACAGTTGCAAATTTTCTAAATTTGAACCTTTAAAAGATTATTTTTTAGAAAATAAAGATTTGATTAAAGGCATAGTTTACAACAATGATAATTATTTAATAATTCCTCATAAAAACTGTGTTCTACCTCCACTTCCTAATAAAGAAGAAATTCACAAATGGGCACCTATGTTTAAAATAAAATATCAATAAAGTAAATGTTAAGTACTAAAGCCAAAATAAAGCTAGCAGGAATAAGCAGCAAAGTAATCAGGACATTAAGAGCCTTATCATGTAAATCTAACCATGGAATATTTTTACGTAAGGGCATTAAATGGGAATTAGACCTCACTGATGGCATAGACTTTTCAATTTTCCTTCAAGGTGTTTTTGAACCAGAAACATTCCATACTTATAAAAAACTAATTCAACCTGGATTTACCATTTTAGATATCGGGGCTAATATTGGCGCACATACTATACACTTTTCTAAGTTAACAGGCGAAAATGGAAAAGTAATAGCCTTTGAACCTACCGATTACGCCTTTAAAAAATTATGTAAAAACGCCTCTTTAAATAGTGAATTTAGTTCAAATTTAACCTTAATTCAAGCGCTTTTAATTGATGAAATTAACGATAATATCCCAGAATCAATTCCTTCAAGATGGCCACTCAGTGCGGGAGATTCATCCAATGCCCATCCTATTCATCTAGGAGTATTTGAATCATTGACCCATGCCAAGAAGTTAAGACTTGATGATTGGTACCTTGAATTACAAAAGCCCAAAGTAAACCTAATCAAAATTGATGTTGATGGTTTTGAAATTGATGTTTTGAAAGGTGCAAAACATCTATTAAATGAGCAAAAGCCAATCCTCGTTATGGAGTTTGCACCTTACGTTTTTAAGGAAAGAGGATATTCCTTTGAAATCCTCATAGATTTACTAAAAACCCATCAATATAATTGCTCTTTACCTAATGGGAAATCTATCCCATTAGATAATTCTTTATTACAACTTATACCTGCTGGAGGCTCTATTAATGTTGTGTTAAAATAAACTTATGGAAGAAAAGATTCAGCAACACAATACAGAAATTCTTTTAAACAAATCTTATTGGAAAAAGAAACCAGGTTTGAGAAAATCATATTATCATTTATACCAAAAAATTGAATCGCAAATTACAGACAAATCACCTGGTTTAACCTTAGAAATTGGCTCAGGAATTGGAAGAATAAAAGATATTATTCCCTATTGTACCACCTCAGATATTTTTCAAAATCCATGGCTTGAAAAAACAGAAAATGCTTATCAGATTTCATTCCCGGATAAATCATTATCTAACATTATTTTATTTGATGTTTGGCATCATTTAGAATTTCCAATTGCATTTTTAAAGGAGGCAGAAAGAGTTTTAAAACCTGGTGGTAAAGTTATTCTGATGGAGCCAGATATGAGTTGGATTGGGCGTTTTGTTTACGGAAATTTTCACCATGAGCCTTTAGCATTTCAACATGAATTTGACCTTGCTACATTTGCAAAACAAAATACCTATTTCGCAGCACAAGCTTCAGCTTGGAGATTTTTTGTAAAAAAGGAATTACCAATTGATTTTGATCATTGGAAGAAGCCTAGCATAAAAAGAATCGTTTCATTTGCATATTTAGCTTCTGGTGGTTTTAGTGGACCTTCATTTTATCCAGCTTTTTCATATCCTATTATCAAGGTTATTGACAAGTTATTAGGACTTTTTCCATCTGTATTTTCTGCTAGGCTTTTAGTAGTTTTAGAGAAGCGTTAAGGAATTCGTTTTTTACATTTACGTAAATTGCTAAATTTATGTAACATTGTGAATGAGAATCAAAGTTTTAATTCTATCGATTTTATTTCTAGTTGAAGTAAAAGCCCAAATTACCATTCAAAATTCGGACATGCCTGCGGCCGGCGATACTTTAAGATATTCTGTTGGAACCTCTATTAACAATTATACAAATTCTGGAACCAACCAAACTTGGGATTTCAGCAAAATTGCACCTAGTACCCAAGACATTCAAAGGTACTATTCCCCTACTGGCACTCCGTATTTTATACAATTCTTTACAGCTAATTATGGTTTACCAGAGCAATTGGGTTTAGTGCCAATTGGAGGCTTAGGGTTTGCCTCTAATGTTTTTGGATTTTACAGAAGTAATAATACAGCATTGGTAAATGTTGGAAAAGGCGCTACAGTGCAAAACTTACCACTTGGCATTGTTTATACTAAACGTGATACCATCTTTAAATTTCCACTCAATTTTGGCTACATCAAAGAAGGTAATTATGAAGGAAGTGCAAACCTACTAGGACTTGGTGCTTTGGTTCAAACCGGAACCAGAAAAACGGAAGTGGATGGTTGGGGAAGCATTACAACTCCTTATGGCACTTTTAATTGTATCAGAGTGAAGTCGGAAGTTAATGGATTTGATTCGATTTCAATTAATGGTTTTGGAATCCCTATTCCAAATAGCCGTACTGAATACTATTGGTTTGGCAAAAACCAAAAGTTCCCATTAATGGAGGTTGTTGTAAATAACTTTACGCAAGAAACAAAAATCAGGTATAAGGATATAAATAGACCAGAATTATATAAAACCAATGCAAGGTTTACTGCAAGCCGAACCACTTGTACCACAAAAGATACTATTACACTTAATAATCAATCTTTAGGTCTTCCAACCGGTTATACATGGACAATAACCCCAAATACTTTTAGGTATGTTGCCAATACAAATAATAAAAGTGAAATCCCTAGAATCCTATTTGACGCTTTAGGAAAATATTCTATTAGACTTGCTGTTAATTATAATGGAGGTTTTGATGATACCATAAGAACAGATTACATTTCGGTATCACAAGGATTAGAAGTTGATTTTGAGGCAGATAAACTTCTGCCCAGTATGGAAGAAACGGTTACAATCACAGATAAAACAACAGGCAATCCAGTGGCTTGGCAATGGACATTTATCCCAAATACTGGCGTTCAATTTTTAGAAAGCACTAACGCATTTAGTCAGAATCCAAAAGTAAAATTTTCTAATAAAGGTAATTACTCGGTTAGGTTGAGGGCAACAAATGCTGCAGGATCTGTGTCACTCACCAAGGAAAATTACATTCAGGTTTGGCCAACAGGATTACCTGCCGCAGCACAAACTTTCACAGGCGTTAAATTTTTCCCAAATCCTGCAAAAGATTATTTTCAAATAGAGAATAGTTTTAACCAACCTCTTCAAGTAAAAATTTTCAACCTACTTGGTGTGGAAATATATCAAGAAACACTAGTGCAAAGAGCCGCCTCAAAAGTTTTGGTTCAAACCATACCTTCTGGAATCTATTTGATAGAAAGTACTTTGGGCGAACAACGTGTGTTACAAAAATTGATTATTGAATAATTAATGTTGAAAAGACTGCATTGACCTTATCAATGAGTAGATATATTTGCAGGCTATTATGCTATTATCACTCAGCATTCAAAATTTTGCAATTATCAGTTCCTCTCAAATTCAATTTGATAGAGGTCTAAATATTATTACTGGCGAAACTGGCGCTGGAAAATCCATTTTAATGGGGGCTTTAGGGCTTATTTTAGGCAATCGTGCAGATACTAAAGACGTGATGCAAGGCAAAGACAAGTGCATCATTGAAGCAGCTTTTTCCATAGAAGGTTATCAACTTCAAAATTTCTTTGAAGCAAATGAATTGGATGAAATTAATCCATGTCTTGTGCGTAGGGAACTTACATCAAATGGAAAATCTAGGGCATTTATCAACGATACTCCAGTTACCTTGCAAGTATTAAGGGCATTTGGCCTTCAATTAATTGATATTGTTTCACAGCATCAAACCCTTGAATTGAATGAAAGTAGTTTTCAGCTTCAAGTTTTAGATGCTATTGCCAATAATCAAGATGTTTTGGCTGATTATAAATATGCTTTTAAATCTTACAAAAAGGCGCTCTTAGCTTTACAAGAATTGCAACAAAAAGAAGCAAACTCAAGGCAGGATGAAGATTACCTCCGATTTGTATTAAGTGAATTACAAGAGTTAAATCCAAAAGAGGGTGAACAAGAAATTCTAGAAACACGATTAGATGAATTAAGCAATGCTGAAGGCATTCAAGTAGCAGCAAGTTTTGTGAGTGGACTACTAGAAGGAGGAGAACTTGCCATCTTAGACCAGTTGCGTGAAGGTCGCTCCCAGCTTGCAGCCGCGGCTAAGCATCATATTGTTTTAAAGTCATTGTTAGAAAGGCTAGATTCGAACCTAGAAGATTTAAAAGACCTTTCGAGGGAGTTGCAAACCGTGGCCGACAAAACCCAACTCGACCCAGAAGCATTGCAGGCTGCAGAAAGCAGGTTACAACAACTCTTTCATTTACAAAAGAAACATAAGGTTAAGGATACTTCTGAACTTATTGCCATAATGAAAACATTTGAGGCAAGATTTGAGGCGCTTGGTAGTTTAGAAAACGAGATTGAAGACGCAAAAGCATTGGTAGAGAAAACCACATCTAATATGGTTGAGTTTGCGCTAAACTTAAGAAATACACGGAAAGCAGCCCTTAACAATGCCTGCGAGCAAGTAAATGAATTATTAAGTCAAGTTGCCTTGCCAAACGCTGTTTTTGCAATAGACCTTCAAGAGCTAGCAATGGAAAAATATACCACAGAAGGTGCAGAAGAGATAAGCTTTTTATTTAGCGCGAATAAAGGTTTTGAACCACAACCCATCAATAAAGTAGCTAGTGGAGGTGAATTAAGTAGATTAATGCTCTGTATTAAATCCTTAATTGCCGATAAGGTTCAACTGCCTAGTATTGTATTCGACGAAATTGACACTGGAATTTCTGGAGAAGCAGCGCAAAAAGTGGCACAAGTAATGCAACAACATGCAAAAAATCATCAAGTGATTGCCATTACCCATTTGCCACAAATTGCTGGAAAAGCCCAACAGCATTTGTATGTTTACAAAGATTCAGAAGGAGAAATCACCCAAACCCATATAAAATCACTCAGTTACGAAGAACGAGTTACAGAAATTGCTAGGATGTTAAGTGGCGAAAATCCTTCTGAAAATGTAAAAGCTGCAGCGAGAGAATTAATGAATTAAACTTAATAAAAAATCATATATTGCAATCCTACATGACTTTAAGCTTACAATACAATACCGAAAGAGGTAAATTAAGGATTTCAGAACATGGCAGAATCATACAAAATATGATTGAAGTAGCCATTGGAGAACCTAATAGAGATAGAAGACAGAAAATTGCAGAAGAAATTATTCGACTCTTGAACCAATTCAATCCTCAGTTAAAGGATGTGGCTGACTATAAAATTAAACTTTGGGACCACCTCTTTATCATGAGCGATTTTAAATTGGATGTAGATTCTCCATATCCAATTCCAACCAAAGAAACTATTTCAACTCGGCCTGAACCAATGGCTTACCCGCAATCTAGAATTAAGTATAGATTTTATGGTAAAACCGTTGCTAAAATGATTGAAAAATTGGCTGAAATGGAAGAAGGTCCCCAACGCACTGCCTATATCAATGCCATTGGTTCATTTATGAAAATGAGCAGTAAAGCTTGGAATTTAGAAATGTTGCAAGATGATGAAGTAATGCATCACCTTACAGAACTAAGTCAAGGGAAAATTAGGTTAGAAGAAAGTGAAGATTTGCAGTTTAAATACATGCAACAAAGGAAAGTTCAAACTATTGGCTCTGATAATTTTGGAAGCCCACGCAACAATAACAACAATAATAAAAATCGCAATTTTAAAAAGAATCGCAATTTTAAGAATTACAAGAACAGAGGGAATTAACGCTTCAGCCATGAAAAGGCTTTTCCTAATTTTTGTAGGTGGTTTACTTTCTTTTCAACTATTGGGTCAAGCCAATATATTGGACTCGCTAGTAATAAATGCGTTTAGATTGCCAACAGCATTTAAAACTTTAACACTCAAAACAGGAGTAATTTCTCAAAAACAAATTAAACAGTTTCAACCACAAACAGCGGCAGATTTACTTGGATTAGGCGGGGAAGTATTTATTCAGAAAAGTCAACAAAGCGGCGGAAGCCCAATGATAAGAGGCTTTGGTACCAACCGATTGTTATTAGCCATTGACGGAGTTCGAATGAACACCGCCATTTTTAGAGCTGGAAACCTACAACAAGTTGTTGTTTTAGACCCATTTGTGATTGAAAAGGCAGAGATTTGCTATGGTCCAGGTTCGGTAATGCATGGAAGCGATGCCATTGGAGGTGTAATTAGTTTTAAAACCATACAACCTAAATTTGAGAAAGATGGCTTTAAATCCTCAGCACAAGTAGCTTCCCGTTTTTCATCTGCCAATAATGAGTTTACCTATCATGGTCGAATCAATCTTGGTTCAACCCACTTTGCCTCCCTTACTGCATTCACAGCCAATCAATTTGGAGATTTAAAAATGGGTTCAAACGGCCCAAATGATTATTTGCAAACCTTTGTCGTGCAAAAATTTGATACTCTTGATAGAAAAGTACAAATCAATGAGCCCTTGTTACAATCTCCATCAGCCTACTCGCAATTCAATATTTTGCAAAAGTTTCGGTTTGAACCAAACAAACATTTGGAAATAGAATGGACAACTAACTATTCAAAATCTAGCAATAACCCAAGATACGATCGACTCAATAGGTTGCGGACTAATGGGAATCCTTATAGTGCTGAGTGGTATTATGGCCCTCAAATTTGGTTAATGAACTTACTTGAAGCCGATTTTAAAAAGGCGAACTTTTGGTTTGATAATGCCAAAATTCATTTAGCTTTCCAACAATTTCAAGAAAGTCGACATGACAGAAATTTCAATGACCCTATTCTAAAAAATAGAATCGAAAAGGTAAATGCTTACAGTTTGAACCTAGATTTTGAAAAACACTTTGGAATCAAAACCAATTTAAGATATGGAGCAGAATGGGTTGGTAACCAAGTGAAATCAACTGGCACCAACCTAAACATTTATACCCAGCAATTAGAAAACGGACCATCACGTTATCCAAATTCCTTTTGGCAGACAGGTGCTTTGTATGCAGCCTTTCAATATACGCCTGCCCAAAAACACCATTTAAATGCTGGTATTAGGGCAAATTACTTTGCAGTAAATGCTGATTTTTCTAACAATGCAAATTACTTCCCCATCCAATTTGAAAATACAAATAGTTTTAAACCAGCTTTTACAGGAGCCCTAGGTTGGGTTTATAATGCAACAGCCACAAACAGTTTTAGATTTAATTTATCAAGTGGGTTTAGAGCACCAAATGTAGATGATTTAGGCAAAGTATTTGACTCGGAACCAGGAGCGGTATTGTTACCAAATAATAATTTAAATGCAGAACAAGCCTGGCAGGCAGAAAGTGGTTTGAACCTACTTATATGGAAGTATTTGACTTTAGACTTTTGTGGATACTATACTTACTTGAATGGCGCTATGGTTAGAAGAAGTAGCACAGTAAATGGCTTGGATAGTTTGCTATATGATGGCGTGATGAGTAAGATTCAAACCTTACAAAATGGAGCATTTGCAAGGGTTTACGGCTTTCATGCAATTGCAATGATCTCTTTACCTTTTCAATTTAGTTTAAGAGGAACATATAATTTTCAAAAAGGAATTGAAGAAACAGAGGATGGCATCCAAAGTCCAATGGTGCATTTAAGTCCAAGTTTTGGCAACTTTGTTTTAAGCCACTCTGCGAAGCAATTGGAAACAAGTTTCTACCTAAACTGGGCAGCTAGTATGCAAAACGATGATTTATCTCAAGAGGCCAAAGGCAGTGCTTTTTTATATGCAAAAGATGCGAACGGCTTGCCTTATTCCCCAGCTTGGCAAACCTTGAATTTTAGAATATCTTATACCTTTAAAAGGTATTATGACTTTCAAGTAGCATTGGAGAACATACTTGATGAAAGGTATAGAACCTACCGTTCTGGAATTAGTGCGGCTGGTAGAAATTTAGTATTAAGTGTACGTTTAAGGTTATGATTAAACTGCTACATCATACTCTCTAAGGGCATTGTTTAAAGATGTTTTTAAATCTGTGCTTGGTTTACGTTTTCCAATAATTAAAGCACAAGGCACCTGGAAATCTCCAGCAGCAAATGTTTTGGTGTAAGATCCTGGAATTACAACAGAACGCGCGGGAACAATACCTTTATACTCGACAGGTTCGTTGCCAGTAACATCAATAATTTTGGTGCTCATGGTTAAGGTAACACCTGCACCAAGCACTGCTTCCTTTTCTACCCTCACTCCTTCTACAACAATGCATCTTGATCCAATAAAGCAATTATCTTCAATGATTACAGGCGCGGCTTGAACAGGTTCTAGCACACCACCAATTCCAACCCCACCGCTTAGGTGAACGTTTTTTCCTATTTGTGCACAAGAACCAACGGTTGCCCAAGTATCAACC
Organism: Chitinophaga pinensis; assembly: GCA_945898275.1. Taxonomy (GTDB): domain Bacteria; phylum Bacteroidota; class Bacteroidia; order UKL13-3; family UKL13-3; genus B1. The sequence continues at coordinate 69,871 of CAMDHZ010000011.1, read as the reverse complement.
ATAGTGCCTTCATCAACATAAGCACCAATATTTACATAACTCGGCATCATGATAACACCTTTTGCTAAAAAAGCACCATAACGCGCAATTCCATGAGGAACCACACGCACACCAAGTTCTGCATAATTCTTTTTGAGTGCCATTTTATCATGAAACTCCATTGGTCCAACTTCTATGGTTTCCATTTGGCGAATTGGAAAATAAAGAATTACTGCCTTTTTTATCCAATCATTAACCTGCCAGCCATCATTTATAGGTTCTGCCACGCGCAAGGTTCCTTTATCTAATTGTTCAATAACCTTCTCAATAGCAATTCGAGTGTTTTCTTCTTTTAACAATGCCCTGTTATCCCAAGCATTTTCAATTAGTGTTTGCAATTCCATATGGCAAAAGTGAAGTGCAAACGTGACAAATGCAAGGTATTTGAATATAACACTTGTTTTATATTAAATTTGGAAGGCTTCATATAAAAAAAGGGTTGGCACTTATGGCAAATGTTTCAGTCAAAATAGAGGATTCTTGGAAAGAAAAACTAGCAGCAGCTTTTGAGGCTCCTTCTTTTAAAAATTTAAGTCAGTTCTTAAAGAAAGAAAAGGCAGCTGGTAAAATTATTTACCCTCCAGGACCCTTGATTTTCGAGGCGTTTAACAGAACCAAGTTTGAGGATGTAAAAGTTGTTATTTTAGGTCAAGACCCATACCACGGGCCTAACCAAGCGCATGGCTTAAGTTTTTCTGTGAATGATGGCGTGCCTTATCCTCCCTCTTTGTTAAATATCCTTAAAGCCTGTATGGCAGATGTTCCAGGATTTATGATTCCAGCTAGTGGCAATTTAAGTAAATGGGCAGAACGAGGGGTTTTGCTTTTGAATGCAACCTTAACTGTAGAAGCCGGCAATGCGGGCAGTCACCAAAAGAAAGGATGGGAAGAGTTTACAGATGAAGTAATCAAAACAATAAGTGCGCAAAAAGACCATGTAAGTTTTATGCTTTGGGGTGCATTTGCTCAAAGTAAAGCAAGTTTAATAGATGCACATAAACATCTAATCTTAAAAGCACCACATCCTTCACCACTTTCAGCGCATAAAGGCTTTTTTGATTGTAAACATTTTAGTGCAACCAATGAATGGTTAGTCAGCAAAAACCTAGAACCCATTGATTGGAAACTATATGTATTGTAGGTTCAAAACTAAAATTTGAGTAGCTAAATTTTTTGCGCAATTTGCGGGTACATGAGAATACTTCATACCTCCGATTGGCACCTAGGCAGAACACTCTATGCTAAAAAAGAGCGCACAGAGGAACACAAAGCATTTTTGAGTTGGCTTATCAATACCATTCAAGCACAAAAGATAGATTTATTATTGGTAGCTGGAGATATTTTTGACACAGCATCTCCAAGTAGTACTTCACAAAAAATGTATTACGACTTTTTGATAAAAATCAAACATACTGCCTGTAAAAATGTGGTTGTGGTAGGCGGAAATCATGATTCTCCAAGTTTTTTGAATGCTCCTAAAGCAATACTTGCAGCGCTGAACGTTAGCGTAATAGGCAATGCTACAGAAAATATTGAAGATGAAATTCTTGTGATAAAGGAACAACTAGAAAATCCAATTGCAATTGTTTGTGGTGTTCCATTTTTAAGAGAAAGGGATATTAGTAGGTTTGCAGAAGGAGAAAGTTATAGTGATAGGTCTAAGCGCATCAACGAAAACATCAAAAAACATTACGAGGCGATAGCAGCCTTGGCTTTTCAAAAACGGATAGAGATTGGTTCAAACCTACCCATAATTGCTACAGGACATTTGTCTGTTGCTGGTGGGAAAAGAAACGAAGATGATGGTGTGCGCGAAACTTACATTGGCAATATAGAAGCTGTTGGTAGCGATATTTTTCCTGACACTTTTGATTATGTCGCACTAGGACATTACCATGTTCCTTCAACTATTAAGGAGCATATTAGGTATTGCGGTTCCCCTATTCCAATGGGTTTTGGAGAGGCAAAACAAAGCAAATGCGTTTATATAATTGATTTTAATAATGGAAGAACTATTGAAACCATTGAGATCCCTGTCTTTCAAAAACTTGCATCAATTACGGGTAACAAAGCTAATATTTTGGAAAGCCTTCAAAAATTGAAACAAGATAAAAGTAATGTTTGGGTAGAAATTATTTACAAAGGCGATGAACTTTTTCCAGATTTTCATACCTGGGTAAATGAACATATAAAGGACAGCAATATTGAAGTATTAAAACTTCAAAACAGACAATTTATGAATGAAGTTTTATCATTAGAAGACGCTACCCTTTCCTTAGAAGAACTTAACACTTCTGAAGTATTTAATAAACTTTTAGAAAAATCCAACATTAACGAAGAACAGAAAACTACTTTGATAGAATCTTACCGAGAAATTGTAGACAGTTTAAATGTGGGGGGTGCTGATTAATGAGAATTTTAAAACTTAAATTTAAAAACATTAATTCCCTTGCAGGAGAAAATGAAATTGATTTTACAAATTCCGTGTTTACCAATGATGGCTTGTTTGCCATTACTGGTAAAACAGGCGCTGGCAAGAGTTCTATACTAGATGCTATTGCATTGGCATTTTATGGCAAAACTCCAAGAGTAGAAATTTCGGGCAATGAAAATGCAGTAATGACAAGAGGTGAGAAGGATTGTTATGCAGAAATCAACTTTGAGGTTGAAGGTAAAATATGGAAAAGCGCTTGGAAGCAAGAGAGAACAAAAACTGGAAACTTAAAACCAGTTAACCGCATTATTTCAGATGCTGATGGAATAATTATTGCCGACCAAGTTCGTGCTTGTGATACTAAAATTATTGAAATTATTGGACTTAGTTTTGAGCAATTTACCAAAGTAATTATGCTTGCCCAAGGAAGTTTTGCAGCCTTTCTACAAGCAGACAAAAACGATAAAGGTGAGTTATTAGAGCAAATAACTGGAACAGAAATTTATGGAGAAATTTCTAAGAAAGTGTTTGAACGCAACAGAATTGAAAAAGAAAAACTTGAAAAAATTTTACTTGCCGTAGAAGCAATTAAAGTGCTTTCTGATGAAGAAACTAATACATTAGAAAACGAAATTAGTTTATTAGAAAAGGAGAAAAAGTATTTAGAGAAAGAGTTGCAAAACTTAGAATCTGTAAGAAAATGGCTGTTAGACTTAAGCATTTTACAAAAGCAAATTCAAGATGCAAAACAAAACTTACCAGCACTAGAAGAAATTGCAAAAAGAACAAAAAGTAAGATAGAACAAGCTGAAAAAAGTGTGTTGATATCGAAAGAAACATTAAGCAAGCATGAACCAATTTTTAAGCAAGTAAGAGAACTAGATACTAAAATAGCTATTAGACAAAATTTACTAAAACCAATTTTGGACACGCTTGCATCCTTGGGAATTGAAAATAAAAGCCTTCAACATAAAATTGAAAAGTATAAAGAACAACTGCTGTTAACCAATAAAAAACTTATAGAGAAAGAGGATTGGAAAGCAAATCATTTAAAATATGAAACACTCCTTTCACAATTTGCTGCAATTGAAAAAGAACATCTTTCCCTGCAATTGGAAAACCAATCACTAACAAAAATAAACAATGAAATTGTTGGGTTGAACCAAACTTTAAACCAAAAGAAAGTTGAAGCAACGTTAGCGAATGAGTCGTATCATACAAGTGACCAAAGGTTAACCCTAAAGAACAAGGAGCTTGAGGAAAGAAAACAAGAATTACTAAACGTTTTAGCAGGAAAGGAACTTTCTGAATTACAATCAGAAAAGGAGAAAATAACAAACTTTGGAACGGAACTCAAAGGCTTAATAGAAACAGAAATGGCAATCCTTAAAAGCCAGGGTGAAACAGCAGAATATGACCAAAATTTGCTTTTGTTTGACAAGGAAACTTACTTGCTTGAAGGACAGATTGAAATTGAAAACACAAGCATAACCAACCTAAATTTACAAATTAAACTCTTAGAAGAAAATATACTTTTAAATAGAACCATATTAAGTTTGGCAGAACATAGGCAACACCTAAAAGATGGTGAGGCCTGTCCGCTTTGCGGAGCAATTGAACACCCATATGCTATAGGAAATATTCCTTCAATCGGAAATCAAGAACAAGCATTGTTTAATCTAAAATCGGAACTCGACCAAAAAACAAAAGTTAAATCCACTCAAGAAATTAAACTTGCCGAAGTAGGTTCAAACCGAAATAACAACATAGCCTTAAAAGCCAAAGCCGAAAAGCAATTGCAGGAGTTAATTGAAAATCTTTTAAAACAGAAGAAAGCCTTAGTAGCCTTAAATCATGGTTTTGTTTATCCTGAAGCGTCAAATAAAATTGAGGTTCTTCAAACTCTTTTAACTAGCAAACAAAACGACTTCAAAAACATAAAAAGCAACCTTGATAAAGCCACAGAAATTGAAAAAGAAATAACTGACTTACGCGATCAACAACTACCTATCTTAATAAAAGAAAGGCAAAAAGCTGAGCAAGGAATGATGGATATAAAGTTGCAGTTGAGTTTAATTGAACAAGATATTGTCAGTAAAAATGAATTAGCCAAAACGCTACAAGAAAAGCATAACCAAGCAGCAAATTCCTTTTTAAATGGGCTAAAATATTATGAGGTTGATACCATCGAATCCCTCAAAAAATGCCTTGAGGATTGGACATTCAATCAAAAAAGTATTGAAGAATTAACTAAAGATAAACAAGCGTTAAACAATCAACTAACTATTTTTGAAAATAATTTTAATAATGGCCTATCACAACTTAAAGAGAAAGAAAAAGAAAGAGGAGAGATTGAAATTGAAAAGTCAGATTTAACCCTAGCACGTCTTGAAATATTTGGAGAAAAACAGGTGGATAAAGAAGAAAGCATGCTTAAAAATCAATTGCAAGAAGCTGAATTTGTTAGGGATGAAGCAGACAAATCAAATCAAACTGCTAGTATAGAGTTAACCAAAATTGAGGCAATTTTTAAAGAAAAGGAAAAGGAACTTATAGCAAAGCAATCTCAAAAACTAAGTGAGAAAGCCATTGAAGAAATTGAAATAACACTTAAAGAAAAGAAACAAAATTCAGATTTTATTTTGCAAAAAATAGGTGCGAACCAACAAGCTATAAATGCAAATGCATTGGCTTTAAAGGAAAGAGGAATTAAATTTAAAGAGAAAGTAAAACAACAAGAAACCTGCAATAAATGGAGTAATTTAGATAGGCTCATTGGCGCAAGTGATGGCAGAAAATATCGCAATTTTGCTCAAGCCTTAACGTTTGAACATTTGATAGCTTTGGCCAACAAACAGTTGCAAAAAATGTCGGAAAGATACTTACTCAAAAGAACAGGAGAAATTAGTAATCCCTTTGAATTATCTGTGGTAGATAAATTTCAAAACAATGAAGAGCGTACTGCCCAGAATCTTTCGGGTGGAGAGAAGTTTATTGTTTCTCTATCCTTGGCATTGGGACTATCTAACATGGCGAGCAAAAACATGCGTATAGACACCCTATTTATTGATGAAGGTTTTGGAACCTTAGACTCGGATTATTTAGATGTAGCGCTTTCTGCCTTGTCTAATTTGCAAAGTGAAGGTAAAATAATTGGCGTAATTTCCCATTTATCAGAACTTAAAGAACGGATTGCCACACATGTAGAAGTTATTCCAAGTGGTAATGGCTATTCTAAAATTCAAATTACAAATTAAAAGTCAACTTAACCTCCAAATCCTAATACAATGGATCTAAAACAATTTACCATAGGGATTGAAGAAGAATACATGGTTATCAATCCAGAGACCAGGGCTTTGGCGCCGCACGACCAAAAAATAGTTACTGCTGCCGAAAAGATATTACCAGGCGACCAAGTAAAGGCAGAGATGCATCAGGCAGTTGTAGAAGCAGGAACAGGAATATGTGCAAATACCACAGAAGCCAGAAAAGATTTAGGTAACCTAAGAAAAACCATCCATACTGTGGCCAATGATTTGGGTTTTACAATTGGTGCTAGCGGCACGCATCCCTTTAGTCATTGGAGTACACAGCTTATTACGGATAATCCAAGGTACCACCAAATTGTAAATGAAATGCAGGAAGCTGCACGTTCCAATTTAATCTTTGGGCTACATGTACATGTGGGTATGCCCAATAAACAATTGGCCATTCACATTGCTAATTCTATGCGCTATTTTTTACCACATGTTTATGCATTATCGGCTAACTCTCCCTTTTGGGAAGGCAGAGATACTGGCTTCAAAAGTTTTAGAACAAAGGTTTTTGATAAATTCCCAAGAACAGGAATTCCAGATTACTTTGAAAGTTGGGAAGAATATGACAATTATGTAAAGCTTTTGGTTAAGACAGGTTGCATAGATAATGCTAAGAAAATTTGGTGGGATTTAAGGGTTCATCCTGTTTTTGACACTGTAGAGTTTAGGATTTGTGATATCCCGATGCTTCTAGACGAAACTCTCGCCATTGCAGCAGTTTTTCAGGCTTTATGTGCCAAACTTTGCAAGCTTAAGCAACAAAATTTGGAGTTCATTCATTACAGACGTGCGCTCATTGCAGAGAACAAATGGCGTGCTTCGAGGTATGGATTAGATGGCGTAATGATAGATTTTGGCAAGCAAGCCGAAGTTCCAACAAAAGAACTTATACTCGAATTACTTGATTTTATAGACGATGTGGTAGATGATTTGGGTTCAAGAGATGATATCAATTATGTGCATAGAATGATGGAGCAAGGCACAGGAGCAGACAGGCAACTTAAGGTTTATTACCAAAATAAAAACTGGATAGAATTGGTAGATTATATTACCAATACTACCTTGCAAGGCATATAAATTATGTTATCAGTTGCTATCTTAGACATGTACAAAGGGGAGCCTAACCAAGGGATGCGTAATATTCATCAATTGGTTGATTCCTTTGCCCTAACACATAACGTTACAGTAAACAAACAAGTATTTGATATAAGAGGAGCAAATGAAATTCCTAACTTAGCCTTTGATATATACATAAGTAGCGGAGGACCAGGAAGCCCAATAGATGCAGAAGGTTGGGAAGCTTCATGGAAAAGCTTAGTGGAAGATATTATAGCTTATAATCTAGTTGAACCAAATAAAAAATGGCTGTTCTTAATTTGCCATAGCTTTCAACTGATGTGCTTTCATTTTAATTTGGCTGTGGTAAACAAAAGGCAAAGTGAGTCCTTTGGGATTTTCCCAATACATCCCACAAAACAAGGAAAGCAAAATGCTATCATAGCTGCCCTACCCGACCCATTTTACGCTGTTGATTCAAGAAAATGGCAAGTTATTCAACCTAATTTAATAGCGCTTGATGAAATAGGTGCAAAAATTTTAGCCATTGAAAAACAAAGGCCACACGTAAGTTTTGAAAGGGCTACTATGGCTATTGAATTTACACCAGAGATTTTTGGTACACAATTTCATCCTGAAGCTGATGCCAAAGGCATGTTGCATTATTTAGGAGAAAAAGAGAAAAAAGAGTTAGTCATACAAAACTATGGTCTAAAGAAATATAATGATATGGTTGAAAGTTTGGAAGACCCTAAAAAAATAGCATTGACACAGCAATTGATGTTACCAGTTTTCCTAAGGAATGCCCATGATAAAATAAATCAACCTATTGTGAGTAAGAAATGATAGCAGCACTTAGGAATAATATCAATGCTAATTTTGATAGAAAGCAATATGAAAATTTCTTGCAAGGCTTGCAAGAAGATTGCCAGCATTCCATAGATTTTAGAGTGGCCGAAAGTCCGGTATTTATTCCAAAACAACTACAACTAAAACTAGAAAGCGCTTGTCAAGAAATAATTAGTACGCTTCAAACTGCTGAATTCTTAGAAGCTAGTAAAAAAGCGGTACCAGAAGGTTTGAATGTAAAAAACGTCTCCTCTCATAGCAATTTTATATGCATAGATTTTGCAATTTGCCGAGACTTAAACAATGAATTAGAGCCACAACTCATAGAACTGCAAGGCTTTGCCAGCTTGTTTGGTTGGATGAATTATTTAGGCAATGCATATCAAAAAGAATTCTCCATTACTTCTCAATACACACATTTATTGGGCGGTTTGAACCAAACCTCTTATATAGAATTATTGCGTAGAACTATTTTAGGAGAACATAATCCATCCGAAGTTATCTTGTTAGAAATAGAACCACATAAACAAAAAACGCGAGTAGATTTTCACCTAACTCAAGCACTTTTGGGCATCGAAGTAGTGTGCTTAAGCGAATTGGTTCAAACAGAAAAAAAACTGTTTTACTACAAAAACGGAAAAACCGTTGAAGTAAAACGAATTTATAACCGCGTAATTTTTGACGACTTACAAAACAATTCCCATTTTACTTACCGTGTAAATTTGTTTGATGATTTAGAAGTTGAATGGGTTTCACATCCTAATTGGTTTTACCAAATTAGTAAATACAGCATGCCATTTTTAAAACATGCCTTTGTACCAGAAACGCAGTTTCTAAACCATGTGAAAGAAATCCCAGAAGATTTAGAAAACTATGTCTTAAAACCGCTTTTCAGCTTTGCTGGGGCAGGTGTCATCATAGACGTAAAAGAAAGTGATATCAAGTCTATCAAAGACCCAGAAAATTGGATACTTCAGAAAAAAGTAACTTATACTGAAGCCATAGACACACCTGAAGGCGGTGTAAAATGTGAAGTTAGGATGATGTATCTATGGCCAGATGAAGACGAAAAACCAACATTAGCCATTTCGCTAACACGTTTAAGTAGGGGAAAAATGATTGGTGTTAATTTTAACAAAGACTTGAATTGGGTAGGAAGTACAGTCTCATTTTTTGAACAATGAAATATTTTTTAATAGCTGGAGAAGCCAGTGGTGATGCCTTGGCAGCAAGTTTAATGCAAGGAATTTTGGTTGAAGACCCCAAAGCAGAATTTCAATATTGGGGTGGCGATGCCATGCAAAAAATAGCACCAGGTTTATTGCAACATTACAAAGACATTACCATTATGGGGTTTGTGGAAGTATTGATGCGAATTAGAGAAGTTTTTGGAAATTTAAAACGGTGCCAATCTCATGTTTTAGCATTTAATCCAGATGTGCTTATACTTGTTGATTACCCTGGTTTTAACCTTAGAATGGCTAAGTTTGGCAAAGAAAATGGCATCAAAACCTGTTATTATATTGCCCCTAAAATCTGGGCTTGGAATGAAAAAAGAGGTTATAAAATTGAAAAATATGTAGACTTACTTTTGCTCATTTTTCCATTTGAACCAAACTATTTTAAGAAATGGAAAGTAAACTCGGTTTATGTAGGAAATCCATTGGTTCAACAAGCCAAACAAACTTTTCCTCGTCCTGGGTTTTTAGAAGAAATTGGGGCAGATAAATACAAGCCAATCATAGCTTTGTTGCCTGGAAGCAGAAAGCAAGAAGTAAAAAGAATGTTGCCACCTATGCTAAGTTTGGCCAATGACTTACCAGAATATCAATTTTTAATTGCAGGCGCACCAGGTTTAGAAAAATCATTTTATGAAGAATGGCTAAACCCAACCGTAAATATTGTGTTTGGAGAAACAGCTCAAATTCTTAAACATGCAACAGCAGCAGTAGTTTGCAGTGGTACAGCCTCCTTAGAAACCGCGATTATGGGTGTGCCGCAAGTTTGTGGCTATGCAGCGCATCCAATTTCCTATAATATTGCCATTAGGGTTGTAAAAGTTAAATATGTTTCATTGGTAAATTTAAACTTGGATAGATTGGCAATAAATGAGTTGGTTCAAAAAGATTACACCAAAGCGCATTTACTTGAAGAGTTGATACAAATTTTGCCGGGAGGTTCTAAACTAGAAAAAATGCGTGGTGATTATGCAGAATTAAGCGCACTTTTTGGAGATGAAAATGCGGGTTTAAAAGGCGCTCAGGAAATTCAAAAACTGATTAAGGCCTAAATTGAGATACATTTATGATGGATTGACAGCCCTGGTATTCAAACGTTTGATTACTAGCAATGATAATTGTTCGTTGGCCAATATTTGCTTCAAGTATGTTTCTATACCAATTTATACCATTTTCATCTAGGTTCGAGCAAGGTTCGTCGAGCAATAACAAAGGAGAATTGCTGTAAAATGCTAATAATAGCTTTAACCTTTGTTTCATTCCTGAAGAAAAATGTTTTATGAATTTTTGCTCTTGCCCAGCTAAACCAGCAGATTTTAGCATTTCTTCTTTTGAATTAGCTGTCTTAGGAGGAACGATGCTAAAGTGAAATCTAAGCATTTCTTCTAAAGTAAACTCTTCAGGCAATTCTAAATAAGGGGCTGCAAGTGAAATTTTTCCAGGTAGGGTTTCATCGATTAGGCTTTCATTATTGAGTTCCCATGAGATTTTACCTCGGCTGTAGGTTTGAAAACCATAAATAATTTGAAGCAAAGTTGATTTACCACTACCGTTATTGCCCGTTAGCGCGCTTATGCTATTTGGCAAGAAAGTGTGCGTAATTCCTTTAAATATCCACTGCGAATTGAAACGCTTTCCAATATCAGAAAGAATTACTTCCAAAATTTATCGGCTGCTAAATCCTTTAAGAACTCCGCGTTCTGAGCTCTTGATAAAAGATAAAATTTCATCTCTTTCTAGGGTTGAACCAAAATCACGCTCAACCAATTCGAGCGCTTTACTTAAGTTTGTGTTATGCACAAAAAGCACACGATAAATGTCTTGAATTTCGTTTATTTTCTCATTTGAGAATCCTGCACGTCTCAATCCAACTGCATTTACACCTTCGTAGGTTAAGGGATATCTTCCTGCCTTAACAAAAGGTGGAACATCTTTGCTAACCATGCTGCCGCCTTCAATCATAACGTTTCTGCCAACTAATCCAAATTGATGAATGGCAGATAGTCCACCAATTCTAGCATAATCTTGGATTGTAACATGACCTGCTGCTTGCACACCATTTGCAATTATCACGTTATTGCCTACAATGCAATCATGTGCCAAATGAGAGTAAGCCATAATTAGGCAGTTTGAACCAACTTCTGTTTTAAACTTATCTTTTGTGCCTCTATTGATAGTAACACATTCACGAATGGTAGTGTTATCACCAATTATTACATGCGTTTCTTCGCCATCAAATTTTAAATCTTGAGGAACTGCAGAAATAACTGCACCAGGAAAGATTTTAACATTTTTTCCAATTCTAGCACCAGGATAAATTGTTACGTTTGAACCAATCCAAGTACCTTCACCTATTTCAACATCATTATGAATAACTGAAAAAGGATCTACAACAACATTTTCTGCTAATTTGGCTTGTTGGTCTATATAAGCTAAACTATGAATCATTTTATTTACTTTTTGCTACGGAAGCCATTAATTCGGCTTCTGCAACGAGTTTATCGCCTACAAAAGCACTGCCTTTCATTACACAAATTCCTCTACGGATTGGAGCAGTTAAATCAAGTCGAAACACCAAGGTATCCCCAGGAATAACTTTTTCTTTGAACTTTGCATTATCAATTTTCATGAAATAGGTGTTATAGTTTTCTGGGTCTTCTACTTTAGATAAAATAAGGACTCCACCGCTTTGTGCCATAGCCTCTATGATTAAAACTCCAGGCATTACAGGGTTTCCGGGGAAATGTCCTTGAAAGAATTGTTCATTTATGGTTACATTTTTAACTGCCACAATGTGATTTTGGCCCATTTCTACAACCTTATCAACCAATAAAAAAGGAAATCTGTGAGGTAATAATTTCTCAATATCTTGAGAATTATAAAGAGGGGCTTTGTTTGGGTCGTTTTTTGGAACCTTATGTGAATTTCGTGTTTTTTTGATTAAGGCTTTGATTTTCTTTCCAAAGGCTACGTTGGCAGCATGTCCTGGCCTTGCAGCCATAATTTGTGCTTTGATTGGTGTGCCAATCAAGGCCAAATCTCCAATTAAATCTAACAGCTTGTGTCGCGCAGGTTCATTATGAAAACGCAAGTCAACATTATTTAAGATGCCTTCCTTTTTTACTTCAACCTTAGGCTTATTAAACATTTTAGCCAAATGGTCTAATTCATTGTCTTCAATTACCCTGTCTACAATTACTATTGCATTGTTTAAATCTCCACCTCTGATTAATCCATTATTGTAGAGTAATTCAAGTTCATGCAAAAAGCAAAAGGTTCTGCAACTTGAGATGTCTTTTTCAAATTCCTTTAAACTGGTAATTGAAGCATGTTGGCTTCCTAAGACAGGAGAATTATAATCTACCATTACAGTTAAACGATAGTCGTCTAAGGGCATGGCAATCATTTCTACATTTCTATCATCTTCGGTGTAATATACATTTTGTGGAATGGAGAAATATTCACGCTCTGCTTCTAATTCGGTAATACCTGCCTCACGTAAGGCTTTCATAAAAAACTTAGAGCTACCATCCATAATTGGGGTTTCTCCACCATCAATTTGAACCAGACAATTGTCTATTTCCAAACCTGCTAAAGCAGCCATAACATGCTCTACTGTAGCAATTCTTGCACCATTTTGCTCAATTGTAGTGCCTCTGCTGGTGTCTACCACATTGTCTACATCTGCATCTACAATAGGCTGCTCTGGTAAGTCAACCCTTTGAAACTTAATGCCGTAATTATCGGCTGCTGGCAAAAAGGTCATATGCACATTCTGACCTGTATGAAGGCCTACACCTTCTAAACTCACCGCTTTTGCAATAGTTGTTTGCTTCATAATTATTCTGCAAATAAAAAAGAATAGCAGGGAAATTGCCCGCAATTTTTATTATTTCTCTTAATTTTAATCTTTTTTAAAAGCCGATAACTCTTTTTCAAGTGCTTCAATTCGGCTTAATAATTCGGGCAAACGTCTAGTAACAGCGCCAGCTCTCAAAGCATCACGCAATTCTAAAACTGGTGTTCCAAACCATTTTTTACCCTCTTCATTTATATTGGTATTTACCCCAGATTGCCCACCAAATTGGTTTTTATTTGCTATTTGTAGGTGACCAGAAATAGCAACTTGCCCACCAACTACTACAAACTTTCCCAATTTAGTTGAACCGGCTATTCCAGATTGACCTGCCATAACCGTATGTTCTCCTACTTCAACATTATGGGCAATTTGAATGAGATTATCCAACTTCACCCCTTTTCTAATAATGGTTGAACCCATAGTAGCGCGGTCAATACTGCAATTTGAACCAATTTCAACATCATCTTCCACAATTACATTTCCTGTTTGGGGTATTTTTTTGTATGAGCCATCTGGCAAAGGTGCAAAACCAAATCCATCGCTACCAATTACACTGCTAGCATGTATAATACAATTATCACCTATTACACAATCGTGATAAATTTTAACCCCAGGATAAATAATACAGTTTGAACCTATTTTTACATTGGTACCTAAAAATACTTGCGGGAAAATTTTGCTATTATCACCAACTACAGCTCCTTTACTTACATAAGCAAATGCACCAACATATACCTCATTGCCTAGTTTAGCAGTGGTATCTATAAAACTCATTGGTTCAAACCCAATAAATTGCGCACTTGGATTACTGAACTTTTCTAGTAAATAGGTAAAGGCCGCATAAGAATCATCTACTTTTATAAGTGTTGTATTATATGGAGCTGCAGGCTGGAAAGTTTTATTTACCAAGACAGCGGTAGATTTAGTGGTGTATAAATGCTCCTCGTATTTGGAGTTAGCTAAAAAGGATAAGGCACCTGCAAATCCTTCTTCTATTTTGGCTACCGTATGAACGGTTTGTGCGCCATCTCCTATCAACTCTCCATTTAACAACTTCGCAAGTTCATTTAGGCTTATTTGCATGTAATAAAATTATTTAGGTTCAAGGTATTTTGGATAACAAAGGAAATATTTGGTAACTGAACGTGCAAGTGTTTCAATATTATATTGGTCAGATGCTTTCGCAATATCCATTAAAGTACCGTCTTTATAAAGAATATTTATATGAAAATGGTCTAAATTATATGCACGGTTCTTAATAGAGTCGGTATATACAAAATAATCACTTTCAGCATAACTGATGTTCTTTTGGTTCAAAACGAAACCTTTTAAACGGTCTAGCTCCATTTCTTGAAATGGCTCATTAGAAAAAACAATTTTTGGAAGTTGTCTATCTCTAAGCATAAGACATAAATCTCTCAAGATGAGATCTTCATGGTTACACCATACTTTTATGGAAGTCATTATATCATTATCGTCCAGCTGTGTATAAGATTTTATTCCTTCTTTATCAGAAAAAAAACTTGATGCATGTGGCTGGTTATTTAGAAAATAGGCAAAGGCTGGTGAGGCGAATAACTGCTTACCATTTGCAGCTAAAACAAAAGCTCTTTCCACTGCTTTAATTAAAATGCTTTCTGCTGCAACCACTGTTTTATGAAGGTAAACTTGCCAATACATTAACCTTCTGGCAATTAAAAACTTTTCGATGCTATAGATTCCTTTTTCGTCAACCACTAATTCACCTTCAAATACATTGAGCATTTTAATGATTCTATCTTGCCCAACAACCCCTTCTTGAACTCCTGTAAAAAAGCTATCTCTTCTAAGATAATCTAGCCTATCCATGTCTAATTGACTGCTTACCAACTGATGCAAGAAATGTTTGTGATATTTATTTGTAAAGATATCAATGCATAAACTTAACCTTCCATTCATTTCTAGGTTCATTTGCTCCATTAAATGCAGGGATATTTGCTCATGTGAAATCCCCTTAACTAAAATATTTTCAAGGGTATGCGAAAAAGGACCATGTCCAATATCATGTAATAATATTGCTGCATAAACAGCTTCTTTTTCTTCTGGTTTGATCCTAACTCCTTTTTGCTCAAGAGTTGCAATTGCGTCTTGTGTTAAACTCATAGCGCCAATTACATGTTGAAAGCGAGTGTGCTGAGCGCCAGGATAAACATAGTTGGACAAACCTAACTGCTTAATTCTTCTTAAACGCTGAAACCAAGGATGAGAAATGATATCGTAAACCAAATCACATGGGATGCTAACAAATCCATAAACTGGATCATTAAAATTTTTGAGTTTATTAAGCGACACTAGTATTGATTATATTGCGTTACTTCGCAAATATATAAAATATGAACGCATCCATACTCTGGGCCGACGATGAGATTGATCTTCTTAAGCCTCACATACTGTTTCTTAGCAACAAAGGTTATACAGTAGATAAAGTTACCAATGGGGTTGACGCCGTAGAAAAGGTAAAATCTCAAAACTATGATGTAATTTTCTTGGATGAAAATATGCCTGGAATTTCTGGGATTGAAACCTTAGCCCAAATAAAACAGCTTAAGCCAGATATTCCAATTATCATGATTACCAAAAGCGAAGAAGAGCACATCATGGAGGATGCCATTGGAAACCAAATTGCAGATTATTTAATTAAACCCGTAAATAGTAGTCAGATTTTGCTTTCGCTCAAGAAAATTTTAGACGGAAGGCAATTGGTTACTGAAAAAACTGCACAGAATTACCAACAAGAATTTAGACAGTTGAGCATGGATTTATATGATGTCAACAGTTTTGAAGGATGGGTAAACATGTACAGAAAACTTGTGTACTGGGAACTAGAATTGGCTAAAAGTGGCGAAACTGGGATGGACGAAATTTTGGCCATGCAAAAAAGAGATGCCAATAATGGTTGGACTAAATTTGTAAAGGAAAACTACCTTAAATTTTTAAAGAAGTCCGATGATAGCACTCCCTCAATGTCACACACAGTTTTTAATAGAAGGATAATTCCTTTATTAAAAGATGAAACACCAACTTTTATTATTTTAATCGACAATTTTAGGTTCGACCAATGGAAAGTAATACAACAACAACTCAATGAATTATTCTCAGTTGTTACAGATGATTTATACCTAACCATTCTTCCTACAACCACGCATTATGCGCGTAATTCCTTTTTTGCAGGAATGCTCCCAAGCGAAATTGAAAAATTATATCCAAATCTTTGGGTTAATGAAGAAGAAGACGAGGGTAAAAATATACATGAGGAAGATTTATTGGGCAGACAACTTAATCGTGCTGGCATAAAAGACAAATTTAGTTATACCAAAATAACTAACTTGAATGCGGGCAAAGACTTAGCCGACAAAGTGCCTAACATGTGGAATAACCACTTGAATGTAATCGTTTATAATTTTGTTGATATGCTAAGTCATGCCAGAACCGAAATGAATGTGATGAAAGAATTGGCAGAAGATGAAGCAGCCTATAGAAGCATCACGGCAAGTTGGTTCGAACACTCTCCCCTATTTGATGCCATTAAAAAAATTGCCAGTAAAAAGGCTAGGGTAATTATAACAACAGACCATGGAAGCATTAGGGTTAACAACCCAATTAAAATCGTTGGAGATAGACATACCAGCACAAACCTAAGGTACAAACAAGGCAGAAATTTAAACTATAATGAAAAGGATTTGTTTACGATTAAAAACCCAAGCGAAGCCTATTTGCCAAAGCAGAACGTAAGTACTTCATATGTTTTTGCCACAGGTGAAGACTTTATGGTTTATCCAAACAATTATAACTACCATGTAAATATGTATACTAATTCATTTCAACATGGTGGAATAAGTATGGAAGAAATGTTGGTCCCTTTTATTGTATTGGAAACCAAATAAAGAACATATAAGCAACTGACCAAAATCATTTTAAGAAAAATAACCCTAGTCTACCTTTACACAGAATTGATTAGTAAAATTTGTTCAAGCAACATATTTTTTTAAAAAATCAATTTTGTTTAAATGAACCATTTAGCGGAAGAAAGTTTGTGGCTTGCAGAAAAAGCAAATGAAGTTGCGAACATTGGTTATTGGGAATTAGATTTTGCAACTCAAGTTCCTATTTGGAGTAAAGTTACTAAAGCCATTCATGAATTAGATGAATCGTTTGGTCCTAATTTAGAAACAGCCATTTTATTTTATAAAGAAGGTGAAAGCAGGGATGCAATTTCTAAAGCCATTGAAAAAGCAATAGAACTAGGAGAAGGATATGACTTGGATGTTCAAATCATTACTCAAAGAGGAAATGAGAAATGGGTTCGAACCATTGGACAAACCATTTTTGAAAATGGAAAGTGCAAAAAGTTGTTTGGCACTTTTCAAGACATCGGTAAAAGAAAAAAAATTGAACTGGCCCTTCAGTCAGAAAAACTTAGGAATGAATACATCATCTTAAGTTCTGGCTTAGGAACTTGGGAGTGGAATGTGCAAACAGGTGAAACCATTTTTAATGAAAAATGGGCTGAAATCATTGGGTATACCTTACAAGAACTTTCGCCTATTAGCATAAGAACGTGGGAACAATTTGTACATCCTAAAGATTTGGAGGAATCCAATAAACAATTGCAAAAATGCTTTGACGGTCTTTCTCCATATTATGAGATGGAAGTAAGAATGAAACATAAAAATGGTAATTGGATTTGGATTTATGATAGAGGTATGGTGATTTCCAGAACCAATGAAAATCTTCCACTATTAATGTTTGGCATTCACCAAGATATTACAAAAAGAAAAAATGCAGAAACTGAGTTATTTGGAATTTTATCCTTGTTAAAATCACAAAATATTAAGTTCAAAAATTATTCTCATATTGTTAACCACAATTTAAGAAGTCATGCTGGGAATATCCAACGTTTACTGGAGTTAGCGCTAGATTCTGATGAAAACATGGAAAAGGAAGAACTTCTTACATTTACAAAAACTGCTAGTAAAAACTTGCTAGATACAATTGGAAATTTGTCTAAAATGACCAATGAAAATGAAGACATATCTGCCCAATTGGAAAATCTAGCTTTGTTTGAAGTTATAAAAAAAGCAATAGAAAACGTTATTGGTTTGGCTAACAAAGCAGAAGTAATTATTGAAAATAACATTTTAGAATCCCAAAATATCAAAGCAGTTCCCGCCTTTTTAGATAGTATCGTGTTAAACTTACTCACTAATGCAATTAAATATTGCGCTCCAGAAAGGAGTTCTTATATAAAAATAAGTGCTGAAGAGGACAAAGATTTTGTGATTTTGTCTGTTACAGATAATGGAATTGGAATTGATTTACAAAAATATGGAGACAAGCTTTTTGGGATGTATCAAACTTTTCATAAGAAAAAGGAATCGAGAGGAATAGGACTTTTTCTCACCAAAACACAAATAGAAACTATGGGCGGTTATATAGAAGCAGAAAGTATTATCAATGTTGGCAGTACATTTAAAGTTTTCTTTAAAAAATAGTCGATATTTGCCAACATGAAGAAATACATCTTTTTTTGCATAACAGTATCTTTATTAATTCTATCTGCTTGCAAAAGCGATAAAGATGCATCCTTTGAAGACCCTTGTGGTGGTAAGGCTCCTGGAGGAGCAGTTGGCATTCTTATGAGTATCAACCAGGATAAACAACTCGGACTTACGGCTGTCAATCAAATTGAAAGTGATCCAACTAATTTCCCAATTTTAGATTCTGCCACCAATTCTGTGGCCTATGGACACATTTATAGAATTAGAAATAACATCTTAAATTCAGGAAAGGTTTATTACAAAGATGAGTTTCCTTGGAGAATTAGAATCATTAAAGACGATAAAACACTAAATGCATTTTGCACGCCTGGCGGTTATATTTATGTGTACACAGGCTTAATTAAGTTTCTAGATAATGAAACCCAATTTGCAGGTGTTATGGGCCATGAAATTGCGCATGCAGACAGAAGACATAGCGCAAATCAAATGTTAAAGCAAACTGGTGTTCAATTGTTATTAGAAATTTTAAGTAATGGTGACCCTAACCAATTAGCTCAACTTGGAGCCCAGCTTCTATCGCTTAAATTCAGCAGAACAGATGAAACAGAAGCCGATGATTATAGTGTTAGGTATTTGTACGGAACAGAATATGACCCACAAGGCGCAAAATTCTTTTTCCAAAAAATTGGTGGTGAAAGTTCTCCTCCCGAATTTATTAGCACCCATCCTAATCCTGATAACCGAGTTGAAAATATTGAAGCTACTTGGAAATGTCTTGGAAGTGGCGGAGATGACGAATTATTCACGCAACGTTACCAAGAATTCAAAAACAGTTTGCCGAATTAATTAGAAATTGATGTTTGCCCTAAGTGTTAAACTCTTGGGCTTTCCTTCATAAAATGTTTGGTTCAAACCAAAACTAAAAAACCTAAACACCTCTGTAATTCGATAGCCTACCTCATAAAACAAAGTTTGCTTATCTGACTGAAGTGCATTAAAGTAAATAGCTTCCTTAAAATTGCTAAGGTTAAGATAAGGCAATCGCTTTATAAGCAAGCGCTTAAAGGCATAATTACTGTGAAAGGAAATATATTGCTGGGATGATGCTTGCAAATAATAAGGCAAATCTTGAAACCGTTCCTTATAATTCCCTTGCGTGATTGTCGATAAATTGCCAGCAAAATATTGTTTGTCGGGCCGAAATAAACCCCTATTCGATAAAAAATACCCTGCTTGCATTTTATATTGGATTTCTACCCAATGGCGCGGACTAAAAAGCTGACTCAATTGAAAATCCAACTGTTGAAACTGTAATATTTTGTCGGCCCCAATTTGGTATTTTACTTGAATCAAGGGCCACTTGCTTTTTAGGTATTCTTTTTTGTTCTGTTTGAACCTATACAGCTGATATGGCCTGTATGCTAATCCTATTCCGAATTGATAACTTTCATGGTTGGCTAAGGTTTCATTTGCAGGTAAGCGGTTAGGTTGATATGGCTTTGCACTTTCTTTATCCTTGAAATAAGTTTGATTTTCTAAACCATATCTATGAAAATAGCCTAGATGCATTTTTAAGTTCAAACCATTGGACACCTCATAATTTATAGACCCTTCAACAAATTCATTCATGTACCATTTAGAATAGTTGTTTCCTAAAACAATCAATTGAAAAATATCTTCTAAAGGAGTAATTCCATTTTTGTTATAATCTTGCAAAACAATACCTGCGGATAAGTTTAATTGGCCAAGTTTATAAGGCTTAAATAGCCAATGAAATTCTGCTTTGGTTTGAACCAAGTTTCGTTGCAATGGAACATGGAAAGTTTGCACATAGCGCCATGCTCGAGGAATTTTACTTGTGCCAACACTAAAATAGGTATTTACAAAAATTCCATTAACTGAGTTTAACCTTAAACCTATTAATGGACTGCTTAAACACAAATAATGTTTTGACTTAAAATTGATGCTGTCTCCATTCAATAGGTAAGTAAAAACATTAAATTTAGTATTGTTTATTTTAGGTTTTGGAAAAGAATCTTGAATAGTTTTTAATAAGGAATCTTTTTGCAAAAAACTACTTTGTTCTGAAACCATTAGAGGTACAGGTCTATTTTCTACCCAAAAGATGCTGTCCTTGTTAAATGCTAAGGTATCTATTATTAACTCAGTACTATCATACACTAATACCTTGGCATTTAAACTTTTTTCTGATTCTCTTTTCAAACGCGAAGCCAATTGCAGCATTTCTCTTTTATTGAGATTTTCTTTGGCAGCTAATGCTTCAATTTTTACTTGATTTTTAGATTTAACAGAAATTGTTTCTCTGGCAATTTTTAATTCAAGTGCTTCTTTGGAAGCAACTTTCAACCATTCATGGCTAAGATTTGGATTGAGGGTAACCTTATAGTTACTTACTGCCCCTAAGTATCTAAATCCACCTTTAATTCCCAAGAAATTTCCTTTGAAACTTAAATCATAGGTAGTTGGCAGCCAAACTAATGGCTGCTCGGCCAATTGACTAAAGGTAATTTTAACAGAGCTGTTCACGCCATTTGATAAATTATTCAACACACAGCTATGCAAACACCAAAGCTTTTCAATTACATAGAGATAGCCAGAATACATGTCAGCACCTTTTCGTTTAGGTTCAATCCTAATCTTATTTATTTCCCTTCCATTTTCATAAAAAGAACCTTCTAGAAAAAAATTATACACCGAAAAAGCTTGAGAAGAAAGAGGTGAAATAACGCCTGTATAATCTGTATTATAAATGTTTCCTCGAACCATTCTCATGGGTTCTGGTCCCTCTTTAAAGGGCATAGTGCTTTGCATAGAAAGCACCTTTTCTCGATAGGTATTGGGCTGAAAAAATTGAACTTCATTGATGCTTTCGGTTACATATGTTTTACCTACCTTCATTTCAGAAGATTCCTCAACCATGCCTTTTAAAAGCTTTGGTACATAATCTATACTTCCAGAACCTTTGATGTAAACCTTAGCAGCATATTTTAAAACTTGTCGTCTATAATAAGGAGCGGCACCAATGGCTTTCCTCATAATATAAACAGCAGGGTCTATATTAGTCACCTGAACCTTAACCTCTTTTAATTGGTAGCTCTGCTCTTCAAGGACAACCTTTAATTCTAGCAATTTATCAGTTACCTCTACTTTTAAAACTTTAGGTTTATAATCGATGCTACTAAAACTAATTTCATAAGTGCCAGCGGATAGGTTCAACAAAAAACTCCCATCAATATTTGAATTTGCGCCACGTTTAGTGGGTTGAGCGTAAATACTAACATACGGAATTGGCTCTCCTTTTGAGTTCACCACAAATCCCTTTATTCCTTGGGCAATGGCTTCAAAAGAAAATAAAAAGAATGTAAAGGCTATTAAAGCGTATGGTAAACGTAGTTTCAAATTAAAAAATGTCTTACTACGTATATCCATAAAATTGTTTACTTTAGGTCTTTAATCCTTTTCAATATTGATAAAAAGAAGCCAACAATCATAATGATGGTTCCTGCCCAAACCAAATTTATCCATGGAAAAACAATGGCTTTCATGATGATAAACTCGCCAGAAGTATCTTTTTCGTAGCTTCTAATGGTTACTTTTCTAGTTTCAGGATCTACACCTGTAAATCTAAATTTGAGCTTTGCCTCATCCACTAGGGCTTCAAAACTAACAGCAGAATTATTTTCAACGCCATACATTGGCATGGCATCATAGGTTTCGTTTAGGGTATAAATCTTAAGTTCGGCTCCTAGTAAAACCTGAAAATTTTTCAAATCTACATTTTCAGCGCCAGTATTAGAATTGATACCTTGCAAAATGGCATATCCATTATTTGTATATAGGGTATCTCCTGCTTCAACCACATGAATTTTCTCATTGATAAATTTGGCTTCTGATTTTCCATTGGGAACAGAGCTCACATAAGTAAATACATCATGACTTAAATAGTGTTTGGTATCGGGGTTTGCCACCAATCCAAACTTAGGGTTGATTTGTCCATTTGGATAAAGGTTAAACTCATAATCGAGTTCCCCATTTTTAACCAATTTCTTGTAATTTACTTGATAATAAGTATTAACCCAATGAAGAGAATCTTTAACATAGGTAATGATATAATCACCCATTTTGTTGGGCTTACCTCGTTCAAGAAAGATATTCTCAACATTTTCTTTGTTATTAAAATCTGGGTTCAAGGCTTCTCCACTTTCATTAATTGAAATAACTTCTTTGTTGGCAGAAGAAACTAAAACACCAATTAATAATACACCAAACCCAATATGTGCAACACTAGCACCAGCTAATTGAATTTTACCTCGCAGAAAAGGCAATAGAATTGCAAAATTTCCAATGACTGCAAAAACTCCAGCAAACAATAAACCTATAAAAACATAATTATTTAGTTTGAACCCAAAGAATAAAATTACTGTAACGACTAAAGAAATCGCAGCATAGATTCCAATTTTCTTTAAGGTTTCTTTTTTATTCAGTTTGTATTTAAGTAAATGTGCGATGGAGGTTAAAGTACCAATTAAGATGGCTATTGGCATTTGCCATTTATTATAATGGCCAATTACATCGGCAGGTGGCGCCATGTTAGCAGAAAATATCTTATTAAAAACAGGAATAGAAGTAGTTAAAATTACCTGAAAGGCAGAAATTACCAACAGTAAACTTCCAATAAACATCCAAAATTCACGGGTATAAATCTCTTCATCTTTGGCAGAGCGTGGTAATTCTTTCCATCTAATTATAATCAAATAAATAGATAAAAGGATAAACATAAAAAGAAAAACCAACAATTGACCACTCATTCCTAGGTCGGTAAATGAGTGCACAGAAGCATTTCCAAGAATACCAGAACGGGTTAGGAAGGTTGCATATAACACCAAAAGAAAGGTTGCTAGGATAAGAATTAATGCTACTATAAAAGAATTTCCAGTGGTTTTATGAATAATCATCACATGAACACCAGCAATTAGGATAAGCCAAGGCACTAAAGAAGCGTTTTCAACAGGGTCCCAAGCCCAATAGCCTCCAAAACTTAAACTCTCATAAGCCCAAAAACCGCCCATAATAATACCTGCACCCAGCACCATCACACTAATTAAAGCCCAAGGCAGTGCTGGTTTGAGCCAAGCCGCATATTCTTTGCGCCATAATCCAGCAATCGCGTAGGCAAAAGGAACAATGGTAGTGGCAAACCCAAAAAACAATGTTGGAGGATGAATTACCATCCAATAGTTTTGAAGTAAAGGATTAAGTCCATTACCATCCTTTACCTTGCTTAAGTAATCTGCCCTTTTAAAGATGGGTGCATCCATGGCGTTTCTAAGTAATTCAAAAGGACTACTACCTAATTTGTAACCCAAAATCTTTACCCCTAAAAGCATACTTGTTAAGGCAATTTGAGAGAGCATTAAAACGGCCATTACAGGAAATAACCAAGTTTTTGAGGTCCTAACTAAAATCTGACCAATAAACATTTGCCAGAATATCCAAAGTAAGAAACTCCCCTCTTGACCTTCCCAAAAGCAGGAAATCATGTAATAAACTGGGAGGTCTCGGCTACTGTGTTGCCATGCATAATGGTATTCGAATAGATGGGCGTAAATGATATAGAACAGAGAACCAATAATTGTGAGTACCGATAGACTGTGCAATTGAAAACTAGCCTTAGCAATCTTAGCCCATGAGCCATCTAAAGGATTGCGCTCTGCAAAAAAATAAGAAAGCGTAGCAAGTATTGATGTTACAAATGAAACAACAACTGCTGTATGACCAAGGTTACCCCAGAATAGGTTTTCACCTACAAATTGAATTGAATCCATGTATTAAAATTGGGTTACGAAATTAGAACATGTAATCCGTAACCAAAAAGGAAATAAAGTAAAAATACCAGCTAAGCTGTCAAACAAAAGTCATTTCTTGTAAAAATTGGAAAGTAATCAGGATTGGTTCAAACCGAAACCTTTACTATTTAGGTTTTAACCTGATTATCTGTGTATTTGCTTGGACATTTTAACAAGATTTTGCTCGCTTCAAAATTTTGTCCTTCCATGCTGCCTACAATTACAATTTGCTCAGACCTATCAAAATCAGGTGGTTCTGGGTTGTGGTACACCACTTTACATTCAGCACCTTTTTGATCGATTAAATAAAAAGTAAAGTAATTGGCATCTTTTTGTGGGTTGTAGTACTTTTCTTTAGTCTTATTAAGCGTTCCAACTACATGATATTCCTTTCCTGGATTATCTTTTGCGACTGAAAAGTCTTCGTATGTGCTAGAATCGCCGTACATGCTAACAATTGCTGCAATGGCAATGGCTATAATGATTAATCCTATGATGCTAGATTTTTTCATTTTTCAAGTTTTTTAATTTTAAAGTCTAGGCTCACTAAATAAGCTGCAATTCCAATAAACAAAATGGCGATTACCCCTATGACTACATAAAATTTTCCTGTTCCAGAAGCATCTGGCATACTGCTACTATGTTGTTGAACTTGATTTATTATAAATTTCATACTAATCGTTTAAACGTTTTTTAAAATCAATTTGTTTAATTCTTATTTGAAGGTCGGCAATCCAAAACCCTATAAAAATCCAACCTAAAACAGCAGGATAAAAAACCATTCTCAGCCTACTATCTAAATCATAACTATTAAAGCCTGGGTTTCCACCATTTCCAGGATGAAGTGATGCAGTTAAACGCGGCATAATATATATTAATACGATATATACTGGCAACACAAAAAGGTTGTAAACAGCGCTAATTCTAGCTCTTTTTTCTTCATCTTCCACAGAGCCTCTTAGCACAAAATAGGCAGCATACATGAGCATTCCAATTGCGGCACTATTTAATTTTGGGTCATTTGTCCAATAAACACCCCAGGTATTTCTGGCCCAAATCATCCCA
The DNA here is from genome assembly GCA_945898275.1 of Chitinophaga pinensis. GTDB lineage: Bacteria > Bacteroidota > Bacteroidia > UKL13-3 > UKL13-3 > B1. The sequence continues at coordinate 44,610 of CAMDHZ010000011.1, read as the reverse complement.
GTTGTTAATCCAATACTTCCATACAATACTGCAATTGCAGCATAAGAAGATGCTTTTATATCGTTTTGGAAATTTCCATCTTTTAGCGTTTTAACACTGTAAAAACCAGAAGCCATTAACAAGGCTAGCATGCCAAACCACATAGGTACATGGTAATACAAATTACGAATACTTTGTTCTAAAATAGGCAATTGCGGAACAGGAAGTGCCAAACCACCAATTAAGGCGTATAGTACCAGCAAAATTCCGGCAAGTTTCCACCATTGTATTTTCATCATTTAAAACTAGTGCTTAGTGCTGCGAAGGTAATTATTTTATCTCATGCGCCAATAGTCTATGATGGAAGTCTTTCAACTGAATAACTCGCTAAATAGAAAAAGCCACCTCAAGCAAGCTTGAGGCGGCTTTTTTTGTTTAATCCAATAAATCTATTTTACAACAATAAACTTTCTTTCTGTTATCAGTCCTTCTTCGGTAAGTATCCTAACCAAATAGGCTCCATCTGAAAGGTTACTAGCAGAAATTGACTTCTCTGAACCATTGTTTAGCATTTCTCGTTGTTCAAAAAGCAACCTGCCAGCTATGTCTCTTATTTCTAAATTATAAACCCTAGCATTTAATCCGCTTACATTTATTTCAAAACTTCCAGTATTAGGATTTGGATATAAGCTAAAGTTTGGTTCAGTATTAACTTCTTTCAAGCTGCTTAATATGCCACCCATATCTGGATCTATGTGCCAATTAGTTCCATCTTGTAAGTTTACAAGTTTAAGCACTCCTGTGCAAGGAAGCGGTCTAACTTGAATAAACATACTCATGGTGTCTCTGCATCCTTCAACTCCAACAGCAACTAAAGTCACAACATAATTTCCAGCAGTTGTGTATTTTTTGTTATAGATGAATGAGTTTGTTGAATCCATTGTACCATCTCCAAAGTACCAATAGTATTTGTTAATCCAACCTGCACCTAAGTAAGCAGATTGATTATAGAAATTATAGCTGTTACTATCTACACATTGAACTTGGTAATCTGTGCTAAATGCAGCACTTGGGCCATTTACAGAAGCATCAATATTTACATTCATTGATTTGGTGCTCATACAACCTGTATTATCAACAGACGTTAAAGTAACAATGTAATTTCCAGCTGCCGGGAATCCTTTTCTTGGGTTGGCTTGAACCGAAGAAGTTCCATCTCCAAAAGTCCAGAAATAAGTATTTCCACTTCCAGGTGTTAAGTTGTTAAACTTAACCGTGTTTTGGCATTTGCAATTGCATAAACCGTTGATATAAGTAAAATTGGCTTTGTTTAAACTATTTCCATTGTTAACAGTTACGGTTTGAACCAAAGTATCTGCACATCCAGTAAGGTTGTAGGCAATTAACCTAACATTATAAGTACCATTTGCACTGAAGGTGTGAGAAGCCGAAGCGCCATAAGAAGTATTTGTTAAAGTTCCTGCATCGTCAAAATTCCATTCGTAGCTTGTAGCATGTTTAGAATTACTGCTCACCATGATGGTATTTGAACATGTATTTGAAAGAAAATCAAAACCAGCTACTGGCTTTTCTTGTAGCTCAAAACCACCATAAGTTGTATCAGCACAAACGCCATTGTCAGCAATCATTCTCAATTGATAAATTCCAACACCTGGATCAGGAATGGCAACATTTGCTCCATTTGCAACCCAAGTATTATTTAGGTACCAATTGAGATTTGTTGCATCTTTTGAAGCGCTATCTCTTGCATGCGTAATATTGGTGCAAGGCTCAACCCAATAAGCCAATCTTGCTCTAGGTAATCTAACTCCCAAACCTTGAGGAGCAATAACCGCATAAGTAATAGATTTTAAACACTGAGGAGAATTATAAACTGTAAGGGTTACGTTATAGGTTCCAGCAGCTGCATAGCTGTGGTATGGCTCGTAACTTGAGTCAGCTGGAGAACCATCTCCAAAATCCCAGATATAACTTGAACCCCACTCAGAAGTGTTTTTAAATTGAATGTTGTTAGCACAAGCAACGTAGTAGAAAAAGTCTGGTTCTGGCAACCTGCCATCTGAGGCAAGTGTGCCAATACTATAAGTTGTGCTGCAACCATTTTGGGTATAGGTAGTAAGTCTGATGTTGTATTTACCTGGAGTGGTAAATGTATGAGAGAAGCTATCTAAGTGGTTGCTTGCAAAATTGCCATCACCAAAACTCCATACATAGCTCACATTTGTATCAACAGCATGTTCTAGGGCTGCAACCATTCCACATCCAATTGTCATGATGAAAGTTGGGTCAGCCTCAGGTAAAACACGAACCATTTGATAAGCTGTATCTCTACAACCATTAGGAGAAATAGCGATTAACCTAACTTGGTAACTACCTGCTGTATCATATTGTTTATTGTAAACAAATGTGTTGGTATTATTGGTTGTACCATCTCCAAAATTCCATTGGTAATTAGAAACCCAACCTGGACCGTAGTATAAAGATTGATTGATAAAATTAAACCTATTATTTGTCAAACACTGAACCGAGTCATTGGCAACAAACTTGGCTATCGCACCATAAGAGTTTGAACCGATTACAATAGAATGTTCAATTGTGTCGGAACAACCCGAGGCACTAAAGCTTATTAATTGAACTGGATAAGTTCCTGCAACAGGATAAGCCTTACTAGGATTTGCAAGATTACTTGTACTACCGTCATCAAAAATCCAAAGGTAACTGTTAGCGTTTAAAGAAGTATTATTAAACAATACTCGGGTTGCACAAGCACTAGTTTGAATTGAGTGTGAAAATCCAGCAGTTGGAGTGATACCAACTGATTGAACAGGAATTGCTCTAACAATTGTATCCTTACAACCAGCGGCATCGCCAGCAATCAATGTTACATTATATGTTCCATTTGAACTGAAAGTATGCGTAGGATTATTGTTTGTGCTTGTATTGTTTAAACCAGAAGCCAAATCTCCAAAATTCCAAGTTGTAATTGAACCATTTACCGATAAATTGGTAAACTTAATTCCGCTTGTACAAGGAATTGGATCATAAGCAAATAAGGCAATTGGTTGTGGCATAACAATAATGTTTTTTGTTAATGAATCAACACAACCTTCATTGCTGCTAACTGTTAAAGTAATTCTATATTCACCCGGATTAAAATCCATAATGATTAAAGTATCTGTAGTTGTGCAATAAACTCTCTTATTAAAACCTGTTGGAGCAACCCCTTCGATTAACCAAGTATAATTATCAGCACCTATGCTGTTATTGGTTAATTCATAAGTACCATCACAATTCAATGGATCTGCATCAAATTCTGCCTCTACAACTTGGCTTCCAATTGTAACTAAAACGGTATCTCTACAACCATTGTTATCAGTTACTACCCCTCTGTAGTTAGAACCATATAAACTATAAACATCTTGTGTAGTTTGCAAATAACCAGGTGCAGAAGAATTTGTCCATTTGTAGGTATAAGGCGTTGTTCCTCCTACCACATCAATTTCAATTGAGCCAGAAGGAATTGCACTACAAGCTTGGTCGATTGCTGTATCTAAAGTAGCAGAAAGTACAGTTGGTTGTGTTATGCTAACGGTGTCTAGTAATAAACAGCCATTATTATCTTCGATTTCTAAGAAGTAAGTACCAGCTGCTAAGGTATTAATATCTTCATTGCTTGAACCAAACAATAAATCACCAGATTTTGTCCAACTAAAATTATACGGTGTTGTTCCGCCATTAACTGTTTGCGAAATTGTGCCATCTAATAAACCATTACAAGAAACATTTGAAGAAGTGATTACTGTTGAAACTGAATCCAAAGGTTGGGTCAAAACAACAGTTCTACTGGTAGAACATCCTTTATTGTCTAAGATCGTAACCATGTATTCTCCTGGAAGGATATTGGTTAAATCTTGGCTTGTATTTACAATATCGATACCATTGCGTTTCCAAGTATACCCATAAGGCACATTGCCACCGCTTACAGAGATATTGATGCTACCATTTTGACCACCTCTACAGCTAATATTATTGGAATCAGTTAACGTGCTAGCTAAAACTGCTGGTTGAGCAACGGTTGCGGTGCAAGATCTGGTAATGCCATAGCCATAGTTAACTACAACTGAATAAGAGCCTATTGGAAGGTTAGTTAAACTTGTTGTTGTAGGTCCAGTATTCCACTGGTATGTGTAAGGGAGAATACCACTCACACTAACAGAAACATTTCCATCTGCATTTCCAAAACAACTTACATTATTAGTAACGGTACAAACAGGTGTATTAATTGGATAATAACCAGCATCAATTGTTGGATTGTCTTTATCAATACCACCAGCAGCAACATTAATAGTTACTACTCCAGAATTTCCGCTAGAATCTGCATCATTATTTCCGGCAGTTTGAGGATTTTGACTACTAATTGGGGTTAGTCTGTAGGTATCATATTTAGTTTCGAACTTAACAAAGTACTTTCCATCTGCTAAATCAACAAACTTATAATAACCTGGATTTCCAGCGAAATTATTACCCGTAAAGGTTGAGTCTAATAAAACATCATCTCCACCGCCAATTTGGTTATCAGGACCAGTTCCAAATAAATAAACCTTAACTCCATTCAATCCTTTATTAGCAGCTTCATCCTGAAGGCCGTTTCCATTTTGGTCGATCCAAACATAATCACCAATTGAACCTAAAATAGGTGCACAACTGGTAATCATACCCACTTGATTTGGAGCAGCAGGTAACAATCTACCTGTGGTTCCAGCCATATCTGCTCTACTCACTTGATAATAAATCGTATTGTTCATTTGAATATTAGCAGGTGTGCCCACAGGAACACGCATTGGCCATTCAAATTCTATGCTGTCCAAGGCTGTCAAATTACTAGGCCTAACAATTTTAATTGCAGTTACACTAGTAATATTTAAAGGTGGAGTAAGCGTCCAAACAGGATTACTGCATCCAGGAGGGTTAACCGCTGGAGAAAAATCAGCATAACATGGATTAGCAACTGCATTATAATAAACTGTTGAATTTGGATCGGTTAAAATAACTGGACCAACCAAATTAGCAAACCATTGAGAATTTCTAGAATCACCTATAAAAGGGAAAACATCAATTAAGGTTAAGTCTTTTGCGGCAACATTACCTTGATTTTTCACTGTAACTCTGTAACGTAAAATATCACCTTCCTTTGTAATTGCATTGGTAGGGTAATATACAAAACCAGGGTCACAACCATTTTGTGCTTTATAGGCAATTAGGGCAACTGCAGTTATAACCGATGTACTTTCATTGTCATTTGTACCTCTTGGAAAAATGGCTGGAGCATCAGCAGACATAAACATCTTATTGTTTATAGAACCCGGTGCTGTACCAGGTGCAATTGCTGCTTTAAAATCAACAGTATATGAAGCCCCATTAGCGGGCACAGTTCCTAAGTTCCAAATTAATATTTGACCATTTACTGTTGGAACAATTGTATTACCTGAAATTACGATTGAAGAAGAACCAGCTATATATGTTAATCTGCTATCTAAAGTATCATATAAAACTACATTCTGTGCGCTCATGTTACCCCCTAACTGAACACTAAATCTATAATTGATTGTGTCACTAGCCCTAAAACTAGAGCCATTAAGAATTGATTTTGAAGGTGAATTGAATACGGGTCTTGAAATTAAAATTTCACTCGTACCTGAGCAATTTGAAAAGTTTGTTCCAATTCCACCATAGTAATAAGAGCCTTGAGAATTGTTACTAATGGTTGTTCCATCATCTCCTGGATTTGAGGTATTATAGGTAGTTCCTTCTGTAATTGGACTGCCATCCTTAGCATTTGTTGCTGAAGTCCTAACATTTCCGTTATAGGTTAAACTTTGGCTTCCACCAATTGGCAACTGGCTATAAATCTTAAATTTTACTTCTGTTAAGTATTCCCCTACGCCCAAAATTGAAGTAAATGAAACGTTTTTATCTGCTGTAATGATATGATTTCCCTGAAAAGTCCAGCTTGAATTTAGGTTAGTTTTAAAAAACAAATCAACTGTATCTCTACCAGTCCTAGCTAAACCGTCAACTAATTTTCCTATTTTAACCGTTGTAACATCTACACTTTTGTCAATCTGGTAAGTTAAAATTACACTATCCAACTCTGTATTACCCAAGTTAGACCATCCATTAGCAAATTGATTATTACTAGTTCCTGAAATTACGTGTTTATTCAACCAACTAGCAGTGGCAGCAGTAATTCCACCTCCTGTGCAAACCAAATCTGGGGTTGGTGACTCAACGCCAAAACAAATAGAACCTGTTTTTTGAGTATAATCTGTGGTTCCTAAAGGAAGGATTGGATAATCGCCACTTAAAGTAGCAGAATTGCACGCCGACCATCCAATTTGATAAGTAGGTTCTTCATATTTTACTGCCACATAAGCATTACCAGAATAATTTGTGTTGAATAGTCCAGATGACCAAGTCCAAGTAATGATTCTAGATAAAGGATCATAGGTTGGTGCGTTTGAACCTGAAAATGAGGTTGCTTCTACAAAAGTAACACCTGTTGGAAGCGTATCTCTAAGAACAGGATTTTCTAATTGTAATGCACCAGCATTTGGACTGCTATTACCAATTGAAATCTTGAAAATTGTTAAATCGTTAATGGCTCCGCCAGAATTCTTAATTTTAGAAACAGTAAAGCGAGAAGAAGCTATTGCAATTATATTTAAGGTATCAGAATAAACTGGGCTGCCACCTTCTGCATTTGTGAAAGTTACTTTTGTAAATAAATCAGGAGCATAGCCATCAGGGGTTGTTCCATTTATATATTTCAACTTTAATTCAAGTTGACCAGTAACCCCTGCTGGCAAAGGATGAACATAATTAATGGTTACTTTATTTAAACCTGAATTATAGGTAATCGATGAAATCTGTGTAGGAGCAAACAAAACATTGCTGTTGAAGTTACTTTCATTAAATGGAATTAAATTATCTGGCAAGTTTAATTCTGCAACCACGTTTTGACCCGAAGTGGTATTTGCTGCCGTAGAGTAATTGAATGTGTATGTAATTTGGCTTCCGGTATTAACAGAACTTACACTTGAGCTTGCACTTGTTGTAAAGATATATTGCGCTTCTAATCCTAAAAAGGAGAAAAGTCCTACAACAAATAGTAACAAATATTTATAAATTGAATTTTTCATTTCGTTCTTTTTTAGATAATTAATTACACTCTTTACGTGTTATATAACTTAAATATCCGTTTGGGTCAATCCCAACCAAAACCTTGCAGTTTAGGCTTGGATTCAAAACATAAACCCAAATTCCATTTGAAATTTTCACATCAGGTTCCCCTAAAAGAGTTACTAACTCTGAAGTATTAATTTGAAAATCGCCAATAAAATAATCATAACTAGGTTTTGGATCAGCACTAGCAATAAAAGTAGTTAATGAACTTTCAATAGCATTAAATTCTGCTACCCTGTTTTGACCCGCCTTTGATTTAAAAGATTGGGATGCTTGTAAATATTGCGGATGAATTTTTCTTTCAGATTCCTGAGCGAAAGCATCATTTGATTGCAATAGCACAAAAAATGCTGCCATGCCTAGGCAGAAACCTAGGTTAATTGAGAATAATCGATTGATTTTCTTCTCATTAATCTTGTTCAACATTTGTTTTAATTTAATTATTTTCATAAGTTTTATTATCTATAATTAGAACCTTCCAACTGCCTCGAAGGCATTTGACATCTGCGGATAGAATCAAAAATCCATCCATTGCAAAAATCTTGAACCAAATAATTGATTTTCAAAGATTTAAAAAAATAAGTCAAAGGTGAAAGAAAAGTAGCCAGAACCATTTTGGGAAAAAACACTCCACTATGACACAAAATCAATTGAATTTGTCTCAAAAAGATTGTTAACCCAAAGGTTAAAACTTTTAGTAGTTTAATTAAGTGGAATATCAATTTACCTGAATAAAAATGAGCCCAAAGGTCAATAAAATCAGGCTTTTCTAATGTTGTTTTATACCTAGAGAATTAAAAACAATACAAAAGGCTTTTTTCCTCTTTATATGTAAATAATTCTAAAAAAAGGATAGAAAAAGGCATAAAAAAAGCGTATTTTTAACTTAAACATTAAACCAGCAATTAAAATACTTTTGACGCCAATTAAAATAGAAAAACAATCAAAAAAAAACCTCCTTAGCAAGAAGCCAAGGAGGTTTTAAAGTCGTAATGAATGATACTATTTTACAGATTTTACGATTTCGGCAAATGTTTCAGGGTGATTCATTGCCATATCAGCTAATACTTTTCGGTTCAAACCTAAACCCTTTTTATGAACAAGATTCATAAATTGACTATAACTTAAACCGTGAATACGAGAACCAGCATTGATACGTACTATCCACAAACTGCGAAAATTACGTTTCTTAGATTTACGGTCTCTGTATGCATAACCTAAACCCTTTTCTATAGAGTGTTTGGCTATTGTTAATACATTTTTTCTTTTACCCCAATAACCTTTGGCTAATTTGAGGAGTTTTTTACGGCGAGCTCTACTCGCAACGGAATTGACTGAACGAGGCATATTTTTTTAGTTTTTGAACCTAAGCGTCCGAAATATTCGGAACTTTTTTGCTTTTGTTCGGGTTAACAAATAAAACCAGGAATTTAAGGCCCTCCTAATTTAAGGCCGCTGATTACAGCTTTTGGGTTATTTACCTACACCCAATAGGTTTTTAACTAATCCCATGTCGGCATCACTAACTACAACCATTTTGGTTAAGCCACGTTTTTGCTTGGTAGTTTTCTTTGTTAAAATGTGATTTTTGAATGCCTGCGCACGTTTAATTTTACCACTTGGTGTTAACTTAAAACGCTTTTTCGCAGAGCTGTTTGTTTTTACTTTAGGCATCTTTTTTACTCCTATACTATTATTATTACGACTTTTTCCCTTCTCCTTTTCCTTTCGGACTCATTAATAGAAACATTTTCTTTCCTTCTAACCTTGGTAGTTGTTCAATTTTTGCAATTTCTGTTAGTTTTTGAGCCAATTGCAACAATAATACTTCTCCCCTTTCTTTATAAACAATAGAACGACCTTTGAAAAAGACATAAGCTCTTACCTTATGTCCCTCCTTTAAGAAGTTTTCTGCATGTTTAAACTTAAAGTCAAAGTCATGATCGTCTGTATTTGGACCAAAACGAATTTCTTTTACCTCTGACTTGGCTTGATTAGCTTTTTGCTCCTTTTTTTTCTTTTTCTGTTCGTAAAGAAACTTTTTGTAATCAATAACTCTACAAACAGGTGGATCTGCATTTGGTGAAATTTCAACTAAATCTAATTCTTGCTCCTCTGCAAACTTTAACGCTTGAGATAAAGTATATACTCCTACCTCAATATTTTCTCCTACCAACCTAACCTGACTAGCTCTGATAAGGTGATTGAGTTTATGCTCAGGTTCAAGAGACCTGCGGCCTCTGCTCTGAAATCTGTTTTGTTGCGGTGCTGGGCTGTTTCCTGCACCTGGATTCGGATTAGTTGGTGTTGCCAAAGACTTTTATAGTTTTACTGTTAATTGATTCTCAAAATATTCTAAAAATTCATTCAAAGACATTTTTCCAACATCACCGTGCCCATGCTTCCTAACGGAGACGCTTTCTTCCTGCATTTCTTGTTCTCCGATGATAAGCATAAAAGGGATTTTTTTAACTTCAGCATCCCTGATTTTCTTGCCTATTTTCTCGTTTCTGTCGTCGAATAAAGCGCGAATATCATTCTTTTTCATTAAACCAACAAGTTTTTGAGCATAAGGAACATACTTATCACTAATTGGTAGGATCGAAACTTGTTTAGGACTTAACCAAGATGGTAAGTTTCCAGCATAATGCTCTAATAAAAACCCTATAAATCTTTCATGCGTGCTTAAAGGTGCTCTATGAATGATTAATGGTCTTTCTTTTTCATTTTTTTCGTTCGTAAAAAATAAATCAAACCTATCTGCTTGTGCAAAATCTACCTGATTTGTTGCCAAAGTAAATTCACGTCCAATTGCCGAATAGATTTGAATATCAATCTTTGGCCCGTAAAAAGCTGCTTCATCTTCAACTTCAACAAAGTTTACCCCAAGATTTACCAAAACTTTTCTTACCATTTCTTCTGTTTTGGCCCACAACTCAGGAGAATTGATGTACTTCTGTCCTAGCTTAGCTGGATCATGCTTAGAAAAACGCATGACATATTTATCAATTCCAAACACACTGAAATACTTAATATATAGGTCGTTTACTTTTTTGAACTCATCTTCAAACTGTGCTTCAGTGCAATAAATGTGTGCATCATTCATTTGCAGGCTTCTTACGCGCATTAATCCAAATAACTCACCACTTTGTTCGTAGCGGTAACAAGTACCATATTCTGCGTAACGAAGTGGAAGATCTCTGTAACTTTTTGGGGTTGCTGCAAAAATTTTGTGATGATGAGGGCAATTCATGGCCTTTAAATAGTACTTCTCGCCATCAATTTCCATTGGAGGAAACATACTATCTTTATAATACGGTAAATGTCCACTTTTAATATACATGCTTTCGCGCGCAATATGTGGAGATTTTACTCTTGAATAACCAGCATCCTCTTCTGTTTGTTTAGCAAACTTCTCAAGCAATTCAATTATTGCTCCACCATTTGGCAACCAAAGTGGTAAGCCTGGACCTACATCATCGTCAAATGTAAAAATCTCTAATTCTTTACCAAGTTTTCTATGGTCGCGCTTTTTGGCTTCCTCAAGCATTTCCAAGTACTCGTTTAACTCCGATTGCTTTGGAAAACTTATCCCATAAACACGGGTTAACTGCGGATTGGTTTCCTTGCCTCTCCAATAGGCTCCAGCAACATTCATGAGTTTAACTGATTTTATGAATCCTGTGTTAGGTATATGGCCTCCCCTGCATAAGTCGGTAAAATTACTATGCGTGCAAAAGGTTATTTCACCATCATTTAGATTCTCGATTAATTCAACTTTGAATGGATTTTCCTTATTTTGATAAAAAGATAATGCCTCTGATTTGGAAACAGCCTTTTTATGGAACTCTGCTTTTTCCCTTGCAAATTCAAGCATTTTATCTTCTATGCGCTTAAAGTCCTTTTCAGAAAAAGCCTCGCCTTGAAAGTCAATATCATAATAAAAACCATTTTCTATTGCAGGTCCAATGGTTAGATTAACTTTAGGATAAAAATGTTCAATTGCTTGGGCCATTAAATGGGCTGAGGAATGCCAAAAAGCATTTTTACCCTCTTTGCTGTCCCATGTAAACAAAACAAGTGAGCCATCTTCAAGTAATTGGTCATTTAATTCAATGACTTGTCCATTAAACTTTGCAGTTAAAACATTTCTAGCAAATCCTTCGCTAATAGATTTTGCAATTTCTAAGGCGGTGGTACCCCGTTCATACGAGCGAACGGAACCGTCTGGTAGTGTAATATTCATAATTTTTGTTGAGCTTGCAAAATACAACAAACTACCTATTTGAAAAATATTTTGGCAGGAAAATTGATATTTTCTGAAGCATGAGTGATTTTTTCCTAATTAAACCCCAAAATATATTGCTAATTATAGGCTCATTTTTGGTGTTAAACTCTTGCAAAACAGTAGAAGTTGGGGCTTTAGAATTCCATAGACCGCAGCTTGGAGTTAATTATAACAATCACAATACAGTTTATACATTTTATCCTGATACAATATATAAAGGAACCGCAACAAATGCTTTAGATATATTTGACCAATTACTTTTTAATAATCTGTATAATCAACTTGTTAATAAGCAATATATTGTTGGAAACAATGGGAGCCTTCAAACCATAAATTTGGAACAATGTATTGTTTCAATTGAATTAAAAAATCAATATGCTACTTCACTAATTGCATGCAAAACCTCAGATAAAGAAGATAGTCTATTTTATGCCTATGCAAAAACACCTTATAATAAAAAGCATATAGATAATCAGACAAATAAAATATTGGCCAATGAACTTGGTTCAGCCATGGCATATAAAATTGATAGCCTTCAATTAAAATTGTTGCTTAAAAAGGATCCGATAAAATACAGTAAGCCAGTAGAAAAAACCGAATTAGGCGGATTTGGTATATTCATATTAACCCTTTTGCTTGCTATTGTTTTACTGTAGCAATTTGTTTTATAGCAATCAAATAATATTTTTGAAACTCAACCATTACTATGCAACAAAAATTACTTTTGCTATTTCTCGGCTTGAACCTACTCTTTTCATGTAAAAAGGAGGAAAGCACCCAGAATAATTATAACTTCAGTTATAAACTATCTGGCAAATATTATAGGGATTCAACCGTAAATTCTAATGGATACAAAATGTTAGACCTGAAGAGTGACGGAAACTATTGCTGGGTAAGAAGACAAAACAATTTAGATAGCCTTTATTGTTACGGGACCTATGAACAAACCAGTGACACTTCGATGCTTTGGAATGGAATTGAATTAATAAGCTTTAAAATAACTCCCATAGATTCTATTGTCAATGGTGTTAAACTTGAGATAATTGGCACACCAGCAGTACCTCCTCTTTATGGATTTGCTGATAAGCAATAATTAGTTAGTAGTTATTTGGGGTTGATTAAAAAACTTTGCTTGGATATTTTTTAAATTTTAAAACTCAATTCTTTTTAAGACCAATATTAAATTGAATGAACCAAATTAAATAGTTTGATTAAATCCATTTAATATTTTTTAATTGTTTTAAGTCTTAAATATTGGATAAGTACAATCTAAATGTTCAAAATACTATTTTTTTTATAATCAGTAAAATTAGAAAGGCTTTCAATCAATTCGTAATTCATTTGATTGAAAGCCTAATTTATACTATCCATTTGATTTTTAAAGAATAAGGTATACTTTAATGCCTCATCAGGTTTTAAGTGAAGTCCATCAGAAGTTATATAGTTTTCATTACTTGGAATGGAAATAAAATTGTACTTATTTGATGGAAATTTATCAAAAAAAGCGTTTCGGACTATCTGAGCGCGAGGGAGATTGTTTAATTTGTAATTAATCGGCATTTCAAAAAATACGATTTTAACACCTTTTTTTTCTAACGAAGAAACATATGTTTGTAATCTATTAAAATTCTGCTCCATTTTTTTTTCTTTGGGGATTTTATTATATCTATCAACCTGTATTTCAAGCAATTTTTCAAACAAATTAGGGTTAGATTTAGAATTGTTTACATTCAAAACAATAATTTTTGGCAAAATAAATTTTGTAATTCTAGTATTGACAATATCTCCGAAATTAGTTATTGGCTGAAATTTTCCTCTAAGCACTTTTAAATACTTTTTTGGGTAATAAAGAATTGAAAACAATGATTCTATAAAATCTTCATTTTCCTCTTTTAATACAATATTCATTTCAATAAAAACGGATTTAGGCAAGTTATCAATCCTTGTTAATATCGCTAATCCTTCAAAAATACTTTGTCCCCCAAAAGACAAGTTAAAGCAATTTGGAAGACTATCAATTATAAGTCTATTTGATAAGCTTGAACCTAAAATAATATTAGAATAAACACTATTTTCATCGTAAATAAAGCTCTCGGCTTTATTTACATTTTCCTGCCAATGATGTGCTGAGATATTCGTGAAATTATCAGAATAGATGCTTACAAAAATTGCATACGAGGTAAATATTACTAAAAATATAAATAATGATTTCTTTATCATAACAATCAAAATTGAAAATAAATAAAACTTCCTGTTGAACCACTATTTGTTATTATCAAAAAAAGCATTATTCCAAACAATATAAAATCATAATTATCCGTCAAATATTTCTTTAACTTAAGGTAATGGTATAAATGGTATAAAAAAACAGGAAATGAATAAATGAGAGTATAAGTTATAAGTTGATAGTTTGGAGTCTGTCCAAAATTATTGTATAGACATTTAAAAAATTCAATTACATGAGCAAAATTTGGAAGTTTAAATAATATCCATGCGAAGGTTACCAAACAAAATGTTAATAGAATTTTAAAAATAGAAATAACCTTATTGCCTTTAATTTTAACATTATCCATAATTAACTTTTCAACCACAAGTGCTAAACCATGAAATAATCCCCAAATAGCATAACTCCAATCTGCACCATGCCAAAAACCGCCAATTATCATAACCAATAACAAGTTTAAATTAGTTCTTAAATTACCTAATCTATTTCCGCCAAGAGGGATATATAAATATTCCTTCAAAAACGATGATAGAGAAATATGCCATCTTCTCCAAAACTCTTTGAAGGATCTAGAAAAATATGGAAAATCAAAATTGTTAAAGAAATGATATCCAAATAGGTTTGCTAAACCAATTGCAATCAAGGAGTAACCTGCAAAGTCAGCAAAAATTTGACATGAATAACCAAATAACATGGTTAATAGGGTTAAACTAGAGTATCCTTGAAAAAAAGGAAATGAAATCCAATAAGTAAAGTCCTTTAAATTATCCGCTACAACCATTTTAAGGAAGTATCCTGTTATTAAACAACGGAAAACAAATTCCCAATTAATGCCATCAAAAGATTTAGATTTAATCTGAGGTATAAAATCGTGCGCTTTTACAATAGGACCAGCAATTAATTGTGGAAAAAAGCTCTTGAATAACAAAACATGCTTTCCATAATCAATAAATGATGAAGAATTATTTCTTATATTATTAAAGTTTCCATTTCTAAAAACATCAATCATTAAACTTATCCCTTGAAATGTGTAAAATGAAATTCCAATAGGCAAAGGAATGTTTAAGAAAAAACTACCAATAGAGTCATTTTCAGCAAAAAATAGTTTTGCAACTAAGGAAGTGTATTTAAAAAAGAATAAAATTAATACATTTATTATTACACCAATTGTGGCATAAATTTTCATTAAGTGTCTTTGACCATTTAACACTAAAAAGCTAAATACAATATTTATTAATGCCGAAAAAAGAAGTAAAAATAATAAACTTGGTTGCTGATATGAATAAAAAAAAAGGCTGGCTGATATTAGTACTTGAACTTGATATTTTTTAAGAATTGGGAGGTAATACAAAAAAAATGTAATCAATAAAAATCCTATGAATACAAAACTGTTAAAAAGCATAATTCAATTATCTATGTTATAAATTTCATTTAAAGCGGTAAATAAATTGTTTTCAAAAGAAAAAATTTAATCGTTAAAATTAATATCGCAGATTGCAAAAATCATTAAAATAACTTAAAAAATTGCACAATTTTAGGTTAAAAAAAGAGCTACTTGCCCCCAATAAAAGCTAAAGCCTGACAATATTTACCAGGTTTTCTCCATGTCTGCTTTGAAATCCTTGGCAATAACATCCTTAAAGGTTGAATTATTATTATTTTCAAGAAACAAAGGATCTTTTGTGAAAATCTTAGAAAGAACAGAAATGGGAAATAGTATAAAATAAAATAAGATAGATAATAAAAGTCTTGGAAAAATTTTGCTAAAAATCAATGATAATTTAAACCACAAAAATTCTATTTTATGACTTCCCCAATTAGAAAAAGCTCCAATTGTGATAAGACCAATTGTGATATATAAAAACCAGGGATTATTAAGTAATAAATACAATAGTATAAATCCCAAACTAATAATCAAAATAGTGGTTTTGGAAGTGTCTTTCTCCATGTAATTAAATCATTTAAAATAAAGTATAAATAAAAGGAGCAATTGTGCTACTTCCTCCTACAACAATTAGTACTCCTAATAGAAGTAATAAAATAATAATTGGCGCTAACCAAAATTTCTTTCTCTCTTTAATAAAAAGCCATAAATCCTTTAATAAATCCATTAGTTTTTGTTTAAAATATTTAAAACGAAATTAGCATAATACTCATTTAAAACCTGATTCGGATGTCTATCATGATTTTCATGTAAAACATACTTATACTTTTTACTAGCATAATCAATTGGGGCTGGTACTTCAATAACAATAATCTCTTTTTCCAAATATTTAAGCCACTTTAAATCCTTGTTTTGTCCTGGGTATATTCCAATTAAGAATTTTGAATTAGGAAATACTTTATGATAATCCTTTGAGGTCATGTTTATAATCGCTGCAAATCTTTTATAAAACTCCTCATTTTGGGGATAATTTAGCTTAACATTAAAATACTTTAAAGTATTAGACATCCAAATTACCTCGGATAAAAGCAACTGAATTTTTGACCTTCTTTTAGTTATTAATTTACCATCTTCAATAAAAACATCCGGAGTTAGCGCACCAAATTTTAAATAATCAGAACTACCATATACCCTATCTAAATGGGCAATTATAAAAGTATAAAGCAGGAATCCACTCTCCTCCTTAATACTCTTTCTATTAATTAAGTTTAAACCTTGACCAAATAATAAAAGATTTTGATGAGGTCCAAAACCACTTAAACCATAATTATAAGTATTTAAGGTTGAATCCTCTCTATTTAGGATTGCTGGAATCGAGGATTCATATTTTAATCCTTCACCAAATGTAAATGAACAGCCTAACAAAATTAAATGCTTATCCCGCCTAGTTAAGGATGGTTTTAAATTTTCAGGAATTCTACGTCCATAAACATCGGTAGAATAATAAACAGAATAGATAGGTTTTTCATTAATAAATTTTTCCGACTTTGCAGAATCAATATTTGGCATTAATCTGTAACCTAAAATAGAATCTGTTATTATGTGAGTGTCCGCAACTAACTTTATAGTTGGCTCAATTTTTAAAGAGAGAAGCTTCCCACAAACCAATTCGAAAAGCATTAATATTATTACCAAACTTCTTATTAAATACAGGGTATAAGAACTTTTCCTAAAAAAAAATATTTGAAATAAGACTGTTAACAATAAAAAAGTAAACAATTTAAAGGATAGTTGGTCTATTGATTTATTTATAAAAAATATTAATGTAATCACTAAAAGTGATAATAACGTCAACCACTTCTTCTTGATATAATTTAATACAGCATTTAAATAGAATTTCATTTCTAATCCTTTTTAAAATTTGTTAACCACTTTTCTTTATTCTCCCAATCTAATTGTTTTCTTTTTTCCAAAACAAAATTATTAATAACTAAATAATCCATTTCTGTGCTCATAAAACATCTGAAAGCATCCTCAGGGGTGCAAACAATTGGTTCACCTCTAACATTAAAACTGGTATTTACTAAAACTGAGTAGCCTGTTAACTCTTTGAATGAATTTATTAATTTCCAATATTTGATATTAGATTCTTTATGAACGGTTTGAACACGCGCTGAAAAATCTAAGTGAGTAATTGGCTGCAAATCACTTCTTTCGATATATAGCTTTTCCCATAAATTTAATTCATTATAATTTTCAGGTAAGCTTTTTCTTCTTGATTCTTTAACATCCGAAACCAATAACATGTAAGGTGAAGGTGAATCTAAATCAAAATAATTTTTAACATCTTCAGCCAAAACAGAGGGTGCGAATGGTCTAAATCCTTCTCTATATTTTATCTTAAGATTAAGTTTTTTTTGCATCTCCAAATTCCTTGCATCTGCAATAATACTTCTGTTACCCAATGCTCTAGGACCAAACTCCATTCTTCCTTGAAACCATCCAACTACATTTGCTTTATCAATCAAGGCTGCAACATTTTTACACAGGTCATCAAAGGAATCAAAATGATTAAACACAGCTTTATATTTTTTAAAGCAAATCAATGCTTCCTTATCAGAAAATTCAGGTCCAAGATAACTTCCTTTCATCGAATCAGGCGAAGTTGGATTATTTCTTTCCTGGCCAAAATACATATATTGTGCTGCCAAAGCCGCACCTAATGCCCCGCCAGCATCTCCAGAGGCAGGTTGAATATATATTTCCTTAAAAATATTTGATTTAAGTAACTTTCCATTTGCTACACAATTTAAGGCAACACCACCTGACAAACAAAGGTAATCAGAACCTGTAACTCGTTTTGCCTCTTTAGCCATTTTAATCACAATTTCTTCGGTAACTTGTTGAATAGCTAGCGCTAAATTGCAATGATGCTGCATAATTTCGCCATCAGGCTTTACAGTTTTAAATCCAAAAAGGTTTTCCCATTTGTTTTCATTAATCATCTTTAATCCAACTGCGTAATCAAAATAATCTTGATCTAACCAAATAGAACCATCCTCTTTAATGTTTACAATATTTTCTTTAATAAGATTAATAAATTTTATAGTTTCCTCTGAAAGAGGATTGCCATAGGGTGCTAATCCCATTAATTTGTACTCACCTGAATTAACCCTAAATCCAAGAAAATATGTAAATGCTGAATACAATAAACCAACTGAATGAGGAAATCTCATTTCCTTTAAAACTCTAATTTTATTGCCTTGCCCCAAAGAAATTGTAGCAGTAGCCCACTCCCCAACCCCATCTATTGTTAGTATAGCAGATTCCTTAAACGGAGAAGGATAAAAGGTACTTGAAGCATGTGATACATGATGTTCAGGGAAAAGAAGTTTTAATTTCTTTGAATCAAATTTTTCTACATCCTTTAATCCTTCAAGTAAAATCCTTTTCAAAAACATTTTCTCTTTTAGCCAAATAGGCATAGATAAAATAAATTGGCGAAGCCCTTTTGGAGAAAATGCATAGTATGTTTCTAATAGCCTTTCAAATTTTAACAATGGCTTATCGTAGAAAACAACAGCATCAAGCTCATCTATAGTAAATCCTGACTCTTCAAGACAATATTTGATTGCTCGTAAAGGAAAATCAGGGGTATGTTTTTTGCGTGTGAATCTTTCCTCTTGAGCCGCAGCAATAATTTCCCCATTATGTACGATTGCGGCAGCAGAATCATGATAAAAAGCTGATATACCTAATATTATTGACATTTAGATGCGAAAGTAGTTACTTTATAGAAAAAGTAATTAATGAATAGGAAAAAACTTCAATAATATCTAACAAACTGACAATTATTGCTCAAAATTAAAACCAAATTAAGCCACCCAAAAGCGAGCTTATAATTGTAATTAAATTTTAAATTACATAAAATATATTCTTATAAATGCTATCCATTTGCAACTCAACCTGGTTCAAACCAAGAAAAACGACTAAGAAATAATTACTTGCTCAGCAACGCGAATGCCCTTTTCTGTTGCTTTAACGGTGCATGCCTGCAACAAAGGATCGTGTTCAAAAAACAAAACCCAATTGTTTTCAACCGCCATATTCAAGATATCATTTTTTTCCTTCATGGTATCTAAAGGACGAACATCATAGCCCATCACATAAGGAATGGGAATGTGCGCTTGCGTAGGAATTACGTCAGCTAGGTAAATCAACTTAGACCCTTTATAAGGAATAATCGGATGCATCATACTTTGGGTATGTCCATTTGAAAAAAGCAGATCAATCTCTGGATGAAACTGCTGGCCGGGCTGCAATAATTGAAGCTGACCACTTTCTTGAATGGGCAAAATATTTTCTTTTAAAAAACTCGCTTTCTCTCTAGGATTGGGTTGCAAAGACTCTTGCCAATGCGCCTCAGACACCCAATAAGTTGCATTAGGAAAAGCTGTTTCAAACTTTGTTTTATCTGCATTATGATTAATGCAACCGCCGCAATGGTCGAAATGCAAATGCGTTAAAACCATGTCTGTAATGTCATTTCTAGTAAATCCCTTTGCTGCCAAGGAAGCATCTAAAGAATGGTTGCCATGTAAAAAATAATAACCAAAAAACTTGTCGTCTTGCTTATTTCCCATGCCGTTATCAATTAGAATTAAGCGATTTTCGGTTTGAACCAAAAGACAACGCATGGCCAAACTAATCATATTGTTGTCGTCTGCAGGATTAAGTTTATGCCAAATACTTTTAGGCACAACGCCAAACATAGCACCTCCATCTAATTTAAAATGACCTGTTTCTATAGTGAATAATTCCATAGCGGGAAATTGCAATATTTTTTTTAATTTGTATTACTTTATATCAAAATGAAAATCTATTGCTTGAGTTTATTAATCTCTTTTTGTGTTTTCGGTTTGAACCAAACCAAAGCGCAAGAAAATTTCATTGTAGATACTTTGTATTATAACGAAAATAGTTTGCTCTGTTTTAAGGAGGATGCTAAAACCATTCGGGTGCGCAAACATGGAAATACAATTGATGTTAAAGACTACGATGTAATTACTAGCCAATTGCTGTTGGAAGGGGCTTATAAAGATTTACAAGGCACACAAAAAACTGGTATTTTTAAGGCTTACCATAAAAATGGGAAGTTAAGGTACCAAGTTAAATACGAAGAAAATAAGGCGGAAGGATTATTTGAGGAATATTATGCTAATGGTCAAAAATGGTTTGAAGGCGAATTTTTTCAAGGCAACAAAAAAGGACTTTGGAAAGAATTTGATTCAACAGGATATTTATATGCGACCGATAATTATGCAAAAGGAATTGAAACTGGTGAGTCGTTAACCTATTATCCTGACGGAAAAATAAAAAGAAGAGAATTTTACCTTGATGGTGAGGTAGATGAAGGGAAATGTTTTACAAAATCAGGTAAAGATACCACCTATTTCCCAAGGTTTGAGATGCCAAAGTTTCCAGGAGGGGAAGAAGAATTATACAAATATTTGGGAGAAACAATTAAGTATCCTCCTTTGGCTAGACAGTTAGAAATTGAAGGAAAAGTATTACTTCAGTTTGTGGTAAACAAGGCTGGCAAATTAGAAGAAATTAAGGTACTAAGTAACCCAAATCAAGAATTAACAGATGAGGCGCTTAGGGTTGTAAATAAAATGCCCAACTGGACGCCAGGGAGAAGTGAAGGAGAAATAGTAAGGGTAAGTTTTACACTTCCGATTAGATTTCAATTAGATTAACATAAATAAAGACCATGAAAAAACTATTTTTAATGATTTTGTTTGCCTTACCTATAGTTGGTTTGGCACAAAAAGAAAGAGACGAAAACAACAAAGAGATTCTCATTTTTGCGGAGCAAATGCCAGAGTTTCCAGGTGGTACTGCTGCCTTGTACCAATATCTAAGCAAAAACATTCGTTATCCTTTAGACATGCGCAAGCAAAAGGTAGAAGCCAAAGTAATTGCCACTTTTGTAGTGGATGCCAAAGGGAGAATTAAAAATATTGAAGTGGTTAACAAAGTGCCTCAACAATTTGCAGATGAAACCGTCCGTGTATTGAAACGCATGCCTGTTTGGATTCCTGGAAAGCAAAATGGCAAACCCGTAAATGTTAAATATACCTTGCCTGTAGATTTTAGGTTGAACTAACCCTTTTCAATGCTTCAAAAATTGTTTTGGAAAACCAATTCTTCTAAAGGTTTGGTTAGCTTTTTCTAACTTTTCAGGAGAAAGAATTTGGGTATCATACTGGTCAAGTGACCTATCTATAATTACTGAAAATTGCTTTTTT
This sequence comes from Chitinophaga pinensis, assembly GCA_945898275.1. Lineage (GTDB taxonomy): Bacteria > Bacteroidota > Bacteroidia > UKL13-3 > UKL13-3 > B1. The sequence continues at coordinate 23,161 of CAMDHZ010000011.1, read as the reverse complement.
ACTTTTGGTTTTTTAATGGTTTGCATGGTTAAAATAGGTTAAGGTTTATGCTAATTCTTTTAACTAAAAATCCGCGGTATGATTTGTTAGGTTCAAAACTTTCCCAACCATTTTCTATCTCTCCTAACACATCATAATCTTTACAAATTTGAATGAAATATTTTGAAATTCCAATTCTAAAAAATCTTGTTCTAGATTCAGTACTTCCGGTAATGTATATAAACGCATTTGGATATTCTTCTGTAAAACATGTAACTGCCGAGGCTACTGTAAAAAGCACCTTTTCGCTATGACCGTTATTGGAGGTAACTAAATCATTCATTTCTCCAGTTATGTGATTTAGATCGCCTAAGGCTAAATTATAAACTCCATTAAGTTCAATAGTTTGGAACTTTATCATTTTGTGGATTAAACCCCTTTTACCTTCGCTTATAAAGGTAAACGTCAAAAGATTCTTACTTGCTTTTAATTCATATTTTGGTTGGTTCATTATCAACTGTTTTTCTTTGGCCGCCAATAATAATATTTAGCACAGAAACTAGAATGTAACTACTTAAATCTAATCCTATAAGTAAGATTGAGTCAGGCCAAGTAAAGAATCTCTAACCCATAATTTGAAACTCTAAATTATTAAACAAACAGTTTTGTTTGTATTTTGGCAGACCTAAAATCATGAGAATACATTTAATTTCAATAGGTGGTGCGGTAATGCACAACATGGCCATTGCGCTCAAACAAAAAGGACATACCATCACGGGTACGGATGATGAAATATATGAGCCTGCAAAATCTCGCTTGCAAAAACACGGCTTACTTCCAACAGAAATGGGCTGGCAAGCAGATTTAATTACAAAAGATTTAGATGCCATCATTTTGGGAATGCATGCCCGTAAAGACAATCCAGAGTTGTTAAAGGCAAAAGAACTTGGACTAAAAATCTACTCATTTCCTGAGTTTATGTACGAGCAAACCAAAAATAAATTGAGGGTTGTAGTTGGAGGAAGCCATGGAAAAACTACCACAACAGCTATGATTTTGCATGTACTAAACCATCATCAAGTAGCTTTTGACTATTTAGTAGGTTCTCAACTTGAAGGTTTTGATACCATGGTAGGCTTTTCAGAAACTTCAAAAATTGCAGTGTTTGAAGGCGATGAATACCTTACCTCTGCCCTAGATTTACGCCCCAAGTTTCATGTTTACCAAGCTGACATAGGAATTATTACTGGCATTGCATGGGACCATATCAATGTGTTCCCAACATTTGAGAATTATGTTTTGCAGTTTAAAAAGTTTATAGAAGATATTCCTGCAAGTGGCGCTATTATCTATTGTAATGCAGATTCAGAGGTGAACAAACTCTTGGTTCAAACCGAAACCACTTGTGAAAAAATACCCTATAACACGCCAGGCTTTAAGGTTGAAGATGGAAAATTTATAATTGAAACTCCCGAAGGAAATTCCGTAACACTCAATTTTTTTGGGACTCACAACCTTCAGAATATGATGGCGGCCTTTCATGCATGTATAAAGGTTGGTTTGAACCAAAGCCAATTTTTTGAGGCAATTGCAAGTTTTAAAGGTACGGCAAAACGACTTGAAACTTTGAAGGAAACAAACAGCAGTTTAATTATTAGGGATTTTGCACATGCGCCTTCCAAGTTAAAGGCAACCGTAAACGCAGTTAGAGAACTTTATCCCGAACGTCAATTAATAGCCATTTATGAGTTGCATACCTTTAGTAGTTTAAATAAAGACTTTTTACCTCATTATAAAAACACTTTAGTTCAAGCCGACATAAGAGCAGTTTTATTTAGTAAACATGCTTTAGAAGTTAAGAAAATGCCTATGCTTAGTAAAGAGGAAGTTGCCAATGGCTTTGGCGAAAATGTGCAGGTCTTTACCGATAAAAATGATCTGCATGATTTCATTAAACAAAATTATACTGGCAATGAAAACTTATTGTTAATGAGCAGCGGTACTTTTGATGGTATGTCATTGGACTTTTAAAGCTTAAATAACATATGAAGAAAATAACTTTAATAGCGGCATGTTTTTATTTGTTCACAAACGCCTGTAAAAAGGATGAAAATAAAGAACCTCAAAAGAGTAAAACAGAATTTTTGTGCAGTGGCCAATGGTATTTAAAGGTTTTTAACATTAATCCAGGAGTTAAAATTGGTAATTCCACAGTTACTGATTTTTATGCAACCCTGCCTCCTTGTGAAAAAGATGACTTTCAAAAATTTAGCCCCAATGGAACCGCATTTACCGATGAAGGACCAACAAAGTGTGACCCCTCAAATCCGCAAATAGATGAATTTATTTGGGCATTTGATGCCACAGAATCAAAGCTTGTTTTTGATAAATTACCCTACGATATAAGTAAGTTAGATGCAAACGATCTTATTTTAACAAAGGTGGTAGATGGTTCAGAAATTTTTGGAGGCATAAGTGGGCAATCCTATAAGGTTACCCTAAACATGACGCATTAAAACTTTAGTTAATTTGCTTACCTGAGTAAGGTTACATTGCCTTTTAAACTGGCAAACTTTCCTTTTCTCCCCCAAGCTTTCGCAATAAAAACATAGACATCACTTTTTGCATCTTGCCCTTCAAATTTACCGTCCCAGCCTTGGTTTATATCAGTGGAATGAAACATTAAATTACCCCATCTATCGAAAATGTCAAGTTCAAATTCTTTGACAAACACTCCTGATATAGTAAAATTCTCATTTAAGTTATCATAGTTCACAGTAAAAGCATTGGGTGCAAACAAACGTGGTTCGGTATCCATGCAATTCAAGTTAGAATAACTATCCACCCAATTGCTGTCCTTTTGGTAAGCTTTTACATAATAGCAGTAATCATCTTGGTCGAAATTTATATAATCATGAGTGGCATGTAAACTATCTGTTGGAAAACGAGTGGCAATCAGTTGATCGGCACCAAGACTATCATTTATAAAATACAATTCATACCGCTCAACGCCAGAAGCCCATTCTTGGTAAGGAGCCCAACTTAATACGGGGTTTTCACTTAATTTATCATTTTTCTCAACCTTAAGATTAAGCACAATGTTTTGAGCTAAATTGCTTGGTTCGCCCAGACCGCCGCACTCATCTTTCAAACGGATTACATAAGCGTAATTGAACCGTTGAACATCCACTTCTTTATCTATGTAAAAACTGTCCTTATTGCTAATCAAAAAGACTTTACTGGTTTGACTTGGGTCGTTAGAAGTGCGGGTTAATTGGTATTCAAAATTATAATTGTGTTTGCGTTTCCACCACTGCACCAATATTGAATTGTTGTTTCTCACGGTGGCTCTTACTGCTCGTGTTTGCGGTGTGTTTGGTTCAAACAAAGGAATGGCTGCGGCAGAATCACTCCAACTAATTACCTTATCAAACTCACCACGAACCTTATAACGAATTACCTTATGACAAAACACCTGAGAGTCTATAAAAGTGGTATTATTTCCTTGGGTTGAACCAATCTTTTCAAATTCGCCACTTTGATCATTTAACTTGAAAATCCTATAGTTCCATACGCTGTCCCAGCCTTGATAAGGACTCCATTGCAAAGCCACTGCATTTACCAAACCTTTTGCTTTAAGTTCTATTGTTGTGTGGGTATTGCTTGCCTCAGAGCTATTTTTACAAGCATCCACAGCTTTTAACAGGTAGGAATAAGTATATAATAACGTATTTAGGTTATTGAATAATTGAATAGTATCATTTGGATTATTTACACTGCGCATTTGACTTGGGGTGCCAGCTACATAATTGTACCAAATTTCGTAATGATCCAAATCAGGCACCAATGAAGGCTTGATGTCAAATTGAACTATTTCATCTGTGTTTACTGTTGCACGGTAGGCATTTGGTTTGGGTGGAGCAATGGAATCTTTAAATACCTTTATTGCAACAGAATCCATTTTGTATCCACTACAACCCTGACTATCTATGGCTATTAAAGAAATTGGTATGTTTCCAATCCTATTGCAAAAATAATCAAATGGCCCTTTACCTGTAAGTGCAATTCCATCAATGGTCCAAAGGTATTGTGCTATTGCGGTATCGGGTTGAACCAAACTAAAAACCTTTACCTCATTTCCCAAGCAGTTGACACGTTTACTAACTAAAAAATCAACGCTAGGATTTGCATAAACCGTGAGCGTGTCTTTAGGAGGCATTCCAACTTTGCAACCAGAAGAATCTTCTAAAGATAGATTAGGAACATAAATTCCAGCACGTGCATAAGTATAAGTTAGGTTTGGATTGTCATCTTTTGTGCCATCTGCTAAATCCCATTCATATTTGGCAACATTTGTTCCTGAAGCAGTAAAGCTCACTTCTAAAGGAGCGCAACCAACTTTAGGTGTGATACTATAAATAGTTTTTGGACCACCAATAACTACTAAATCTGGAATGGTTTTCTCGGCTGTACAACCTAAAGAATCTGTTAAAGTTAGTTTCACCGAGTATGAACCAGGCAACAAATAAATCCGACTTGGTTCAGGTAAATCTGAAATACCACCATCTCCAAATTCCCAACGCCATTTGGAAATGGGAGAAGAACCTGGAGTAGAGAAATCCATAAAATAAACTGGAGGACCAGGGCAATTGATTATTTTGGGAGTAGCATCAAAATCTGGTTTAGGTGGGCCAGTTAAAACCTTTACAGGAATTTCTATGCTATCAGAACATCCGTAAACATCTGTAATTTTAAGTTGAACTGGCAATAAAGTGTCGCCAAATAAAAGTGTGCGTCCAATTTTGGTTTGTTGCGTGTTACCAAAAATCGTCCACTGAAACTTCAGTGGGGTCAAACCTAAAAGATTATCTGCAGGTGGGGTGAAAATAAATGAATCTAAATTACAAGTTTTAATCTGCTTGGTAACAAATGTTGGTGTAGGCTTAGCGATGAATAATTTTCTTGTGGTAAAATGCCTGCAACCAAAATTATCTTCTATAACTAATCTAATGGTATAACCATCATTTTGAATAACTGGTCCCTTTGTGTATAGATTCCTTGAATAGATAGAATCATAGTGTGTGTAAACAGTAGAATCACCATTGCCCCAATACCAAATCCTTCGCATGGCTATTCCTTCTAATTTACTAGAATCCTTAACATTAACCAACATGGGCGAGCAACCAAACATTGGTTCAATAATTGGAATAACCGAAGCACCATAAGCTTGTATTGAATCTGTTTTGGTAAGGGTATGTGTGCAACCTTTTTTATCCGTGATGAGCATCATTACCGAATACTTTCCAGGGTTACCAATTAAGGCATTTACAACATTACCAGTTAACAATTGTGAACCCACAACAAATTGACTTGATACCACTTCTGAGAAAGGAACACTTGTGTTTGTTATGGTGGCAGAAAATGGCGCACAACCTGTTTTTGGTTCAATCCTAAAAGAAGGCGTAAAATCTTTTGGGACTATAACTATTCGACTATAACTGGAGGTACAACCCAACAATGTATCTATCATAGTGAGTTTTACTGAATAGGTTCCAGCAGAATCAAAAATATGAGTAGTATTTAAGGAGCTGCTATCTTTTTTGCCATTGCCAAATTCCCAAATAAACTTGTTGAAGGATGGCAAGCTTTTGTTTCTGAAAGTTACCACAGATTTACTGCAACTGTTAAACTGCGCTTCAAAATCAGCCTCCGGTCCAACCACTCTTAATACACTGTCTTTGTGCAAAGTAGTTACACAACCTAAATAATCTACAGTAATAGTCATGTGTTTCCAGCCTGTATCTCTAAAATCTAATACTTTACCATTTTGTTTGCTGAGTGAATCTGTAATTACCCAATTAAAGGAATTAGGAGACACATTAGGGATGGTATTGACTGACATAGTAACGGGTAGCTCATTTCTACAATACAATTTTTTGGGACTAGAAAAATCAACAGTAATTGGTGTTCCCGCCCTAATTGTATCTTTCCCTTTTGCAATACATCCTTCACTATTGGTTGCTGTAACTTCAACAATGTAAGTTCCAATAGCGGTATAAGTATGGCTTGGATTTGAACCTGCTGCAGGAACGGTGCCATTGGCTAAGGTCCATTGAAAATTTCCAAGGCCTATGTTATTAGTATCCGAAACTGAAAAGTCAACTTTTAAAGGAATACATCCTTTGTCGGGCAAACCATTTGGTTTAATGAGAGGTTTTTGAAATTGAATATAATCTTCTCTCACTAGGGTGTCTTTGCAGCCATTGCTGCTTGTAGTAATTAAGGTTACCGTATAGTTTCCAAAATTGGTATATTGTTGGGTTGGATGCCTTGAAGTACTTGTTTGTCCATTACCAAAATTCCAAAGCCAAGAAACAGCATTGGTACTAGAATCTCTGAATTGAACCGTTTCTGGCACCTTGCAATACTTTTGTCGAACTGCATCAAAATTGCTTTTCGAACTTGGCAATACTGTAAAAAATGCATTTTTGACTGTAGTAGCTGTGCATGTTCCTATGGATACTGTTAAACTTACAGAATAGGTTCCAACCGTGAGATTTTTTAGTGTTAAATTTTTAAAGTTTCCTATTGAAATCCCATTTAGTTTCCAGTCGTAAACCATTCCTACTGTATCAAAAGTTGTAGTATTGTTAATGATTAACTTGCCTGGTTCGCATAAATCTGGTGTGCCAGCAATTTGAAAATCTGGTGTTATTTTAAATACCTTAATAAAGCTTGGTTTAACAACTTCAACCGTGCATTGAGGTGAATTAACTTTAAGTTTGACAGTAAAAATACCTTCTTGGTTATAGGTTCCGTTTGTTGAAGCGCCAACACCAGTTCCTCCATTTCCAAAGTCCCATGTATAAGAATAAGGTCCAGATGGATTAACACTCGAAGTAAAGGTTGGTATAAATGGAGTCGTACAAGCAAAATTTGAACTGGCTGAAAAGTCTGCTAAGGGGGCTGTAACTGCTTGGATATAATTATTTTTAATTTGTGTATTACTGCAACCATTCACATCTGTGGCTTGCAAACTCACCTTATAAGAACCAGCTAGAGTATAATTGTTTAAAGGATGCCTAAGGGTAGAAATACTTCCATTACCAAAATCCCAAGACCATTTGGTAATAGGGTAAGGAGTTGAATTACTTGAATCTCTAAATTGAACGTTAAAAGGTGTGCAACCTATTCGTTTAACGGCATCAAAATTTACAATTGGCAAGGGGTAAACAGTAATGTAATTGGCTATGGTTTTTGTGTTTGAACCCAATCCATTTGAAACTGTTAAGGAAACGGTATATTTTCCTGCAACAACATAATTTGCAGAAGGATTTGGTAAAGTAGAATTATTGCTATTGCCAAAGTCCCATAAACAATTGGTTGGATTACCCGTTGAAAGGTTAGTAAATACAACCTGAAGGGGAACGCAACCGGAGAGCTTGTTTGCTGAAAAATTAGCCTGCACTTGGGCTTGCAAGGCCACACTTAGCGTAATGGTAAAAAGTAAAAAGACAATTCTAATTTTGGGTAATTGGTTCATGTGCTTGCAATTGCAATATAACGATAAGATTTCATGCTTTTAGCAAACAATACGAATTAAAGAATTTTTAACATTTAGGTGTTTCGAACAGCCATTGGAAAGTTTTTAAGAAATTAAAAGCCTTCAATTTTTTTACGTTCAAACTTGTTATCGACAAACATTTTTTTTATACTTGATTAAACTTTTAAAAATCATGAAACAAATTACTTTAATTATTGCCGCATTAGCATTTTTAACCATCTCTTCTTGTAAGAAGGAGGAAGAAAAAAAATCAAAAACAGATCTACTTACCGCTTCTGCTTGGAAACCAAAATCAATGATTTATGATCCAATTGATGATGTACCTGCTGACGAAATAGAGGATTGTGATAAAGATGACGCTGTTAAATTTAATACAGGAGGTGCAGGTACGCTTAATGCTGGAACTATTAAGTGTGACCCTTCTGACCCACAAACAGAGCCTTTTACATGGGCATTTGCCGCGAGCGAAACACAATTAATTTTGTTTGGCGAAACTTATAGCATTGTTACTTTGGATGCAAACTCACTAGTGTTAAGAATGTCCGATGCTGGAGATACTTATACTATAACCATGACACACTAATTAAATAGTTATTAATTGCTTAATTGACATTTTGTTATATACTTGTGTAAATTTATAAAATCATGAAACAACTAACTTTAATCATTGCCGCATTGGCATTTTTAACCATCTCTTCTTGTAAGAAAGATGAAGAAAAAAAATCTAAAACAGATTATTTAACATCTTCCCCATGGAAAATAAAATCCACAGTAGTTAATGGCATAGACGGAACTGCTTTCATTCCAGCTTGCACAAAAGATGACACACAAAAGTACAATGTTGGTGGAACAGGGTTGTTTAGTGAAGGTGCCACAAAATGTGATCCAGCGGATCCTCAAACAGAAGCTTTTGCTTGGTCATTTGCTGCTAGTGAATCTCAATTGATTATAGATGGTGAAACTGCCATCATAAATACTTTAGACGCTAATACTCTTGCCTTGCAATTATCTGATGGTGCAGATGTGTTCATAGTTACCTATAGTCACTAAGCCCATTCATATAAACTAAAAAAGCCCCGAAATTTCGGGGCTTTTTTAGTTTATAAGGTATTCAAACTCTTTTGCAATGCTTCTATTTTCGCTTCAGCATCTGCGAGCTTCTTACGTTCTTTATCAACTAAATCTGGTTTGGCATTTGCCACAAATTTCTCGTTGCTCAACTTACTTTCCACCGATTTCATGAACCCTTGTAAGTAATCAATTTCTTTTTCAATTTTTTCGCGCTCTGCTGCCACGTCAATCACTAGGTTCAACACCACAAACAACTCATCTGTGATACATGGAACCATTACAGCTTTTGTATTGTCTGAAAGATCAAAACCCAAAAACCCAACATTCGCTAGTTTAGTTATCAATCCTAAATAGGCTTCATATCTATACTTATCCAAAGACTTAATGCTAAAGTCTAAGGTTTCTTTAGGACTTAAGCCTTTGGCATTTCTTAGGTTTCTAATTTGCGTAATGGCTTCCATGGCATAAGATAAATCCAAGGTCTTGATGGTGGCATCATATTTTGGCATAGGCGCCACACAGATTGAAGCACCCTCCCCTCTAACAGCCAAGGATTGCCAAATTTCTTCTGTTATAAAAGGCATAAATGGATGAAGGATGCGCATCAATTCATCAAATATTTCTGTACAAGCCTTGTAGGCACTTTCATGAATGGCCTCTCCATAAGGCGGTTTAATCATTTCTAGGTACCAAGCACAGAAGTCGTCCCAAATAAGCTTATAGACACTCATTAAAGCCTCGCTTAGGCGGTAATCAGTAAACTTATCCTCTAGTTCTTTGAGCACTTCATTAATTCTACCTTTCATCCACTCAGCACTCAAATTTGCGGAATCAATTACTTCTTTGGATGTTTCTGAATCTGGCTTTTGCTCCCAACCATTTACCAATCTATAGGCGTTCCAAATTTTATTGGCAAAGTTTCTCCCCTGCTCAACCTGACTTTCATCAAACAAAATATCGTTTCCGGCCGGCGAACAAATGAGCATTCCCATGCGCACACCGTCTGCCCCAAACTGCGCAATTAAATCAAGTGGATCTGGAGAATTACCAAGGGATTTACTCATTTTTCTGCGTTGTTTATCACGTACAATTCCTGTGTAATATACGTTACTAAAAGGCTTTTCTCCCCGCCATTCATATCCTGCCATGATCATTCTTGCCACCCAAAAAAACATAATTTCTGGTGCGGTAACCAAATCTTGTGTGGGATAAAAATAACTGATGTCTTTGTTCTTTGGGTCTTCAAATCCATCAAATACAGAGATTGGCCAAAGCCATGAACTAAACCAGGTGTCGAGTACGTCTTGATCTTGGTGTAAGCCATTGGCCGTTGGCTGTTGGCCTTTGGCTAATAGAATTTTTTCTGCTTCCTCCTTGGTTTTGGAAACAGCCACTAATTCGCCTTTTTCATTATACCATGCGGGGATTCTTTGTCCCCACCACAATTGCCGGCTGATGCACCAGTCTTTGATGTTTTCAATCCAATGCCTGTAAGTGTTTTTCATCTTGGCAGGATGAAACTTAACTTCATCGTTCATTACTGAAGTAAGAACTTCTGGATTTTTAGCCATAAAAGCTTTCATGTCCACCCACCATTGCAAACTCAAACGAGGCTCTATAACTGCACCTGTGCGCTCACTTGTTCCTACTTGGTTTTTATAATCTTCAATTTTTTCAATATGTCCAGCAGCTTCAAGGTCAATTACAATTTGCTTTCTAACTGCAAATCTATCTTTTCCAATGTACCTTGCATCTTGCGCATTTTCGTTAATAAATCCTTCCTCGGTGAGTAAATCAATTACCTCTAGCCCATGCTTCTGTCCAATAGCATAATCATTTGGATCATGCGCAGGAGTTACCTTTAAGCAACCTGTTCCAAATTCTGGGTCGATGTATTCGTCTGCAATAATTGGAATTTCGCGGTTAATAAAAGGTACTAAGCATTTTTGACCCAAAAGATGTTTAAACCTTTCGTCATTGGGATGAACACAAATGGCCACATCCGCCAAAATAGTTTCAGGCCTAGTAGTGGCAACAGTCATGTATTTACCAGAACCATCTGCCATAAAATAACGAACGTAACAAAGTTTAGATTGAACCTCTTTGTAAATTACCTCTTCGTCGCTTAAGGCTGTTTTTCCTTGTGGGTCCCAGTTTACCATGCGTTGGCCGCGGTAAATAAGACCTTTGTTATATAAATCAATGAAAACATCAATAACCGCTTCGCTAAGTTTTGGCTCCATGGTAAAGCGCGTGCGCTCCCAATCGCAGCTGGCACCTAACTTCTTTAATTGTTCTAGAATGATGCCGCCATATTTCTCTTTCCAAGTCCAAGCATGGGCAAGAAAATCTTCCCTTGAAAGATCAGATTTCTTAATGCCTTGTTCGCGCAACATCTGAACAACCTTTGCCTCAGTAGCAATAGAAGCATGGTCTGTACCCGGCACCCAACATGCATTCTTACCTTGCATACGTGCACGTCGCACTAAAACATCCTGAATGGTATTATTGAGCATGTGTCCCATGTGCAGAACGCCAGTCACATTAGGTGGTGGAATTACAATGGTATAAGGCTCTACGCCATCTTTTGGCGTGGCATGAAAAAGTTTATGTTCCAACCAATATTGGTTCCATTTGTCCTCGAAATCTAAAGGAGAATATGTTTTAGCGAGATCTTTCATTGTTCAATTATAGTTAAAATTATTAGTCCATGGTCGATAGACGATGGACCATAGCCTTCTTGCTATCGACTATGGACTATGGTCTATGGACCAAAAAAACAAAAACCCCGACCCATTTTCATGAGCCGGGGCCGTTGTTAAAGTTATTAAATTTTTACCCTCTTTTTTCTTTAACCTTGGCGTTTTTACCTTTGGCTGCACGTAGATAGAATAAACGAGCCCTGCGGACTTTACCGCGGCTGATTAAATCAATTTTATCTATGTTTAAGCTGTATAAAGGGAAGATTCTTTCTACGCCAACACCATTAGATATTTTACGAACAGTAATGGTTTCGTTTAATCCAGAATTTCTGCGTTGAAGCACAATTCCTTGGTATTGCTGAATACGTTCTTTAGCACCCTCGCGGATTTTATAATGTACGTTAATTGTATCACCAGCATTAAAAGCTGGGAATGTTTTTCCTTGTGTAAATTCTTGCTCGACAAATTTTATGGCGTCCATGTTCGTGTACTTTTTCTAAAATTGGTCTGCGAAAGTAGATTTATTTCACTAAATAACAAAACACTTAAAAAAAATATTCCAAGTTTTTCCTAACCTTACTCAATTAGTCCTGGTCTTCTCTCTTTTGTGCGCAGGATACTTTGCTCATGACGCCACTCGTCTATCTTAGCTTGGTGGCCGCTCAGAAGCACCTCTGGCACCTCCCATCCCCTATAATTTGCTGGCCTCGTATAAACAGGCGGACTAATCAAATCATCTTGAAAGGAGTCGCTTAAGGCCGAGGTTTCGTCGTTTAACGCTCCAGGTATTAACCTAACAATGGCATCAATCATTGCCGCCGCGGCAAGTTCACCGCCTGTTAACACAAAATCACCCAAACTTAATTCGCGTGTAACTAAATGCTCTCGCACCCTTTCGTCTACTCCTTTGTAATGTCCACAAAGGAAAGCCAAATTCTTTTTTCCACTCAATTGGTTGGCAATTTTCTGCGTAAAAGGCTCCCCATCCGGACTCATATAAATCACCTCATCATAAACACGTTTTTCTTTTAAAGCATCCAAACAGCGGTCGATTGGTTCAACACACATTACCATGCCTGCTCCCCCACCAAAAGGGTAATCGTCTACATTTTTATGTTTTGAAAGAGAATAATCTCGGATGTTGTGTAAATCTATATTTACAAGTCCTTTGGCCACAGCTCTTTTTAAAATAGATTCTGTAAAAGGACCCTCAAAAATTTGGGGAAATAAAGTTAAAACATCAATTTGCATCGTTGGGCAAATTTAGATTAAAAACAGAAATTGTATGAAAAAGCTTTGTTTCCTCCTTGTATGTTCGGTTCTTTTAAACTTTGATGCTTTTACACAAGACAAAGGTAAACCCGTAAAATATTCAGCTGTTGGCGGGCATGTTTACCCAGTTGGAGACAATATGATTGGCGTTAATCATGTTACTTACAGAAAATTAGGTATAGGAATTAGTGCAAGATTAGGCATCAATAATTATCTAATGAACAGAGAAGGCTATAGTAAAATTACCTTAGAAAATGCTAGAAGCAATGGTTGGCTAACTGGTAAATCTAAAAGTGCTTATGGTTTTAGTATCGGTTTGAACCTAGTCGTGCCTGTTACAAAAAAAATTCCCTTTTATATTGGCGCAGGTATGATTAGACATCGAGAAGCTTTAGAAATTGCTGCTCCATTCTTTGCCCCAGGAAAAACAGAATTTGCTTTAGATCCTGAAAGGCTTCGGTTCAAACCAACCTTTACTGCTGGTATTTTTGTGCCCTTATTTAGCAGAATAGTTTTGAATGTAGCGTATGATACACGGCCCAATTTATTATTTGCAGGCTTGGCTATTTCAGACCCATTTAATTATGAGGATATTGATATGTGGTGAGGGAAAGTTTTATCTAAGTGCTTTTATAAAACTACTGATTTGTAGTTTTCAAAGCCCTATTTTCGTCAACCTATTCATTAAATAAGTATATGCAATATTGGCTAGTAAAATCAGAACCATTTAAATATAGTTGGGAGCAATTTGTTTTAGATAAAAAAACTATTTGGGATGGCGTTAGAAACTACCAAGCCCGCAACAACCTGCGTGCCATGAAAAAAGGCGATTTGGTTATGTGGTACCATAGCAACGAAGGCATGGAAGTAGTAGGCATTGCAAAGGTTGTTAAAGAAGCCTACCAAGACCCAACCACCGAAGACACCAATTGGGTGGTAGTAGAGTTAAAACCCTTTAAAAAACTTAAAAAGCCAGTAACTTTGCCTCAAATTAAAGCGCACACGATGCTTCAAAACATTGGCTTGGTAAAGCAAGGCCGCCTTTCTGTAATGCCACTTCAAGCAGAAGAGTTTGATATAATTTTGGAAATGGGGAGTTAACAATTTTTCTTTTTATCCCCCATATTTCGCATCTTTGAAGGCAAAGGAGTAATTCCTGCAACATGAATTCAAGAGTAATACTAGAGAAAAAGCAGCTCGACATAACCTTAGACCGATTGGTTTGTGAACTCATAGAACGCCTTGGCGATTTTAAAAATATTGCCGTTATTGGCATGCAGCCACGCGGCATTTACCTTAGCCGACGCATCCGCGAAAAACTTACTGCTGCCCTTGGCAAGCAATCTTTCAATTATGGCGAACTCGATATTTCTTTCTACCGCGACGATTTTAGAAGAAATAGCAGCCCCATCCTACCCCATGAACTCAAAATAGATTTTGACGTTGAAGGCAAACGCATTGTGCTCATTGACGATGTACTTTATACTGGCCGCACCATTCGCGCTGCCCTCGAAGCCCTCAACGACTTTGGTCGCCCTGCAAAAGTGGAACTATTGGTTTTGGTCGACCGCAAATACAGACGCGACCTTCCCATTCACCCAGATTATGTAGGACTAAAAGTAGATACCCGCGCCCACGACAAAGTAATTGTGGATTGGAAAGAAAACAATAAAAAAGACCAAGTAAGCATCGTCACCACAGAACCAAAATAAAGCAACGCGCATCATGAAGAAATTCTCACAAAAGCATCTATTGGGCATCAAAGACCTTACACCGGCAGATATCCAATTGGTTTTTGAAACAGCAGATAATTTCAAACAAATCATCAATAGGCCGCTCAAAAAAGTGCCTTCTTTAAGGGATGTCACCATTGCCAATGTATTTTTTGAAAACTCTACCCGCACCCGAATTTCCTTTGAATTGGCTCAAAAAAGATTAAGTGCAGACATCGTTAATTTCTCAGCCTCTTCCTCTTCTGTTTCTAAAGGTGAAACCCTCATTGATACTGTAAACAATATCTTGGCCATGAAGGTAGATATGGTGGTTATGCGCCACCCTGCTCCTGGGGCTTGTATCTTCTTAGCCAAACATGTAAATGCACAAATCATCAATGCCGGCGATGGCACACACGAACATCCTACCCAAGCCTTGCTAGACGCCTACTCTATCAGAGAAAAACTTGGAAGTGTAAAAGGCAAAAAAGTAGTAATTGTGGGCGATATCACCCACAGTCGCGTTGCCCTTTCTAATATTCTTTGTCTTCAAAAATTAGGTGCAGAGGTAATGGTTTGCGGCCCCACAACACTTATTCCTAAATTCATTAGCAGTTTAGGGGTTCGGGTTGAACACGATCTGATGAAGGCCTTGGAATGGTGCGATGTTGCCAATATGTTGCGCATACAACTAGAAAGACAAGATATAAAATACTTTCCAAGTTTAAGAGAATATAGCATGCTTTATGGCTTAGACAAAGAAAGACTAGATAGCCTTAGCAAAGAAATCGTGATTATGCACCCAGGTCCTATCAACCGTGGGGTAGAAATAACCTCTGATGTGGCAGATAGTAAACATAGCATAATCCTCGACCAAGTTGAAAACGGCGTTGCCACCCGTATGGCGATTATGTTTTTATTGGCAGGACAAAAACCAGAAATTTAAATTCCTTACTTAGGATTTTTCTTTACAAAAGCAGCCACAATTGCGCTGGTAACTAAACCAGCCATTGGCGCAAACATGGTAGCCTCAAACATATAATTGTTAAGGTTAAAATAGGCCTCTGCTTGCTCACGTGTTTTAATGTTTTGAGATACCGTATAGTTAATTACATTCTCAAAATAATCTGGCGATATGATGGTATTTGAAGCCCATACAGAGAATGGCGTTAATATCATCACCACCACAGAAACCAATATTCCAGACACCAAGCCCTGCATATAAGTCATGTAACCACCCAATTGTTTGCGCTTTTCTAGCAAAGCAAAAACATATAAGGCAATGGAAGGAATCATTACAAACATACTATACTTAGCATGTTCTGAAATAAGTTCATTGTGCAAGCCAAATAATTTTTCTCCTGCCATCCAAATTAATTGCATTAGGATAAAATAAATACCCCAGCGAATTTCGTGTGCGTACTTTTTCATAAGTTTAGGTTTGAGCCAACTAAGGTAAACACACAAGCTTAAAAAACAAAGTCCGATAGCCTACCAGACTACCAGCCTTGCCTATTTGCTTCCTGACCATTCTCACAAAAAAACCTGACCTGTATCATATTGTTGCGTTGCGCCTACAAATAGTTTTGCCACATCAATCATTTACTTTATGCCTTTATATAAACAAGCAGGACAAATTCCAAACAAACGTCATGTGGTTTTTAGACAAGCCAATGGCAATTTATATCACGAGGAGCTCTTTGGCACCGAAGGCTTTGCAGGCTTATCTTCTTTGGTGTATCATTTGCACCCACCAACCATTGTTAAAGAATTTGGAACACCCTATTCGGTTAGGCCAGAAATTGCCGTAGAAGACAATTTGCAAGCCAGAAGTTTCATGGGTTATCGGCTTGAACCAAGCGCTGATTACCTCGAAAGCAGGAAAGTATTGTTTGTGAACAACGACATGAGCATTGGCCTTGCAGCACCTGAACAAAGCATGGAAGACTACTTCTATAAAAATGCAGATGCCGATGAAATGATCTTTATTCATGAAGGCAGTGGAACCCTTAAAACCATGTATGGCACCTTAGACTTTGCCTACGGCGATTACCTTATCGTTCCTAGAGGTATGGTGTATCAAATTAAGTTTGAAACTACTAAAAACAGGTTACTCATTGTAGAGTCTAATGGTCCTATCGAAACCCCAGATAGGTACAGAAATAATTACGGGCAATACCTAGAACACGCCCCATTTTGCGAACGTGATATTCGCACCCCGCATAGCTTAGAAACTTTTGATGTAGCTGGAGACTTTTTGATTAAGATTAAAAAACGCGGACTCATCTATCCTTACGTTTATGGCACGCATCCCTTTGACGTTGTAGGCTGGGATGGTTATTGCTATCCATATGCGTTTTCTATCTTTAATTTTGAACCTATAACAGGCAGAATACACATGCCACCGCCAATTCACCAAACCTTCCAAGGAAAGAACTTTGTGATTTGTTCGTTTGTGCCAAGAATGTATGATTATCATCCGAATGCCATACCAGCACCCTACCACCACAGTAACATAGACAGCGACGAATTACTGTACTATGTAGATGGTGATTTTATGAGCCGTAATAACATTCAGAAAGGCCAAATTACCTTACATCCAGGTGGCATTCCACATGGCCCACACCCAGGCGCCATAGAACGCAGCATTGGCAAAAAAGAAACCAATGAACTTGCTGTAATGATAGACCCTTTTAACCCAGTGAAAATTACCAAAGAAGCTTTAAAATATGAGCAAGCCGATTATTATCATTCTTGGGTTGAACAAAAACCAGAAGAAACCATTGCTTAAAGTAAAACCATTCAAATAATAAAACTATGCATACCGATTTAACAGAAGTAAAGAACTATAGTTATTCAGGAGAGAAAATCTTTGAACAAGCACAAGATTTTCTTCCAATCAATGGAACTGATTATGTAGAACTTTATGTTGGCAATGCCAAGCAAGCTGCCCATTTCTACAAAACTGCTTTTGGATTTCAAGACCTAGCTTATGCAGGCTTAGAAACAGGCGTTAGAGACCGCACTTCATATGTTTTACAACAAGGCAAAATAAGACTGGTGCTCACTACACCTTTCGATCCTGAAAGTGAAATAGCGCAGCATCTGCGCATGCATGGCGATGGTGTGCGTGTGATTGCCCTTTGGGTTAATGATGCCTACGATGCCTTTGAGCAAACCACCACCAGAGGCGCAAAACCTTATATGCAACCTTGCACAGTTAGCGATGAAAATGGCGAGGTTAAAATGAGTGGTATCCATACCTATGGAGATACAGTTCATATTTTTATTGAACGTAAAAACTACAAAGGTTTATTTTTACCTGGCTATGTAAAGCTAGAAACCGAATACCACCCCGGAGATACTGGCTTAAGGTACATAGACCACATGGTTGGAAATGTAGAATTAGGCGCCATGAATAAATGGTCGGCATTCTATGCTGAAGTGATGGGCTTTGCCAATTTAGTAACCTTTGACGACAAGGATATTTCTACCGAATACACAGCCTTAATGAGTAAAGTAATGACCAATGGCAATGGATACATTAAGTTTCCTATCAATGAACCGGCCATAGGTAAAAAGAAATCTCAGGTAGAAGAATACTTAGACTTTTATAGAGGTCCGGGTTGCCAGCACATTGCGGTAGCTACCAATGATATTGTGTTTACCATCTCTAAGATGCGTAGGCGCGGGGTAGAGTTTTTGTACGTGCCTGGTTCTTATTATGATTCGGTTAAAGAGCGTGTTGGCATTATAGAAGAAGATTTGGAAGTATTAAAGAAATGGGGCATCATGGTAGACAGAGATGAGGAAGGTTACTTGCTTCAAATCTTTACCAAACCAGTAGAAGACAGGCCTACCCTATTCTTTGAAATCATTCAACGTAAAGGAGCAAAATCATTTGGCAAAGGTAATTTTCAGGCCTTGTTTGAGTCTATTGAAGCAGAACAAGCCAGAAGAGGCACTTTATAAAGATTTGGTTTATTCACTCAAAAAAGAAGGCTGTCGTCAATATTTGAAGACAGCCTTTTTTATATAATAATTAGTTTAACCTACATAAACTCTTGAACCTTTTTCACCATATTGGCAGAGCCCATGATAACAGGAACACGTTGGTGAATTTCAGTTGGTTCTACATCTAACACACGCATTGTGCCAGTTGTTGCAATGCCCCCAGCTTGTTCTGCAATAAAAGACATTGGAATACATTCAAACAATAGTCTTAATTTCCCATTAGGAGATTTTGCAGTTGGCGGATAAATAAACACACCCCCTTTTAATAAATTTCTATGAAAATCTGCTACCATAGATCCAATATACCTTGCAGTATAAGGTCTTGATGTAGCTTTATCTGTGCCTTTAACCCAAGCCAAATAATTGTTTAATCCTTCTGAAAATTCTCCAGCATTACCCTCATTCAAAGAATAAACCTTTCCATCGGCAGGTGTTTTAATATCGGGGTGACTGAGACAGAACTCGCCAATACTCGGGTCTAATGTAAAACCATTTACACCTTTACCTGTGCTGTATACCAACATGGTAGAAGTTCCATATACCACATATCCAGCAGCTACTAAGCGATTACCCGCCTGCAAAACATCTTGCAAATTAGCCTCTGTGCCAGGTTCTGAAATTCTGCGATAGATAGAAAATATGGTTCCAATAGACACATTCACATCGATATTACTAGAGCCATCTAATGGATCAATGCAAACCACATATTTGCCATGTTTACTAAACTTGCCCTCTAATAATACCATGTCATCATTCTCTTCGCTGGCCATGGCACAAACTTCGCCGCCTTTTTCCAAGGCCCAGATAAAAGTTTCGTTGCCAATAATATCTAACTTCTTCACATCTTCACCTTGCACATTCACAGAGCCATGTTCTCCTAAAATTTGGGTCAAACCAGCCTTATTAACTTCTCGGCTAATGATTTTGGAAGCAATCCCTATATCTCGCAAAAGTCTTGATAATTCGCCTTTGGCATAAGAGAAATCTTGTTGTTTTTCGATAACAAACTGACCGAGTGTAGTAATTGACATAATGTTTGAGATTTGACAACAAACCTAATTGTTATCCCTTATTTAAACAAATCGAGTTTGTATATAGTTTACCTAATCAAATTTACCAATCCCCTATAATCATATTGTTTGCCGCGCATGTTGGTTAGGGTAATACGATAAACATAAGCGCCTTGTTGGCAATCTTTGTTTACGTTTAAATCACGCCCGTTCCAACCCGCATGTTGCTCAAAAGCCTGCTCGTCGCCACTAAATTGGTAAACTAAATCTCCTCTTCTATTCAATACCAAAATCTCTATGTGTTTAAAATAATTTGCTGATACTTTAAAGGTGGTATTGCATCCCAAAAGGCAATCAGCATTTCCTCCCCCACTTCCATCCTCGTTTTTAGGTCTAAAGGCATTGGGTATAAAAAATGTGAAATCTCCTGTTAAACAATAATCCCTCGAAAAGGTATCCCTGCAATTGCCTTCACTTATGGCAATTAAACTTATCTTCTGGCAAATGGTATCTTCTTTTAAAGCAATATTCTGTGGAGATTCCTCACTCGTTTGCCTAATTGGACTGATGGTATCCAAGCTTGGCAATATCCATACAAAAGACAGTTTACTCCCATCTGCTATTCTGCTCTGATTGTTTAAATTGATAAGTGGTTGATGGATGCTGTTGTTGTCTGGATGGCTCACAAAATCAGCCACTGGCGCTGGCAATGCATTTACTTGTTGAACCATGGTATCTATACATTTTCCATTGATAGCCAACAAATGAATATTATACTTACCCCATTGGCTAAACTTTAATACCAATGAATCCTGTGCTTCACGTGTTTCGTTTAAGGGTAATCCTTGGTAGTTATTGGTATTTAAAAACCAATTATATTTCGTACCAACTGGATTGGGATTTACTACTTTGCTTCTAGTCTCAAATATTATCCCGCGCCTTGGGTCAACACAAGCAAAAGTAGACGTAACCGCAAACAATGCAGAAGGTTGAATATTAAACACTTGGCAAGTATCCAAAACACTGCAGCCAAACGAATCCGTTTTTTGAACCACATACAAGCCGCTTTGTTTTATCTTTAGTATTTGGGTTTGGGAGTCTAATTTACTGAGCGCCGAAGGCGCTCTT
Source organism: Chitinophaga pinensis (assembly GCA_945898275.1). Lineage (GTDB taxonomy): Bacteria > Bacteroidota > Bacteroidia > UKL13-3 > UKL13-3 > B1. The sequence goes on along the minus strand of CAMDHZ010000011.1, from coordinate 2,709 downwards.
AACCACCTCCAACGGCTAACACTCCAATGGCTATTGCCAGCATCTAGGGTATCATAAATCCCCTCACAAATGTTTTTAAATGGAGGCAATTCTTTACTTGGCAATGCTCTTGTATAAACTGTAAACATAGCAGAATCGCCATTGCCTGCGGCATCTTGGATCAACACTTTATACTTACCTAAAGTATTGGAAGTGCCCGCTTGAACAACCAAATTTGAATCAAGACTTGCAGCTCTTATAACCTGAGTGCTTTGCAAGCCACCCTCAAAAAATGTATATCGGTAAGCCTGCCCAATAGGCTCTCCGCCGCTGCCACTTGCTTCCAGGTTTAGGGTTGACCCAACGCAAATTTCAGCATTTTTTACATTGACTTTTAAGGGTGGTATGATGTATACCGAATCTTCTATCACGGTTGTTTGATTTGAATTTTGATATCCAGGCACATTGGCATAACTCAGGTTTAATCGAACCTTATGCCAACCTATGCTGTCAAAGCGATGTTGGTTCACTAACGATGAATCATATCTATCAAATACATTAGACTGAGGCGATTTTTCTATCAAATAAAAGGTTTTACTTGGATTGATAAATTGCGCTTGAGTAGTTTGATACGAAAAATTAAAAACGTTCCTGATTTGTTTATTAATGATAATTTGTGCTTGTATCATGGGAAGAGCCGCTGAATCAAGATTAGGAGCTATGAATACCGAATCTTCTACCACCCTTGTTTGATTGGAATTTTGATACCCAGGCACATTGGCATAACTCAGGTTTAATCGAACCTTATGCCAACCTATGCTGTCAAAGCGATGTTGGTTCACTAACGCAGAATCATATCTATTAAATACATCAGACTGAGGCGATTTTTCTATCAAATAAAAGGTTTTACTTGGATTAATAATTTGTACTTGAGTAGTTTGAAACCCAAAATTATAAACAGTTCTACTCTGCTTACTTATTACGAGTTGTGCTTGTATTTTAGGGCGAACTACAAAAGCAAAGGCAACTGTTTTTCTGGATTTGATAGGACATGCTCTATCAAAAGCATTCACTACCAAATAATAAGGCATGCTTCTGGCCAATGAATCTGGCGGCGTCCAGCAAAACTTTACACTATCAAACTTTGGCCCAAGCGAGGATCTGTTGTTATTGTTATACAATTTGGTGAGGTTACCACCAGTTAAATAAATGGGGTTAAGCTCCTCCTTACCTTGGGGCGCTTGGGTAAACCTAAAATCGGTGGTATCCCAAGCAGCGGTTCGATCCCAAGCCGAGAGTATAAGGCAAAAGGCCTGCTCAGCTGCCATCGAAAAATTAAAATGTGGCTGTGGAATGTTTAGTGTTCCATCTTCTTTGTAAATGCGCACAATGGGTGGGTCATTGGGAGGTTGGCAAATCTTGGAGGAAAATTGTGCATCATGCCTGCTTAAACCCACCAAGGTAACTACCCCATTGATTCGACGCCATTCCAATACCTCAATCACCAAGTAGGCACTAAAAGCAGATTGCGGAGTAAACCGAATGACCCCATTGCCTAACGTTTCAAAGAATATGCCTTGTGGAGGCAAAGGTGGAAAAGGCCCCGGAACGGGGCCGCCTGATACTGGGAAAGGAAAAATGCTGTTTAGGGGTGGCATATATGCTGCAATTGTATTAGGGCCAACCTTTGCTTCTCCCAATCGGTAACTTAACGAATCTCCATCAGGGTCAACAGCTCCCAAACTCCCAGAATAAGGTTGTCCAGCACAAGTAACAAAGTTTAAGTCGTTTGTAAAGACAGGAGAATTATTGCCGGGTTCAATACAAATGTTAACATCGGTATGGTTGTAAAATGCAATGCCACCTGGGTTTTGCAAATTGGTATTATTGGTATCTCTGCCTGCAAACGGACCTGTAACAAAGCTAACCCAACAACAACTGGAGGGTATCGATGATAAATTAACAGTCCCCGTAAAAGTGTATATCTCAACTCCTGGCGTAAAGTTTCCAGCTGTTCTTGAATTGCAATTGTGACAAATAGAACGCTCTGTGGCACACAATTGAATGACATCTAAAGAAACCACTTTCGGACCTGCACTCAAAAACACTGTCGAAAAAAGGGTATTGCTGCAAGTTTGACTCGGCAATTGATGATTGACTCCTGATGGCAAAAATCCACCTTCAACCCTAATAGGAATTTTACAAGTATCAAGGTTGTTTGAACCAACACAAGATGTACAAATAGTCGTGCTAGCACAATTTCTAAATAGCTTGGCGCTCAATAGATAGTTTTTCCCACCAAGGCTTTTGTAAGACAATTCGCTTCCTATTAAGTTGTAGGAAAACGCAGGAAAAACAAGTAATACAAATGCTGTTACCAGCCAATACTTCCTATTTCTATTTAGTTTATGTTGTGACATAATTAATGGCTAAAATTAAAAATCCTTGAGGTAGTTTTCCTATGCAAAGAACAATAATCTTGCTACTGAATCCAACCCAAAAAATTCTTAAAATAAGATACGATTTAGACCATAAAAAAAAGGGAGCGTTTAGCTCCCTTTTTAAGTTTTATCTGATTAACGTCACCGATCCACTGTAGCTGTATTTCTTACCGCTAAAGCTTGTGGCATTGATTTGATAGATATAAGCGTCTTGCTGGCAGTCTTTGCCATTGTTGAAGTCTCTTCCATTCCATCCTTCATTCTCATCAAAGGTCTCTTCTACTGCATT
>CAMDHZ010000010.1 GCA_945898275.1 Chitinophaga pinensis | reverse complement strand
GCACGGGTTCTTTGAATGGCTTTGGTAAGTTTTTTAATCGCTTCTTCTTGGCCAATTACCTTTCCAGCTAATTCGTTGCCCATGTTTAGTAAACGCTGCCCTTCGCTTTGTGCAATTCTTTTAACAGGCACACCAGTCATCATTGCAATCACTTCGGCAACATTATCTTCTGTTACATTAAAACGTTGGGTTTTGGTTTCTTCTTCCCAGCGTATTTTTTGTGTTTCTAATTGTTCTAAAAGATGCTTTTCTCTATCTCTTAATTTGGCTGCTTCTTCGTACTGTTGGCTTTTAACAACTTGGTTTTTTTCTACCTTAATTTCTTCAATTTGCTTTTCCAGTTCAAGGATATCAGAAGGCACATGAATATTGCTAAGGTGAACCCTAGCGCCGGCCTCATCTAATACATCAATTGCTTTATCTGGCAAATGTCTATCTGTAAGGTAGCGACTGCTCATTTTTACACAAGCAATAATTGCTTCTGGTTCATAATTTACACTATGATGCGCTTCGTATTTGTCTTTGATATTATTGAGAATCTCTATACTTTCTTCAGGCGTTGCTGGTTCAACCATAACCATTTGAAAACGTCTTTCTAAAGCACCATCTTTCTCTATGTATTGTCTGTATTCATTTAGGGTTGTAGCTCCAATACATTGAATTTCGCCGCGGGCTAAAGCCGGTTTAAACATATTGCTGGCATCTAAAGAACCACTTGCTCCGCCAGCGCCAACTAAAGTGTGAATTTCGTCGATGAAGAGAATGACATCTGGAGATTTTTCCAATTCATTCATTACTGCCTTCATGCGTTCTTCAAACTGTCCGCGGTATTTTGTTCCTGCCACTAAACTGGCAAGGTCTAACATTACAATTCGCTTGTTAAACAATACCCTTGAAACTTTTCTTTGTACAATTCTAAGTGCTAATCCCTCGGCAATTGCAGTTTTACCAACCCCAGGCTCTCCAATTAAGATAGGGTTATTCTTTTTCCTTCTAGATAGAATCTGAGATACCCTTTCAATTTCTTTTTCTCTACCAACAATTGGGTCTAACTTGCCTTCTTCTGCAGATTTAGTAAGGTCGCGTCCAAAATTATCCAAAACGGGAGTTTTAGATTTGGTATCAGGCTTCCGACTTTCAACTTTGCGTTCTTCAGGACCGTTAGAATAGTATTCTTCTTCATCAGCAGGCAACTCACTTTTGGTATCGCTAAGGTTGCCTTCAACTGCTAATTTAAAATTTTCATAATTAATACTAAACTGTCCTAATATCTGAGACGCCAAATTGTCTTCATCGCGCAATATTGACAGCAAAAGATGTTCAGTACCGATAATGTCTGTTTTAAAAATCTTAGCTTCGAGATAAGTTATCTTAAGCACTTTCTCTGCTTGCTTAGTAAGTGGGATGTTGACAAAGTTGGTATTATTTGTAGCAGTACCTCTGATATTATCTTCGATTGCTTTCTTTACCCTTTGCTGGTCAACATCCATAGCCTTTAGGGTTTTGAGGGCTTTACCGTCCCCCTCTCTGATCAACCCTAAAAGGAGATGTTCGGTTCCAATATAATCGTGACCCAAACGGATGGCCTCTTCCCTACTATAGGAAATGACATCTTTAACACGTGGTGAAAATTTTGCTTCCATAAATTTGATTCAATGATCTTTCAAATACAGTTCCATTTTTGTCAATGGCAATTTATGTATTGAAATACATATTTGCTACTGAGTTTATCAACTTAACTTATAAATATAGACAAACTACGCTTAGGAAAGGTTTGATTGTCTTTATAAATGTTCCTTTAATATTTTGTTTAGCCATTTTAGCATAGAAAACATAATGAGCGCTGCAATGCCTAAAAGTAATCCATTAACGTAAAAAAAGTTTGATTTATGCGCATAACCATCCCAAAGGGTGGCTAAAATTCCAGAAAGCTTATTGCCCAATGAGGTAGCTAAAAACCACCCGCCCATCATGAGGGCTGTAATTCTTTTTGGACTAAGTTTAGAAACTAGGGAAAGCCCCATTGGGCTCAAAAACAATTCTCCTATGGTTATTACACCGTAACAACTAATTAGCCATATTGGTGAAACTTTAATGGCACCGTTGCTTCCCACATAAACTGCTGCTGCCATAACAAATGTTGATAAGGCAGATATTAGTAAACCAAAACCAATTTTAGTGGCGGTACTAATATCTTTACTTGCTCTTTTCAAAAATGCAAAGAACCCAACTACAACTGGCGTTAACACAATCACCCAAAATGGATTGATAGATTGAAACAACTCCGTATTAATTAAGTAGGTTTGTGAACCTTCTTCTGGTAAACTTGCAGGAGGAAGGTTTCTGTAATACACGGGATAATCCCAAGTTTTAAGCGCCTTTCCATCTTCTTTCACCAATTGAAATTTATCGTTGTACAGGTTCACTGAATCTTTTTTAAAGGTGAGTGTTTCTGCTAAATACAAAGATTTTGCAGGTGCTTCAATAACTGTTGGTAATTCTCTATCGGTGTAAAATTGAGCCCAAGTGGTGAGTGCTGTTCCATTCTGTTTAAATACCGCCCAAAACATAATTGAAACGGCGAAAATACTTAACAGCGCTGCAATTGGCCTTTTGTCTTCTTTGGCCGCATTGATATATAAACCAGCATAAAAAATAATAACTGGAATGGTTCCAAAAATAAAGGCATCAGTGCTGTCTGAACCAAATATATTTCCAGGGAAAAACCACGCACCAACTCCTACAACAATAGCAGGTAGGAATACCTGCATAAAGATTCTAAGCAATGACATATCCTCTGGTTGCACTGCTTTTAAAACATCCACGTGACGATAATGTCTTAGGCCAATCATAAAGGTGGCAATCCCAATAAACATACCTACGCCAGCGGTTGCAAATGCATAGCCCCAGCCATATCTGTTGCGCATATAAGCTGCAAACAAATTACACACACAGGCACCAATGTTAATGCCCATGTAAAAAATATTATACCCAGAATCCTTCATGTCTTTGTAGGATTCTTCATTGTATAAATTACCAAGCAAAGTAGAAATATTGGGCTTAAAAAAACCATTTCCCAAAATGATTAAGAATAAGGAAATATAAAAGAATGTCATGCCAGGAATGGCTAAACCAAGATAGCCTAAGCCCATGAGCACACCACCAGCAATGATAGATTTTCGATACCCAAAAATTCTATCGGCCAATAAACCGCCCAAAAAGGGTGTTAAAAAAACAAAAGCAATAAAAGTTCCATAAATGTCGGCAGCATCTTTTCTATCCATCCCTAATCCGCCCTTATCAGCTGATTCTGTAAGGTAGAGCTGAAATATCCCAATCATTAAATAATATCCGAATCGTTCCCATAATTCGGTAAAAAAAAGGAAATTGAGTCCTCTAGGATGTTTCTTCTGCATAGTGAAAATTTTATGCAGCAAGAAAGCAATTTTTATCTGAAACTGAAATTATATCCTAAACTAACCCCAAACCAACTTATAAATTCACCCTTTTTTAGTAATGGCGAATACGTAATTCTAAAACAAACTCCATTGCTCTCCATTACCCTAAGACCCAGAACTCCGGTAGGAACAATTTCTCTGTTTGCAAAATCACTAGTTAACATGGTAAATCCTCCTCCCACTTCTAGCTTGTTTTTGTCTGACCCTAATAAGGCCTGCGCTGTAAATGGAAACATACTGGTTCTATCACCCATGTAAACACGGTTTAATATCCATCTGGCATTATGCTGGTATCCATAGCCAACTCTTCCTGTTAAAGTAAAGTTCTCACGATTACTTCTATATAAATACTTTTCAAAAGAAATAGAGTATTTAATGGCTGCCCCACCAATTTCTAAAAAAACATTATTTAATCCATCTGGACTTCTATAATTATCCTCTTGCGCTGTAACGGTAAATTGGTTCAAACCGAAACATAAAAGAAATACTATCTTAGCTGCATACTTCATGGGTTACAAATTAAAGCCGACACATACAATATACCAACTATTCTTTTGGGTGCATTTGTTTAGCATAGACATAGCCTCTGGTGCCTGCTTTATGAGCTTTGCCTTTTCGCAATTGCTACCTTTGCCTGTTCCTTGGTTTGTTTATGTTTTGCTAGCAAACAGCACCTTAATGGTTTATTGGGCCGACCATTTACTTGATGCTAGAAACGATAAAATTGTTGATATAAGTATCAGACATCAGTTTTTTAAAAAATATGCCACGGTTTTTATTGTTTTAATTCTCTTATTAGGCATAGCAAATGTACTTATTGCGTTGTTGTATGTGAACAAAGTTGGTTTGCTTTTTGGAGCTATTGCTTGCCTGATTGTATTCATTTATGTGTGGCACCATGACAGATTCCCTCACATTTTGCTTTTTGAAAAAGAAGTACTTATTGGCCTTATTTACGGATTTTCTATTGGCTTAGTTCCCATTCTAACACTTGGAACCTACGCCTTTTTTATTTGGCCAGAAATCTTACTTATTAGCCTCTTAATCTCGCTAAGTACTTTACAAAACACCTTTTCAATTGCAAAAATAGAATGCACAAAAGACTTGGCTGCAGCGGCCAGAAATCTTGCTACCCGGTATTCCGGAAGCATGTTGAATGAGCTTCAAATTATGTTTTTTATTCTTCAACTTATGCTGAGTATTGTACTTTTTTTGGTATCACCCGTTAATGGCAGCCTGGTTGTAGGCATTACATTGATTGCTAATAGTATTTTACAATTCCTATTACCGGTTTACGCCAGTGCAAGCCAAGATGAAAGCTACCGTTACTTAGGAGAATGGTTGTTTATTGTATGCGGACTCTTACTTTATATCCTTTAAGTTTGCAAAATGGAATTAAATGGGAAAGTTGCTGTTATTACAGGTACTAGTAAAGGAATTGGCTATCATACGGCCAATAAACTTTTAGAAAAAAATTGTAAAGTTTATGGTTTGGGTCGAACCAAAACCGAAATTAACCATCCATTATTTCAACATTTAACCTGTGATGTTAGAAATGAATCAGAAGTTGAAGAGTGTTTCAAAACCATACTTGCAAAAGAACAATGCATTCATATTTTAATTAACAACGCAGGACTAGGCTATTTTGGCAACCTAGAAACTATGCCAAGCGAGCATTGGCACGAAATGTTTGACACCAATATTCATGGCATGTTTTATTGTATTAAGCAAGTATTGCCAAATATGAAAGCAAACGCCTATGGACACATTATTAACATTGCCTCTACAGCGGCTTTAGAAGGGATGCCACAAGTGAGTGCCTATTGCGCAACCAAATGGGCAGTGAAAGGCTTAAGTGAATCGTTGTTTAGAGAATTAAGAGATTTCAGAATTAAGGTTACTTGTGTTTATCCAGGTTCAACCAAAACTGATTTTTTCAGAAACTCACCTGGAATTAAACCACATGATTACATGCTCATGCCAGAAGACATTGCATTAGGGTTGGTTCAAGCCTTAGAAATGCCAGATAATTTTAATACCGTAAATTGGGAAATTAGACCCTTACAACCTAAGGGACCAAAAAACTAATTACCAATTTACAATACTTGCCTTGTTTAGGTCATAAATATTTTCACCCGGTTTGAACCCAAGCCCTGAAGGCTCGCAAACTAAGTATTTTTGGTTGTTGTAAATAAAATTGTAAGCAGATTTGTGGTTAAAGGCAACGCCCACATTTAAGTGATTATCTACATAATAAATGAGGGCAACTGAGGGTAAATCTAAAACCTCTTTGGCCAAGTAAGCAAACAAAACAGACTTGTCTTCGCAATCTGCAAATTGATTAGCCAACACCTCTTCTGGAAATGCAAATTTTTCCATGCCCATAGATTCATAATCGGTTCTGTATAAAAATGCAGTTTGAGCAAATTGAAGCAGAAAATCTATTTGCTTAGAAGGAAACATATTTTTTGTTGCTTGTCTAAGGCTATTTATCAAACTATTTTTGGCCTGCTCAGAGAATTGATAATTTAAATAAACCTGTCCAAACTCTATTGCAGGAAGGTCTCTATAATATGAAACCAAGGAATGATTGAGCCTACCTTCAAAATTATATTGCATACCTTCATATTCAAAATGAATATTGTATTGTTTTGAAAGTACATTAAACAAAGGTGGGCGTTTATCATTCATTGTAATGGCCCTTCCTTCAAGGGACGCTTCTAACAAAATTTCTTCGCAAGGTTCAAGATTTTGAAGGAAGGAGAGGTCTGTAAATACAAATTTTCCATAGTTTACAAAGGCAACATTATGCACTTTAAAATCCAGATGCCCGTATACAGTTAGATAATCTGATGAGTAACCCAATAATACGCGATAACCTTTTGTTTTTAGTAAAGCATATTTAAATAAGCCCTGCTCCAAAATGTTAGAATAAACACATTTCGAAACCTTATCTAAAAATAGCAAATAGGCTATATCATCCATTCCAAATTGAACGGAAATACTATCCATTTGATACACCAGTTTTTGCAGATTGACATTTTTCAAGTCGCCAATACTTGCAGTTAAATCAATTGCCTCCAAAGGGGCTTTCAAATTAATTTCTGGTGCGGCAAAATCTAAATGAATTGAATGACCATATAGGTTAATACTCTTTATGGAATTACTAAATACAGGTAAATAACTAAATGTAAATGCTAAAAATGCAACTAAACACCTGTAAAAAGTGCAGCATGCAAGAATATTTTTAATTTTATTTAATTGACTATCAATCATCCAAAACAAAGATAATGATTTATTTTCAAAAATTAACATTAAAGTAACATAAAAGATTTTTAAAACAATTGCAGATATTTATGAATATTACTTTGATAAACGTTTAAGGCTGTTATTTTTGCAACACTTATTCGTAAACATGAGATCAATACAATTCAGAGAAGCCCTTAGAGAAGCATTAAATGAGGAAATGCGCAGAGACCCAGATGTATTTTTAATGGGTGAAGAAGTAGCAGAATACAATGGTGCTTATAAAGTAAGCCAAGGAATGTTAGAAGAATTTGGCCCAAAAAGAATTATAGACACCCCTATTGCAGAATTAGGTTTTGCAGGAATTGGTGTGGGAGCTGCAATGAATGGTTTGCGTCCTGTAATAGAATTTATGACATTCAATTTTTCATTGGTTGCAATAGACCAAGTGATAAATGCCGCTGCAAAAATGTACCAAATGAGTGGTGGGCAATTTAATATTCCAATGGTATTTAGAGGACCAACAGGAAGTGCAGGTCAATTGGGAGCCCAACATTCTCAAGCCTTTGAGAATTGGTATGCAAACTGCCCAGGTTTAAAAGTAGTTGTTCCATCCAATCCATATGATGCAAAGGGTCTGCTTAAAACAGCTATTAGAGATAACGACCCGGTAATCTTCATGGAAAGCGAACAGATGTACGGCGAAAAAGGTGAAGTTCCTGAAGAAGAATATTTAATTCCGATTGGAGTAGCTGATATTAAACGTGCTGGTACAGATGTAACTATTGTTTCCTTTGGTAAAATTATGAAAGTAGCCTTGGCAACAGCAGAAGAATTAGAAAAAGAAGGAATTTCTTGTGAAGTGATAGACCTAAGAACCGTTAGACCTATTGATTATGAAACTGTCATTAACAGTGTTAAAAAGACCAATAGGTTGGTTGTTGTTGAAGAAGCTTGGCCACTAGCAGCAATCTCATCCGAAATTGCCTATATGGTTCAAAAGGTTGCCTTTGATTATTTGGATGCGCCAATAAAACGCGTAAACACCCAAGATACTCCGCTTGGCTACGCACCAACATTTGTGCAAGAATTCTTACCAAACGTTGAGCGCGTAAGCAAAGCAGTTAAAGAGGTGCTTTATCGTTAAAACAAAAGCTTCTTGTAGTAATTGTTTGAACCGATTTGAACATTAACCAAATAAAGTCCTTTAAGGTGTTGTGGCAGTTCAAATTGATTACTACCATTACCATCTATTTTAGTTATTAATTTTCCTGAAAGAGAAAATATGCTAATTGAACGAGCAGGATTCTCAGATTTAATAACCAATTGGTTCAAATCACCTTTGGTATAAACTATTGGAGCTTGTTCAACATTTGATTGGTAGGTAATAGTTCTACTAAACTCTTCTTTCCCATCAAAGTCAACTTGCTTTAGCCTATAAAACCAAGTTCTGCTAGGATTTACCTCATCTAAAAAGCGGTAACTAGAAATTTTGTTTGCGTTTCCAATTCCATTTACTTTGCCAGCAAACTCAAAATTTAATCCATCTTCGCTCCTTTCAATTTCAAAATAATTATTGTTTATTTCGCTCGCAGTGCTCCATTTAAGCATAATACCTTCATTGGTTTCTTGTGCGCTAAAATCTAACCACCTTACGGGCAATACCGTTGTAGAAAATGTTTTGAGGTAGATTTGATCACCAGAAGAACTGCTATTTCCATCTGTCTCGTTAATAACTACATAAAAAGTTGCTCCACCAGAGTAACTAGCAGGTGTAATCCAATTGAAATTCCAAGTTGCAGTACCAGCGCTTGCAGTTGTACCTGATGAAGTATGATTTAGGTAAGTTCTGGCAGGAGAAGAAGTTGATGAGGTTTGAACCAAGGAAGAAGTACCTGCACTCAAAGTACCAACAGAAGCAGTTGTACTACTGGCTGAAGAAGGCAAAACACACAATTGAAACCCAAACTTTGTACTAGAAGAAGAAGAAAAAGAAAGACTCATTGGATTTGAAGCATTTGCAGTAATGCTTGCCAAAGAACCTCCCACTCTTGTTAGGGTAATTCCGCCCCAAACACTGCCAGAAGTGATTGGCGTGCAAGAATGACAAGAAGAACAATCACTGTTCCCAGGAGCGCCTGTGTACCCTGATGAAGCTCCTGTTTCGTAGGTGTAAACAGAGGCAGAAATAAAAAGACCCATGAAAAGTAGCAAAACTTTCATGGGTCTTCTTTTTGTAATAAGGGTTTTCATAAATTTTGATTGGTTGTTTTTCAATCAAATGTATGAATTAATTTCTGTATAACTTATTGAATGGGTAATTTCCTTATTCGTTTTAAAGGACCACTACAATAATTTTCATGGCAATTAACGCAAGCTTGAATCATTAGGTTATAATACGTTTTTTGCTCAGAAGGATGCTGAAATAACGCCTTGTATGCCGCTTGAAACAACCTAGCCTTTTCAAAGAAATTGGGTTCCAACACATTTGGGTCTGTTGGTTCAACCGCATAAAACCTAATGAATGGATATTGTAAAGAATCTAAAACTTCACCACGACTTATTTTCGCTTTCATACTGTCTGAATTTGCAGCCATTTGACGCATCATCAATGCCATAGGCTTAGGTTGATTTGGGTCTTTAATGGTTGCACAAGCGTCTAAAGAATCTAACTTCTCATCCTCAAGCTTTGCGGTGGGTTTTGGCTCATTACTGCATGCTTGAACTATCAAGCTAATTAAAAACAATAAGCCAAGTGCAAAATATAATTGCCTCATAAACCTTATTGAAGAATTACACCGCTGGCTTCAAAAACAAGTTCTTTTTTTGGAGTAGTAATTGCTTTTACTTCTTCTGACGTTTTACCTGCATCTTTAGCATATTCTTGTAAATCTGCAATACTAGTTTCTTCAACTTTAGCTAAACCTAACATGATTGCTTTTTTTCCAGAAGCGTCTTTCGGCATAAAAAATCCATAGTCTTTAAATGTTATTCTAACTGATTCGCCATTCGGATTCTTAATATCCATCCAACATCCCTTTTTTTGACATACCGCCTCAATTTCACCCGTAACTTTGCATGCTAATTCTGTTTTATCTCCCATTAATGTGGCTAAATCTCCAACAGAAACCGCACTATCTGGGGTAATTTTTTCGCCATAGTAAGACATGCCTACTGTATCAATGACGGTTGTTTGATTTTCTGTAGAGTCTGCATTGGTTTTTGTTTGAGATACATTACCGCCACAAGCGGCTAAAGATAAGGCAGCAATTGCCACAACTAAGATGTTCTTCATTTATTTATTTTTGTTTTAGTAAGGTCAAAGGTATGAAATCACAAAAATTATTTAGCTAAGTTCTTCTCTAGCTAAAAAATAATCTTATATTCGCATTCCTAAAATGGTACCGTGGCCGAGAGGCTAGGCAAGGCTCTGCAAAAGCTTCTACAGCAGTTCGAATCTGCTCGGTACCTCCAAAAAAATAAAAGGGCACTTACTCAAGGTGCCCTTTTTTGTTGCCTTTCAACAACGCTTAATTATGAAAATTTACTCACTCATTAGTAAAACTAAATTGTGTGTAAATGGTTTTTTTTTAACTAATTTTATTTCTAAATCACTGATTATAAAAGCTATAAAAAAAGCTTGTTTTGAATGGTTAATTGAAAAATCTAAACCCTTAATACAAATCAGCGAAACAATTGAATCTTCTTTGTAAGGCAATAATTACCGCTTGAGATAACTACAAAATAAAATCCATCTTCTAATTCTGCTAAATTAATGGTTTGGTTCAAGCCGAATTTCTTAACCAAACTTCCTTTGAAATCATATATCTCAGAAGTATAAGCACCTATTAATCCTTCAACTTGTAATATTCCTGTTGTTGGGTTTGGGTACAAATTAATTCTAACTTGACTTTCTTCCTTTAATGAATTCGCCCATGTATTTACATTTAAACTATGCATATAGGCTTCACAAGTTGGACTAACCACCAATAACTTAACTTCTAAATTTCCACTAAAATTAACATCTCTGCCAACTATTACCTTTTTCCCTTGTATTGTAACTTTTGCCTCGGCTTGTGGCAATTCATAAAAATAAACCCGGTATTCTGGGTTATAGTTTAAATTGAACTCCACTGATTGGGCTCCTAAAAATTGCTTCGTTTCGCTGGGGTATCCAGCAACTCTGGTTGGAATAACATTAACTGGAATGCTATGGCTAACTTGGTTCCCGCTAATTGGTTGAACTTGTAATGTATATAAATTATTATTACTTGGTCTGACCCAAATAAACGAGTCTTGCGTGTTTTTAAACAAAACATCTTGGTTTTGAGCCGACCAACTATACGACTTTTCTATACTTGGAATTCGTGAAAAGTTAATGGCTGTAACTTGCCCATTACAGATTTGAGCATGCTTTGTTCTAATATAAAACCAAGCAGTATCAGATTTTGAATTGGGGGCAAGTACCCTAACTTGGATAGAATCAAATGTTATAGGGAATTTCTGGAATTTAGGAACTAATTTTAAGTTATTCCCATTTTCAAAGCTCGCATCAAATAAGAATGGACTTTTAAGCACGCTCCATTTTAATTGATTAAACGTATATCCCACGCAAGAAGCAAAAGAATCTAAGGCAATAGGCTTAGCAATTTCATTGGTAACAATCTCTAATGTACTTGGTTTTATGACTGGCTTTAGTTCTGCGTTGAGTTTGAAACCACTTGCATAGGCTCGGGTAGCTTTATCAGTATTGTAGTTTAGTGTTAGGTTTAAATAGGTAACACCTTCGGGAACATAGAAACTTACTTTTCTTTCTAAAAAACCAATCGAATTGGTTGGTATATCAAAAAACTGAGTGGTACCTAATTCTGGATAATAAACAAGCAACCTAAAATAATCATAGGCATCTTTACCACCTCTGGTAGAAACGGTAAATGTATTTAAGCCTTTTGTGATGCCTCCAAGATTTTGGATATAAAATAAAGTTGAAACACTATTGGTAGTTAAGGCATAATTGGCATTATAGGCAAGGCCAGCATTTTTATCTAAAAAACTAGGATTGGTTAAATCAATACCATCTATTTCTTCGTCGCCGTTTAGGTCATTTTGTAAAGCTGGAAAAATGTCTTCAGTTGGGTTATAATGTCCATTAGCAAGCTGATTGGTCCAATCTTTATAAGTTAAAACAGGAATTTGCTTGCTTTTTGCCCAAACCAACACTTCTTCCATATTTGAAAGCATTTGGCTAAATGAATTAATTGGACCTCCAAAAGACATATGATTTATGCAAACGCCAACTTGGTTCAAGGCATAAAAATTGGCAATTATCTTTTTGATTTCAGTGGCAGTTTGCGTTTCGGGTGTAAAATCAACTCCTTGAAAGTTAAATTGTCTTAAGCCTGCAGGATTGTAATATGTTAGAAAATTTCTTTTGGCAGGGTAAGAGGCTGCGCCTGTAAAACCCATAGATTGTGAAACTTCTTTTATTATTGATGAACCTACATATGGATGGTAACCGCCTGGATGAACTAAGGTAGTTGGGATTTGAACGCCATGTTTGGCAAACAATTTAGAGGAATACTCTAACATCAATTGAAGTCCTTGCTTATCAACTGTAAGCTGATAAGGTGAAAGTTTATTGTAATTGATATTACTTCTATTTCCTAAATTGATAGGTTCAAACCAAAAATCTCTTAAAAATGCAGTATCAGGATCGTTTGAATTTAGGTTAGAGAATCCACTAAATCCAATTAATTCCGCACTTCCAGGTAAATAGAAAGCAACCACAAATTTATTATTAAACAATCGAAGGTTAGAAAACTCACCAGGCTGTTTACTAATCATAAGGTCACCTTTTATATCTACTAAACCTTCATCACCAGTCCCGGAATTGTCAAGGACAGTATACTTTAAACAAATCCGTCTAGAACCGTCGCGGATATGATCAACACCTGGCAAGCCTAAGTATTTCTTCGCTTCTGTAGCATTTATTGCATCAAAAAAGTGTGAAACATCCGAAGGGGTTTGGTCCGCAACCTCATGCCCGTTGGCTTGCATTGTCCTAAGAAATGACCAAAATTGCTGGTTACTTACAATTTCTGCAATTCCTGCATTTGCTGCATATGTAAACTTTCCATTGTATTTATCAAATAATTGAAGAACAGAGGCTATCTTGCTAGAGTCTTGATAATCGTCGAACCTAAAACATATTCCTGCTTTTTTGGGTATTATCGCTTGACCTTTTGCAATTGGCTGAAATAAACCTACAAAAAACAAACAGATGAAAAGACTTTTTATTTTAGATACAAACATGTCAGTCATTTTGCTTTCTTTGAATTCTTAATAAACAAAAGTACCATTTTTAGCTATGCAAACCAATTTAAAACCACTTGGGTATATATTTGACTGGATTGATGTTTATGACCCTACCGAAGAGGAATTACGAGCACTTGCCGAAACCTACCAACTGCCGGAAGCAGCGGTTATTGATTGTTTAGAATCTGAACATTTACCAAAATTTGAATCTTTTGAAAAATATTATTTCATCATAGTCCGCTTTTATGACCAAAACTGCAAACAAGACAGTGATAGCATTCAAAAATTGACCAGAAAAGTTGCCATCTTTTTCAATTCAGAATTTATCTTAACCATACACAGAAGCAAATTTGAACTACTAGATAATGTAGCTCAAAAGTATTGCAATACCGCCAAAATGAAGCACCCATTTGACTTGACCTGCAAAATTGTAAAAAATGCTTTTGAAACTTTTGAAGAACCTTTAAACAGTATTGATGAAACCATTAGTAATTTTGAGAGTAAGATATTTTTGAAAAAGCGAACACCAGACTTACTCAAAAACTTATACCTACTTAAACGACAAATTCATGTGTTTAAGCGACTTAATTATGTTTCTAAAATGGTGGTAGACAATATGCATGTTTCGTACAAAAGGAATTCCTATTTTGAAGACATGCGAGACTATTACTTACGAATGGAAGTTTTCACAGAACAGCTTCACGAGGATGTTCAATCTTTGTTACATCTTTATTTGAGTATTTCCTCTCAAAAAACAAACGAGGTGATGCGCATACTAACTGTATTTTCGGCTTTCTTTCTACCCTTAACATTTATTGTTGGCGTATACGGAATGAATTTTGAGTTTATGCCAGAGCTACATTACCAATTTGGTTACCCAGCCATATTAATATTTATGCTTCTTGTAACCATTCTTATTTTTCAATGGTTCAAACGCAAACAATGGCTATAGGTTTAAGTTAAACTTTTTCGCCAAATCCAATAAATCATTTGCAACATTTTGGTTCAAACCAAAACCATTAATTGAACGCTCTTGTTGCATACGAAATTCTGGTTCACCAGGGATTAATACTTCAATTTCCGGGTCTATTCTTTGTGCTTCTTTGAACCTTTGAATCCAATTGTCCATATGGATTTTAAAATCTTCTTTTGGTCTAAAGGCATCTACTCTCATGGCACCAACAAAGTGCCCAATTCCTTGGCCTGGTAAATTAGGCAATGGGTTTAAAAACGAAACAAATGGAGGAACCCAAGGACCATAATTTGCGCCAGATAAAACAGCACTTAAAATATCTACAGCAGCGCCCAAACCATATCCCTTATGACCACCTAAAGGCATTAAAGCCCCTCCCTTTTTAAGTTCATTTGCATCAGTGCTTTCTTTTCCGGTTTCGGTTTGAACCCAACCCAATGGAATAGATTTATTTTCCCTTTGAGCAATTTCAAGCTTTCCATTTGCAGCATTAGAAGTAGCCATATCAATCACAAAGGGTTGCTCTTTTCCGGCAGGAACTGCAATACAAATTGGGTTGGTTCCTAACATGCGTTCCATCGCATTTGTTGGTGCAACCAAAGGGCTTGCATTTGTCATACTAAACCCTATCATATCCTCTTCCAAAGCCATCATAGCATGGTAAGCCGCTATGCCAAAATGATTAGAATTTTTTATGGCAACCCAACCTGTTCCAACTTGCCTTGCCTTCTCAATGGCCACTTTCATGGCATATGGGGCAACAACCAAACCTAGTCCGGCATCGGCATCTATGGTTGCTGTAGAAGGCGTTTCATAAATTATTTTAGGGTTTGCTTGAAGGTTTGCACGTTTTGCCTCCCACAACCTAATGTAGCCACTCAATCGAGCAACTCCATGCGAATCTATTCCTCGCAAATCAGCACTCACCAATACCTCAGAGGCTAAGTTTGCATCATCATTTGGCATACCACATGCCGTAAAAACTTCAAAACAAAATTTTAGAAGTTGTTCTTTTGTTACAATCATATTTTACCATCCACTTGCCAAAACATCAGCTAAATGCATAATCCTGATGGGCAATTCTTTCTTTTTAATTATACCATCTAAGTGCATCAAACAAGCATAATCATTGCTAATGATAACCTCTGCACCTAGTTCAATTATATTATTTAATTTTTGTTCCCCCATATTGATGCTCAATTGGGTAAAGTTAACCGAAAATACGCCACCAAAACCGCAGCATTGGCCGTTATCATTTAATTCTAATAAGGTTAGTCCTTCCACATTTTTAAGCAGGGTTCTAGGTTGAACCGATATATTACAATGCGTTAAAGCCTGACAAGAATCCATATAAACAGCTTTAATAGGCAAGGAAGCCCCAAAAGATTCAACCTTTAAAACATCAATAAGAAACTCACTTAACTCAAAACTCTTCTTTTGGAGTTGCCTATATTTATTATGAAAGGATGAATTCTGAAACAGGAGGTCATAAGAATTTCTAATCATGGCTGTGCAGGAAGCTGCCCCACAAACCAAGGTATTATTTGGAGAAACTTCGTTGAGTAATTTTTCTGCAACTTCTCTTGCATCTTCCCACCTACCGGCATGAAAAGCAGGTTGTCCGCAACACGTTTGTTCAACATTGTAATGAACTTTGCAACCAGCTTTTTCTAAAACCTTAACAATGTTAAAGCCAGTTTCAGGAGAAATTTGGTCTACAAAGCAGGGTATGAAAAGTTCTATTTTCATTAAGGGTGCTTTTCTTTAAAGTTTGGAATTTGGATCAAAATTATTCCAGCAATAATAAAGAACACCAACAAAGCCAAAACAGAAGACCGCATATTCCCGGTAAAGTTATTAATTAACCCAAAAGCAAAGGTTCCTAAAACAGTAGCCATTTTTTCACAAACATCATAAAAGCTAAAATAGGACGCTGTTTCTTTGGTGCCATCTGGAATTAGTTTTGCAAAGGTACTTCTAGACATACTTTGTATGCCACCCATTACAATACCAACAGCTGCAGCTAGTGCATAAAATTGATTATCCGTATTAACAAAATAGGCAGAAAGAGTAATGCCAATCCAAACCACAATCATAATTAACAAGGTGTAAATATTACCAATTTTAGCAGATAATTTAGAAAAACTCCAAGCTCCGAGCACAGCAATAACTTGAATAATCAAAACAGTTGCAATAAGCTTCCCTAACTCCATGTTTAGTTCTTGTTTGCCAAAAAGTGAAGCAACATACATAACAGTTTGTACACCCATTGCGCTAAAAAAGAAACCTAACAAGTACATTTTAATTGTTTTGTTTTGCGGGAGCTGAATCTCGCGGAATACTTTCTTTAGCTCTTCGATTCCTTTGGTTAAGGCTCCTTTACCGCCCACATGTTTTAAAGTGGTCTCTGGTAATCTTTTAAATGTTATTTGGGCAAACCCAGCCCACCAAACGCCAACACTTACGAAAGCTAGTTTGCTTGCAACACCGCTGTAATACGATTTTGCTTCAATTAAGGCAGCATCTAAATTAAGTAATGGGTTTGATTTCATTAATTCAGAGGCCTTCTCTGCCACAGGAAAAAACTTGTCAGCATTTAAAATAACGCCTAAATCTATTAATAACAATAACACACTGCCAATGTACCCATAAGAAAAACCTTTGGCACTCAAAGAATCATATTGGTCTTCGGTAGCAATTTCTGGCAAGAAAGCGTTGTAAAACACAATACTTCCGCCAAAACCAAACAAGCCCAAAATAAAACAAAGGAGCCCAAACCAAAGATTGTCTGGTGTAAAAAAATACAACAGCATACAACTCAATGAGCCCAAATAGCAAAAGAATTTCATAAATTTCTTTTTGGATTGTTGCGCATCTGCAATGCCAGAAAGAAAAGGATTAATTAGCGCAATCAATAAAAATCCAAAAGAAATTGCATAGGAATACAAAGCAGAATTAACCACTTTAAATCCTAATACGTCAATATAGTATATGCCATTGAGTGCATTTCCGGAAGCAATTGATGCCGATTTACTCACACTTTCAAAAAATGGAGGAAAGATTGCAGTGGTAATGGTTAAAGAAAATACCGAATTAGCCCAGTCATACATCGACCAAGCTCGTGTTATTTTTGGATCGTTTAATTTGTGCTCCATTAAAACGCAAATTAGTATTTAAGTGTAAATTTCAAACAACCTATTTTATATTCGTCCAAACATGCCACATATCAGCAAAAAAAAACTAACCTACAAAATAGGAAATCACCTTCGAATTTATCTTAAAGGACATGGCAGAAGCACGGATATTCCTATTCATTATCCAGATTTAAAAAACTATAGAGACAGTGTTGCCTTATATGATAAGAAAGGAAAGGACACCCTTTGGGAAACCTGCATATTTGGACCAGAAGAGCAACAACAAATTCATTTACAGCTACTTCAAATTTATGCTTTGTTAAAAGTTGGCGGTGACTTACGTGTTGTTGAGCACCTGCGTGTTGATAGAATTGATAGCTGTCTTTATGGAAACACAATGCCTTTTAGAATTCGAGTAATCAATAAAATGAATGATAATTTTGATTACTTTTATGTTAAAAATGCCGATGCATCCAGAATTTATGGGCTTGAATTAGAACATTTGCTATCTCCAAATCGAATAAGCTATTTGGTGAGTGGGGATACCTTAATTGAAGAACATATTGCGGGCATTCCTGGTGATGAGTTCATTAAAAACTACCTTAATATAGATAATTTTAATGCTACTCGGGTTGCCAAAGAATTCGTAAAATTTAATGAAAGATGTCTAATTAGACTTTTAGGAGATATGCATTCATCCAACTTTGTGGTACAAATAACACCGGATTTTGATGAAACAAATTACAGAATCAGGCCTATTGATTTCGACCAACAATGCTTTGAAGGCCGAAAAAACATCTATCTGCCGCAGTTTTACAAACAGAATCAAAGTTTTGTAGACCTTGTAAAAAAGTACTTGAGCAAAGAAAGTATAGAACAATATCAAAGTGAAGAAAGAGCAATGATGTTAAGCAGAATGCGCGCTGCTCGTTGGCCAATTCATAATTTATTAGCAGCTATGCAAAAAGAACAAATTGCACCAGAGAGTAATGTTCACCAGTTAAAAACAGAGCTTGCCAATTATTATAAATCGCCCCGATTTTTGAAAGCAAAAAATATGGGAGACCTTTTAAGGGCCTCCCTTATGCAATTATTTGTTAAGTAATTAATTATTTGCCATCTGAAGGCAACCCTATCAAGGGAGTTTTTCCATCAGTGATAATAGTTTTAGTATTTGGAGAGGTGGATAAACTTCTAAAGGCACCCTGATCATTTTGGATAAAAAGGGATTAAAAAACCTAACTCCTGAAGGATAAACATGATCATTTAGCTTTCCAAGAGTTCGTTTCACAGCCACTTCATCTTGAAGAATAGTGGCGCAAGAAGATAAAAAAGTAACTAATAAAAGTGCAGCAAAGTGATAAATAGATTTCATGACAATTTATTTAATTAATTGTCAGTAAAACATTTTTTAAGTTGAATAAGTTTTAAGCAGCCTGAAAATTCTTAAGTTTAACCAATTCCATTTTCTGCTGAGCCTCTTTTAGCGTAATTACAATATCCTTTTGGTCAACATTTGAAGGAGAGTCATACATATAATCAATCATTAGGGCTTCACAAATACTACGAAGGCCTCTTGCTCCTAATTTAAGCTCAAATGCTGTTTCAACAATTAAATCAATTACCGTATCTTCAAAAGTCAATTGAATATCTTCAATTTTAAATAAATGAATATATTGTTTGATGAGCGCGTTCTTTGGTTCAACCAGAATCCTTTTTAATATTTCTTTATTGAGAGGATCCAAATGACAGATTACAGGCAATCTTCCAATAATTTCAGGAATTAGTCCAAAAGTTCTTAAGTCTGCAGCCGAAATATATTGCAAGAAATTTTCTTTATCTTGAGATTTTAAAGGGTCTAAAGATTTGAACCCAATTGCTTGTGTTTGCAATCTTCGAGCAATCATTTTATCAATGCCATCAAAGGCTCCACCGCAAATAAATAAGATATTCTCGGTATTTATTTGAATCATCTTTTGTTCAGGGTGCTTTCGTCCACCTTGGGGTGGGACGTTAGCAATGGTACCTTCTAAAATTTTCAATAAAGCTTGTTGAACTCCTTCACCACTTACATCTCTGGTGATAGAAGGATTATCACTTTTGCGACTTATTTTATCAATTTCATCAATGTATACAATTCCTCTTTCTGCGGCTGCAACATCATAATTGGCAGCCTGAAGCAATCTAGATAAAAGACTTTCAACATCTTCTCCAACATATCCGGCCTCTGTAAGAACTGTTGCATCTGCTATGCAAAAAGGAACTTGTAAGATTTTTGCAAGCGTTTTGGCAAGCAAGGTTTTACCTGTTCCTGTTTCTCCAACCATCAATATATTAGACTTTTCTAACTCTATATCTGTATTCGTTTTAACTGCCGAAATCCGCTTAAAATGGTTGTAAACAGCCACACTTAAAACTTTTTTTGCATCTTCTTGCCCAATCACGTATTCATCTAAGTGCGCCTTAATTTCTGCCGGTTTAAGGTTTTTTAAAGCAGCTACAACAGGTTGCTTTTGCGCACCTTCCTTATCCTCATTGATAATTCTAAAGGCTTGGCCAATGCAATTTTCACAAATTAATGCGTCTAAACCTGAAATTAAATAATTGACTTCACTGCGGTTACGTCCGCAGAAAGAGCATTGATCTTCCTTTTTCTTTGCCATAATAACTTTCAAAGATAACTCAAAAAAGCAAAATTATTTCTTCTCTTCCTGCTTATGTTTTGTTAAAACATCGTCTATCATTCCATATTCTTTTGCTTCACTCGCAATCATCCAATAATCACGGTCGCTATCTGCTTGAACTTTATCAAAAGGCTGACCAGAATGATTTGAAATAATATCATATAATTCCTTCTTTAACTTTTGAATTTCTCTAGCAGTAATTTCAATATCTGAAGCTTGCCCTTGAGCTCCACCAAGTGGTTGATGAATCATGACTCTCGCATGGGGTAATGCACTTCTTTTGCCTGCAGCTCCTGCGCATAATAGCACGGCACCCATGGATGCAGCTAAACCAGTACATATAGTAGCAACACTTGGATTAACCCATTGCATTGTATCATAAATGCCTAAACCCGCATAAACAGAACCACCTGGCGAGTTGATATACATTTGAATGTCTCTGCGAGCATCCATTGAATCTAAGAACAAAAGTTGTGCTTGAATAATATTAGCAACATAATCATCTATTGGCATACCAAGAAAAATGATTCTATCTGCCATCAACCTCGAAAATACATCAATCTCTCTAAAATTCATTGGGCGTTCTTCAATAACAGTGCGTGTCATACCTTCCATTGAACTTTCAATATAGGCATCTACTTTTATGCTACTGATGCCTTCATGTTTAATGGCATACTTTCTAAATTCTTTTCCGTAATTCATGTTTGTGTTTGTTTAGGTTCAAAAATATTAAGTTGAATGGGAGTTTCAATAGCTATACCAAATTATTAACGTCATAAAGTTATGAAAGTTTGTCACCACTTTGGTAGTTCAATACCTTTTAATTTTCTATACAAATTAATAGCATGTTTATCAGTTAAACCAGCAACGTAACTGCAAACGTTAAGTAACTTACAATAATCAGACATTTCTTTATTTTTAACTTCTGCTGGGATTAATTCTAGCATTTTTCTTTCTTGTTGACTTGGTCTTTCAGTTAAAACAGCATCAACAAAAAAGCCAAGCAATCCTCCTATGACTTCAAATCCGGCAGCTTCAATCTCTAGAACTTGTCTTGCTTTATAAATTTTCTCAAGTGATATTTTTTTTACCTCGGCCAAAGGGTCAGTAAAAAGGCTTAAGCTCATCAAAGACTGATTAAAACTGCCATCTAACATCTGCTTTTCATGTTTAATAAATAAAGCGGCCATTTCCTTGACTAAGTTATTAATAGCAACCGCTCTTAAATAGCCCGCTTTTTCCTCCTTTGAATTGAGCTGATTATAGTTTTTATCATAAAAACTTTCTCCTGCGATTTTAATCAATAGGCTTTCTGCATAATTAAAATCAACCCAACCCAATCTAAGTCCGTCTTCAAAATCTATAATTTGATAACAAATATCATCAGCTGCTTCTACTAAATATGCAAATGGGTGTCTAAGATATTCTTGGTTTGAACCTAACTCAACAGCTTCTATGCCTAACTTTTGAGCAACTCCCGTGAAAAAAGCAGCTTCAGATTGAAAAAAACCAAACTTTTTTTGACTAGCCTTAGGTGAAATAATCTTTGGCAAGGAGCTTTTAGGATATTTTGTAAATGCTGCTAAAGTAGGGTATGTAAGACGTAAACCTCCATTACCACTGGCATATGGATTTGTTAAAATTCGAAAGCCATTTGCATTTCCTTCAAAAGAAATCAGGTCTTCCCATTCTGTTTCAGACAAATTCTTTTTATAGGATCTTCCTCTACCAGTAGAAAAGAACTCACCTATGGCAGCTTCTCCACTGTGACCAAAGGGAGGATTTCCAATATCATGAGAAAGTGAGGCTGCAGCTACAATTGCGCCAAGGTCATGCACACTTAAAGTACTTTCAATTTCTGGATAGGCTTCAAGCAATTGCTTTCCAGCAATTTTCCCTAATGTCCTGCCAACACTACTTACTTCGATGCTATGTGTCAATCGGTTGTGAACAAAGTCGTGTTCAGGCAATGGAATTACTTGTGTTTTATCTTGAAGTCTCCTAAAAGGTGTTGAAAAAATAATTCTATCATAATCTTGTTCAAAAATAGAACGTTCACTTTTAGGATCATGTTTGCGTGGCTCCAAATCACCCTCTCGCAAGGGTTGCAGCAATGTTTTCCAATTCATTGGTTCGAAGATAATAAAAGCATTGAGGGTATTTGTAATAATTACTAAATTGCTTGCGGAATGAGTAACAAGAATAAAAAGAAAGATGGCGTGGTGTATTCCACAGATGAAAATTTTTCATATTCGTTCGAACCTGCAAACGAATCGGATACCTTGCCACCGCAACAGCAGCAGTTAAAAATCTATCTTGATAGAAAAGGTGGCGGGAAAATGGTTAGTAGAGTAACTGGCTTTATTGGGACCCCTGGTGATTTAGAAGAACTAGGCAAAAACTTAAAGAAATTATGTGGGACAGGCGGAACAGCCAAGGATGGCGAGATTCTTATACAAGGAGATTGCCGAGATAAAATTCTAAATTGGTTAATCAAAGAAAATTACAAAGCTAAAAAAGCTGGTGGATAATATTTTTAAGGTTAATCTGGGTTTAATGCTATTGTAGTTATACCTACCTATTTTAGCAAAAAATTTAAATCATGAAGATTCTAGTAATAGAGGACGAACCAAAAGTTGCCTCTTTTTTGAAGCAAGGTTTGGAAGAGCATCAATTCGAAGTAACTGTAGCCACTGATGGTTTATTAGGAATTAAATATGGCATAGAAAATCCTTATGATGTAATTATCTTAGACATTATGATTCCTTACAAAAATGGAATTGAAGTTGCTAAGGAACTTAGAAATGCTTGTATAAAATCACCAATATTAATGCTTACTGCCTTAGGTACCGTAGATGAAAAGGTGGAAGGCTTAGATGCAGGTGCAGATGACTACATAGTGAAGCCATTTGACTTTAAAGAGTTGCTGGCTAGAATCAGGTCCCTGTTAAAAAGAAACAGTGAAAATTATCCAATTAATAACACCCTTAAACTTTTTGATTTAGAGTTAGACTTAAACAGAAAAGTTGCAAGAAGAGGCGGTAAAACTATAGATTTAACTGCTAAGGAATATTCGTTGTTAGAATACCTTATTCGAAATAAAAACAGGGTTATATCAAGAAATGAGATATTAGAAAATGTATGGTCAACAAATTTTGACACAACAACTAACGTTATTGATGTTTACATTAATTTTTTGAGAAAAAAAATTGACAAAGACTACGACGTAAAAATCATACATACCATGGTAGGCATGGGTTATATTATAAAAAGCTAAATTTTAGTTTATGAATATAAAAACCTCCTTAACACTAAAATTTACCGGAATTGTTGCTTCCATTTTATTGGTATTTTCAATCTTTACTTACGAATTTTCTGAGATTTTCAGGAAAAACGCTTTTACTGATAGGATTCAAGGGGTTGCAGAAAAAGTCGCAAAAGGTTATTTAGAAGAGAATTTTGTAACTTCTGATGTTTTAAAAATTATCTACCAAGAACAACTAACAAGATTCCCAAATGAACGCTTAATAATAGCTGATTCGTTAAAAAATATAATTTTCAGTTCTCACAATCCAAATGAAACTGAAATAAATTTATTAAATAAGTTGCTTCAAGTAAATAAAGAAATTAATGTAAATGATGAGGATGTTGAATATGTAGCCTTTTCATCAAAAATAGATGAGAAAAACTATTATATAATAAATAGTGCTGTAGATAAGGCTGGAAGACAAAAACTTTCCTTCCTTCAATCCCTCTTATTAGTTCTTAATTTTGCTGGAATTATTCTAGCTGCAATTACTGGTTGGATTTTCTCGAAAAATGCATTAAGCCCTATTAAAGCAGTAATTAGCCAAGTAGATAAAATTAACGAAACAAACTTACATAAACGAGTAAATGAAGGTAATGGCAAGGATGAAATTGCTTTATTAGCAACCAACTTTAACAAAATGCTTGAGCGAATCGAACGTTCTTTTTTTCTTCAAAAAATGTTTGTAGCAAATGCATCTCATGAGTTTAGAACTCCGCTAACCTCTATGAAAGGCCAAATTGAAGTTACCTTGTTAAAAAATAGAACAATTGATGAATATGAAAATACTTTTAATTCCCTTCTTGAAGACATTGAAAATCAAATAGAACTAATTAATGGATTAAATGAATTGGCCAAGGCAAATGCTAACTTTCCAAATGTAACTTTCAAAGAAATTTCCGTAATTGAAGTTTTTCTTGAGACAAAGGAAGAAATTAAAAAGCGAAAACCTCAATATAAAATTAAAATAAATCTTAAAGAGTTCCCTGATAATGAAGAACAAATTAAAATTAAAGGCGACTTCTCTTTGTTAAAATCTGTATTTATTAACCTAGCAGAAAATGCCTGTAAATTTGCGGAGGATAAATCATGCTGGGTAGATTTAGTATTTGAAGAAGAGCAAATAAAAATAATCATTTCAGATAATGGGCCTGGTATTTCAAAAACAGATTTACCGCACATTTTTGAACCCTTTTTCCGTTCAAACGAAACTAGAAATGTACATGGATATGGAATTGGCCTTTCTCTAGTAAAGAAAACAGTTGAAATGCATCAAGGTGAAGTTGAAATTGAATCTAATATTGGCAAAGGCACAACCGTTTGTGTAACATTAAAAAACCTTAAAAAAGGAAAAAACATCACTAAATCAATATCAATCTAAATGTGAATTGGCGCTTCAAAATTGGAATCTACCCTTGGAGGAGTTTTAACCAAACAAAATTACTTCAAAGTGGTACTCATTTTTTTGAAGAACTGCTTGATTGTATTCATAACTCTAAATCCGAAATCCAATTTCAAGTCTACATTTTTGAATGGGATACAACAGGAAAAAAAATTTGGGAAGCCTTGGAAGCTGCCGCTAAGAGAGGCGTTTTAGTAAATTTACGCCTTGATGCTTATGGCAGTTCTAATTTTTTATCCTTAACTCAAAAAAATCAGCTCCATCCAAATTTACAAATAGCGTTTTATTCTCCTTTTAAATTATGGAGCAAACAACCAATGGGCATGCGGCTGCACCATAAAATCATGGTTTTTGATAGAAGCGTTGCAATAATTGGAGGAATAAACATTGCTAATCAATATAGTGGTTATGGAGGGAATAAACCATGGCTAGATTATGCCATCAAAGTTTCGGGAGAAATTAGCAGAGACCTCCATAGAATTTGTCTTAAAACTGGTAATAGGTTTAAAAGGTTTCGGTTTGAACCAATCAAATCAATTGCACCTCTGGAGCTCGGTTCAAACTTAGAACACAGCCATATACGAGTCCTAGAAAATAATTGGTTGAAAGGTAAATTTGGAATTAGCAAACAGTATAAAGCACAAACAAGGTTCTGCAAAAAAGAGTTATGGATTATTAACAGCTACTTTGTTCCTTCAAATGCTTTACTTAGATTGTTAAAGAAAGCAGCGAAAAGAAATGTTAGTGTCAATTTAATACTTGGTGGGCAATCCGATGTTCAACTTGTTAAATACGCAAGTGAATTTTTTTACAATGATTTGCTAAAAGCTGGCTTAAATATCTATGAATATAAAGAAAGCGTGCTGCATGCAAAACTTGCGTTTGCAGATGACAATTGGATGTGCATTGGCTCATACAACCTCAATCATTTAAGCGATTTTGGAAGCATTGAATGTAATGTGGAAATTAGAAATGAACTTATTGCAACCCAATGCAAAACTGAGTTATTATCTTATACTTTGCCGCTATGCAATAAAATTAAGGCAAATGACTATTCAAATACAAATTCTCTACTCATTAGAATGAGAAACTTCTTAAGTTTTCAGCTGCTAAGAATCCTATTAAACTTATTGTTCTTTTTCCAAAGAAATAGTAAAAAGCTTGGGAAGGAAGCTTAATTATTTTCTATTGTATAAATCCCTAATTGCAACCGAAGCTACTGTACAACCAAAAACTGTTGGCATATAGCTAATGGTCCCTACTGCTGATTTTTTATTATTGGCTTGCATCAACATAACTCCTGAAAAGGCCATTCTTTGCTCTGGTGAAAATACTGCTTTTACACCTTTATAAACTCCAAGTCTGTGCAAATATTTTCTGGTGTATCTAGCCAAATGACAATTATATGTTTCTGAAATATCTGCAACTCTTACTTGCGTTGGGTCTACCTTAGAGCCAGCACCCATGCTGCTTACAATTGGAATTCCCCTTTCAATACAAGCTTTAATATAATAAACTTTTGGTGACAAAGTATCTATACAATCTAACGCGTAGTCATACTTATCGCTATCCAAAACATCCATTGTAAGTTGGTCTCTAAAATAAGCGGGGATTACTTTAAGCTGCAAATTGGGATTGATATCTAATAATCTATCTGCCAACACTTCTGCTTTTACGAGCCCTTCAGTACTTTTTAATGCTGGAATTTGTCTATTACGATTGGTTGGATCAACAGTATCAGCATCCACGATGGTCATTTTGCCAACCCCACTCCTTGCTATCATTTCTGCAGCAATTCCACCAACTCCACCTAAACCTACAACCAAAACATTTGAATTCACTAATTTCTTGAGCCTTTCATTTCCTAAAAGGAGTTCTGTTCGGCCCATCCAAGGTTCAACTGGAATTTCCATTTCACTCATTAGAAAACTTTTGATGCGATTTGTCTTGTTACCTCTCCAACACCCATTGTATAATAATGCAAAACGGGCACCTTAGCTGCCTTTAAAATTTTACTTTGTTCAATGGCCCATTCAATTCCAACCTGTTTAACAGCTTTGTCATCTTTGCAGGCTTCAACTGCTTCTACCAATTCTTGAGGCATATCAATATGAAATACTTTTGGCAGTATTGTCAACTGCTTCTTTGAGGTAAGTGGCTTGAGACCTGGAATAATAGGAATGGATATACCTGCATTTTTGCAAGACTCCACGAATGCAAAATACTTTGCGTTGTCAAAAAACATTTGTGTAACTATATAATCCGCCCCTGCATCAACTTTTTGCTTTAGCCATTTCAAATCGTTGTGCATGTTTGGTGCTTCGAAATGCTTTTCTGGGTAACCAGAAACCCCAATGCAAAAGTCGGAGGCCGTTGCATTCTCAATTTCTTCATCTAGAAATTTTCCTTGATTCATAGAAACAACCTGGTTCAACAATTCTAAAGAGGTTTTATTTCCATCTGGCTCTGGCACAAAATTGGATTCGTTTTTAATATTATCACCTCTAAGAACCAACACATTATCTATTCCCAAGAAATGTAAATCAATTAAAGCATTCTCGGTTTCTTCTTTGCTAAATCCGCCACAAATTAAATGTGGAACTGTGTCTACGTGGTATTTGTTCATTAAAGCTGCACAAATTGCAACGGTTCCTGGTCGTTTCCTTGTAAAAACTTTATCAAACCCGCCATCTTTGCGTTTTCTTAAAACAAATTCTTCGCGGTGGTAGGTAACATCTATAAAGGCTGGTTTAAATTCCATCAAAGGATCTATACCGGCGTAAATAAAGTTAATGTCTTTCCCCTTCAAGGGTGGCAAAATCTCAATTGAAAAGAGCGTTTCGTCTGAAGCTTTAATTCGTTCTGTTACTTTCATTGTGCTGCAAAATAAACACCTTTATTTATATTTAGTTTATCTCTAAAATAATCTTACCAAATTGTTTTCCCTCATCCATAAATCTTGCAGCAACTTCGCATTGGTTCAAACCGAAAACTTTAGAAACGGTTGGCACCAATTTATGGGTTGAAACAAACTGCAACATATCTGAAAACTCTTCATTTGTTCCCATGGTTGAACCAAGAATATCTAGTTGCTTCCAAAATATTTTTGCGGGTACTCCTATATTTAAATTTCCAGCTGTGGCACCATAAATAGCAATTCTACCACCTGGTTTGGCTAAGTCTATTAGTTTCGAAAAATCTGCACCACCAGCGCCATCCACAATTACATCAAAACCACCGCTTTCTTTTGCCAAAGCTTTATGCCAATCTTGGGTTTTATAATTTGCAATCCCATCAAATCCCAATTGCTTCGCAGTAGCTAATTTTTCATCGCTTCCACTGCTTACAAAAACCTTGCACCCATTTGCCTTAGCAAATTGTGCCGCAAACAAGGCTACGCCACCACCAATTCCAGTAACTAAAACTGTTTCTCCACTTTTGGCTTTAGCCCTTCCCATAAGTGCTCTCCAAGCTGTTAATCCTGCTAATGGTAAAGCAGCAGCAGATTCTGAACTTAAATGAGCAGGTTTCTTATACACTAAATCTGCCTTTATTTTAACATACTCTGCAAATGTGCCATGATGTGGTAAGCCTAAAATTACATAATCCTTGTTTTGAACACGAGGGTTTTCACCCCAATTTAAGGAAGGATTAATGATTACCTCTTTTCCAACCCAATCTTTATTTGTTTCAGAACCTCCAGAAACAATGGTTCCACATCCATCGCTTCCGCAAACAATAGGAAAGGTTAAACCTGCATATTGACCCTTTTGAATCCAAACATCTCTATGGTTAAGTGCCGCATGTTTAATTTGAACCAAATATTCATCCTCACCTACAATTGGATTTTCAAAGTCTTGAAAAACAAAGGGTTGGTTTATTCCATGTAAAACTGCTGCTTTCATATTAATTTATAAACAAGATTTTTCCAGAATAGGTTTTTGACCCATCCTTACTAGCTGCAAAAATAATATAAACACCTGTAGCTACTCGCCTTCCATTGAAATTATTGCCATTCCAAATTGCAAAGCCGCCATTAGAAGTGGTTTCATAAACTAAGTTGCCAGCTATATCTGTAATTTTAACTATACAATTATCAATTAAACCGCGAATAGAAACGTTACCAGAATAATCTGGCTTAACAGGATTTGGGAATATCTCTACTTTACCAAATTCTGTGGCGCCATTTGTGGCATCACCCATATAGGAGATAATGCCTTTTTCTGTTCCAAAAAATACTTCTCCACTGCTTTCATCAATTCCAATTTCCATTACGTTGTTCGATAATAATGGTGCATTGACAGTTGTGAAATTCCTTAAAACTGTATACCCATCTTCAGAAATCAACCAAACGCCATTGGGAGTGCCTATCCATTTTCGGTTGGCAGGGTCAACCTTAATGCAGTTAATTTGTTCTTTGCCAAGAAAAATCTCATAATTACTACCAACTTTGATAATAATTTGACGGGCGTCAAAATCTTCTTTGTCTGAACCAAAAATTTGATTAGGATTACTAATTATTGCTAATCCTTGGGTAGTTCCTATCCACATCTCTCCATTAAGATCTTTGCTAATACAAAGCACCGAATTTCCTGGTAAAGCACCTTGCCCCACTTCCTTATTTATAATTTTGAACTTATCATCATTGACATTAGCTGGGGTACCATTGTCATTGTAGACTAATATTCCTTTATCACGCAAAGTGGTAACCCATTTATTATTGAAGTCATCGCAAGTAAGCCACCCCAATTCATTATTTCCTACCAGTGTTCCGATATTAAATGAAAACCAATCTCCTGCAGGGGTTTTAACACTCAAAGGTTTATTTACACCATAGTTGCTTACCCATAAATTACCATTGTTATCAAAGTCTATTCCGCCCGTTAACAATGGGTTATACCCTGGAATCCCCACATCTAAACGTTGAAGCGTAGAATTAGATTCCTTCCAATGGTTTACTACCGCATCATTTTTAACTTCTAGAATTCCATTGCCAAAACTCGAAAAGTATAATTCTCCACTGATTGGACTTTTCTTTACATCAATTATATCTTTAATGTCTTTAAGTAATGGCTGTTTTTCTTCCTCATAATTTAACCAATTGTTTTGCTTAAATTGGTAAAACTTAGAATTATTAAATACCAAAGGATCCCACCTATCATTCACCGAGCCACCACAAACCCAGAGTTTTCCAGTTTCATACAGCATTTTAGCAAACGTTTTAGATTTGGGCCCATTAGGGGTGTAATAGTCTAATGAATTATCATTTTTGTTATGAATTGTAATTCCAAAACTTCCATCTACCATAGCAATTCGCCCTTTATTGTCGAGTGTGGCATCTGTTCTAAAGGCCTCATTTACAAACCAAGTGGCATTACCCCCATCTTCTAACAAAATTTTCTCATTGGAAATAACCAAAAGTTTATTGGGTAGCGCATTGTTATTGGTGTAAATTGCTAGTTGCAAATTCTTAACTGATAACCCTTGAGAAGGCATGTAATTATTCCAAGTAAAACCATCATAAACTTTAATCACAGAATCTACTTGAGCAAATAAATTACCCTTGAAAACTTGGCTAAATTTGTTCCCTGTTGAATTTATTTCCTTTACCCAAAAATTAAAATCGCTCAGGTTACTTGCAGTTAGCGAGGCTTTATAAATACCATCTGCAGCAGATGCATAAATAGAACCTTGAAAAATACTCACTGCATCAAATGCCAAATTGCTCCCGCCGGCTCCAAGATTTTGATATGAATCTATGATTTGGTTTTTGTTTAAATCTATTACTACAATGCCAAAGCTGCAAGCTAGGTAAACGCGACTTTCATAGAAGCAAAATCCATTAATTGTTTTCTCTCCAATGATTTGCTTCATCAAGATATCAGGAATATTTACAATTCTATTTAATTTATGATCAATGATATCTATGTTGGCATTTTGGTAAATTACTAAGGTTTGACCCAAATCAACTTGGTGCTTTACAAATTTCACCTCCACATCTGAATATCCCTGAATTTTGGAAAGTCTCTCTATTTCGCCTGTTGAAATATCTGCAACAAACAAGCCGCTTGCCGAGCCAGCATAAAGTTTTGAACCAACAGTAGTAATTGCATTATTGGATTGATAAGGCAAATGTACTCTCCAAGCTTCATTTGCTATTTGGGCATTGATTTGGAAATAGTAGAGCGTTAAAAAGAAAAACAGACCTAATTTATTCATTGCTTTGCTTTGGATCACAAATAAACGACATCAAAGTAAGATTCGTACAATTTTACATACTTTTGCCACATATGTGGCATTCTTTAGGCTCTTTCACAATACGAAACCGGTTCTGGCTACTGGTTGCTTTGGGTGTTCTCACCTTGTTTTTCGGCTATTTTGCGACTAAAGTCCAAATGACTTATGATTTTGCAAAGGTTGTTCCGCAAGACGACCCAGATTTTATAGATTATGTAAAATTTAAAGCAACCTTTGGCGAGGATGGAAATATTTTGGTAATCGGCACCAAGCATCCTGATGTTTTTAAACTAAATTATTTTAATGATTGGTATGACCTAAACAAAGATTTGGAAGGCATAGAAGGAGTTGAAAAAGTTGTTTCTTTAACCAATATTTACGCATTAAGCAGAAATGATTCTATTGCCCAACTCGAAGCAAAACCCGTATTATCACAAAAACCAAAAACCCAAACTGAGCTAGATTCTATCCTAAAAATTGTTAGCACTTTAAAGTTTTACCATGGTTTGCTTTATGTGCCAGAGGACAGCTTGGCCATAATGGCCATTACCCTAAAGAAATCTCAATTAGATAGCAAAGCAAGAATTCCACTTGTTAGAAGCATTGAGGCTAGGGCAAAGCAATTTGGAGAAAGCCATGGCAGCCAAATGCATATTTCCGGCTTGCCTTATGTACGCACCATCATGAGCTCTAGGGTTGCAGATGAAATTAAAATTTTTACTTTTCTATCGATTTTTATCACCGCACTGTTTATTTTTATCTTCTTTAGGTTTATGAGTGCGGTAATATTCTCTTTAATAGTTGTAATTATTGGGGTTATCGCAACTATGGGATTCTTAGCCCTATTTGGCTATAAAATCACAATCCTAACTGGAATTTTACCCCCACTCATGGTTATCATTGGTGTTCAAAACTGCATTTACTTGCTCAATGTCTATCACCAAGAATTTGCCACACATGGGAATAAAATGATGGCCATTTTGCGACTTATTTCTAAAAACGGTTTAGCCCTATTTCTAACCAATGCTACCACAGCAGTGGGATTTGTGGTTTTTAGTTTCTCTGGCAGCGCTATGTTAGACCAATTTTCTATCGTTTCGGGATTGGTAATTTTATTGGTTTATATCATCTCATTGCTTTTTATACCGATAGCCTACAGCTACTTGCCTCCACCAAAACCTAAGCATACCAAACATTTAGACAGCATTAGACTAAATAAAATCTTAGAGAAATGTAATAACCTTGTTTACCATAAAAGACCTTGGATTTATGGAATAACCATCCTCCTTGTAATTGTATCTTTGTTTGGTTCAACCCGAGTTAAAAACCTTGGCTATGTAGTAGACGATTTGCCAGACAATGACCCTGTTTATCAAGACCTAAAATTCTTTGAAAAACACCTTAAAGGAACCTTGCCTTTTGAGATAAGGATTGATTCTAAAAGGAATGATGGAATCAAAGATTATGTAACCCTGCAAAAAATAAATAAACTTCAAAAAGAATTGGCTCAATTTCCAGAGCTTTCTAAAGCCACTTCCATAGTTGATTTGTTAAAGTTTGCTAATCAAGGCATGCACAATGGCGAGGAAAAATATTACATCGTTCCCAACATTGTAGACATCACAGAAATTGTGGAATACCTCCCTAAAGGTTCTGGCCAAGTTTCTTTGCTTAAATCTATGGTGGATAGCAATTTTAGGCAGGCCCGCGTTAGCTTACAAATGGCAGATATTGGTTCTGTGGAAATGAAAAAGCTTACAGCCAAAGCCAACCAAAAGATTGATAGCATTTTCCCGAAAGCAGATTACGATGTTAAAATTACTGGCACCAGCGCAATTTTCTTAAAGGGAAATGATTACTTAATCGAAAATCTTATTCAAAGTATGATTTCGGCATTGGTAATTATTTCAATTATGATGGCTTTTCTTTTCTTTAGTTGGAGAATGGTGCTTATTTCATTGATTCCTAATCTAATTCCATTGCTCATGACCTTTGGAATCATGGGATTTTTTGGGATTAGACTTAAACCTTCTACCATTATTATTTTCAGTATTGCTTATGGCATAGTGGTAGATTTCACCATTCATTACCTTGCCAAATACAGGCATTCGCTCAAAAAACACAATTGGGACATGAAATATGCCATCCCAGAAAGTCTTGCAGAAGCCGGTCCATCAATTATTTACACCGCTGTAGCGCTATTTGCTGGCTTCATTATTTTTGCAGCCTCTGATTTTGGTGGTACAGTTGCTTTAGGCGTTTTAACTTCCCTCTCCTTAATTTTTGGCATGTTTATGAACCTGCTGCTTTTGCCAGCCATGTTACTTTCTTTGGAAAAAACAATTAATGCTAAAAAAGAACTAGGCACCTCACTTGTAGAATTTGAACCCGATGACATCTCAGAAGATTAATCCACAAAAAAAATGGAAGTTGGCCATATTAGTTTGGTTGGTAATTTATCCAACTTTAATGCTATTGAATTACCTATTAATGCCTTTGATGTCAGACTTAGCCATGCCTATACGGGTTTTGGTGATGTCACTAATCTTAGTGCCATTTATGGTATTTGTGGCCTTGCCTCAATTACAGAGGATCTTTTATAAATGGCTAATTAAGTAAGTTTTCGATTTGAACCAAAGGATGAATAATCTGTTAAAACTTCCCTAACTTGACATTATGACCTGCGGATATGTTTGCCCTGTTTGTGAAGGAAAAGGATTTACCGTTGAAGGTGAGGTTTGCGATTATTGCAGCCCCTCAAAGCCCGCCCAAACGCTTATACAACCAAGTATCGAAAGCCTTGAGCCAAACACTGAGCCTCGATAACACCCATAATAAGGTAACCATCCCCATCATAAATAGGAATAAATCTGGATGACGAGCGGTTGGTGTTCCCATTAAAATCATAGTACTAAACTAATACTTTTCTGCTTATTTCCAAATGACTATTTTCGCACGCCTTAAATAAGACAATGAGTAAGTATCAGGAATATAAGAAAATGGATTTCGCTGCTTTTGAGCAGGAAATCTTAACTTTTTGGAAATCAGAAAACATCTTCGAAAAAAGTGTAAGCTCTCGAGAAGGAAGTCCAAGCTACGTTTTTTACGAAGGACCTCCTAGTGCCAATGGCATGCCCGGCATTCACCACGTAATGGCAAGGGCCGTTAAAGATATTTTCTGTCGATACAATACCCTCAAAGGTTTTCAGGTAAAGCGAAAAGCTGGTTGGGATACGCATGGCCTGCCTGTAGAATTGCAAGTTGAAAAAATGATGGGCATTACCAAAGAAGACATTGGTAAAAAAATATCGGTTGCAGAATACAACGAAGCTTGTCGCAAGGATGTTATGAAATATACCGACATCTGGAACAACCTCACCGACCGCATGGGCTATTGGGTAGATTTAAGCGATCCATATATCACCTACGAAAACAATTACATAGAAAGCCTTTGGAACTTGCTAAAAAAGCTATACGACAAAGGTTACTTATATAAAGGATACACCATTCAACCTTACAGTCCCGCCGCAGGAACAGGCCTTAGCTCTCATGAGTTGAACCAACCTGGCACTTATAAAGATGTAAAGGACATAACCATTGTTGCCCAATTTAAACTTAAAGAAGCCGATACATTTATTGGTAATGCACAAGATTGCTTTATGCTGGCTTGGACAACCACCCCTTGGACTTTGCCTTCTAACACAGCATTGGCTGTTGGGTCAAAAATTAACTATGTGTTGGTTCGAACCTACAACGCCTACACGCATAAAGAAATGCAAGTAATTTTGGCCAAAGATTTACTGCATAAACACTTCCCGGCAGAAAATGCTCAATTACCATTTGGCGACTATAAAGCAGGTGATAAAAAAATACCTTTTGAAGTAGTAAAGGGATTCACAGGAAAAGAATTGCTTGGCCTTCGTTATGAACAATTATTACCTTTTGAGCAACCCACCGATGGTGATGCATTTAAGGTTATTGCTGGCGACTTTGTTACGACTGAAGATGGAACTGGAATTGTGCACATTGCGCCAAGTTTTGGGGCAGACGACTTTAGGGTTGCCAAACAAAATGGCATAGGCTCTTTAACTTTGGTAGACAAGCGAGGAAAGTTCTTAGATACAGTTAAGGATGACATTTTCCCTTTGGATGGCAGGTTTGTTAAAGAAGCATACCTAAACGAAGAAGAAAAACAAATTGAACTTGATATTCAAAAGGAACGATTGGCTGGCATTATTCCTAAGCTAGACAAATACCTAAGTGTAGATGATTTAATTGGCTTGAAACTTAAACTAGAAAACAAAGCCTTTAAAATTGAGAAATACGAACATACCTATCCGCATTGCTGGCGCACAGACAAGCCAATATTGTATTACCCTTTGGAAAGTTGGTTTATTAAAACAACTGCCGTTAAAGATAGGTTGGTAGAGTTAAACAAAACCATCAATTGGAAACCAGAACACACTGGAACAGGACGATTTGGCAATTGGTTAGAAAACTTAGTAGACTGGAACTTGAGCAGGTCTCGCTACTGGGGAACTCCGCTTCCTATTTGGCGCACAGCCGATGGCAGTGAAGAAAAATGCATAGGTTCTATTTCAGAATTGAACCAAGAAATTGAGAAAGCAATTGAAGCTGGCTTCATGGAATCTGGCTTTGAAATTAAGGACCTTCATAAACCCTTTGTAGACCATGTTGTTTTGGTATCCTCCCAGGGCGAAAAAATGCAGCGCGAAGCAGACTTAATAGACGTGTGGTTTGATTCTGGTGCGATGCCCTATGCCCAATGGCATTGGCCTTTTGAAAATGAAGAAACCTTCCGTAAGAACTTCCCTGCAGATTTTATTGCTGAAGGAGTTGACCAAACCCGTGGTTGGTTTTTTACTTTGCATGCCTTAAGTGTGCTGCTGTTTGATAGCATTAGCTATAAAAATGTAATTGCCAATGGCTTGGTGCTGGATAAAAATGGCAATAAAATGAGCAAACGTTTGGGCAATGTCATCGACCCATTTAAAGCCATCGACCAATACGGCGCAGATGCCAACCGTTGGTATATGCTTACCAATAGTGATCCTTGGGATAATTTAAAGTTCGACCTAGAAGGGGTTGCAGAAGTCCAACGCAAATTCTTTGGAACACTTTATAATACATACAACTTTTTTGCATTGTATGCCAATTTAGATGGGTTTACCTACAAGGAGGCCGAAATTCCGCATGAAAATAGGCCAGAAATAGACCGTTGGATACTGAGTATATTAAACACTTTGGTTCAAAAAGTAGCCACCCAAATGGACCAATACGACCCAACACCTGGGGCTAGAGCTATACAAGAATTTGTTGGTGAGAATTTGAGTAATTGGTATGTTAGACTTTGCCGCAGAAGATTTTGGAAAGGAGAATACACTGAAGATAAAATTTCTGCTTATCAAACCCTTTATACCTGCTTGGCAACCGTTGCAAAACTTATGAGTCCAATTGCACCATTTTATGCAGAAAGGTTGTTTAAGGATTTAAATTTAATTAGTGGGAAAGAGGCAGTTGAATCCGTTCATTTAGCTGAGTTTCCTAGTGTGAACCTAGCATTAGTAGACCAAACACTCGAAACACAAATGGAATATGCGCAAAAAATAAGTTCATTGGTTTTGAGCATTAGGAAAAAAGAAAATCTGAAAGTACGTCAACCACTTCAGAAAATTTTAATTCCTGTGGTTGACCCAAAAATTAAAGAAGAAATAATTCATGTAAAGGAATTGATTTTAGCTGAAGTGAATGTCAAAGAATTGGAGTTTATGGAGGCAATAGACAAATCTATCAAACCAAATTTCAAAACTTTGGGTAAAAAAGTAGGTTCAAAAATGAAGGCATTGTCTGAGCTAATTTTGCAAATGCCACAATCTGAAATTGAAAAAATTGAGGAATATGGAAACACAATCATTTCTTTAGAAGGAGAATCTATAGAAATTTTAAGAGATGATGTAGAAATAATATCGAAAGAAATTTCTGGATACAAAGTTGCTAATGAGGGTAAAATAACGGTTGCATTAGACATTAACATCACCGAACACCTAAGAGATGAGGGGATTGCAAGAGAATTGGTAAGTAAACTGCAAGGCTTGAGAAAAGAGCTTGATTTAAATCTTATCGACAAAATAAGTGTAAAAATGGTGGACAATAACTATTTAAAACGTGCTATAAATCAATTCAAAACCTATATTTGCAGCGAAATTTTGGCAACGGATATTTCCTTAGTGGCTGAGTTATCGGATGCAAGTGAAATACTCGTAGATGAAATTAGCATTAAGGTTACAATAGAAAAAGCTTAACAACTATGGCGAAGAAAATTACCAAAAGCAGTGCTAAGAAAGCTGCTCCTGCAAAAAAGGCCGCAAAAAAAGCGGTAAAAGCCGCTCCTAAAAAAGCAGCCAAGAAAGCAACAGCTCCTAAAAAGGCGATTAAAAAAGCTCCTGTAAAAAAGGTAGCCCCTAAAAAAGTTGCTCCTAAAAAAGCAGTGAAAAAAGTTACTGCTCCTAAAAAGGTAGTAAAAAAAGTGGCTAAAGTTCCTGTTAAAAAATCAACAAAGGCACCCGTTAAAAAGGTAGCTGCTAAAAAGACAATTGCAAAGAAGGTAATTGCTAAGAAAGCAGCTGTTAAAAAGGTAGTGGCTAAGAAAAGCAGCAAAGCTCCTTTAAAGAAAATTGCTGTT
Source organism: Chitinophaga pinensis (assembly GCA_945898275.1). Lineage (GTDB taxonomy): Bacteria > Bacteroidota > Bacteroidia > UKL13-3 > UKL13-3 > B1. The sequence goes on along the minus strand of CAMDHZ010000010.1, from coordinate 67,775 downwards.
AAGAAAGTAATAGCAAAAAAAGCGGTTAAGCAAGCAAGCAAGCAAATAAAAAAGACAATTTTAAAAAAGGTAGCACCTAAAAAAGTTAGCAAGCCAAATAACAAAGCAGTTGTAAAAGTTGCCTCAAAGAAGCTTGTTTCTAAACCTGTTGCTAAGCCAATTGCTAAAAAAGTTGTAAGCAAAACAATAGTTAAAGCAAAACCTGTTGCTAAGCCAGTAGTTAAAGCCAAGGTAGAAGTTAAGAAAGTAGTTAGCAAGGCCATTGTTAAAAAGGTTGAACCAAAAAACAAAGTACTTGCTAAGCCAGTTGTATTAACTCCTAAAAAGCCAGCAGCGCCTAAAAAAGAGTTGAAACCAGTGGTGAGCACCACACCAGTTTTTGAAACACCTGTGGTGGATGAAGCCCCTATGAACACCTTACGCTATAGTGATGCTGAACTAAATGAGTTTAAAGAATTAATCAATAAAAAGTTAGCCGTAGCTAAGGATGAATTAAACAACTTGATGGGTCAAATGCAAAATCAAGGAGTTAATGGAGTTACAGATACAGACAACTCTCATAGCAAACTTGACGATGGTGCTTCAACTTCTGAAAAAGAATATTTAAGCCAATTGGCTGCCCGTCAACGCAAGTTTATTGAAAACTTAGAAAATGCCTTGATAAGAATTGAAAACAAAACTTATGGCATTTGTAAAGTAACAGGCAAGTTAATTTCTAAAGAACGTTTGCGTGCAGTGCCCCATACAACTTTAAGTATGGAAGCCAAATTGCAGCAATACAAATAAAATAACGACCTTTTGAAAAAGGGCGGCCGTAATGGCTGCCCTTTTTTTATACCTTGCCAACAACATTAGCAACATTTATAGTTACGTCAATATGAAATCGAAATACCTAAGTGCATTATCAATTTTGTTTCTCATACTATTGGTAGACCAATGGTTCAAATTTTATATAAAAACCAACTTTTACCTTGGAGAAGAAAAGAAAATCATCGGCGATTGGTTCAAACTACATTTTACCGAGAACTATGGAATGGCCTTTGGATTTGAATTTGGAGGAAAAATTGGCAAATACTTCCTTACATTCTTTAGAATCATTTTTGTTGGGGTAATTGCTTACTACGTTAAAACGCTCATTGATAAAGGAACTAGGAGTTTATATATTTTGGGTTGGACTCTTATCATCGCAGGAGCTTTAGGAAACATAATTGACAGTGTATTTTATGGTGTTTATTTTGGCTATGACGACTGGTTTCATGGAAGAGTAGTGGATATGTTATACTTCCCAATAATTCAAACTACCATTCCAGAAAATTGGCCGTTTTGGGCTGGTGAAGAATTTGAATTCTTTCGCCCTGTATTTAACATTGCCGATGCTGCCATTAGTATTGGATTTGTGGTAATATTACTAATGCAAAACTCAGTAAGTAGAGATGAAGAACTAGCAGAAAAAGCCAGTGAAAACGCTGCCAAAGAATTAAATCAATAGCCTTTTTATTTTAGTGTTTGAACCAATCTGAAACCAAGGTTAAAATACCTGTTGGTTCTGGTGTTGTTATAACGAGCAGATACTTTACAACTCTTGGCTTTATTGTTCCAACTTCCTCCACGAATCACGCGATACAGCCCATTACTTGGGCCTTGTGGGTTAGTCTGATCATTGATAGAATAAGGGCCATACCAATCATTGCACCATTCCCAAACATTTCCACTCATGTCGTAGAGACCAAATGAATTTGCGCTCAATTGACCAACAATATGGGTTTCATTACCCGAATTGTCCCCAAACCAAGCAACTTCTTTTAAGTTATTTGAACCTGAATATAGTTCATTTTTATTAGCCTTTGCTGCATATTCCCATTCTGCTTCAGTTGGCAACCTATAGGCTTTGCCAGTTAGTTTATTTAACTTGGTTATAAAAGCTTGTGCATCTTCCCAGCTTACTTGTTCAACCGGACATTCTTGACATTCCTTGAAATCACTAGGCTTAGTATTCATAATAACTAGCCATTGACTTTGCGTTACCTCAAATTTGCCCATTTTAAAATCACTTAATGTAACAGAATGGCTGGGATATTCATCTTTCTGACAGGAAGTATCACCTGCATTGCAACCCATCATAAATGTCCCACCAGAAATACTTACCATGTTTGAAGCAATTTCTTCTGCTACCCTTCTTTGTAAATCTGTGCAAGCTTCACAGGTTGTTGTATCTTCATCAGGAATGGCATTTCCCTTCACGATTTTGTAACGAGCAATCATCCCTACCCTGTACTTATTGGCTTGAACCTGAATTGGCATCATCCAAAACTCCTTAACTTCTCTAGTAAAATTTACTTCCTTTTCTACAGCATTGGTTACCAGCAACCCCTCTTTGAATTTAAAAAACTGCAAATAACCAAATACGCTTTTGCGGGTTTTAAATTGGGTCAAACCACCTAAAGCAACCCTAGACATATCTAAACTAATGTTTCCTGTTTGATTTACCTCATTTTCAAAATGTTCAAATTTTTCACTTACATAATATAAAATGCTATCCTCCATTTGCTTCATTCTGCCAAGCATAAATTGGGTCAAACTTCTAATTTCTTGCTTGCTATTACCTGAACCAATAGGTAAGTTGAAGGCTTGCAGCAAATCATTTACCAACTTTTCATGATTTGTCATTGAACTCTCCAATTCTGCAACATCTGTTTGAAGTCTGAGATAATTGGCTTTCCCTTCTGCATTTAACTTCTTTGCAGCTTCTAGTTTCTTCAAATTATGCTGAGAGATTTGATCTGCATACAGAGACTGTTTATACGACTGAAAGACTTTGTTAATATCAGCTTCATTTATCCCAACCTTCTTCAAATCACTTTTTATCTTTGTTTCGTCTTGCAACATATTGATGCAAGCCACTAATTGAGAAGCCGGAGCAGCAGCAGTTTCTTTTTGAGCGCCTAACTTTAGCGGATTAACCTCCAAGGCAACCCCTAACAAAAAGAATTTTTTATTAGAAGATAAACTTAAATAAAATGAATTTCCGTGCGGGTTTGCTTTCCCTTTAAGTATAGGTTTTAGAGCTGTGGTATCAAACAATCCTTTCTTATTTTCGATAAAACTATTATAAAATACTTTGTTTAAATCTGAAACAGCCATTTTCCCTATTGCTTTATTTGTTCTAAGCAAATAATCTGTATTGGTTTTGGTTGAACCAAGCGCGCGAATAACACAGATGTAATTGCCTTTTAAACCAATTTCGGCCAAAGAGTCTTGCGTTTTTTGAGGTACAAGTTTTAGACTATCTCTTTTGTTCTGAGCTAGTTTTAATAAACTCGAAACATCCTGATTGCTGAGCACTTTTTTAAGTTTTAAAGCAAAGTCTGTTCTTTGCCGCCTAAGCTCTAAGATTCTACTTTCTAAGTAAATATTGTGACTATCTGCAGATGATAAATTCCTTTCCCAATCTTGTTGCGTATATGGTTTAGGCAGTTTACTATTTTTTAGTGCATTAGTAATTGTAAATTCAGTAATGGTGGTTTGGTTAAAATAAATTCCAGATGGGCTTCTAAGCATTTGACCAAAAGCAAATTGACATAACAGAAAGCTGAAAGCAACCAAGTGGAACTTCTTCATATCTTAATACGTTTTTAACAGTGCCAATTTATAGTTTAATTTGAATGTATCAAATGATATTTAAGTTTTAATAGCTGTTAATAAAAGATAATTATTAAATAATACTTGATGATTGGGGAAATGAAATCATAATTGAAAAATCACATATAAATAAAGTACTATCCCATTTTGCAAAGAACATACAATTCTATTTTTTTTAACCTAATTAATTCATTAAATGATTCAGTTCTGCAATCTAATTATAAGTTAATACTAAATGAATTATTGCTTTACTCAATGTATTGAGTAATTTTGCTCAATACATTGAGTAAAATAATGAACCAGATACAAAGACCTTATTTCGAGGTTATTAAAAATAGGATTGAGCAAAAAAATCCCTTGATTCAAGTGCTAGCAGGGCCTCGCCAAGTAGGTAAAACTACCTTGGTACGCCAATTACTTGCTTCAAGCACTTTGCCACATGCCTATCATTCTGCCGATGCCATAGCAGCTGGAAACCAATCTTGGCTAGAACAAATTTGGAACGAGGCGCGCGTGGCACAAAAACAAAGTGGTTCAAAATACATTTTAGCCATTGACGAAATTCAAAAAGTACATCAATGGAGCGAAAAAGTGAAACAACTTTGGGACCAAGACAGCGCCACTAACCATGACATAGTTGTAATACTTTTAGGTTCATCTAAACTCTTACTACAACAAGGCTTAACAGAGTCTTTGGCCGGCAGATTTGAACTCATACACCTGCCTCATTGGCGCTACCAAGAAATGCAAGAGGCCTTTGGATTTAGCCCAGAGGAATATGCTTGGTTTGGGTCTTATCCAGGTGCGGCATTGCTCATCCAAGATGAAGAAAGATGGAAAAGGTATATTAGAGAATCACTCATTGAAACAGCCATTTCAAAAGACCTACTCATGCTCAACCGAATAGATAAGCCTGCTTTACTTAGAAATTTATTTGAACTAGGTGTTGGCTATTCGGGACAAGTATTGTCTTTTACCAAGCTCATGGGTCAATTGCAAGATGCTGGCAACACCACCACTTTGGCACATTATCTTACCCTATTAAAAAGTGCAGGATTGTTAACTGGCTTGCAGAAGTTTAGTATGGATAAGGCACGCACCAAAAGCTCGAGTCCTAGATTTCAAACCTATAACAATGCCCTGATGAATTGCTATAGTTTTTTAAGCTTCAACCAAGCCAAAGACAATCCTGAACTTTGGGGCAGGATTGTAGAATCTTCAGTTGGCGCTCATTTACTAACCTATCAAGAAGAAGGATTTAACATTCAATATTACAAAGAAGGAAATGATGAAGTAGATTATATACTACAATATCAAGGGAAGACTATTGCCTTAGAAATAAAAACAAGTAACCAAGCTGCCAAAGGTTTGGACAAGTTTCAGGCAAAATTCTCCCCCCACCGCAGTTACCTCATTTCTCCTCAAAGCCTCACCTGGCAACAACTCATTCAACTTCACCCCAAAGACCTCTTCTAACTATGGTCAATGGACTGTGGTCTATGGACTAAATTACCTCAAACCCGCAATACGGCACCAATGCCTTAGGAATATTTATTCCATCTGCTGTTTGATTGTTCTCTAACATGGTAGCCAATATCCTTGGTAAGGCCAATGCAGAGCCATTTAAAGTATGCACCAATTGGTTTTTACCATCTTTATTTTTGAACCTACACTTCATGCGGTTGCTCTGAAAGTTCTCAAAATTTGAAGTTGAACTAACTTCCAACCAACGACCTTGCGCTGCGCTGTAAGTCTCAAAATCGTAGGTTAAAGCCGAGCTAAAACTCATATCACCTCCGCATAATCTTAATATTCTATATGGCAATTCTAATTTCTCTAACAAGCCTTGAACATGCTTCACCATTTCTTCTAAAATCTCGTAAGATTTATCGGGGTGGGCAATTTGCACTATCTCTACTTTGTCAAATTGGTGCAATCGGTTCAAACCTCTTACATGCGCGCCCCAAGCGCCAGCTTCTCTTCTAAAACAAGGTGTATAACCCACATTCTTAATGGGCAAATCTTCTTCTTTTAAAATTACATCACGGTACAGGTTGGTAATGGGCACTTCTGCAGTTGGAATTAAATACAAATCATCCACCGTGGCATGATACATCTGGCCTTCCTTGTCGGGCAACTGACCTGTACCAAAGCCGCTGTCTGCATTAATTAACAATGGAGGCATAATCTCTTGGTAGCCTGCTTTGATTGCTTCGTCTAAGAAAAAGCTAATCATGGCGCGCTGCAAGCGCGCGCCCTTGCCTTTGTAAACAGGAAATCCAGCCCCAGTAATTTTTGCGCCCAATTCAAAATCTATTAAATCATATTTCTTTATCAAATCCCAATGGGGCAATGCCCCTTCTGGCAAAGTTGGAATGGCGCCATGCTCATAAATGTTTTCGTTTTCCTCTGGGGTTTGACCCAAAGGCACAGAAGTATGAGGTACATTTGGAATGGTAACTAAGGCTTCCTGTAGTTGCGTTTCTAATTGCTTATAGCTTTCTTCTAAAGCCTTTCCAGCTTCCTTTAATTGGACAGTTTGTGCTTTTAAAGCTTCGGCACCTGCTTTATCACCCGATTTCATGAGTTCCCCAATTTTCTTGGCAATGGCATTTCCTTCGGCCTGATTGGCTTCCATGGCGGCTTTGGCTTTTCTTGCTTCCTCGTCTAAGCTTAAAACCAAATCAATGGTTTCAACATGTTTTGGGTGTTTCTTATTGATCCTAGTTTTTGCTTCGGCAGTTTGTTCGCGTAAGTATTGTAGTGTTAGCATAGTATAGCTTCTGGCCGCTGGCTTCTGGCCACTGGCGATTTAATTTGAAGGCAAAGCTAAGATTTCTGAGGAACTTTTTCTTACCTTTACACTATCATGAAAAATCTCCTCATCATCAACTCACACCCTGATAAGGAAAGCTTCAACTATGCGCTTTCTCAATCGTTTGAAGCGGGTTTAGACAGGTCTGTTTGGAAAGTGGAAGTTATAAACTTAACCGACCTAACTTTTAATCCTATTTTGCAATATGGGTACAGAAAAAGAACGGAGCTAGAGCCTGATTTATTAATGGCTTTAGAAAAAATTAAAAATGCCCAACACTTGATTTGGTTCTTTCCTATGTGGTGGTATGGCATTCCAGCTTTGTTAAAAGGCTTTATAGATCGCACCTTTTTACCTGGAATTGCATTTGAATACGTAGAAGGAAAGCCCTTGCCTAAAAAATTATTTACAGGCAAAACGGCTCAATTAGTTATTACTGCCGATACGCCAAGATGGTATGATTATCTCTTTATGGGAAGCCCTGCCATTAAACAATTTAAAAGAGGAACCCTACAATTTTGTGGTATCAACCCTGTAAAAGTTACCTATATCGCAACACTTAGAAATTCTAGTGAGGCATTTAGAAAAACTTGGCTCGAGAAAATGGCAGATTTAGGAAAAAAAACAAAATAGCATAGTCGGCGTTCTCCTATTTGCCCATTCATTCTAATAAAATAAATCATAAAAAACCTTAAATGAAAAAGTTACTAATAATCATTTTATTATTTGTCACAAACTTTTTAACTGCTCAAACGCCCGAGAAAATTCTAGGTAAATGGATAACCGCCGATAAAGACGCACATATTGAAATATTCTATACCGCAGGTAAATATTATGGTAAAATTGTTTGGTTAAAACAACCCATCAATCCTAAAACAGGCAAAGCTTGGTTAGATGACAATAATCCAAATGAAAGTAAAAGAAATTCACCCCTACTAGGCTCTGTATTATTATGGGGCTTTGAGAAAAAAGGAGAGGAATTTATCAATGGCAGCATTTATGACAGCAGAGATGGTAAAACTTATACAGGTAAAATTTGGATTGAAAATAACACCTTGAGATTAAGGGGCTATTGGGGAATGTTTTATGCTACAGAATCTTGGGAAAGAGTTAAAAGTAATTAAAGAATCTGCATTTGAAAGTCTTAATTTGGTTCATAAAATTCAACCAAAATAAAAAACATGCAAAATCCCGAATCCTACTCTATGCTTCTAAAAAACACCTTTGATGCCTTCTTTAACGCACCTATAGAAACTTGGGATGAGTTTGTTTCGCATTGCGAGATGGTGCAGTTTAAAAAGGATGAAGTTATCAAAGCAGAAAATTCTAAGGAACGCCATTTCTATTTTATCCTCAAAGGAAGTGTGGGCATTTTTCTCTGGAAAGAAAATAATTTTGTGTGCCTCGATTTTGCCTTCGATCAACAATTTTGTGCCGATTATATGTCTTTGCTCACCAAACAAGTCACGCCTTTACAAGTTGTTGCGCTAGAAAATACAGAAATGCTTAGAATGACTACAGAAAGCTACGACCTCATCACGCAACAGCCTATTGGTAAAATTATTCGCTTGGTGGCAGCAGAAATGTCTTTTGTAGGCAAACAGCAGCAACAGATAGAACTGCTCACACTTTCGGCTAAAGAGCGTTACCAAATTATGCTACAAATGTTCCCAAATATTCAAAATAGAATTGCGCAGAACCATATTGCCTCTTATTTAGGCATCACACCTCAAAGCTTAAGTAGAATAAAAAAAATGTACTAATCATTTTTTACCCTATGGTAAAATAAATGCTAGTCTTATATAAGACCTTTGCCCTCAAGAAATTCTTAATTTATGCGCACAATTCTCACTTTAGCAATCTTATTTATGCAACTCACTTCTAGTTTGGCTCAAACCGAAACTCGCAAAAACGACCTACAGCAAATTCTTAATAAGACCGTCGACCAAAAGAAAATCTTTGGAAGCACCTTTGCCCTCAAAAAAGACAGCTTTGTTTGGGAAGGCGCAGCAGGCAATATCGGTTTGAACCAAGCCTATTTTATAGCGAGTACTACAAAGTTGTTTACCAGTGCAATTATCTTAAAGTTTCATTCCCAAAAAACCCTTGACATAGACGATAAAATTAGCAAATACTTAGACAGCACCATTCTTAAAGGCTTGCATATTTATAAGGGAAAAGAATATTCTTTCGACATCACGCTTAGACAACTTTTAGCGCATACCTCTGGCCTACCCGATTATTTTCAAGACAAGGGGCCAAATGGCAAGAGCTTAGAAGATGCACTCAAAGAAGGAAACGATCAATTTTGGTCTTTAGAAGAGGTGTTGGTTCGAACCAAAAACATGAAACCTATGTTTGCACCGGGCTCTAAAGGGAAAGCGCATTACTCGGATGCCAATTTTCAACTCTTGGGGAAAATTATTGAAGTAGTATCTGGAAAATCCTATTCAGAAAATTGTGAGGAGCACATCCTAAAACCCCTTGAACTTAAGAACACTTATTTATATGCAGACCCAAGCGATAGCAAACCCAAAGCTTTGTATTACGAAGCAGCACCGCTAAGCATCCCAAAAGCCATGTGCTCTTTTGGCGCAGACGGTGGAATGGTTTCTACCAACCAAGACATGTTGGTATTTATTGAAGCTTATTTTACAGGAAAACTGTTCCCAAAAACCTATTTAGATTGGATGCAAGATTGGAACAAGATTTTCTTCCCCATGCAATCTGGTGTAGGCTTGCATTTGTTTAAGTTGCCTTGGATGTTTAACCCTACTGGCGCAGTCCCTATTTTTATTGGGCACTCAGGATTATCTGGCGCATTGGCGTATTACAGTCCAAAAGAAAACTTGTTTATAGTGGGCACAGTAAATCAAATTGCACACCCAGATATGTCTTTTAAAACGATGATTAAGTTGGTATTGCGGTTGAAGAAAGAGGCAGCTGGCAATTAGTTTCTGGTAGATTACCATGGACAATGGTCCATCGACCATGGACTACTCCACCACAACCACCTTCGTCATCACATCACCTTGACGGATGGCATCAATTACCTCAAGACCATCTACCACCTTACCAAAACAAGTATGAACTCGATCTAAGTGAGAGGTATTTTTTCTGCTATGGCAAACAAAGAATTGAGAGCCACCTGTGTTTCTACCAGCATGTGCCATTGAAAGAACCCCTCTGTCATGATATTGGTTTTCGCCATCGAGTTCACAATTAATTTTGTACCCCGGTCCGCCAGCACCTGTGCCAGTTGGGTCTCCACCTTGGATTACAAAATCAGGAATTACGCGGTGAAAGCTAACGCCATCATAGAAGCCACTCTTGGCTAGTTTTAAAAAGTTTGCAACAGTATTGGGAGCGTCTTTCTCAAAGAATTCAACGGTCATTACACCTTTAGCGGTGTGTATTTCTGCTTTTGCCATGTTATATTGTCTAAAATAATTGTGGGGTAAAAATAAGAAAAAAGGAGGATTTCCTATTGAATAAAGATAGAATAATACCCATAACGTTTGAAAATTACACGTGTAATAATTAAAAAAAGGATACGTATATTTGTTTAAATTAATAACAAAATGAGCAGCAAATTAACCTTAACCATTCAAAAGGAAATCATTGAAACTGCTAAAGAATATGCAAAAGAGAAAGGGCTTAGTCTTTCCGAAATGGTGGAAAGCTATTTCAAGTTAGTGACAGTAAATCGTAAAATAAATACTAAAAAACAGCTTTCACCAAAAGTCAGGAAACTGCGAGGTATTATCAAAACTGAAGATGAGTTAGATTATAAAACGATTTTAACAGAGGAATTGTCTAAGAAATATGGAGTATAAGCTTTTTATAGATTCGGATGTAGTTATTGATTTTTTTACAGATAGAGAGCCCCATGCTAATCCTGCAAGTGAGCTATTTGAATTAAATGAACAAGGGACTATTAAACTATATTTGTCTGCATTATCTATCAATAATATTTATTACATCGTTCGGAAATTTTTAGGACATAAAAAAACCTTAGAAGTAATAGAAACGCTTACGGAGATGACTGAGATTATTGGAACAACTAAAGCAGAGCTTGTTGAAGCATTAAAAAGTAATTTCTCCGATTTTGAAGATTCAGTTCAACACGCTTCTGCCCTCAAAATCAAAGGAATTGATGCAATTGTCACAAGAAATACCAAAGATTATAGAAATTCATCCATTGCAGTGATGACACCACTAAACTTCTTGAAGTTGATAGAAAAGGAAGGGTGACCTAAGGAAATATCTTTTGCTAGATTTAGTAATAACAAAAACAGCCGAAACACTTCTCGTGATTCAGCTGTTTTCAATAATGATTAGCTCTAATTATGCACCACTTAAGGCGGCGGCTCCACCTACGATTTCAGAAATCTCGGTAGTAATAGCTGCCTGACGGGCACGGTTGTATTCTAATTTTAAGGCTTTAATTAACTCACCTGCATTGTCTGTTGCCTTATCCATGGCCACCATACGGGCACCATGTTCAGAGGCAAATGAATCAAGTAAAGAACGGTAAATCTGGGTCTTTAAAATTCTTGGAATTAATTCTAACAAGATTTCTTCTTTACCTGGTTCAAAAATAAAGTCAGTTTTTGAAGCTTGTGTGCCTGCTTGTTTTGCAATAGGTAAAAAGGCATCATTGCTTAAGATTTGCGTTGCCGCATTCTTAAACTGATTGTATACCACTTCTACCTTGTCAAACTTACCAGCGCTGTATTGGTTCAAAACGTATTCTCCAATTTCAAAACCTGCTTTGGCATTTAGGTTTTGCAAAGTTTCTTTAAAAGATGCATTTACTTTAACGCCTTCTGCTTTTGCAAAGAAATCTGCTCCTTTTCTGCCTACTGGCAAAATGGTAATGTTCTTTCCTGCATAATCCTCACGGATAAGCTTGTTGGCTAGTTTAATTACATTGGCATTAAACGAACCGCACAATCCCCTATCCGAGGTAATTACCACCAATAGCACATTGTTAATTGGGCGTTGGTCAAAATACACTTTCAAAGAATCAATATCCATTGAGTCTGAAAGATTTGCCAAAATCCCGTTTAGCTTTTGTGCATAGGGTCTCATTTGCAGAATGGCGTTCTGCGCACGTCTCAACTTAGTTGCACTCACCAGCTTCATCGCCTTGGTGATTTGTTGCGTTGAGTTTACCGATGCAATCCTTATCCTTACTTCTTTTAAATTGGCCATGTGTTTATGTTAAGCCTTTCGGTTCAAACCGAATTATGCGCTGTATTTAGCTGTTAATTCTTTACAAACTGATTCTAGTATGCCGGTTACATCGTCGCCAATGCCACCCTTCTTAATGGTATTTAACACATCGATGTGTTTGTTTTCCAAAAAGTTTAGGAAGTCAGCTTCAAACTCACGTATCTTATTTACAGGAACAGCAGATAATAAACCTTTAGTACCTAAGTAAATAATCGCTACTTGTTGTTCTACACGCAAAGGTGCAAACTGTCCTTGCTTCAAGATTTCTACGTTACGAGCACCTTTTGCCAAAACAGATTTTGTAGCGGCATCTAGGTCTGAACCAAACTTAGAGAAAGCTTCCAATTCGCGGTATTGGGCTTGATCCAATTTTAATGTACCCGCAACTTTCTTCATTGATTTGATTTGGGCGTTACCACCCACACGTGATACCGAGATACCTACGTTAATCGCAGGACGGATACCTGAGTTAAACAAATTGGCTTCTAAGAATATCTGTCCGTCTGTAATAGAAATTACATTGGTTGGAATATAAGCAGAAACGTCACCAGCTTGTGTTTCGATAATTGGAAGTGCAGTTAAAGAACCTCCACCTTTTACCATATGCTTGATAGAAGGAGGCAAATCGTTCATTTGTTGTGCAATTGAATCGGTTGCATTGATCTTTGCAGCACGCTCTAATAAACGACTATGCAAATAGAAAACGTCACCAGGATAAGCCTCGCGGCCTGGAGGACGACGCAATAACAATGAAACTTCGCGGTAAGCCACGGCTTGCTTAGATAAATCATCATAAATTACCAAGGCTGGTCTGCCTGTATCGCGGAAGAACTCACCAATAGCCGCACCAGCCATAGGTGCAAAGAATTGCATTGGCGCTGGATCTGATGAAGTAGCTGAAACGATGATGGTATAAGGCATTGCACCACGCTCTTCAAGGGTTTTAACCACCTGCGCAACGGTAGAAGCTTTTTGACCACAAGCTACATAGATACAATATACAGGCTGGCCTGCTTCGTAAAATTCTTTTTGATTGATGATGGTATCGATACAAACTGCTGTTTTACCAGTTTGACGGTCGCCGATAACCAACTCACGCTGTCCACGACCAATTGGAATCATCGCATCAATCGCTTTGATACCCGTTTGAAGTGGCTCTTTAACGGGTTCGCGGTAAATTACCCCTGGTGCTTTGCGCTCCAATGGCATTTCGTATAAATCACCTGTTAATGGACCTTTACCATCTATTGGCATACCAAGGGTATTCAATACACGACCAACCATTCCTTCTCCAACATTGATAGCGGCAATTCTACCTGTTCTTTTAACGGTATCGCCTTCTACTATTTGGTCTGAAGAACCTAATAATACAGCACCTACGTTATCTTCTTCAAGGTTAAGTACGATGCCTTCTACTCCATTTGAGAATTGGATAAGCTCTCCCGACTGAACCTTGGTTAAGCCGTAAATACGAGCAATACCATCACCCACTTGGAGTACGGTACCTACTTCTTCTAATTCGGTTTCAGACTTAAAGCTGCTTAATTGCTCTCTGATGATGGCTGATACCTCATCGGGTCTTATTTCTACCATAATGAACTGTTATTTTGAAATGTAAGTGTTTAATAATTCGTGTTTTGCTTTTTTCAGTTTACCTGAAATACTGGCGTCGTATAAACGGTCTTCAATTTGAATGACCATTCCACCAATTAATTCTGGATCTACTGAATTTTTTAATTCTACGCGCTTACCAGTTTGGGCTTCTAAAAAGCTTTTCACTTCTGCTTGAACCGAGGCGCTAATGCTCACAGCGGTTTTAACATGGGCGGTAGTTATTTTATTTATTTCATTGTATTGAACAATGAACTGCACAGCGATATCATGCAAGAAGAAACTTCTGTTTTTAGCCGTAACTAAATTAACAAATAGAAGGCTAAGTTCAGAAAGGTAACTTGAAAAAACTTGCTTGATAATGGCTTGTTTTTTATCTGCTTTAATGATTGGGCTCTTTAGCATATTGGCTAGAGAGGCATTGGCTTCAATGGTTTGCTTAAGCAAAACCACATCGGCGTAAACCGCATCCAAGGCTTTGCGCTCTAAGGCTAAATCTATCAATGACTTAGCATATCTGCCGGATACTCTTTGTTCTGACATGTTAGTTCAGGGTAATTGATTTCAAATTTTCATTTACAAAAGCTTCTTGTTGGCTGCGGTCTTCCATTTTCTTGCGAAGCACTTTTTCTGCCAAATCAACTGATAATACGGCAACTTGGGTCTTAAGTTCATTCATCGCATTTAACTTAGCCGATTCAATTGCCTCATTGGCTTTGGTAATAATTTTTCTGCCTTCTTCATCAGCAGAACGTTTGGCTTGTGCAATGATGTTATCTTTCATTTCACTTGCCTCTTTTAGCATTAGCTCGCGCTCGGCACGTGCCTGGTTTAACAATTTCTCGTTGTCTGCTTTTAAGGCATCCATTTGTTTGCGCGCATCCTCTGCCGAGTTTAATGCATTGTTGATAGAGTCTTCTCTTTCTTTAATTGCTGCAAGAATTGGCTTCCATGCAAATTTGGATAGAATGAACAATACGATACTAAAAGTAATGGTCATCCAAACGATAAGACCTAAACCAGGTTTAACTAATTCCATTTTGTTTGATTGTTTTTTTTTGAATTGAGAGAAAGTAAGCAGAGACACAGTAATCAACTGTATCTCTGCAATTAATAATTAAAGCAATACGATCAAAAGACAAACTACGATACCGAAGAATGCAGCACCTTCGATAAGGGCAGCAGCAACGATCATGTTTGCACGAATATCTCCTGAAACTTCAGGCTGACGAGCGATTGATTCCAAAGCTGTTCCACCGATACGGCCGATACCAAGACCAGCGCCAATTGCAGCTAAACCTGCACCTAAACCAGCACCCATTTTAGCAAAACCTGGATCTACTGCCTCAGTTGCGGCTTGTAATAGAATGTTTAATAGTGTCATAATTGTTGATTTTTAGTTGATTATAATTTAATTAATGATGTTCGTCGTGATGGGCATGTTCTTCTACTGCTGAACCAAAATAAAGCGCAGAAAGTAAAGTAAAAACATATGCCTGTAAAAATGCTACTAATAACTCAAGGAAGTTCATGAAAGTTGTAAAAGCAACTGACATAACCGATACACCTAATCCTAAACCTTCACTCATTGCGCCAAAGATGAAAATAAGCGAGAAAAATCCGAGCATGATGATATGTCCAGCGGTGATATTGGCAAACAAACGAATCATTAAAACGATTGGCTTGTTTAACATTCCTATGATTTCAATTGGAATTAATAAAATCCATAATGCCTTTGGCACGCCCGGAGGCATAAAAATATGACCCCAGTAGCTTTTGTTCCCATTGATTGAGGTAATCACAAATGTAAACAAAGCTAATACTAAAGTAACAGCTATATTACCAGTTACGTTTGCTCCTCCCGGGAAAAATGGAACCAAGCCGAATAAGTTATTTAAGAAGATAAAAAAGAATATGGTAAGCAAATATGGCATAAACTTCATGTATTTAGGACCAATACTTGGCTTGGCAACTTCATCTCTAATAAATAAAATACCCATTTCAATGAGGTTAGCAAATCCTTTAGGAGCGGCACCTTTGCCCTTTTTATAGGATCTAGCTACGCTTAGCATCATCCAAATTAACACAAATACAGAAATTAGCATTGCAGCAACGTTTTTGGTAATGGATAAGTCGAAGAATGAAGCAGATTCATTGATGCTGCCATCTTCGTTTACTGCTACAATTTTACCATGCTCCAATTTATAGCCATTATAAGCATCATGTCCATGATGAAACTTTGAAGAACTAAAAATATGAAATCCTGCAGCGTCTTTAATTATAATAGGAAGTGGAATAGTAACGTGAGTATGTCCAATAGTAGCCATATGCCAATCATGCGCGTCGCCAATATGCTCCATAATTAATTTACCTGCATCAACTCCTTCCTTTTCTTCATGAGGGGCTGCTTCAGTATGCGCTTGAGCTGCGCTTTCATTTGAATGATGTACAGTATCTGTAGCGTGAATTTCTGCATGAGGGTGAATAGAATCATGCGCAAAGGCATTTATAGCGCCAAAAGACGATAGCGTTAGAAGGGAAAAAGCTAAAACTAAATAATTGATACTCTTCTTTTTGATGGCGTTCATGAAGGATTCTTTTTGTTTAAATCGGGTCGCAAGTTAACCACGAGGAAATAAATTTCAAAAGCTGTGTAAAAGAAATACAATAAAAGATAGGCAATTATAAACGGCATTTCTCTTTTTGGATAGAAAACAAGGTAGATAAAAAGCGGAAAAATGGAGAATATAAAACGTATTCCAATTGCTCCGTAAGTTCTGGTAATGAATGTTTTATTATCCTTTTTGACCCCAGAGTTTGCTATTTTAAATGTAAGCCAAGTGAGTCCGAAAAAATAAAATAAAGAAATCCAAGCCAGAGAGTCTAAAACCCATTTTGTTTGAAACGCTTGGAATGCATATATAAAAAACCCACATAGAAGGGTTAACGCCACCAAACTTTTATGGAAATTTAATTTAGACATTTTTTAACGCCCGCAAAAGTACCTTTTGATTTGCCAGAAACCAATTGGATTTTAATTATTTTTTAAGTAAATCTTTTAACACCTGATAAAGGGCAGCAAAAACACCAAAAAGAACGAGTACTAAAGTAAAAACAGGAAACTTCATTTCTAGATACTCATCGAGGTACTTGCCGCCTAAAGCGCAAACTACCATAGTTCCTATCATTTGAAACCCTAGGTTCGAGTATCGAAGCCAAGTTTTTTGGCCATTGTCTGATTTGTTAGGCTTGTTCAGCAACTAGCGTTTCTTTTGAATCTGCATTTTTCTGTTGCTTATTAGACATATTCCTAAAATCAGCAGCAACAACCGCAGGCCTCATGGCACTATTACCATTAAACTCTGCTCCAGCCTCAATAATTAATTTACTGCAAGCGATATCACCCGTAATTTTTGCAGTGGCCTTTATAGTTAATAACTCTGAAACGGTAACATTACCAATAACAACGCCAGAAATATCAGAATTTTGAGCGTTAATATTTCCTTTAACATGGGCACTTTGACCTAAAACCAACTTGGTTTTAACTTCTATGTTGCCTTGAACCGAACCATCAACACGTAAGTCGCCTTCTGAAGCTAAATCACCTGTAATGCGCGTACCAGCATTGAGGATATTAATTTCTTGTGGGTTAAAGGTTGTGTTTTTGGCTGGTTTGAACATCGACATAGTTGTAATATTTATTGGTTCAACACAAAATGAACCACTTACAAAACTAGCAAATTTTTGCTTTTTTGCAACTTTAGCCTTTTAAGTCATCCTATTCTTTCTACCTTTACTCTTTAATGACTTTCATCTTAGCAACACGTCCCTCGGCATCTTTAATTTGTAAAAGGTAAAGCCCTTGGGGTTCTGGAAGGGTTAACTCTGTTTGATGAAGAATTAACATATGGCTTGCTTGCAACTTCCCTGTTGCATCCCATACCTCGCAAAGTATTGGGTATTGTTGACCATTGCTTTCTATAGTTATTATTCCTGAGCTTGGATTTGGATAAACCAAATAGGCATGTCGCGCTAATTGCTCCACGCCATTGGGTTTTGATACATAAAAAAACTTCTTTTTGCTTATGCTGATTGTATCTAAATAATACCCAATCTGCAGGGTAACATCATAATATTGATCTATCCCTGTAAATGATATTTGCGGGGAAGCCGAACTAGAATTAGCGCCAGGCAAATAACTAAACTGTTCTGGGGTAATTGTCCATCGGTAAAACAAAATACTATCCGAAAACTGCGGAACTAAGGTTACCGTATCTCCTATTTTTGGCAGCTGATTATTGCTCGTAAAACTCAGTGGTGGAAAGGGCGGACTGCCAACTGAAATATAATTGGTTTTGGTTTTAATAAGTGTATCGCCTTTATAAGCTACTGCTACCTGTACCGTGTACAAACCTTTTTGGCTAAACCTAAGCTTTGGTTGCCTAAGCGTTTGGTTGGTGCCTTCAACAAAATTAAAGGTATTGGGACTTATCGTCCATTGGATGTGCTCTGCGGTATCATTAAACATCAAATCCAATGATAGGGTATCCAAATAAGACGGATTGATTTTGTTGGCAGTAAAGTCTAAGTTTTGCAACAATGGGTTCAAAACATTAAGATAGTGAAGTCTTGTTTTGGTTAAAGTATCACCCTTATATACAAGCTTTAATTGAATGCTATACAATCCCATTTTGTTAAACCTTATTTTGGGTTGACCCGAGTTGGCGTTGGTTCCCATGATGTATGAAAACGTATTGGGGCTAACATTCCATTCAAAATAACTTGCCGAATCTTGGTAGCTGGTATAAAGCGTTACTGTGTCCTCCCTTTTGGGCAACAAAGTGCTGCTCCAAATAATAAATTCGTTTTGATAGCTGATCTTACGTAGGCGGTTGAAAGGTGATTCGGCGAAAAATATGTTTCCTTTAGTATCGATTGCGATTCCACGCACTCCACCTAAACCAGCAGCTATATCTTCAACCTCATCACTGTAACCTCGGGCACCATTTCCAGCCACCGTGGTAATAATTCCTGTATTTGAAGCTACTTTTCTAATTCTATTATGAGAATTTAAAAGGATATCACCATACTTATTAAGCGTAAGATAGGTAAAATTAAGGTTGGCATTTAATGCATTAATAGTGTCTCCATTAAAATTTAATCCTCCACTGCCAGCTATAGTGTATATTATATTTGAACCCGCATCAATTTTTCTAATTCTTTTTTCATCATCCGCAAAGAAAATATTTCCGTTCGAATCAATATCTAAACCCATAGGTCGAGCTATTTTCGCAAGATTAGCCAAACCGCTATCACCACTAAATCCCGGGATACCATTACCAGCAATAGTACTAATAATACCAGATGCAATTGCAACTTTTCTAATGCGATGATTTTCTCGGTCTGAAATATAAATGTTCCCATTTGTATCCAAACATATATTATAAGGATTGTTTAGTTTGGCATTCTTCGCCTCTAAATTATCGCCAGAAAAGCCTGCTAAGCCATTACCAGCAATGGTTGTTATTACCCCTGAGGAAGCATCAACTTTCCTAATTCGATGATTTGCTGCATCAGCAATAAAAATATTTCCAAATTGGTCTACAACAATGTCTGTTGGTAGAAATAACATAGCGTTAGTTGCTAAGATACTATCCCCATTAAACCCACCTTTTCCATTGCCCGCAACTGTTGTAATAATACCTGTGAGGGCATCAATTCTGCGAATTCTATGATTATTGGCATCAGCAATAAAAATATTACCCCATAAATCAACTTCAACATTAGAGGGGTTACTTAAAAATGAAGATTCAGCAGCATTTCCATCTCCTCCATAACATCCATTGCCAGCAATGGTATTGATCATTTCCGAACCTGCGCTAATTTTTCTCAATCTATAAAAACCAACATCACCAATAAATAAATTAGCATTTACATCTAAGGCTAATTCGGTGCAATTCCCAATACCAGCAAACCTAGCTAAACCGCCATCTCCACTAAAGTCAAAGTTACCATCACCAGCAATAACCATGAAATTTTCTGCATTATTTCCCAACTTTCCTACTTGTGGTAATTTGCCACTCAAATTAAACAACATAAATAGATTCCCTAAACTGTCTATTGCCAATTTATTAATATTTCCAGAAGTTGATGAATTATAAAAGATGCCTGCCAATCCTGTACTAAGGGAGAGTTTCAAAATATAATTTGAGTTTGAACATAAAAATAAATTTCCTTTATTATCGGCAGCTATCCCATTCACATGTTCAGAATATATTTTGGTAATGATGCCGTTAGAAGCATTGTACTTTCGCACTCCTGAACCTCCGAAAAAAATATTTCCTTCATTATCTATGGCAAGTTGATTTATTATTCCAATATTAGCCATTGTGGCAAGCCCATTATCTCCAGAATTTCCGTAAATTCCATTTCCTATTATGGTTGTAATCATTCCAGTAATTACATCTACTTTTCTTACCCTATAATTCATTACATCAGCAATGTATAAATTACCCGCACGATCAAGCACGATATCCCCTGGCTGATTTAAGCTGGCTAATCTCGCTTGCCCACCATCACCAGAATAGCCTGCTACTCCATTACCAACAATGGTAGTAATGATTCCAGTTTTTGCAGAAATTTTTCTTATAACAGAAACTGCTCTGTCAGAAATATAAATATCTCCAGCCTCATTAATCGCAAGTCCATTTGTTTCATTAATTGCCGCATCTTTTGCCAATCCACCATCCCCATTCATTCCTGCTATGGTTTGTAAAACTTGGGCCCTTAAGGGCAGTGAGACAAATACCAAAAAGGAAAGGGTGAAAAACAATTGTTTCATAAAGGTAAAGATAGCAAAAATATGTCACACAATTCAAACAGCTTCAATCAATTCCTTGCTAAACTATCCGATAATCCTTCCCCACCTTTCATAATATTTGAAATGTTCTGAAAATAAAGCTCTTTGGTTTTGAGTACACGCTCTAAAGAATCTGTCTTATACAATAGTTCTTGTAAATTACGTTTGGTCTTAGTATCGGTGTAGCCTGGCACAAATTCTCTCACCGAAGTAAAAAATACCAGTGAAATAATCAAAATGGCGAATAACACCATAGCAGAACTAAACCCAACAAAAACATTCATGGGTGTAAGCTTAAAAGAGATTTTTTCTTCAAAAGATTCATCGTTTATAAGCACTAATCTGTACTTATAACGCAGTTTATGAATGAATTTTTTCTTTGCAGGTTCCATACCTTTACTAATATTGCCAAACTTTGGCTAAAATTGTACAATCCAAAATTCAAATATAGGTAATCAAACCACACACTTTGCTAATAAAAAGAAACATACCGCTCGCTACCTTAATTTTGTTGGTGTTTGCATGCAGTCCAACAAAAGAGAAATGGCTTAACAAAAAATTTCATTCCCTTACAGGGCATTATAACGTCTATTTTAATGGTGAGCAAAAATTATTGGACGCCATTAAACAAATTGAGGTCTCACATTTAGATGACTATACCCAAAACATAGATGTCATTCAAACTGGAACTCCTGAGGCTGCTAAATCTGCTGCAAATATTTTAGATGAAGCACTTAAAAAATTCTCTACCACCATTCAAATGCACCAAGTTGGCAGCTATACAGATGATGCCTACTTTGCTATTGCCAAAACAAGGTATTATAAACAAGATTATTACACCGCAATAGAAACCTTTCAATTTATTTTAGGAAAGTATAAAAATGGCCCTTTTACAAATGCAAGTACTTGTTGGATTGCAAAATGCTATTTAGGACTAAATAAAGTTCAAGAGGCAGAAGCCATCATGGGCCAATTACTTTTGGTAAAAAACTATCATAAAAAAGACATTGGCTTTATTTATGCAAATGCTGCTGATATTGATTTGAAAACCAACAAACCAGGAAAGGCAATAGAACACCTTACCCTAGCTTTAAAAGGAAACCTCACAAAAGACCAAAAAATACGCTACCATTATATTTTGGGTCAACTCAACTTCGAACAAAAGAAAAATCCCCAAGCTACCTACCACTTTAATAAGGTAATTAAATTTGTTCCACCTTATGATTATGCCTTTAATGCCACTTTAGCCTTATTAAAGTTATACGATTTAAAGGACCCAAAATCTGCAGCCAAGGTTAAACGCAGTTTGAGGAAGATGGCGAGGGATGAAAAGAACCTTGACTATTATGACCAAATTTGGTTTGAAATGGGGAAAATAAATATGGCCATTAATAAGGAAGAAGAGGCTATTTTAAATTTCAAAAAAGCAGCCAACTTGAGCACAAAAAACAGAAATCAAAAAGGTTTAGCTTTTCATGAAATTGCCAAAATCTATTTCAACAAAAAAGATTACAAAAATTCTCAGGCATATTACGATAGCACTGTATTAACGCTTGACCCAAAATTTAAAGACTACAAGGAAATTAAGAATACCAAAACAACCTTAGGTGATTTAATAAATAATTTAGTAGCTTATGAAACGCAAGACTCTCTTCAAAAATTAGCCTTATTAAGCAAGGATGAATTGGGCAGAAGAATAGATTCTTGGATTGCAGCTTTCACTAAGAAGAAATTGCAAGAAGAAAAAGAAGCTAAAAAAAGAGCAAAGGTGCAAGCAAGTGTTGCAGGTAATGCTAGCAACTTTTTACCTGCAGCGCCCGCGGTGGGAAGCGGAACAGGCGAATGGTACTTTTATAATTCTTCTTTAATGTCTAGTGGTGCAGCAGAGTTTTTTAGCAACAAAAAATGGGGTCAACGCAAAAATGAAGACTATTGGAGAATTGCAGCAAAAGAGAAAAATCAGGAAGTAGCAGATACAAGTGGTTCAACCGTACAAAAAAACACAAATACTCCTGAAGATAAAAAAGAAACTAAAAAAGAAGATGGCACTTCAGAAAACACTGAAACCATTAACATTACTGGTAACAAAGAAAAGGACGCTTGGGTAAAAAACGTTCCTTTTACCTCAGCATCCTTAGAAAAATCCAATGCCAAAATGTTAGATGCATTGCACAACCTAAATGTAATGTATTATGACAACCTTCATAACCCAGAAGAATCAATAAACTACGGCGAAAAAATTCAAACTAAATTTCCCTTTAGTGAATATGAAGATGCTACATTTTATTATTTGTTTAAAGCATATTCTGACCTAAAAAACAATCTAAAAGCAGAAAACAATAAGCAAAAGCTTATCTCACAATTTCCGACAAGTAATTATGCTTTATTGGCTCAAAACAAAAAACCTGTAAATGCCGAGGCCGAAAACAACAAGCAACTAAAGGAAGCGTATGTTTCCATTTATGAATCATTTAAAAATGGGGATTGTAAAACTGTTATAGAGAAAAAACAATTCTTAGATAAAAATTGGCCTCAAAACGGACTTAAACCAAAGTACGATTTACTTGAGGCGCTTTGCATAGGAAAAACTCAAGACCGCACTGCCTTTGAAAAAGCACTTTCAAATATTGTTGCTTTGCACAAAGGAACAGAAGCTGGAAATACAGCAGAAGAATACCTCACCGCACTAAAAAAGGAAGCTAAAAAAGCGGCCTTCATTGGAAAGGATACCAACTCTGAATTACAATTTGACATTGAAACAGAAACTAGTTTTTATTATGTATTAGCCATTAAAAACACTGGAATAGATGTTAATGAAATGAATCTTCAAATTAATGCCTATAACGAATCATACATGGCTGACAACGGCTTGAGGGTAAATGCATATATGAGTAATGAAGGTTTTCAACTATTCGTGGTAAGAGAATTCGCAAATTTTAAACAAGCAAATGACTACCTAAATGGGTTAAAACTTACCGACTTCAAAAACAAAAAGTTAAATCTAAAAGACCCTTATATTGAATATGTCATTTCAGGTATTAATTTTAAAAAGGTTTTGAAAGACAAAAAAGTGGCAGAATTTGAATCTTTCTTTAAAAAGCAATTGCAGCAAACACAACAGATAAAATGAGTTGGAAAAATAATTTTTGGAAGAGTCCATATTGGAAATTTATAAAGTTTTTGTGGCTAGGAGCTTTTGTTGGTTTATTGCTATTTTCGGGCTTAATAACCGCCATTGGAATGGGTTGGTTTGGCCAATTACCACCTATCGAAGAATTAGAAAATCCTAAAACCCAACTAGCAAGTGAAGTATTTGCTGAAGATGGAACCTTGCTTGGCAAGTACTATTTTCAGAACCGCAGCAATGCCAATTACGAAGATTTAAGTCCGCAGTTAATAAATGCACTAATTGCCACAGAAGATGTAAGATTTTATGAGCACAGCGGAATTGATAATAGAAGGCTATTTACCATAATTATTTACAACCTAATTGGCAGAAGACAAGGAGGAAGCACTATTTCTCAGCAATTAGCAAAAAATTTGTTTCCAAGGAAAAAGTTCAAGAGTTTCAAAGATAAAGCAGTTACAAAAATTCAAGAATGGATTACAGCGGTATTAATTGAACAACGTTATACCAAAGATGAGATTCTTACCATGTATTTTAATACCGTTGAGTTTGGGAACAACTCATTTGGTATTAGAAGTGCCTCAAAAACTTATTTTGGAAAATCCCCCAAAGAGCTCAACGCGCCCGAAGCAGCTGTTTTGGTTGGAATGCTGAAAGGTCCAACCAAGTTTAACCCAATTAGAAATCCTGAAAACGCATACAATAGAAGAAATACCGTTTTGAACCAAATGGGTAAAGCATCCTTTATTTCTGAGGACTCTTTGGAGTATTTCAAAAAGCAGCCAATTCAATTACAATTTCAAGAAGAAAGCCATAATGAAGGTTTAGCCACTTATTTTAGAGAAACCCTCCGCATTGAACTCATTGATTGGTGCGAAGAAAATGGCTACAATATCTATAAAGATGGTTTGAAAATTTATACTACCATAAACCCAACCTTACAAAAAATTGCAGAAGAAGTTGTGGCATCTAATGTGAAAGACCAACAAAGAAAGTTTTATGCGCATTGGAAAGGGAGAGAACCTTGGGGTAAATTTAATGAAGGAATTGTGCAAGCCATGAAAAGAAGCGATAGATACATTATCGCAAAAAAACTTGGCAAATCAGATGAATCTATCAAAGCTGAATTCAATGTTAAAGTGAAGATGCGTGTTTTTAGTTATAACAGAGGCGAAATAGACACCATCATGTCTCCTTTGGATAGCATTAAATATTATAAGTTCTTTTTGCAATGTGGCTTTGTGAGTATGGACCCAACAACCGGAAGAATAAAAGCATGGGTGGGTGGTCATAATTACAAATATTTTAAATACGACCATGTTAACATTACTGCCAAGCGTCAGGTTGGTTCAACCTTTAAACCTTTTGTATACACTGCAGCTGTAGATAATGGCTTTTCACCATGTACCATGGTGCCTAATAAACCTGTAAGCTTTGAAGGATACCCAGATTATAACCCAAGCAATGCAGACGAGAAATTTAGCACGCCTACTATGACCATGTACAGGGGACTCAAACTTTCTTTTAATTTAATTTGCCTAAACGTGCTAAAAATGCTAGGAGATGATGGCATCAAAACGGTGATAGATTATGCAACCAGGCTTGGCATCAAAAGCAAGATAGAACCTTATCCAGCATCTGCTTTGGGAACTGCCGATATTTCTTTGTATGAAATGATAGGTGCTTATTCTGCATTTGCAAACAAAGGCGTTTGGACTAAACCAATTTATTACACAAAAATTGTAGACAAAAATGGCAATGTTATCTTCGAAAACATGCCGCAAACCAAAGAGGCCTTAAGCGAACAAACAGCTTATGTAATGTGTAAAATGTTAGAGCAAGCAACTACAACTGGAACTGCAGCTAGAATTAAATATCATTATAAAATACCAGGTGCTTGTGGCGGAAAAACTGGTACCACCCAAAACTATAGTGATGCCTGGTTTATGGGTATTACTCCTACACTTGTGAGCGGACTTTGGATGGGCTGGGAAGATAGAGCCATTCATTTTAGAACCATGGACCTTGGTTCTGGTGCTGCTTTGGCTATGCCTGTTTGGGCCGAATACATGCAAAAAGTTACGGCAACTCCAGGCTTAATAAACATTGTGAATGAATGGCCTAGCCCTCAATCTCCCTTAAACATAGAAATAAACTGCGATAAATTTGAGTCGGAATCTGAAGAAAAAGTTGACTTTATGGAGGGCGAATAAGCCTCTTTGAAATTTACAGATTTCTTTTATATTGCCAAACAGAATTGACAATATCTTATGGCAAATTTTTTCTACACAAAATCCTTACAGGATTTACTTCGACACCACGATGGCTCACAATTAAAACGAACGCTTACCGCTGCCAATCTTGTAGCTTTAGGTGTAGGTGCAATTATTGGAGCAGGTTTATTTGTTAGAACTGCAGCGGCTTCTGCAGAGGCAGCTGGTGCAGCTGTTACAATGAGTTTTATGATCGCAGCAGTAGGTTGTGCTTTCGCTGGAATTTGTTACGCCGAATTTGCATCCATGATTCCAATTGCTGGTAGTGCTTACGCATACTCATATGTAACCATGGGAGAATTAGTAGCATGGATTATTGGTTGGGCTTTGATTATGGAATATGCCCTTGGCGCAGCTACCGTGGCTATTGCTTGGAGTGAATACCTCAACAACCTGCTCGGAGGTGCAATCCCATATGAATGGTGCCACTCTCCGTTAGAAAGTTCTAAAAAAGTAATTGGCAAAGCCAATATCGACCAAATTATAGCAGCCTTGCCAGACCAAGCAAGATTTGTTTCAAATGGAAAATTACTAATTAGCGATGAAGTTTATGAGCACTTACCTGAAAACCTAAGCAGTTTGGTTGAAGTAACAAGAGGATTTATTAATGCGCCAGCTTTAGTTATTTTGTTATTGTTGACCCTACTCTTAATCAAAGGGACGCAAGAATCGGCATTAGTAAACTCAATTATTGTATTTATTAAAGTAGCAATTGTACTTCTATTTATAGCAATTGGCTGGCAATTTATTAACCCTGCTAACCACGAGCCATACATGATAACTGCTGATACCATTGGCCATTCAGGTTTCTTTCAACATGGTTGGGGAGGTGTGTTAGGCGGCGCAGCCATAGTATTCTTTGCTTTTATAGGCTTTGATGCTGTAAGTACTGCAGCTCAAGAAGCAAAAAATCCAAGTAGAGACATGCCAATTGGTATTTTAGGCTCATTGGTAATTTGTACCATTCTTTATATATTATTTGGACATGTTTTAACTGGTGTTGCCAATTGGCAAGAGTTTAAAACTGCTGGTAAAGAAGCCTCCGTAAGTTATGCCATCCAACAGTATATGAAAGGATACGAATGGCTTGGCACAAGTGTAACCGTTGCTATTCTTGCAGGTTTTTCTTCTGTTATATTAGTTATGTTAATGGGCCAAAGCCGTGTGTTCTTCTCTATGAGCAAGGATGGTTTATTACCTAAAGCTTTTAGCGAGTTACATCCTAAATTTAAAACACCCTATAAAGCCAATTGGATTTTACTAATTTTTGTTGGTGCTTTTGCAGCGTTTATTCCAGGCAGTGTAGCGGGTGATTTAACTTCATTCGGAACCTTATTTGCATTCGTTTTAGTGTGCCTTGGCATCATTATCATGCGTAAAAAAGAACCAGGATTAGTGCGCCCATTCAAAACCCCATTGGTGCCTTTAGTTCCAATTTTAGGAATGGTAATTTGTTTAGCAATGATTATTAGTTTGCCTGTTCCAACCCTCATTAGTGCATTCGCTTGGTTGGTTTTTGGTTTACTTATTTATTTTGGATACAGCTCTGGAAACGCAAGAAAAATGCGCGAAGGTCTTACCAAGTACTAGGTTTCAACATAAATAACAAAGGAATAGATACCCGGCTGCGCCACGCATCTTCATTGTGTGGAGCACCCGGGTATTTTAGTGTTAAGAAACTTTTGATGGTATTATAGCCACTTTCTCTACACAAAGAATCCATGCGAACCTGATGCACCTCATACCATGCATCCAAAGTGGTGGTACCATGATCAAAATATAGCTGGTGGTTGCGTGGATTGGGAAGGTTTCTAATGAAATAATCTTGGTAGCTTGCACCCACAGTGAGGTTGTTTTCTTTTAGGCTTATAGGCCAATGCGTAGATAAACAAGCTGCACTTTTTAATTGATTACTATATTTACACAGTGCATATAAAGATATTTGGCCTCCCATACTTGAGCCCATCATAAAAGTTTGTTTCATGTCTGGGTTAGTTGGAAAAACATTATCTATCATTGGTTTGAGGGTATTAAACACAAAGTCTAAATAGGCATTCGCTTGAGAGCCGCCAGGCCTTTCGGCATCTATTTTTTGCTTTTGAATAGAATCTAATTGCTTGTAAGCATCCTCTGAATTGTATTCAATAAACCGCCTTTGGGAATTCCAAATGCCCACCACAATAGTTGGTCTAATTTGCTTTAGCCTTAATAAGCTATCCATTGCCTCATCTATCCCCCACTCCTTGCCACCAAAGGCGTAGCCAGGTAGGAATAAATTCTGTCCATCATGCATGTACAAAACAGCGTAACGTGTTCGTCCGCTTGAATCGAAATTGGCAGGCACCCAAACATCTACATTTCTAGGCAGTAAACCTGTTCCTTTTACTTCCTTAAACCTATATACTTTCCCTTTCAATTGAGGGTGTTTGATAACTTCTTGTGCAAAAAGAAACTGAGCAAATAATAAGAAGAAAAATAGTAATTTTTTCATATTACAAAGTTAGGTGTTAAGCACTTCATGTAGCACAGCAGGCGATTTTAAATCACCAAACAACATCACATGCAATTGGTAATACCGGGTAAAATAAGTTAACAATTGCCTTCTTTCTTGGCTTGTTAAACTTAGCTTTCCCATTTCTTGATAATTTATCTGTCCTAAATTAAATAGTTTTTCGCTCATAGGCATTTCAATATGGTCTGAACCAAAGTTGCTTTTGGCAACATAAAGTCCTTCCATTAAACTAAAATTAGGCGTTTCTATGCTGAAATTAGGCTTAGGATAAAAGCCCAAATACTTGCTCAATTGATACATGAACACCATAGGAAAATTCGCAATAGCGGTTTGGGTCAAGTCTAATATTTGAATAGATGCCGTTAAAAAATCAAATAAATCTTTATCGGTTTGTTGCTCTTCTCTTAAGCATTTGCCAAGTAATTCAGCCATAAACATGGCAATTGCAGATTTTTCTATTTTAAAATGCAATTCATTCAACATAGGTGCCACCTTTAATTCTTTGATGCGTTGCAGTCCTTTACCTTGCTTAAAAGACACCTCAAGCTCTACCAAGGTAAGCGGCATCAATTGGGAAGGCTTAATGGCCGACTTTTTCCCTTTGATGCTATTAACCATATAACTTTGCATGCCTAATGCATCGGTATAGCATTTTAGAATAATGCTATTTTCTGAATATGGAATATGCCCAAGAATAATTCCATTAAGTTTTGAGAGCATGGCTTATCTGGAATTGTGCGCCAACAAACCTTCCTTGGTGGCGAGATAAGAATAGGCATTCATGTTGTCTGAATCATAGATAAAGCTTCGCTTATATTCTTGTAGTTCTTCATTCCAAAACATGGCCACTACAAGCTTTCTTTGAATCAAAGATTTTAAAACATCCGCAACAATGTTTGCAGGATAATCAACTTCCTCGAGTATTTTTTCGAATGGCTCTACAAAGTAAATGCAATTCAAAATATCATAAGCAATTTCGTCTATTTCGTGTATCATTTAAAGTGTGTTCTATTCTTCCAAGTATAAGGTTTAACATTTGCCCAAATACCAATTATTATAACATATAAAATATGCAAAGGTTCTGCAATTGGCAAAAACCACATGAGGTTTCGTTTGGCGAAAAATGAAGTTATCTGAAACAAAAATAGTCCTTCTACAAACATTTTTAATACGGTTTGAACCAAACCAATTTTTAAATATAGCGGATTCCAATAGCCATAGATTAAATTGAATAAAATGCTAAAGTTAAACAAATAGGCACCAACCAAAATGGCGGTGATATAGCGCTCTTCATACTTGGTACTTTTAGAAACCCAACGCGTGCGTTGTTGCGCCAACTGTTGCAAAGAGCCGTTTGGAGAAGTTTCTACAATGGCTCTTTTGTCTTTTAAAAACCAAACCTCATTGGGGTATCTCTTGAAAATCTTATGCAACAAAAATTCATCATCTCCCGAGGCCATATGAATGTTATCTGAATATCCACCAACTTCCAAGAATGCTGCTTTGTTAAAGATAAGGTTGGCTGCGCTGCACATATTCGGATTCTTTAACTGTATTGCTGCAGCACCAATGCCTACTAAACCAGAAAACTCCAAAGACTGTATACGTTCAAAGGCATTTGAAGCTGAAAAGAAAACGGGAGCATACATCATTTTTACTGACTTCTCTTGCATAAATAAATCTATGGCACCAAGCCATTCTGTTCCTCTTATACAATCTGCATCGGTTAAGATGATATTTGGTGATTTTGCCCATTCAGCGCCCAAGGTTATTCCTTCCTTCTTATTTCCTTTTGGGGCCAATTTTGCTAAGGATAACAAAGAAATAGCATAGCTTTCATTAGACATTATAAAATTGGCAACCACCTGTTGTGTGTTATCCTCTGAATGGTCATCAATTACAATTATTTCATATTTATGCTTTGGATAATTTTGGGCAGTGATGCTCCTTAAACAAGCTTCAATGGTTTGTGCTTCATTACGTGCAGGAATTAGTATAGTAAAAGTATTCACTGCATCTTTGATTGGTTCAAACCGAAACTTAATTAGTAACCAACCTATAGCATAGGTTAGGATAAGCAGCATATAAGCTCCTAATAAAATCAAGGATATAATTAAAAAAACTGGCATTATTTAACTTTATAAATGAAGTACAAGCCTGCGAATGCTGGCAGCAGCATATTAATCATCCATAGTGAATAGGCTGCTAATAAAATACCAGTTACATTGGAGCTAAAAAGTGTAAAAAACCACAAGGCACTTGCCCCCCTTAAACCAATTTCTAATAAGAGAAATGATGGAACAACAGACTGCACAAAGAAAGTTCCAGCCAAGCATGCAAATGCATTTAAAAGAGAAACGTCAACATGGTAAAATTTGAGTAACAATAAATACTGGGACGTAAACATTAGGTAACGCATCAAAGCAATGAACAAAATTTGACCCAATTCTTTACTAGTAAAATCTCCAAATACATCTAAGTAAGGCGTGAATTTAGAGAATAACCTAACGCCTGAAATTTGCTTATATAACCAACCCATTTTAAAATAGGTTAGCAAAGCTAAAATGACAAAAGCAACTCCAACAACGTATAAATATTGCTGTTTGAAAACAGTATCACCAAAAATCCATAAGGCATAGGCTCCAAAAATACAAGTTACCAATACTTGTGAAGTATGTCCGATAACAGTTGCCAAAGAACCTTTTATTTTATCTAAAACCTGCAAATGCAAAACCCGTCCAGCAAAATCACCAATATGGTTTGGGGTTATAATGCTTAAAGTAGCGCCTGAGAATACTGCCTTTATAGCCAAAGAAAAACTAATAGGTTCATATTTTTGAATAATTCGTTGCCATTTGAGCGCTTCAAAAGCCCAATTAAATAGACCTAGAAGCAAGGCAATTATCAGGTATTGGGTTGAACCAAAAGCACCTTCAGTTTTAAAATCTTTAAATAAACGATCTATGTCATAAGCCACAAACAATTTATAAAAAACAAAATAACTAACCGCTAGCATTAACAGAATTCTAGCGAGCTTTAGGTACTTATTATGTGTTTTGATTTGAAACAAAGGATTGAATAGCTATGTTTGACAAAGAAACAACTCCCTGCCTCCTAAAACAAATCTTCTCGCATGAAAGCCCAACAAGAACGCATCATTTTAGGAATCGACCCTGGAACAACAGTGATGGGATATGGCATAATTAAGTCTTTAGGTAAACATACAGAAGTGCTTACTTTAGGGGTATTAAAGTTAGATAAGTATGCCGATTATGCTTTAAAGCTTAAAAAGATTTTTGACCGCACGGTTGGCTTAATTGACGAGTATAAGCCTGATGAGTTGGCAATTGAAGCTCCTTTTTTTGGCAAAAACGTTCAGAGTATGTTAAAACTTGGCAGAGCCCAAGGCGTTGCAATTGCTGCGGCAATGAGTAGGGAATTAGTTGTAGTAGAATATGCTCCAAAAAAAATTAAACAAGCCATTACAGGCAACGGTAACGCAAGTAAAGAACAAGTGGCGGCTATGTTGCAACAACAATTAAACTTTGAGTTTGATAACCAATATTTTGATGCTACAGATGGACTTGCAGCCGCGTTTTGCCATTTGGTTCAAAATAAATTGGTTCAAACCGAAAAAAATAAAATACAAAAGCTACTTCCTACCAAAAAGAAAAAGACTTCCACTTGGGAAGTCTTTGTAAGTAATAATCCTGAGAAAATTAAAAAATAACTAGGAAGCTTTCAATACTTCATCCTGTATTTTCCTTGCTAAATTGCTTAATTCTTCTTGTGAGAGAGATAACTTAGGATTGGAAAAATTCATTTGTTCCATTTGTGTAAAAGGAATCAAATGAATGTGTGCATGAGGCACCTCAAGGCCAATTACACAAACTCCTATTCGTTGTCCGGTAACAATTTTAAGTGCCTTAGCAACCATTTTAGCAAACATTTGCAATCCTAAATAAACTTCATCATCAAGGTCGAAAATATAATCAACTTCCTTCTTTGGAATTACTAGCGTATGGCCATAGGTTAGCGGTCTTATATCTAAAAAGGCTAAATAATCATTGATTTCAGCAACCTTATGGCAAGGTAATTCGCCATTAACAATTCTAGTAAAGATGCTAGCCATTATAAACTAATTGAAAGTACTTCTAACTTAATTTGACCAGCAGGAATAGTGACCTCACAAATATCTCCAATCTTTTTATTCATTAATGCCAAGCCAATAGGTGATTTGAAGGATATCTTACCTGTTTTTAAATCGGCTTCCTTCTCATTGACTAAAGTATAAATAATCTCCTTTTTAGTATTATGATTAAGAACAGTCACCTTAGTTAACATCATCACTTGATTGGTGTTAAGCTTTGATTCGTCAATAATTCTAGTTTTAGTGAGAAGATCATCCAGCTTTGCAATCTTTGCCTCTAGTAAACCTTGGTCTTCCTTTGCAGCATGGTACTCGGCATTTTCACTTAAGTCGCCTTTATCTCTAGCATCTGCAATTTGCTTGGTAATAAAAGGTCTTTGCACATACTTTAAATCTTGCAATTCTGCTTGCAATTTTTCTAATCCTTCTTTGGTTACATAATTAATTTCTGACATAAGCTGCTTGCATTAAAATAAAAAGAAACGTTCCACTTGAGCAGTGGAACGTTTCTGATATGGTACGAAAATACGAAAATTTATCCCTTTTTACTTCCAATAGTTAATTTGACACCCACCACATGCATGCCACTGAAAAATCTGGTTGGCGCATAAGCATAATCCAAGGCAAATGCAGTTCCTGATTTAGAAACAGGCAATTGAAAGGTAAAGCCTGTCCATATTCCATAAACTGGAGAATTATAAGTTGGATTAGTAGCATCATCTTTAAATGCCTTTTCTTCACCAATATAATTGTATCCAGTTCTCAGCATAAACATGTTTTTGTAGGAATATTCTGCCCCTAAGCCATAAACATTAGATTGGAAAGCATTGTAGTTAAAGTTAAAGGAAGTAGTTACCTTATGGTTATATACATCTTTGCTTTGGTCTAACTTAATATCATAAGCTAAACCAATATTTACGAGTGTTGGCAAGTTAAATTTATCAGCTGCAAACAAGGCTTTTCTATCTGCCCCAGTAGATTGGTTGATAGCGCGGAAAGATAAACCAGCACCTTCGTACCTTAAATCGCTTCCGATATTACGCATAGAAATACCTAATCTAAAATCCTCCTTCTTAATTTTTGCGTTCGGTCTTTTCGGATTTAAGTTAGTTTGATATTGTACACCAAAATCAAATGCCACACCCTGTGCTTTTACATCTTGAATACCTTCAGAAACAATTCTTAATAAAAATCCACCAGTGATACTGTTAGAGAATTTACGCGCATAAGCAGCAGAAACGTTTAGAACTTGAGGGCTAAAACTAGGTAAAGTACCATCTGGATTGCTGTAAGTAGTGATAGGAATATCGCCAAAATCCCAACTTGCAAAACCTAATCCAATAACCCCACCTTCACCATTTTCTCCTACCTGTTGAGCCAAACCAAAATTATTGATATTAACTCCAGAGCCTTGTAGAAATGCCATTCTAGAAAAAACAACCTCTGTACTTGGCGCATAAGCTAAACCAGCAATATTTAAATTGAAGGACTCGAGTCCTCTAACAGAAGCTGTGTTAATACCCCCATAACCAGCTGAGCGGGCATATGGATTAACAGTAAGTTGGGTGGCACCCGCTCCTCCAGATCTATCTGGATTTCCGGCAAATGCTTGAGAGGATACCAGAAGCATCATCCCAATTCCAATTTTGTATAGCGTTCTTTTCATCTTGTTAATTTTATTTTTTAAAAATCTGGAGGTTAAAAACCTCCAGACTAACTATTATTAGAAAGTATCAAAATCCACAGGTCTCATGATACCAAACCATTTGATGATTCGCTCACCCATGCCATCTGCGTAAACATGTATTAAATAAACACCACTAGAAATAGGCACATTAGCATCATTCTTTAAATCCCATTCTACAAAGGTTCTAGAATCATCATCCTTTCTGATTCTTCTCACCAAATAACCACCTTGTGTATAAATTGAAATAACACATTTCTTTGGCAGGTTAATTATTTTTATACGAGTATCCAATTGGTTGGTTGGGTCTTCGTAACCAGCATAAGCATAATATGGATTTGGTGTGATTGAAACCAAGTCAAGCGCTGTTTTCATAGTTTCTGAATTACCAACCACTGGTGCAAGATTCTTAGTAGAGAATCTATACAAAGGCATTCCACTTGTATCTGCAACTGAAGGATCAAAAGAGAATTTCTGAGCATAAGGACGCTTAACATTGATATCTATAGTTACCTCACAAGGGATACCGCCACCATTGTCATTCAAGTTACCCAATTGTGTTTTAGGGTCTGTTAATGTCATACCCACCCACATTGGTTGTTTGAAAATATTTCTTCTATTAGAAGGCACTTGAACATTATTATCAATTAGGTTGAAAAGTGAATCATAAAGTTTACACTCATCGTATCTAGGTCCAACTCTGTTTGGATTAGTAACCAATCTCTTTGTACCCATAATATATACATGGTGTTTTCCGCCGAATATATACTCAATACCAGAAGTTGGATTTTGACGGAACAATGTAGAAGTAGGGTTCCAAATCATATCCGAACCATTGTCTAGCGGTAGAGAAGAGTCTTCTGCAAACAAAATATTTAAACGTTCGCCAGTTTCCTTATTAATAGCATATCCAGGGAACCAACTTTTACCGTTACCATCGCCATCTGGTTTACCATTTTTACCTACCGAAGGAGATCTTCTTCTGTCAAACTTTTGAGCACCGCCAATATTTGTTGCGGCATTTTCACCTGCTTCCAACACAATACAACGAGACCATTTAGATTTATCCGCAGTAATTACTAATTGCACGCTTTGCAAATCGGCAAGTGAATGGTCTTGAGAAGGGAATTTACCATCGCCTGTTGGGCTCCAAGCTGGACCATAAGTAACAGCAGTTGGAGCAACAGCACTAGCCGCTAGGCAATATGGTGCCCAAGTTCCGTCTAAAACTTTATTATATTGTCTTCTAGGGTCAACTGGCACGCGGTTAACAGCGAAGTCATGTTCCCAAGGTCTATCAAAAGTTGGAGTACCAGTATTTCCAGATCTAATCCAATTAAAAGGTGGTAAAGCAATTATTTCATCATTTATACCTCTAAACCAACGATTGGTAGGATTTGAAAAACTGATTGATGAACTAACATAACCATTGTCTTGATCCAATTGGTTGGTAGGCTGTCCTGGTCCAATTACTTGGCTTACAGAAATAGAAAAACCTAAATCTGAGAATACTTGTTCGTTTGGCGAGTTAATTGTACGCTCTCCATTGTAAACCGTCCCATTAGTAAGGTCGGTCAAAGTCCAATAGGTGGAACTTCCTGTTAAAGTATCTCCTTTAACAGTTGAGTTTGAACTATCTTTAAATCTCAATTCAAAATCTGATAATGGAAGCTTAAAAGGATCAATTACACGAACTTTTATAGGACCAGAAGCAGAAGTATAAGTTGGTGTAGGAGCATAATAAGGTGCTAATAAAGCTTTTTCAATGGTTGCTTTAGTTAATCTTAAGACATTAGCATCATTTCCTATTCCACTAATTTTTGTGATTTCAGGACCATCCCCAAAGCTAGCATTTAAATCGGTGCCTGTACCTCTAGAAATTGGTTTGTGAGGATAAGCAGTATAAACAACTATTGGATCTCCATTAACCAATTTTCTACCTTGTAAATATTGTAAAGCATCTTGAGAACAATTGTCTGTAGCAGCATATGCAACTAACAGGAAGTAATAACTTTGGAAATTCACCAAGGTTGGATCAGATTCAATAGAAAATGCATCTTTGGTTATTCTGAAAGAATGTTCAATTCCATCATCTGCTCCATTTACCATTATCTTTTTTACACTTCCCAAATCAGCGTCATTTACAATATTAACAATCATTTTATTACCATCCTGAACATCACATTGTGCAACTAATTTTGCTTCATCTTGATTGTATAAATCACTTGGTATTGAACTTCTTTTTAATTGAAAAATTTGATACCCTTGAAATTTATATCTGGTAAACTGGGTGCATAATCCAGCTGACGAATCTGAGTAAGATTCTGTTCTACCGTAATTGTCTATGGTAAGGATTAACTCCCTATCTAATTCTACAATCTTCATATCTGGAACACGAGGTCCATCCAAAATTTTAAAATTATTTTTGAATAAAACGAACGCCTTATCACTTGCTTCTTTTAACAAATTGAATGAACCAGTTGCTCCACCAGTAGTGGCTCTTGCCCAAACTACAGCAACAGTTACTTCATTTTTTGAACCAGGCAACAAACTGAAGGGTCCAGAAACTTGTAAAAACCTTCTGTCTTGTGGCGTATTTCCAGCAGTTCTTTCTGTCCAATTTTCTCTTCCCGCTGGGTCAGATAAACCAGGAAACATGAAACTAGCAGTATCTGTTCCACCTCTACCATTTCCACCATAAGTGATACTTAAACCATCCTTCCATCTACCATTTAGGTAATTCCAATAATGCTCTGGTCTTTGAGGATTACCTGTTATAGAAAAGTCATTATTGTAATATACAAATTTGGTTAAACCAATTTCTATTGTATCTGCACCTACAATTTTCTTAGGACCTTCAAAAAAGTTTACCCCAATGCTTGGTGGGTTCAAACCATAACCTAAAATACCTTCATCATTATCATCTCCATTATAACAAATACCTAGATTACGTTGCACATCACATTCTACATAATCATCTGCATAATTTCCTAAATCGGCATCCACCCATTGGCCAAAAACACAGGAGTCTATAATGTCTGAGCTTCTATTATAAATAGTAGTTCTATAAAAGGTCATGTTGTTAATTTCATCACTCGTAGAAAATGCAAAACTTTGTGTATGCAACTCTAAGCCTAATGGTAAACCTTCAGATTCTGAGTGAATATTTCCCTTATCGTTGTAAATAGTATACAACATCATATCAGGAATATTGGATAATTCATCCTGATCAAAAGTTGGAAAATCTCCTGCTGCAGGCTCGTAAACACCATTTGAATCCGCGTCAAAATAAGGCGCTAAAAACTGTGCTTCTGAAAAACCCTCAGCGCCAGTTCCTGGCCAAGTTGCGATGGCATCTATTGGATTTGCCCAATTTTGGGTATCAATTGCAAAAGCCTCAATCTCTGCTAAGGTAATTTTCCAAATTTTGTCATAAAATTTACAACGATCAGCAGTAATGGAAGCCGATCCATCGGTTGCCAAAGCGCCAGGATAATAATCATTACCACTTTGGCGGTAAGTTTGAGCAGCAATTCTTAAGTTCCCTAAAGTTACACCACCAATCCACAATGCTCCAGAGAAAAGTGAATGTTTAGGAGTATTTCCTGGTTCTACTTTAGGTATTTCATATTTGGCATTTTGAAGATTCCACCAAACATCACCGCCATTTAAAATGGTGGTACGAACGTTATTTAAATCTAAATCCTTTTGTTGCGTAGCGGCTACACAACCTGCACCATATTTCTTCAGGGCAGGTTTTTTACCTGACTTTTGCAACCCGATGTTTTCTCTTGCTTGCACAAATTGAAAACCAAATAAGAGTGTTAGCAGCAAGGCTGCTTTCAACCAATTGATTAATGTTACACTATTCTTTTTCATGATAATCGTTTAATTAAATTGTCTTAGAAATATAGGGCAGCTCCAAGTCTTGCGGTTCTAGGTAAAGCAAAACGATCTGGGTTAACCATCCTGATATTGTATAAGTCAATATATGACTGGGTATTGGTTGCAGACTCAATTTGTTCTTGTGCAGCTGGTGAAGCCAAGAATCCATCTGTGTAAGCAGAACCTGTATACCTAAACACTGAAGTAATATTAGCAGTATTAAGTAAATTCTGAACCATTATAAAAACCCTTAATCTATAATTTACTGTAGAGCCATCTATTTTCTTACTTTTAAAAACATAGTTTTTATCTACGTTCAAATCAACTGTAAATTGAGGAGGAATATTCGCACCATTGATTGTACCTCTTATAGGACTACGAACAACCACACCACTTTGAACACCACCTGGTGTAGGATTTAATTCTTGTGTGTAAGGACTTCCCGAATATCCAGCGAAGTTTACATTGAAACCAGCATTTTCAAAAATCTTTTTACCGTTAACAATTGGTCCATTGTAATCTTTTCCAGTTTTATAATGGTAATCAAAAACTGCTTTTAAAGTATGACGTGTATCAAAGTCTAATGGAAAAATTGTACGAAGTGTTCCTAAACCAACTTGAACCAATGCATTACTTGAGTTAGCGTTTGAACCTGTACCATCTGCAAATTGTAATTGATAATTTGCACTTAATGTGATGTTACCAATATCAGTAATACTGTAATCAATACCCACACTTTTTACAGTAGCAAAATCGATGTTACCAAAAGTGGTATAATCAATTGGCCAAGCTTGTACATATCTAAATTGCTGTACATAATTTCTATATTCTCTGTATGAAGCAATAATACCTAATGCTGCATCATCCCCAATTTGCTGGCGGAAACCTATTTCATAATCGGTTACTTGAACCATTTTCAAATCTGGGTTAGCAATTGGTCCTAAACTCTGTCTGTTTTGCAAATAGTAATAGTCATCTATTTGTGCTTGATTGTTAATTGGACGTTGCGCTAAGATATCATAAGTACCAAAAAACTGAGAAGTAGTAGAAATTGGGAATGAGAACCAAATACGAGGCAATAACAATACATCTGGCGTGTAATCTGTAAATGATTTGCTAGTTGGAATATTTGGATTGCTTGGGTCTAATAACAATGGCACATTACGATTGGTACCACCATCACGGGCAATTTGTTGAGGGTCTGAAATTGGGTTACCACTTCCATCGAACCAACGATTGCCATCACGGTAACCAACTATTTTTGAATTTGATAGTCCTCCAACTTGCTGATTTTCATCTTTATTAACATACACAGCAAATCCATTATCAACATTACCTGGGATTTGATTGGCAAGTGCACTAATAGCTGCATCTGAAGAATTACGAACTTCACCTACTGTGTAGATTGGAACAGTTGTATAAGGATCTTTTAATACAGGTTGGTTCGCATCAAAACGTTCTAAACGGAAACCAACACGCATAATCAAATCTTTGAAAACAAACTTATCTTGAATCCAAGCAGCAAAGTAGACTGGTTGGTAGGCAGGAAGTAAACGACGTTCCTTGTCATTTAAAAAGTCGTCTAAACTTACACGGCGACCGCGGATAACGTTTCCTAAATGGTCATACCCATTATAACCAACAGCAGAATTACCATTATTTAGTAATTCATCCGCACTAAACATATCTAATGAATAAACCGAAGGTGCATAAGAATTCACATCTAGGAAAGAATTAGAATCAATTGGATTTCCAAAGGCATCTGTGCTACCCATGGCGATTAATTTATTTCTCAAATTTCTATCAAAATTGGTTTGGTCTGCCCAAACAATTTTTCTACCAAGGTTAACGGTATCATTAAATACCCCGTTTTCATCAAACCTAAGTGTAGATTTGTTAGAATCTAAGCCAGCAAATTGACGATTAGAATATAACCTCATTAAACCCCATAAACCAGTTGCCCCTAAAGAATAATTTCTGGAAAATCGCTGCTCAAAGTTTAAACCAACCTGTATTTCATGTTTTGCTTTAGGATTACCTTTTGGTGCAACTGTAAATTCACTTTGGATGTATAAGTTAAAGGTTTCTACCATTGTCTTTTGGTATCCAGCTTGCTGAGCACCAACATTACCCCACATATTAGAGTATAATCCATTAGGGTTATCACCATTAATTAAACCTCCTACTTGACGAAGATCCCCTAAATTATCTATGTTTTGGGCTCCAAAATAATCGTAAACCGAACGGGTATAATTTCCTCTAACCCTATTTATATTAGCTTGTTCAAAGGTAAAAGCAGTATCTTGATATCCAATTTGACGGTAATAGTCTGAAAGGTAAACATAGTTATTGTTCACTAAAAATGAATCTGGTCTTTCATTTAAACCTTTAATTACTCTTTGGTAAGCCGGTGCTTGATAAGAGGTAAATTTACCTACATAACCATAATTGAAAATGTCATCCCTATGCTCCTGATCTTCAAGTTCTCTGTAGAATCTCTCGTAAGATAAACGAACTGAATAGTATGCATTTGAAATATTTGAAGCAGGTTTCTTATCGTCTTTATCCTTTTTGTCATCTGACCTGAAGGTTTGAGTAAACTGCAAATAAGTTCTAACAGTATAATCTCTTTGAAAAGCATTATTTGAAGAATTTAACAGATGATGGAAATTATTCCAATTTCTTCCTTGCCTGTAGTTTCCAAAGTAGCCTAAACGCACATTGAAGTTTTTAGTTGGTTGGAAATTGAAATTACCATTTACATCGGCTCCAAGGTCGTATACATTAGGTCGATTATTTATTTTTTGGAAATCATTTGCAGTTAAATATTCTGCAGCTGGAAATAAGGTACCTGAAGCGCCTGGTATCAATGGTGTTTGCTCAATTGCTTTTAATTTCTCTGGCTTAACTTCGTATAAATCCACTACGGCAATTTGCTTTTGATAGACCACACTTCCAGAAATTAAAAACCCTAACAATACGCGTTCTTCATCTCCTCTTCCTTTGTTAACAAGCTTTAATGGCCCTGATAATACGCCTTGGAAATTATTATATTGGGTATTGTCTAATGTACCTGTGAAAGGTGAAGCAGATGTATATTCTAAAGCTCTGATGAAATTTTTAGAAGGCGCTTTTGTGGTAATACTAATAGCACCACCCACAAAATCTCCATATTGTGCTGGTGTACCACCAGTAATAACTTGAATGTTATCAATGGCATTGGCAGGAATATCGCGACCACCACCAACTACACGCACTCCATCTATATAGTAAGCAGTACCTTCGGCACGTGCACCTCTAAAAATAGGAGTGCTTCCAGTTCTAGATTCTACCCCTAAAGTTTGGCCTGTTAAACGCTCTACGGAGCGGGTTCCACTGTTTAATAACTCCTTACCTCCAATGTTTCCACCTTTAACCCCACCTGGATCAATCTTTGGCTTTTTATATTGTGAAATTACAACCTCATTTAATTGAGTAGTTGATTCCATTAAAAAATTAACAAACCTATCTTCTTCAGCAGCAAGATTAATTCCTTCCATTACTACGCTTTTGTACCCAACATAGGAAGCGAATAGTGTGTATTGCCCTGGCTGCAAGGTTTTAATGGTGTATGAACCATCATCATCAGTCATGGCTGTACCTTTGGCTACACCATTAAGTTTAACGGTTATACTTACATAATCTAAGGGCTTCTTGGTCTTAGAATCCTTAATTGTTCCGCGAATTGTTCCTAAACCACTCTGAGCAAATGCACCCAGATTTAGAACCAGCATGCAAAATAAAATTGTATATATTTTCTTCATTGACATAGCATTTACTTGTTCAAACTTTTTTTTAAGAGCGGTAAAATAAAGGAGTTAAATTGTAAATAACAACTATTCTCTTTACTATACCTTAATCATTATTTCATATTCCCACTAAAAAACAGCAACTTATCTAATAGGACTTGCGAAATTTTCAAGAAACTCTCCTGTGTCCAACCTCCAATATGGGGGGTTATAATCACATTTGGAGCATTTGCAAGTTTATTAAATCGTTCCAATTCTG
Organism: Chitinophaga pinensis; assembly: GCA_945898275.1. Taxonomy (GTDB): domain Bacteria; phylum Bacteroidota; class Bacteroidia; order UKL13-3; family UKL13-3; genus B1. The sequence continues at coordinate 25,935 of CAMDHZ010000010.1, read as the reverse complement.
CGCCAGCAAGTGCGGCAATCTTTTCATTTTCTAAGACATCTAAAGCTGCACCTAAAACTTTGCCTTGGTTCAAACCATTAATTAAATCTTCATGGTTTACGACCTTTCCTCGGCTTAGGTTCAGCACAAAAAATGGCTTTTGACAGGCCAAAATGAATGAAGCATCAAGAAATCCTTTGGTTTCCACTGTCAAAGGAACATGAAAACTAATGATATCTGCCTCTGCTTGTATATCTTGTAGGCTTGCCTCTTGAATTTGGTTCAAACCAAAACCTTTTTTGTATTTATCATAAACTAGAAGCTTTACACCAAAACCTGAGAGTTTTTCTGCTACAGCCTTTCCAGTATTTCCAAATCCAATGATTCCAACTGTTTTTCCCCTTAATTCAATTCCTCTGTTTGCTTCTCTTTGCCAAAGTCCGGCCTTAACTTCGGCATGTGCACGACTGAGGTTATGCATCAACATAAGGAGCATTCCTAGGGTATGCTCACCCACCGCATCTGCATTTGCCTCGCCAGCGTTTTCACAAACAATTCCCATTTTTTCGGCTTGAACCAAATCGATGTTATCCAATCCAGCTCCAGCCCTGCCTATCCATTTCAAAGATCGCCCATTCGAAAGCAAATCTGCATCTGCACTTACACCCGTTCGCAATATCCAAGCATCCATTTGAGGGAGCAGGCTGGCAATCTCTTCCCTTGTGGCTCCTGGTCTATATAGAATCTTGTGTCCTTGTGCTTTTGCACCCTCCATAAAAAAGCCATGCATTTCATCTGAGATAAGAATGGAAAACTTTTTTGATAAAAGGTTATTTTTTGGTTTCATTTAAAAGTAAACAAATTTTTACAAAAGGTTGCATCACTAAAAAGTTTGATACATTAACCTTCCAATTGAAAAGTAAATCACAATCCCTAAAAGGTCGTTGCTGGTAGTAATAAATGGCCCTGTGGCTATAGCTGGATCTATTTTTACTTTGTTTAAAAACATGGGAATAAATGTTCCAAAAACAGAGGCAAAAATAATTACGGTAATTAAGGCAATGGCAACTGTTAAGGCCAATTCAACCGAATCATTAAATATGAGATTATATGCTAAAATAAGTATGGCGCATATAAGTCCATTAAACAAAGCAAGTCTTAGCTCTTTTAATATTTTATGCCCAATATTTTTAGTACCTAAAGTATCATTTGCTAAACCTTGTACTACAATAGCAGAAGACTGAACACCAACATTACCGCCCATTGCAGCAATCAATGGAATAAAAAAAGCCATTTCTGGGTGAATTTGAATTTCTGATTCGTAAACACCCAAAAACCTAGAACTAACAATGCCGCCAAACAAGCCAATAATAAGCCAAGGAAGTCTTGCCTTGGATAAATCAAAAATTGAATCTGTGGGTGCAACATCGGAAGTAATACCCGACATTAATTGATAATCCTCATCGGCTTCTTCCTTAATTACATCTACCACATCATCAATGGTAATTCTACCCACCAATCTACCTAAAACATCTACTACAGGTAATACCACCAAATCATACTTTTTTGTTAAATTAGCTACCAGTTCACTGTCTGCAGCGGTAGGAACAGCTATAACTTCTGAGTTATAAACTTCTGAAACCAAAAAATCAGGCTTGGCAAGTAAAAGATTCTTTAGGGTTATTATACCCATTAATCTTTCAAAATCATCTACTACATAAACTACATAAATATTATCTACATTTTCGTTTTGTTTTCTAATTTCCTCAATGCATTCAGCCACTGTTTGGTTGATGCTCACCTTTACCAATTCGAGTGCCATCAAGCTACCCGCTGTGTATTCTTCATAATTTGTTAGACTCAAGAGGCTGCTTGCGTACTCAATGTCTTGTAATTGCCCAATTACATCTTCTTTAATTTTATTAGGCAAATGGTTTAACAAATAAGCAGCATCATCACTATCCATGTGCTCAATAAAATTATTGGCAATTTCGTATGGCGTATATGCCGATAAGAAATGGGCACGATCACTTTCCTCCATTTCTACCAATACCTTTATTACCTTGTCTTTACTAAGAAGATTTAAAATCTCCCTAGAATCCTCAACTGGTAATCTATCAATTAATAAGGCAATGTCTTGGGCATACATCTGCGAAAGTTGCATTTCTAATTCAGCAACATTTTCCTTTTGCAGTAAACTTCTAAACTGCTTTACAACGGCATTATCCACTTGTATCTTTTCCATTTCTGTAATTAGCAATTAAGTTGGTTAATATTACAAAATCATCAACAGATAATTCCTCTGCTCTTTTACCAGCAAATTCTCCCAAGTCAGCATCGTCTAAGCCAAATGCGGAAATTGCATTTCTTAACTTTTTTCTTCTTTGATTAAATGCGGCTTTTACAATTTTCTTAAAGAGAATTTCATCACAATCAAGCGCATCCTTGCATCTTTGCATGCTAATGACACCTGATTTTACCTTTGGAGGTGGATTAAAAACATGTTCTGGTACAGTAAATAAATACTCTATTTTATAGTAGGCTTGAACCAAAACGCTTAAGATTCCATAATCTTTGCCACCGTGCCCTGCGGCTAATCTTTCTGCTACTTCTTTTTGAAACATTCCAACCATTACAGGAACTTTGTCTCTGTGGTCGATGATATGAAAAACGATTTGAGAGGAAATATTGTAGGGAAAGTTTCCAATAACTGCAATTCCATCCCCAAACCGAGTACTTAGATCAATCTCTAAGAAGCTTTCTTGAATCAATCGCTCAGAAATTTCAGGAAAATGGGCACACAAATAAGTAACAGATTCTCCGTCAATCTCGGCAGCCCAAGTTTTTAATTCCTTATTTTTCAGTAAAATTTTAGTTAGAACCCCCATTCCTGGTCCAACTTCCAAAACCTGTCCTTGAGGATAAATTTTAAAAAGAGATTCAACAATATCAGAAGCAATTTGCAGGTCGGTAAGGAAATGTTGACCCAAAAACTTTTTTGCTTTTACTTGTGTGTGCATAATTTGTAGCAGCAAATAAAACTAAATAATCAAATAGCATTTACCTTTACCGCAAATTCAATAAAATATATATGAAAACTTTTGTAAAACAAATCGCGTTTTTATGTTTCCTATTGTTTATGGGCTATGGAAATTTAGCTGCTCAAACTGTTTATGCCACAGAGAATGGCAAAAAGTACCATGCAAAAAATTGCAGCCTTGTAAAAACAGGTAAAAAGGGAATGACCCTAGCTGAGGCAAAAAAAGGAGGTTTCGAACCTTGTAAAGCTTGCAAAGCAGATGCAATTAAACCTGAAGAAAAGAAAGCTGCTGCTCCAAAACCAAAAGCAAAGGCAAAATCTTAATTAAATTATTAGACATGGTAAAACTCACCTATTCAGAGAAATTCAAACCAAACAAGAATGCTGTATTCTTATTCTCAAACAGCGGAGAGCTTTCGAACTTTTTGCTTTCAGCAGAAGAAATCGCTTATGTTGAAAAAAAATTAAAGGAGGACGAAAAGTTTATTCTCATCAATAGACTTTCTCATCACATTTTCCTTCAACAAATTGAGGATTTTGAATCTAAACCAGAAGGATTAAAAAGAGAAAAATATAGAGCCGTTGGTGCAAAAATTTCACACACACTCACTGCGCATCATTACGAAGAGATTTGGATTGGTAACCACCCAAGCAATCTTGCAGCAAGTTTGTATATCTCTGAAGGGGTGGTTTTAGCATCCTACCAATTTAACAAGTACAAATCTGATAAAAAGAATAATGCTTTAAAATCTATCTTGGTTCAAACCGAAAAAACCAAGAAAAATGAAATTGAAGCACTGCAAATACAATTAGAGGAAGTAATTCGTGCACGCAACTGGGTAAATGAACCGGTTTCGCATTTAGATGCAATTGTATTTGCCAAACAAATACAATCTGCAGCAAAAGATGCTGGTGTATCTTGTGAGGTTCTAAATAAAAAGCAAATTGAATCCTTGAAAATGGGAGGATTATTAGCTGTAAATAAAGGCAGTAAAACACCTCCTACTTTTACGATACTTGAATACAAACCCGCTAAAGCAAAGAACAAGAAACCTTTAGTTTTAGTTGGGAAAGGGGTTGTTTATGACACTGGCGGTTTGAGCCTAAAACCAACAGCAGGCATGGACACGATGAAATGCGATATGGCAGGTGCTGCAGCAGTTGCAGCAGGAATATTTGCTATTGCAAAAAGCAAATTACCACTGCATGTTGTAGCATTGATACCAGCAACAGATAACCGTCCAGGAGAAATTGCATATACTCCTGGCGATGTAATTCATATGTTTGATGGTCAAACCGTTGAAGTTTTAAACACTGATGCCGAAGGAAGGATGATTTTAGCAGATGCACTTTCATACGCTAAAAAGTATGAACCAGAAATTGTTTTGGATTTTGCAACATTAACAGGCGCTGCTGCGGCTGCAATTGGTGCTTATGGAATTGTTTGCATGGGAACAGCCAGTGAAGAAAGTAAAACTGCCTTGAAAAATGCTGGAGAACTTGTGCATGAGCGTTTGGTTGAATTTCCGTTTTGGGACGACTATTCTACCCTTATAAAAAGTGATATTGCAGACATGAAAAATATTGGTGGACCAGTGGCTGGTGCAATTACAGCTGGTAAATTTCTTGAGAAATTTATTGATTATCCATGGATGCATTTTGATATTGCAGGACCTGCATTTATAAGCGCGGCAGAAACTTACAAAACCAAGGGTGGCACAGGTGTTGGTGTTCGTTTGATTTTGGAATATGCAAAGCAATTGTGCAGTAAATAATTTGATTCCTAAGTTTAAAAAGTTGAAAAATGAGTAAAATACCCTTGATTGGAATAACCATAGGTGACATTAATAGTATATCCGTTGAAGTTATCATAAAGGCTTTACATGACAATAGAATCTTAGATTACTGCATTCCAGTTGTGTATGCTTCTCCTAAAATAATTTCCTATTGGAGAAAAATTTTAAACCTCAATGATTTTCAACTTAATATTATTAAGTCTTTAGACCAAGTTAACCCCAAAAAAGCAAATTTATTGGCATGTTGGGAGGAGGAGTTAGAAATAAAGCCTGGGGAGGTTAGCGAAATTGCAGGTAAATATGCTTTTAAATCACTAGAAATGGCTACCAAAGATGCTGTTTCAGGTAAGCTTCAGGCAATTGTAACGGGTCCACTCAATAAGCATAACGTAAACACAGAAACATTCCCTTTCAACGGACATACAGAATACTTGGCTCAGCAAGCGAATAGCAACCATTTAATGTTACTAACAGCCGATAGTTTAAGAGTTGCACTGGTTACAGGACATTTACCCTTAAAGGAGGTATCAGCAAAACTAAGTCAGAGTCTTATAGCAGAAAAGATTGTGTTGTTGAACCAAAGCTTAAAGCAAGATTTCGGAATTATTAAACCGAGAATTGCAGTTTTGGGGTTAAACCCACATGCTGGAGAAAATGGGTTATTAGGTACTGAAGAAAATGAAATTATCATTCCAGCAGTAGATAAAACAAGGAATGACAAACAAATTTCGGTTTATGGGCCATATCCAGCAGATGGTTTTTTTGGTTCGAACCAATACAAACAGTTTGATGGAATTTTAGCGATGTACCATGACCAAGGGTTGATTCCGTTTAAATTTATGGCATTTAAGGATGGTGTAAATTACACAGCTGGACTTCCATTTGTAAGAACTTCACCCGACCATGGAACGGCATATGCCATTGCAGGAAAAAATGAGGCGGATGCACAAAGCATGCGCAATGCTATTTATATGGCAATTGATATTTGGGCAAGAAGGAACCATTTTGAGACCATCAATGAAAATCCTTTACCGATGACTCAATTTAGAAGGGAGAAATTCAGAATCGACTTTTAATCTTATTAATTCACTGATTATCTAGCATTTAAATTAATTTCACCGCTAGAAAAAGTAAAAAGTTTTCAGAAGTTACTTTTAACCGCTTATCTTTGCAGGCTATTACACATGGGAGCAAGGAAGAAGGAATACACAATTGAGTTCAATAAAGTCCGGATGGGGCCTAATGAATTTGAGTATGTATTGGATGACAATTTCTTGGCTGATTTCGAATATTCGCCTGTAAAGAAGGCCAATGTTGGGGTTAGGTTACAAATGAATAAAACAGAGAATCTTTATGATTTAAAGTTTCATTTTGAGGGAATTGTGTCTTCTACGTGTGATACTTGTGCAGATGAAATTGACATTCCAATTCAAAAAGATTTCGAAATGTTAATGAAGTTGAGCGAGGTAAGCAACTTTGAAGATTTTGAAATTGTTTATTTAGCAAGAACAGAAATTGAGTTTGACCTTACACAATATCTGTATGAAAGTTTGCTATTGGCAGTACCACAGCGCAAAAATTGCAATGAACTAGCCATCTCTAAAAGTTGCAATCCTGAGGTTTTGAAGCTTTTAGAACAAAAAGAAAAGGAAGAAGATGAAAACGTTGAGGGAGAATCAGGAGATAATTCTGACCCAAGATGGAATAAATTAAAAGATTTGTTAAACTAAAAAAGGAGAAATAATAAAATGCCTAATCCAAAACGAAAAATCTCTAATTCGAGAAGAGATAAGCGTAGAACGCACTACAAGGGTGCAAATCCAACTATTACAACAGATCCAACCTCTGGAGAAGTTCACTTGCGTCACCGTGTAACTCCTAATGGATACTACAAGGGAATTTTGGCATTTCCACACATGCAAAAGGATATTTAATCCTTTTTTGTCATAGTCCCTTTTACCCTGCTCATGAAAATAGGATTTGATATCATGGGAGGCGATTACGCCCCCAAGGAAGCTATTGAAGGCGCCATCTTGGCTAAGCAAGAGCTTGGCGAAAATGTGCGTATTGTTTTAATTGGCAGCAAAGAAGAAGCTTTACACCAAATTGCAAATTCAGGTGCAGCAGAATCTGATTTCGATTTTGTGCATACCACTGAGATTATTGGTATGAGTGAACATCCTACCAAAGCTATTTCACAAAAAAAGGATTCAAGCATTTCAGTTGGTTTCGGTCTTTTAGCCCATAAAAAAATAGATGCCTTCGTTAGCGCTGGTAATACTGGTGCTATGCTAGTAGGTTCAATGTTTTCTGTTAAGCCAATTGAAGGCGTAATAAGACCTTGTATTACAGCAATGGTACCTAAAGCAAATGGTGGAGTTGGACTAATTGTAGACGTTGGTGCAAATGCGGATTGTAGACCTGATGTGTTGTATCAATTTGGAGTGTTAGGTTCACTCCTATTAAAACATGTATATAAAAATCCTGATCCAAAAGTAGGATTGTTAAGCATTGGGGAAGAAAAAGAAAAAGGAAACCTAGTTACTGTTTCTGCCCATAATTTAATGGAAGATTCTTCGCAATTTCATTTTATTGGAAATGTTGAAGGTAGAGATATCATTTCTGATAAGGTTGATGTAATCGTTTGTGAAGGATTTACTGGAAATGTTGTATTAAAGGCTTTAGAGTCAATGTATTTTGTACTACATAAGCGTGGTATTCAAGACGATTACTTAGAAAGATTCAATTATGAAAACTTTGGTGGTACGCCAATCCTTGGAGTAAATGCACCAGTAATTATTGGACACGGCATTTCAAACAAGAAAGCATTCAAAAACATGATTATTAGCGCACATGATGTTGTTGAATCAAATTTAGTTTCAATTATTCATGATGCCTTTCAAAATATAGTTCCCCCTTCACAATAATGACAAAAATTACTGCTGCCATAACAGCAATCAATGGATATGTTCCACCAGATTTGTTGACAAACAAGGATTTGGAACTTTTGGTTGATACCACAGACGAATGGATTACAACTAGAACGGGCATTAAAGAAAGACATATACAAAAAGGTGCTGGACTTGCAACTTCAGACATGGGAGTTGAGGCAGTGAATGGATTGCTTAAAAAGCGCGGAATAAGCGCAGAGGAAATAGACTTAATTATTTTTGCTACTATTACACCAGATATGGTGTTCCCGTCAACAGCTTGCATTTTAGCAGACAAAATTGGAGCAAAAAACGCCTTCGGTTACGATCTTTCAGCGGCATGTTCAGGATTTTTGTTTTCGTTGGAAACTGCCGCCAAGTTTATCATTAGCGGACAATACAAAAAAGTTGTTGTAGTTGGGGGAGATAAAATGTCTTCCATTATTGATTATACAGACAGAAATACCTGTATCATTTTTGGAGATGGCTGCGGCGCAGTGCTTCTTGAACCTAATGAAGAAGGATTAGGCGTTATTGATTCCGTGTTAAAAATTGATGGTTCAGGGAGGCATTTCTTGCACCAAAAAGCTGGTGGTTCATTGAAACCGCCAACACATGAAACCATAGATGCAAGAGAACATTTTGTTTATCAAGATGGTAAAACAGTGTTTAAGTTTGCGGTAACAAATATGGCAGATGTTTCAGCGCAAATAATGGAAAGAAATCACCTTAGCGCAGAAGATATCTCATGGCTAGTTCCCCATCAAGCTAATTTAAGAATTATTGATGCAACAGCCGAAAGAATGGGGTTGACCAGAGACAAAGTTATGATAAACATTGACCGTTTTGGCAATACAACAAATGGAACCCTTCCACTTTGTTTATGGGAATGGGAACCACGTCTCAAAAAAGGTGACAATATAGTTTTAGCCGCATTTGGTGGCGGTTTTACTTGGGGCGCCATTTATTTAAAATGGGCTTATGATTCTAAATAATGATTTCATTTCGGTTTAACTTTTTCAATTCATTTTTTAAATATATTTGATTTCTCTAATCGTAAAATTATGGAATTAAAAGAAATAAAAGAGCTCATAAAGCTAGTATCTGAATCTGGAGTATCTGAGGTAGATGTGGCACGTGGAGATTTCAAAATCTCTATCAGAAAAACAGAAGAAAAAACAATGTCAGTGCAGCATGCACCTGTTGTTTCTCAAGTTGCACCTGCAGCAGCTCCTGTTACAACAGCAGCTCAATCAGCATTTCCAATGGAGCGCATTGAATCTCATGCGAGCAAAACTGAAACTCCTGCTGGAAATTTCATTACAATCAAATCTCCAATGATTGGAACTTATTACAAGTCGCAATCTCCAGACAAACCAGCTTTTGTTCAAATTGGAGATGAAATAAAACCAGGTCAAGTACTTTGTATTGTTGAGGCAATGAAATTGTTCAACGAAATTGAATCAGAGGTTTCTGGTAGAATTGTAAAAATATTGGTAGAAAACTCATCACCTGTTGAGTATGATCAACCTTTGTTTTTGGTAGAGCCAATGTAATCAAAGCAAACCTTGCTTTGAGATTGTTAATCCTTTAACAACAAAAATTTTATGTTTAAAAAAATCTTGATTGCCAATCGGGGCGAGATTGCCTTAAGGGTAATAAGAACCGCAAAAGAAATGGGCATCAAAACTGTTGCTGTGTATTCTACAGCAGACAGAGATAGCTTACATGTTAGGTTTGCTGATGAAGCAGTTTGCATTGGTCCTCCTCCTTCTGCACAATCTTATTTGAATATAGCAAATATTATTGCCGCTGCAGAAATAACAAATGCCGATGCAATTCATCCTGGGTATGGCTTTTTATCTGAAAACGCGAAATTTTCTCAGGTTTGCAGAGACCATGGAATTAAATTTATTGGTGCTAGCCCTGAGATGATTAATTCTATGGGTGATAAAGCAAGTGCCAAAGCTACTATGAAGTTGGCTGGAGTACCCGTTATTCCTGGATCGGAAGGATTATTGAAAGATGCTGAGGAAGGTAAAACCATTGCCAAAGAAATAGGCTATCCTGTTATCATCAAAGCAACTGCTGGTGGCGGTGGTAGAGGCATGCGCATCATTTGGGCTGAAGAAGAATTTGAAAAACATTGGGATAGTGCTAGACAAGAAGCTGCCGCTGCCTTTGGAAACGATGGTATTTACATTGAAAAATATGTTGAAGAGCCTCGTCATATCGAGATTCAACTTGCAGGCGACCAATATGGAAAAGTTTGCCATCTCTCGGAAAGAGATTGCTCAATTCAACGTCGTCACCAAAAGTTGATTGAAGAAAGTCCGTCTCCATTTATGACAGATGAACTTCGTGAAAAAATGGGTGCGGCTGCTATTGCAGGGGCTTCTGCGATTAGTTATGAAGGTCTTGGAACCATTGAGTTCTTGGTTGACAAACACAGAAACTTTTACTTCATGGAAATGAATACTCGTATTCAGGTAGAACATCCAGTAACAGAAGAAGTAATCAATTTTGACTTAGTTAAAGAACAAATTTTAATTGCTGCCGGAGTACCAATTAGTGGAAGAAATTACTTCCCTACACGCCACTCAATTGAAGTTCGTATCAATGCAGAAGATCCATACAATAATTTTAGACCAACGCCAGGCAAAATAGAGTATTTACACAAGCCAGGTGGTCACGGTGTTAGAGTTGATACACATATATATGCAGGATACACTATTCCTAGTAACTACGATAGTATGATTGCCAAGATGATTGTAACTGCGCAAACTAGAGAAGAGGCAATAATTAAGATGGAAAGAGCCCTTGGAGAGTTTATCATTGAAGGACCTGGACTTAAGACAACCATTCCACTTCATTTGCAATTGATGCAAAATGAGGACTTCAAGAAAGGGAATTTCACAACTGCTTTCATGAATACTTTTGAAATTAAGAAATAGTAAAACAAAAGTATCATCTAAAGCCCTTAAGTTGATATGATAGAACTACTTGTCATGCAGCTTTTCTTTCCTCCTGTGCTTGGCTATTTGGCCACCACAAAAGGATATAAATTCTGGCCTTGGGCATTAATAGGATTTTTTGTCCCAGTTATTTCTGTTTTTATTTTGTTTGCAATGAAAAAAAGAATTGTACAACCAGATGAAAGGGACAGAGCTGTTTATATCAACACAGACAAAGTCTTATGGAGTAAAAATACCAAAGTTAAAAACCTAGTTAATTAAGATTTTGGTTCGAACCAACATAAAAAAAGCGCAAGTTTAAGGACCTGCGCTTTTTTTATTAAAAGGCTGTTTCAAATTAATGACCAGCAGCAGCTTTTACCTCATCAACATTAATTCCTTGCGTTTTTAGAATGGCCTTTGCCTTAAGTGCAAAAAATGCAAGGTAAGCAAAACATAAAACAGGAATGAAGTATGAAATATGAATGCCCATATCATCAGCAATTTTTCCTTGAATTGGTGGAATGATAGCACCACCCAAAATCATCATAATTAAAAAAGAAGCGCCTTGTGAAGTATATTTTCCTAAACCAGATATTGAAAGCGAGAAAATACTAGGCCACATAATACTGCAGGCCAAACCACCGCTCATAAAGGCAAACATCGCAATGTTTCCAGTAGTAACTAATCCAATTAACATCCCTGTAATTCCTATACCTGCAAACAATAACAAGGTTTGAGCAGGTCTTTCATTTCCAATGAAAAACGCCATCACAGCAATTAAAATACATACAGCATAAGGTATCAGGTCTGCAATTGCATTCCCACTAAGATAATTTATCCCTAAAATGATAGCAAATGCTATAAAAGGAACAATAAAAGTCAATATTTTTCTTGTATTGGTACTCATTTGGAAAGCAGACAAGGCACCTGTCCATCTTCCAATCATTAAGCTTCCCCAGTATAAACTGATAAAGTTAGAGATAGAAGATTCATCGTACCCTCCAAACTCAGGTAATTTTAATAAAGCACCCATATTACTTTGAATGGTAACCTCAACGCCAACATAGGTAAAAATGCCTAACATACCGAGCACTAATTGAGGGTAATGCATAGCACCCCAACCGTTAGAATTTTTCTTAGAAGCACCCAAAGTGTAAATTAACACACCAACAATTACCACCAAGCAGATGTAAATAAAATTGTTACTGATAATTGCTGGTAAGAAATTATTCAAGAACAATAAAATGGCAGTTGGAATCGCAATTATAGCTAAAGTTGTAGTAGCTTTTCCACTGTTTTCTATAGCCTCATCACTGGTAACTACCGGTAAACTTTTATTCATAAAGAAAAATATTGCAACAACTGCAAAGAGTGCTGCCAAGATTAAATACAAAGTTTGGATACTGCCCAAAGAAGCTTTTTGACCGCTTCCAATTGCACCAAACAAAACAATACTAACTACAATGGGACCAAGTAAAGTCCCTAATGAATTAACACCACCAGTAAAATTCAAACGGTGCGTGCCAGTTTCTATTGGACCAAGCGCAACCACAAAAGGTTGTGCAGAAGTTTGCTGTAAGGAGAAACCTAAGGCAATTATAAAAAATGCACCCAATATCATTCCAAAAGTTACAGTAGCCATTCCTGAAAATACACTTAATAAACCAGCACCTATTACAGAAGCAAGCAAGCCGTAAACGATACCCGATTTATACCCAATCTTATTTAAAACATCATGCTTATTGTATTGCGATAACAAATACAAAAAGAATGATCCAAAAAAGTAAGCTGCATAAAAAGAAGCATCAATTAATTGGGATTCGTATTGTGATAAATTGAAATGTGTTTTACAAAATGGAATAAAAATTCCATTGGAGGCTGCCACAAAGCCCCAAAAGAAAAACACCACTGCCAAGGTATAAAGTGATGTTTGTTGTTGTTTTGAATTACTCATAGTTTCGTTTAAATTGGGTATAATTAAGCTATTCCATTGAGAATTTCCAAAACCTTTTTTTTAGCGGAGTCTTTTAATTGATAATTATCATTCAAATGACTGAAAAAAATTAGTGAAGTATCCAATGATGAAGACTAAATTTGACAATGGCTTTTGGTTAATAATAACTTAAAACCTAATAAATATATTTAGCAATTAAATAAACTGAAATATGATAAGCAAGATTGTGGTTCCTACGGATTTTTCTGAGCCAGCCAATAAGGCTTTGGCTTATGCCATTGAATTAGCAACTAAAGCAGATGCTTCAATTCATATCGTTCATGTAAATCAAGTGGCAATGGTAGATGCTACCATGCCCGCAGAAACTTATCAAGTATTCGTAAGCGAAATTGAAGAAGCAACCGAAAAGTCATTTCAGGAACTTTCAGAAACACTTTTGGTTCAAACCAAAGTAGAATATACATTTAAAACTTTATTGGGCTTTGTGGCAGAAGAGGTTTGCGATTATGCTTTCGAACAAGAAGCTGACTTAATCATAATGGGAACAACTGGTGCTAGTGGGGCAGCAGAAATTTTAATTGGCAGTAATGCAGCCTCAACAGTTGCTAAATCTAAGGTGCCAGTTTTGGTTGTGCCTAAAGAACTAACTTATAGTGATTATACAAGAATTGTTTACGCTACAGACTATAATGAGCCAGAGTTTCCAGCATTGATGCGACTAATTTATTTTGCAGAACTTTTCGATTGCAGACTTGATGTAATTCATGTGAAATCTGATGCAGACAAATACTTTAATGCTGCAAATAATTTCTTTAAAAAGAATAAGGACAATATTTCCTATCCAAATATTTATTATATAGAATTAGAAAAAGGAGACGTAGTACAAAGTATTAATAAATATGTGGATGAAGTAGCTGCAGATTTACTGGTAATGGCTAAACACAATAGAAACTTTTTCGACAGACTCTTTCATAGAAGTCTGTCGAAAAAGATGGCATTCCATACAAAAATTCCTTTGTTAGTATTGGTTAAGGAGTAATCCTTAACCATTCATAGAAGCAAGGAATTCTTCGTTTGAACGAGTTCCTTTCATGTTCTTCAACATTAGGTTCATTGCTTCTTCTGTAGTCATATCTGCCAAATGATTTCTTAGCACCCACACCCTTTGTAAGGTGGTTTTGTCTAAAAGCAAATCATCACGTCTAGTGCTTGAAGAGATAATATCAATGGCAGGGAAAATACGCTTGTTGGCTAGTTTTCTATCCAATTGCAATTCCATATTTCCTGTTCCTTTGAACTCTTCAAAGATTACATCATCCATTTTTGAACCTGTATCTGTAAGTGCAGTTGCAATAATTGTTAAAGAACCACCACCTTCAATCTTTCTTGCGGCACCAAAAAAGCGTTTTGGCTTGTGTAATGCATTGGCATCTACCCCACCAGATAATATCTTACCAGATGCAGGTTGAGCCGTGTTAAAAGCCCTAGCCATGCGGGTGATAGAATCCATTAAGATTACAACATCGTGCCCACATTCAACCAATCTTTTGGCCTTTTCTAAAACAATATTTGCTAGCTTTACATGCTTCTCTGCTGGTTCATCAAAAGTAGATGCCACCACTTCTGCACGCACGCTTCTTTGCATATCTGTTACCTCTTCTGGGCGCTCATCTATTAATAAAATCAATAGATAAACTTCTGGATGATTTTTAGAAATTGCGTTGGCAATATCCTTTAACAAGATAGTTTTACCAGTTTTTGGTTGTGCAACAATTAATCCTCTTTGTCCTTTTCCAATTGGTGCAAGTAAATCGATAATACGAGTTGAATAAGAATCAGATTTATCAGCTAGCCTTAATTTTTCATCAGGAAAAAGCGGTGTTAAATGTTCAAAAGCAACTCTATCACGTACTTCAGAAGGGATTCTTCCATTGATTGAGTTTACCTTAACTAAAGCAAAATATTTTTCCCCTTCTTTAGGTGGCCTAACTGTTCCAGATACAGTATCGCCGGTTTTTAGTCCGAATACTTTAACTTGAGAGGGTGCCACATAAACATCATCAGGAGATGGCATATAGTTATAATCTGAAGACCTTAAAAAACCATAACCGTCTTGCATCATTTCCAATACTCCTTCTGCTTCAACAATGCCTTCCAATTCTGGGTAAGTCATTCTTTCTTGGCGTTCTGGGCGATCATTGCGTTCTGGTCTTTCTTGCGAAGGACCTTCAGGTCTTGCATTTTCTGTTCTTGTAACTTCAGGTCTAACAAAATCTTGTTTTGGTGCATCAGGTCGAACTTCATTTCTAGGTTCATTGTTGCGATTATCATTTCTGTAATCACCTCCCCTATTGTCTCCACCACGATTATCGTTACGGTTTCTATTGTTCCTATCTCTCCATTTGTTTTCTCTTCTTTCAAACGGGGGTTTGTTTTCGCCTGTTTCGGTGGTTTCGGTTTGAACCGACTCCGATGCTTTCTCAGTATTTACAGGGATTTGTTGGGGCTCCTGAATTGGAATTTCTAATTTAATTTGCTCAGGTTCAGTTTTTACCTTTTCGGTAGGTTTTTCCTTTACAGCTTTAACAGGTACTACTAATTCTGCCGACTCTTCTTGCGCAACTTTAGGTTTTCTACCACGTTTTTTAGGGGCTGCTGCCTCTTCATTTGCTTTCAATTCAGGTGTTTCACCCGTTTCTTCAATCATCATGTATGGATATGAATATTAATATGAGATTTTGTTATTCTGTTCGGCAGGATCCTTTGAAGGCGCCAAAAAGGCACGAACTGAATAGGTTTGATATGCAAGGATAAGCATAATTTTTATCAATACAAGTTTTTTTTGATTTGCCATTTAAGTCTATAACCGCCAACGTATTCCACCATAAATCATCCTACCAAAAACAGGGCCCCAAATGAGGGTTGCATCGAAATTAGCAGAATAAGGTTTATCAGAATTAATTATTGGATTTAACTGTTTAAAATCAAATAAGTTTTCACATCCTAAATATACATCTACTCGCTTTTTAAAACTTTTCGTTACTTGGGCATTAAACAACCAAAAGGGCAATGAAAAATCAGACCAGCTTTGTTTTTCTGAAGTTACAGCATAGGCTTTTGGTAGTCTTTTTGCACCAATGAGGTTTGATGTAAAATCAAAAGCCCATTTGCTTTTTGTTTGATAGGCTAGATTAACAAATCCTCTATGCTTAGCAAGCATTGGATCTGTGGTCCACCCTTGTATAAACTTACTTTGAACATCATAAAATCTATATGCTATTCGTACATCCAATCTTCTAAGAGGTGAATAATCTAACTGCAATTGCAATCCTGAAGAAAATGCTAATTGTTGGTATAACAAAACTGCGTCAAAACTTATATCACGGTCTACAATTACTCTATTTGCAAATTGCGTGAAATAATAATCAGCACTAAAAGTTCCTTTTCTATAATTTAGTTTGAAGTCATATGTTAGGTTCAAACCATAATTCCATGCTTCTTCTGGCTTAAAACCATAAGCTGCTTGGTTTAAGTTTGTATTGAACCAATTAAATTTTCTGCTACTGATTAACAAACTACTATTTTCAGCAAAAATGTTTGCAGTTCGCCAACCTTTTCCTGCGGAAGCTCTTAAAACAAAATCTTCATTTAGTGCATATCTAAGATGCAGTCGAGGTGTGAAATAATTGCCAAACAAATTATGATGGTCTGCTCTTAAGCCTGCAACTACCGTGAGTTTAGTATACCAAGTATAAGTGTATTCAAAATAGGCACCTAGCAATTGTTCTGTTCTCTTGAATTGACTTGTATTAGAAAACAATCTAAAAATGGAAACAGCCTCATTTGTATTTTCATTGCTAAACGTAATGCCTGTTCTAAAGCGGTGATTTGTATTGTTAATGATTGACTGATAAATCAAATTTCCATAATACCAATTTTGCTTTGCATCATAATTTGTTATTCCATAAGTATTGGAAAGTTTTTGATTGGTATAATTAAGTTGCAATCCAACACTTTTGTATTTCTTTCTTGGAAATACATATCCAACTTTTCCAAAGGCATATACTCTTTCATTTAAAGTTTGAATCCCATAAGGAGAAAGTGTATCACCGTCAACATTAGCAGATGGATCAAAATTATTTTCTCCTCCAAACCGCTTGTCTGAAACCCCTTGAATAGCGCCATTAATTACCCAATTTTTTTTAGTATCAATCTTGAACCGATACATTAAGTTTACTTGATTTCCCAATGGATTATCAAGGTAACCATCTTGGTTTCTGTCCATGCGTAATGAGGTTAAATTAACATGCGCCAAAACAGATTGAGAAAAACCTTCTCCAATTTTGTTAGGTACAACTGCATTTAATTCATATCGGCCACCTTCCCCAGCATAGGCATTAAAAAGTAATTTGTCTTTCACATCTGGTTTATGTAATTCTATATTAAGCATTCCGCTTATACTTTCGCTACCATTTACAACAGAACCTACTCCTTTTGAAACCTGAATTGAATTTATCCAAGCACCGGGAATGGTGTTCAATCCAGCTGTACTAGCAATGCTTCTTAAACCTGGAATTTGCTCCATAGAAACTTGTAAGTACTGTCCAGACAAACCTAACATTTGAAGCTGTTTTGTTCCACTTAGAGCGTCGGCGTAGGCAACATCAACACTTGGATTAGTTTCGAAACTTTCACTTAAATTGCAACAAGCTGCCTTAAAAAGTTCCTTTTCATTCATAATCGTAGTTTTCCAAGGATCTATAAATGAAACCTCAGAACTCTTGCGCTCATAAGTTACAAGGGCTTCGCTCAATTGAGTTTTGCTTACCAATA
Source organism: Chitinophaga pinensis (assembly GCA_945898275.1). Classification (GTDB taxonomy): domain Bacteria; phylum Bacteroidota; class Bacteroidia; order UKL13-3; family UKL13-3; genus B1. The sequence continues at coordinate 8,446 of CAMDHZ010000010.1, read as the reverse complement.
GCACCTTTACACTATTTGTATCGTTAACAAAAATTGTATCAGTTTGGTAGCCTGTAGCAATTACAACTAGCTGCCTACTTAGTTTACTTAAAGCTATTTGAAAGGTACCATTACTGTCTGAGCTAACGGCTGAAAAGGTTCCCTTCCAATAGATAATGGCACCGCCTATGGGTGAAATGGTACCCTTACTTGTTGTTTCCACCACTACACCTTTAAGCATAGCAGTTTGTTGAGCATATGATGTTGTAAAACAAAATATACTCAACAACCCTAAAAATAAAAATCGCATTAGTCGGTGTGCGTATTTGGATTTTCTCTGAACCTACAACAGCCAGGTAAGGTTGAGTAAACGCCATCCTCGGCTTTTTTCGAATTGGTATCATGTCCAACTGAAATTATCAATTGGTTAATTTGCTCAAGAGAAATTTTTGAAGGCACATAGGAAACAACCAATAATTTTGTTTGAATGTCCCATTCTGCAGCTTTAATGCCTTTAGCGTCTAAGGCGGCCTCTATGCGCGATTTGCACATCCCACAATTGCCCAAAACGGTGAGTGTATCTGTAACTACTTTATTGGTTTGGGTTTGGGCTTGAACCGAAACAAAACAAAAACTTAAAAAAACTAATATGATATGATTTTTAATGTTATTCATAAATTGAAAATTTGATTGAAATAAAAAAAGGAAATAAATAACTAAGTTAAATTAGTTAGAAAAATCATTTTATCTCAAATTAACAACTTGGTCACTTTCCAGCAATCTAGCCATTGCGGAGGAAATTTGGGTTTTAAAAAAGTTTGGGTAAAAGCTACTTCAACTAGATTTGGTTCAAACCGAAAAACAAAAAGATTACTAATTGGTAAAATAATAGCAAATTGCTTTTGTAAGGATAAATTTTGAAATAAGATTCCATCTACGTCTACACTTGCATGCACTACTACATCTTGGCAACATCCAGATGTTTTGCTAAATTCCATGCCACAAACACAAGAACCTTCATCGGTATGATTTGCTCCGTCAAAAAATTCTAAATGGGTGAGCCTATCCATACAATAATGCGTTTTTGCATGCACTCCAAATTGAGAGAGCAACAATAAAAATGCGAGTGATATGGCTATATACTTCTTCAAGCATTACAAAAATAAGATAATTTACATAAAAATAACCTTATCAAGAAAAGATTGTGAAAACCTTTGTAAGTGCAGATAAAGCCAAGAATATTTGATTTGAATAAGCGTTCATTTTTAATAAAGTTCAACTTATCTTGTGTACATATCGGGCAAATCGTCTGAAAATCACTAAATTTGCAGCCCGTAAAAAGTGAATATGCAGAATATCAGAAATATAGCAATTATTGCCCACGTTGACCATGGAAAAACAACCTTGGTAGACAAAATTATTCATCAGACACAACTTTTCCGTGAAAACCAGGAAAAAGGCGAACTGATTTTAGACAACAATGATTTGGAACGTGAACGTGGGATTACCATTTTAGCGAAGAACATTTCAGTTAATTACAAAGGCATCAAAATTAATATCATCGATACTCCTGGTCACAGTGACTTTGGCGGAGAAGTTGAGCGTGTATTAAATATGGCGGATGGCGTACTTTTATTGGTTGATGCCTTTGAAGGCCCAATGCCACAAACAAGATTTGTATTGCAAAAAGCTTTGGCTTTAGGTAAAAAACCAATTGTTGTAATTAACAAGGTAGATAAACCAAACTGTCGCCCAGATGAGGTTCATGACGCCGTTTTTGAATTATTTTTTAACCTTGAAGCCAATGAAGAGCAATTGAATTTCCATACTGTTTATGGTAGTTCAAAAATGGGCTGGATGGGCAGAGATTGGAAAAATCCTTCAAGCGATTTTACGCCTTTATTGGATGATATTATTTCAGAAATACCAGCGCCAATTGTACATGAAGGTTCACTTCAAATGCAAATAACTTCTTTGGATTATTCTTCATTTACTGGAAGGATTGCCATTGGTAGAATTTTAAGAGGAAACATAAAGGTTAACCAACCTGTATCTATTGTTAAGCGTGATGGAAGCATTCAAAAATCTAGAATTAAAGAACTTTACACGTTTGAAGGTTTAGGTAAATTGAAAGTTGAGGAAGCTTTAGCAGGTGATATTTGTGCTGTAATGGGTATTGAAGGATTTGAAATTGGCGATACCATTGCAGATTTTGAAAACCCTGAAGGCTTGATTCCAATTAAGATTGATGAGCCAACTATGAACATGCTTTTCACCATTAACAATTCACCGTTTTTTGGTAAAGAAGGAAAGTTTGTAACTTCAAGACATTTACGTGATCGTTTGTTTAAAGAATTAGAAAAGAATTTGGCCTTACGCGTTGAAGAAACCAATGCAGCCGATTCTTATTTAGTTTTTGGTAGAGGCATTCTACATTTATCTGTGCTTATCGAAACTATGCGCAGAGAAGGATATGAGCTACAAGTTGGACAACCACAAGTTATCATCAAAGAAATTGATGGCGCAAAATGTGAGCCAATAGAAATCTTAACAGTTAATGTTCCTGAAGAATATTCTGGTAAAGTAATTGAATTGGTGAGCCAAAGAAAAGGCGATATGTTGGTAATGGAACCTAAGGGAGATTTAATTCACCTTGAATTTGAAATTCCATCAAGAGGTATCATTGGTTTAAGAAACAATGTACTAACCGCAACTGCAGGTGAAGCAATTATGGCGCACAGATTTAAAGGCTTTGAACCTTGGAAGGGAGTTATTCCAAATAGAGGTAGTGGAGTAATGATTTCTGGAGAGCAGGGTAAAGCCATTGCTTATTCTATTGATAAGTTGCAAGACCGTGGCCGTTTTTTTGTTGAAGCTGGAGAAAATATTTACATGGGTCAAGTTATTGGCGAAACCAATCGTCAGGATGACTTAGTTGTAAACATTACCAAAGAGAAGAAATTAACTAACATGCGTGCTTCTGGTACGGATGATAAGATGAGAATGGCTCCAAAAATCAACTTCTCTTTAGAAGAATGTATGGAATATATACAAGGTGATGAGTTAGTAGAAATTACACCAACCTCATTACGTTTGCGTAAGATACATTTAGATGAAAACGAACGTAAACGCGCGAAATCATCTATGGGAATGTCTTAATTGTTAAAGCATTTAATCGTTCTTACCTAATGACTAGCGAGCAACTTAAGGATTTGAGATTAAGGGCTGAAGCCCTGAGGAGGTATCTTTGACGTTGATACCAAACTACTCGATATAAAAGAAGAGGAAGCAAGAAGCTTAATGCCCGACTTTTGGGATTACCCAAAAGAAGCAGAAAAGCTATTGAAATTAACTAAACAGAAAAAAATCTGGACCGATGCCTATGAAGGTGTTGTAAAGTCTATTGAAGATTTGTCTGTGCTTTACGAGTTTTTCCAAGCAGGAGAAGGTACTGAAGAAGATGTGGAGGAACAATATGTTTTAAGCAAGCAGCAATTAGAAGAGCTTGAGTTTAAAAACATGTTGAGTGGTGAAGAGGACCAGATGAACTGCATGTTGCAAATAAATTCTGGTGCTGGCGGAACTGAAAGCCAGGATTGGGCAGAAATGCTTATGCGCATGTACATAATGTATGCAGACAAGCGTGGATTAAAAGCGCAAGTAGTAGAGGAACAAGCTGGTGATGGGGCTGGCATAAAATCTTGCACCATTGAAGTAAGTGGTGATTTTGCTTATGGCTTTTTGAAAGGAGAAAATGGTGTCCATCGTTTGGTTCGCATCTCTCCTTTTGATTCAAATGCAAGGCGACATACCTCTTTTGCTTCTGTTTATGTTTACCCTTTGATTGATGATACCATAGAAATTGAAATTAAAGATGCAGATATCGAAATGCAAACTTCTAGGTCTGGAGGTGCAGGTGGTCAAAATGTTAATAAGGTAGAAACCAAAGTTCAATTAACCCATAAACCCAGTGGAATTGTGGTAGTTTGCCAGGTGGAGCGTTCGCAAAATGGCAATAAAGAAAGAGCTTTGCAGATGATTAAATCTCAGCTTTACGAGCTTGAATTGCGCAAGCGAAACGAAGCTAAAGCTATGGTGGAAGCTGGCAAAAAAAGAATCGAATGGGGCAGTCAAATTAGAAACTACGTTTTTCACCCTTATAAATTGGTAAAAGATTTACGCACCGATGTTGAAACCTCAGACGTGCAGCATGTAATGGATGGAGGCTTAGATGAATTTATCAAAGCCTACCTTATGGAAAACTCAAGTCACTAATCTATTTTTCGGTGTATAATACCTGGAATAGGTTGTGCAGTTGGCATAATTATTAACTCATTAATGTTTACATGCGCAGGACGAGTGATTGCATATAAAATTGCATCTGCTATATCGATTGCCATCAAGCTGTCAAAACCCTCGTACACCTTTTTTGCTCTTTCTTCATCTCCATTAAACCTTACCAATGAGAATTCTGTTTCCACCGCTCCAGGGTAAATACCTGTAACCCTAACAGGCGCTGCTGAAAACTCAATCCTCATTCCTTTATTTAAGGCATCTACAGCAAATTTGGTAGAGCAATAAACATTTCCATTGGCATAAACTTCCTTGCCTGCAATACTTGCAATGTTAACGATATGGCCGCGCCCACGACTCAACATTCCTGGTGCAATTTTTCTAGTTACATACAACAAGCCTTTCACATTGGTATCAATCATTTGCTCCCAATCATCTAGGTTTCCTTTGTCTAATGTGGAAAGGCCGCTTGCCAAACCTGCATTATTCACAAGCACATCTACCTCCTTGCACCATTCAGGCAAAGCATCAATGGCTTCAAACACATGCTCTTTTAATCTTACATCAAAGATGCATGCAGCGGCTTTTACGTTATATTTAGCAGAAAGTTCTATGCAAAGGGCATCAATTCGCTCTTTTCTTCGGGCTGCCAGAATAATATTATATCCGTTCTCTGCCAATATTTTAGCGGTTGCTTCGCCAATTCCAGCAGATGCTCCAGTAATAAAAGCTGTTTTGTTCATCATTTTTTTTATTTTCGACCTTTAAGGTGAGGCAAAGATGAACGATTCAGTGGAAAAAACCGAACACTATATAGTGATCAAAGCAAGCAGTCAAAGACTAGATATAAGTGAAGCTAGGCATCAACTCCATTTGGTTCAAACCGAACAAAAAAAAGAGGCAATAAGCTATGTGCTTTTAGATTTGGATAGAGTTACAGATTTTGATAGCGCTGCATTTGAAGTAATTTCTGAAATCACTGAAATTTGTAACCAAAATCTTGGTTTACTTTTATGTTTTAATGGCAAAGAAAATTGGATGGATACCTTTGCCGAGAATGGGATTGTTTTGGTGCCTACCAAACATGAAGCCATTGAATATGTGTTTATGGACCAATTAGAAAAGCAGTTTTTATCCGACGAAGAGTAGTATGTCATTTGAGGTAACCATATTAGGAAATAGCTCGGCATCCCCTACCTTAAATAGGCATCCAAGCGGTCAATATTTAAATATATGTGATCATCATATTTTGATTGATTGTGGAGAAGGTACACAAATGCAATTGCAGCGATTCAAAATCAAACGTTCAAAACTATCTCACATATTTATAAGTCATGTGCATGGCGACCATATTCTGGGACTTCCAGGCCTTTTGTTGTCTATGAATTTGATGAAACATTTGCAACCAGTTCATGTTTATGGTCCTGCCGAATTGTTTGAAATTTTAGATGTGTTTTTCAAGTACTCAGAAACTACCTTTTCGTTTCCATTAATTTACCATCGGCTTGATCCAAATAAAGAAGGAATAATTTATGAAAATTTATACTTTAATGTAAAGGCATTTCCATTGTTTCATAGGGTGCCAACCATTGGGTATTTATTTGCAGAAAGGAGCATTTTAAAAAAGCTGAATGTAGATGCGTGCCAAAGGAACAAAATTCCCTTTACACATTACAATGACTTAAAAATGGGTAAAGATTATTTATCTCCAGATGGACTTAGAATTAAAAATGAGTTATTAACACTTGCAAGCTCTAGGCCTATTTCTTATGCTTATTGTTCAGATACCATTTTTGATGAAAGAGTCATAAAATCAATTGAGGATGCAGATTATTTGTACCATGAAGCAACCTTTATGCATGATAAATTAGATCGTGCAATTGTTACCATGCATACTACTGCCAAACAAGCTGGAATTGTAGCAAAGCAAGCAAATGTCAATCAATTAATCATTGGACATTTTTCTTCACGGTATGAAGATCTTTCGCCATTATTGAACGAAGCAAAAGAAGAATTTGCAAATACTAGAATTGCCCAAGAAGGTGCTACCTTTGTGCTAGAATGATACAAACTTTTACACCAAGTAATTGGAAAGAATATGAATTGCTAGATTGTGGCAATTTTGAGAAATTAGAGCGTTTTGGAAAGCTAATTTTAAGAAGGCCAGAACCACAAGCTTTATGGGATAGAGTTTGGCCTGAAATTGAATGGAAAAAGTTAAGTCCGATTACCTTTAAACAAAAAGGAAGCCATAATGGAGATTGGATCAACCCAAATAAACTACCTACAAAATGGCAATTGCCCTATGATGGAGAAGACTATAAATTGATGTTCAATTTATCTTTAACCTCATTTAAGCATGTTGGTATATTCCCAGAACAGGCTAATAATTGGGATTACATTTATAATAACTTGAGCAAAATAACAGAAGAAACCCCTAGGTTTTTGAACCTATTTGCTTACACAGGTGGGGCTAGCATTGCAGCGAAGGCAGCAGGTGCAGACGTAACTCATGTGGATTCTGTGAAACAAGTTATTTCTTGGAGCAGAGAGAACATGGAATCTTCTAAATTGGAGAATATTCGTTGGGTAGTAGAGGACGCATTGAAATTTGTTAAAAGAGAAGTTAAACGAGGTAAAACTTATCATGGCATCATCCTAGATCCACCAGCATACGGTATTGGAGCAAGCGGCGAAAGATGGCAATTAGAAGATAGCATCAATGAAATGCTGCAAGATGTTGCCCAACTTTTGGAACCTAAACAACACTTTTTAATCCTCAATGTTTATTCATTAGGATTGAGTTCATTGTTGGTTCAAAACTTAGTTCAAAGAAATTTTAAAGAGGCAAAGAGTTTAGAAAATGGTGAACTTTATTTGCAGGCAAAATCTGGGATTCAATTGCCCTTAGGTATATTAAGCAGATATAAGCATCAAATTTAAAGAAGTCTTAAACTTTATATTTCTTCTTAATTTGAAAGAAATAACTGCGACTAATCTCAAAAGGTTTTTCAACACCTTTAAGAAATAATCTACCAGTATCATTTGTCCATTTTTCAATCTTAATTACATTCAATAAGTTAACGATTGAAGAACGATGTATTTGAATGAAAACATCGTTAGGCAAACGGTTATCCCAGTTTTTGATTGAATTGTAAGTGATGCTTAACTTGCCATCATTCATGTAGATTTTGGTATAGTTACCAAAAGCTTCAATGTAATTGATGTCTTGCACTTTTATAAAAGTTAATTTACTATCAAAGTTTAAAAGAATAATTTGGTCTGCCTTGAAACGCTCTTGCGACTCGTCCATTGCTGAACCTTCAATAAAGTCTGTGTTCAATTCAGTAACACGGTCTATAGCCCTTCGCAATCTATCCGCGCTAATAGGTTTTAAGATATAATCTACTGCGTTTAATTCAAAGGCTTTGATTGCAAAATCTGGGTGAGAGGTGATAAAAATAATCTTTGGATTGCAATTAATTTCATTGAGCAAATCGATGCTTGTTAGACCATTTAAATCAATGTCTAGAAAAACTAAATCAGGCTTTGTTTCATTGATAAGGTTTTTGGCAGATTCATAATCAGAAGCTTCTCCAATAATTTCAATATTAGGGAAACCGTCTAAAACTTTCTTAAGTGTGGCACGCATCACGTCCACATCGTCTACAACCACTGATTTTATAGTATCCTTTGCCATAATTCTTTTAAAATGTCAAATTGTTGGTTTGAACCTATTTCGAAAAACAAATTAACAATACTGCAAAAAACATTAAGTTCATCTAATATGCCAACACAAATTTAATTCAAAATGCAACTCATTGTCTTACAGAATACTAATAATTTTCAGAAAATACTAATCGGCACCTTCGGAAGATTCTTCTTCTGCAAGCTTATGCCTAACTTCTGGTCTCATTTGAGGAAAGAACAAAACATCTTGAATTGATTGTTGATTGGTAAGCATCATGCATAACCTATCAATTCCAATACCGATGCCTGATGTAGGAGGCATTCCATACTCTAAAGCGCGAAGGAAATCATCATCGATAAACATGGCTTCATCATCTCCTCTTTCCATTAATTTAATTTGTTCTTCAAACCTTTCTCTTTGGTCGATTGGGTCATTTAATTCAGAGTAGGCATTTGCCACTTCTTTGCCATTAATCATAAGTTC
>CAMDHZ010000009.1 GCA_945898275.1 Chitinophaga pinensis | reverse complement strand
GTCCATTAATTTGTAGGGCTTCGATACCATTATTAATATCAAATATAGAATCACCATTGTTTGCTGAAGCCCCTAATCCTGCGTCTGTATTGAAAAAAATGCAATTTTGTGCAAAAGGTGAAACAAAAACATTCCCATCATTAGGATGCGTTTCTTGAAAAACACTACCAAGTCCTTTCCAGTTTAAACCTTTATTTAAAGAAACTGCGGTTGAATAATGCGTTACATAACTAGTTGAATTGCCAGAAAAGGCAAATTTGCTAATTCCTTTGCCTGCAATTGCAGTATTCACGAAACTCCAAGAACTTTCATTGTCGGAATAAAGAATTTTCTTTCCAGTATTGTCTGCTCCTCCAATAAAAATTCTTCCATCTGGTGCAATGCCAATTCCTTCCCAAAGCACCCCTGGCCAAGAACCACTTATGCTTACAGGTAAGAAATTACTGATACTTGTTAAATTAAAATATGGCACTGAAGATTTGTAAAGAACAGGGGTGTTTCCTTTTGATAATACGTAAACAAACTGATTTACAGGGTTTATAGCAATGGAAAAGTTGTTTGCAGTCCCAGGCAAATTATAACCAGAGAATCCAGAATTGATAATGTTTCCAATACGGATTTTCTTATAATTTAATAGGTTATTTTGAAAATAGAGTAAAACAGAATCCTTAATAAAAACAGTTTGAGTGCTAAAGTTATCAATTTTTACCGGAATGGTAGCAATTTCTGTAGTGTAATACAAACCACTTTGGTGCCCAAAAAATAAATACTTATTAATTGCATCATAAGCTAATGAGTTTAGGTTTGAACCAAAACCTTTTGAAGCAGAAAGAGAAGGTAGTACCTCAAAGCTATCTGCTAATAAACCTAATGGCGTGGTTTTGATTTTTGATTTAAACACTGAATTCGGACTTTCAGTTGACACAAAAATCACAGTAGTATCGCTAGATTTAGCATATCCAGTAATGTCAAGGATACTACCTCCAAACAAGCCTTCGGTTTTTGGTGGCGAGAGTTGTGCTTTAGAAACTATAACTGTTAAAACAATCAGTACTGTGAGTATAACTTGTTTCATTATTTGAGTAATATGAAACAAATGTATCTATTTGTTCAAATTTATTCTCCTGTTAAATGATATTTATTTAACATTGAAACGGCTTCTAATCTATTGTTTACAAGTAGTTTGTCATAAATCCTGCGGGTGTGAGTTCTAACTGTATTGATGCTAACAAATATTTTCTCTGAAATTTCCTTATCGGTAAGTCCTTCTGCAATAAATAATAATACCTCATATTCTCTTTTAGAGAGATTTACAAGGTTTTCAGGCAGATTTTCTTTGTTACCGCTATATTTCTGAGTTAAACTATTTAATTCGTTTGCAGTTAAAACAAGTTGGTCCTTTAGTTGATGGTTTTCTGATTTTAAGGAATCAATTTGTTTTGAAATCGAATCTATATTCTGCTCTAATTTTTGTTGTTTTTTCTTTCTTATTTGGTTCAAACCATATAAAACAAAAACTACCATTAAACTTGCTGTTAACAAGCCAAGCAGCCAAACCCTATTTATTTGCATTTTATCGATTTGTAAATTTTGTTGCACAAGTTGTTTCTCCTTTTTGGAAACTTCTAAGGTCTTGTCTATCTCTAGGTATTTAACATTTTCGGCTACATTAATTACGGCTTCTTTATAGGTATCATAAAGTTTTCTATATTCAAGGGCCTTATCAGCATTGCCCATTTCCTCATAAATACTGCTAAGGTTTTTTGCAATTATCACCTTAAAATTCTGCTCGTTGGAGAATTCGGCCAAGGCAATTGCCTTTTCAAAATAAACTACCGCTTGCTTATTGTCCTTTCTTTTATTATAAAGATTCCCAAGGTTATTGTATACTGCTGAAAGACTTTGTTTGTCTTTTACTTGTTCAAAAATGATTCTCGAATTATTGTAATAGGATATAGCTTTGGCATAGTCTGATTTTTGTGTAAAAATATCTCCTAAGTTTACCATTTGTTGGGCATACTCTTTTTGAAAATTAAGCGCCTTGTATATAATCGCTGAATTCTCAAAATAGGCCATGGATTTTGCCAATTCTCCTTTCTTTGATGCAACAATACCCAAGCCGTTTAAAGCTTGTGCGATGCAATCATTGTCATTTATTTCTCTTCCTAATTTTTCTGCAATTTGGTAGTTTTCTTCAGCTGCTAAATAATTTTTCTTTATTAAATAACATCCTCCTAAATTACTAAAAGTTCGTGATTGAAATAATTTGTCGTCTAATAACTCATATATTCCAAGTGCTTGTGAATGATAATAAATGGCTTGAGAGTGATCGCCATTGTGTTTACTAATCATACCTAAATTATTAAAAGCATTTGCTTTTAATCTAGAATTATTACTAAAGTTAATGGCCAAAAGATAATTTTCTGCGGCTTCATTGGTTTTTCCAGCAATATATAAATCAACCCCTAAGCGGTTATAATTTCTGCTTATCTCTAAGCTATCTCCGCAATTTAACAGTTGAGTTATAGCTTTTTTATTAAAATAGGTAGCACTATCAATATTATTAATCAAATAATAAAATAAGCCCATATTACTTTGTGCCACCCCAACTCCTTTTGGATACCCAATGCTAATGGCTTCGTTCATGGCTTTTTGGCTCAAACCAAAAGACTCTGCTAAATTTATGGTTTTAAGTTCTATGGCTAATTTATTTTGAATGTCAATTTTCTCGATTGGAATTTGGCTTTTTTGTAAAACCAATCTTAGACTATCTATTTTATTTTGAGCCAATAAAATAGAAAAACTATTAAAGAGAATGATTATAAACAGCCAATTACGTTTCATATATCTATGCTGTAAATATCTAAAAAAATATTTAAGAAAATTAATTTGTTGACGATTAAACCAATTCTTTGGATGGACTGTTAATAAAACATGATGAATCAACTAAACGTAAATGAAATAGATAGAATAATCGAAATGGCTTGGGAAGATAGAACTCCCTTTGAAGCTATTTTAGCACAATTTGGTTTATGTGAAGCGGAAGTTATTAGGATTATGCGTTTAAATTTAAAGCGTTCTAGTTTTAACCTATGGAGAAAACGAGTTAATTCTGGAGTTAGCCAGAAACAAGCTAAGAAAAGAAACCTGGAAATTGATAGATTTAGGTGCTCAAGACAAAGAGCCATTACACAAAATAAAATTAGTAAACGCTAAGGCTTGGATCAAACCGAAAACCTATAAAAGACATTAAATTTTATGAGTTTAATCATTTGAAATAATAGGTTTCAACAGCAAATTGCAGTCGAATAAAAAACCAATGTTATGATTCGTTTTGATTATTTAGAAGCAAACAAAGAGCAGTTACATAAGCAATTTTTAGAAGCCAAACCATTTCCTCATATCGGTATTGACGGGCTTTGCGACGAGGAAAAACTAACCCAGTTGTATTATTCAATTCCAGAAATTGATACGCCAAGTGCGGATTATGTATTTGCCAAAAACAAATTCGAAAAGAGCAAGTACCACGAATTGGGCGGTCTTTTTAAAGAATTACATGAAGACTTAATTAGCGATAGGTTCAAACAACTTATTTGTTACATAACCAATGAAGAGGTTTTTATTGACCCAACTTTTTATGGTGGCGGTATTCATCAAGGCAGGAAAGGCAGCTTTTTAGACATGCATGCTGATTTTAATTATCATCCATTACATGAGGATTGGTATAGAAATTTGAACCTTTTATTATATATTAATAAGGATTGGAAGAAAGAACATGGCGGTGAGCTGCGACTCGAAGATGGCAGAACAGGCGAGAAAACCGCCGTTGATGTACCGTTTAATAGACTTGCCATCATGCATTGCCGTTCTTATACGTTGCATGGGTATGATCCAATTGATTTTCCTGAAGGGAAATATAGAACTTCAATTGCTGCTTATGCTTACACACCTCACAAACAACACATGGAATCAGCTAGAACTACTGTTTGGCATGTGGAGAAAAAACAACATCCACTTAAATATGTACTTTCAAAAATTTGGGTGCCTGCAGTAAAAATTAAAAGCATGTTTAGTAAAAGTAAAACTGCTGATCATTAATAAAAATCTTTAATAATAAAGAAAGAAACAATCCGTTCTTTTGCTTTGTTAAGAACAGATATGCCTAGGATATACTGCTTACTTTTATTTTTTGTCACTTTTTTAAATCAAGTATCGGCTCAAACCTTTTCTATTGCTGGTTACGTAAAAGACAGTTCAACAGGTGAAACTTTAATTGGCGCTGCCATTAGGATCCCTGAAACTTCTACAGGCACTGTTACCAATACTTATGGCTATTTTTCTTTATCGTTGCCTAATGCAACTAAGAAAGTTTTAATTAGTTATATTGGTTATAAGAGCAAACTGGTTTCAATTACTGAAATCAAAAATCAACAACTTAAAATTGCGCTTTCTCCCTTAAATCTTGAAGTTAAAGAGGTTGTAATTAATGCCGATAGACAAGACAAAAATGTAAAAAGCACCGAAATGAGCAGGATAGAGCTAAGCGGTGAGAAGATAAAATCCTTGCCTGTGATTTTCGGAGAACCTGATGTTTTAAAAGCAATTACCTTATTGCCCGGTATCAAAAGTGGAGGAGAAGCGAGTACTGGTTTTTATGTGAGGGGCGGTGGGCCCGACCAAAACCTAATTCTAATGGATGAAGCTGTTGTGTATAATCCTTCTCATTTATTTGGATTCTTATCTGTGTTTAATTCAGATGCTGTTAAAAACATCGAAATAATAAAAGGTGGAATGCCTGCCAATTATGGCGGAAGACTCTCTTCTATTCTCAATGTAAACATGCGTGAAGGCAATAACACACAATATAAATATAGTGGAGGCATTGGTTTGATTTCAACACGTTTAAGTGCCGAAGGGCCTATTGAAAAGGAAAAAAGTAGTTTCTTAGTTTCTGCCAGAAGAACTTATATTGACATTCTTGCAAAGCCGTTTTTACCAGAAAACATTAAAGGAAACAGTTATTACTTTTACGATATGAACCTAAAGATGAATTTCATTTTAGGGGATAAAGATAGAATTTTTGTGAGTGGCTATTTTGGCAGAGATATTTTGGATTACCAAAGTGAAGTAAACAGAAATGTGAAGTTTAATTTTGGTTGGGGAAACTCTACTGGAACACTCAGGTGGAATCACGTTTTTAGTCCAAAACTCTTTGTTAACACCAGCGCGATATTTAATAGATATGAATTATTTAATGATTTTTATTTTGGAATTGGAGGTTTTAAACTAAGAAGTGGCCTTCAAGATTGGAACCTAAAATCTGATTTTACTTGGTTCATGCATCCAAAACATTTAGCTAAGTTTGGGTTCAATTATACCTTCCATACGTTTCAACCTGGAATTTTAAGTGGTAATGTCGGAACTGCAGATATTTCTGATGAAATAAATAAACAGTTTGCGCATGAAGGTGCAATATATTTTTCAGATGAATGGCAAGTCAATCATCGAATTACCCTTAACTATGGCTTGCGAGCAGTTGCTTTTAATTTAGTTGGACCTTATAAACAGGAAATTTTTGATAACGATAACCAACTTCCTAGCGGTATTAGCAAGGAATATGCAAGTGGAGAAAGCATTGCTTTTTATCCTCGGCTTGAACCAAGATTTAGTGGCACTTTTGTTATCAATGATGCATCCTCCGTTAAAGCTTCCTTTACCCAAACCTATCAATTTTTGCATTTGGCCACTACCAGTGGAGCCCAGTTTCCTTTTGATCTTTGGGTGCCAAGTAGTAGTCTAATTAAACCGCAATTGGCTTATCAATATGCTTTAGGGTATTTCCGCAATTTTCAGCAAAATATGTATGAAAGCAGTGTGGAGTTGTATTATAAACCAATGTATAATCAAATAGAATTTAGACCGGGTGCTAATTTGTTCTTTAATCAAAACCTAGAAGGAGAAATGATTTTTGGCGAAGGTCTGAGTTATGGTGCAGAATTATTTTTAAGAAAAAAGCTAGGCAGACTTAATGGTTGGGTTGGGTATACTTGGAGTAGGACAACAAGACAATTTGATGAATTGAATGCTGGTCAAGCCTTTTTTTATCGCTATGATAGAACCCATGATTTGTCTTTGCTCCTTAGTTATCAATTCAATAAAAAATGGAGCGGTAATTTTGTATTTGCGTATGGCACAGGTAATGCAACCACATTGCCAGATGCTCGTTATGCTTACAGGTTTGGGGTTGACCCAAATACAGGAGAGCCTAAATATGTTTTTGTAGATAAATATGATAAGATAAACAGCTTTAGATTGCCTGCCTACCATAGAATGGACATTAGTGCTACCTATATAGTTAAGCAAACCAATAAGTTTGAAAGCAGTTGGAATTTCAGTATTTACAATGTCTATAATCGTGCTAATCCCTACTTTATTTATTTCTTACCAGACATAGAAAAAAATGAAGTGAAGGCTTATATGGTTTATTTATTCCCAATAGTCCCGTCAATACAATGGAATTTCAGATTTTGAGAAAACTAAGAACATATTTTCATTTTGGGTTATTTGGAGTATGCGCATTACTCACAATGACAGCCTGCGAAAAAGAAATTGACATTAATTTACCGCCGTCTAAAGAAGAGATAGTAGTTGAAGCTTCCATTAATCAATTAGTCTCTACTTTAAATTATGTTATTATTTCAAAAACAGTTGACTATTTTAAACCAGATTTATCTTTAAATTCAGTTTCTGGAGCCAAAGTATATATAACCGAGGGAAAGATTACTGGAACAGATACAAGTTTTAACATTGCAGATAGACAAGCGTTTATAGACTTGTTTGATACTTTGGCCCCTGGTGTTTACATCAATCCGTTTTTTCAAGGAAAAATTGAAAAACCATATTTATTGGAAATAGAATTGGAAGACGGAAGGAAAATTAGGGGGAAAACAATCATCCCTAAACCCTTAAAATTAGATAGCACTAGTTTTTGGTTCGAACAAAATGGGAATGATACAAATGCCTTTATTTACCTAGATTGGTTTGATGGACCGGAGCAAAACAACTACAGATTTGCCCTATTGAACAACTATGATTCAATTTTTACCGGTTGGGGCATTGCTGATAGGTTTTATACTTTTGATGATGAGCGCATCAATAATCAAAAAAGACCCTTTGTTTTGTTGAACCCATATAAATACGGTGACACTGTGCACTATTACATGGCAGAAATAGGAAGAAAGGAGTATTTATTTTGGGATTCCTTTAGAAATGCAGCAAACAACGGCGGGCCATTTTCTACGCCAGTCGCAGTTAAGTCGAACATTTATGGTGCAATTGGGTCTTTTACAGGTTACGGAATTACTTACAAGAAATTTATTTTACGATAGCTTATTTCTTGTAATTGGTTTCATAAATTTTAATCCATTCTTGAACCGACATTTTAGACATAAACTCAGCTAAAAAAGCATAAGGAATATCCTCAGGTTTTTTGAACCTAATGCAGCTTTTCCCCATATCTAATTTGCGTTTTGAATGTTTTGGAAACTCTTCTTGAAACCAATTTAAGAGTTCTGGTTTGGCATAAACGCCCATGTGATACAGGCCAATATGACTTTTTTGAGAAGCTATTGCTGCAAATGGCAAAGGCAATGAAGTATCACAATGGTAGCCGTCTGGATAAGTAGAAAATGGCACAACATAGCCAATCATGCCATAACTGATACATTCTTGTGCATCTGGCAAGGCTTTTCTACACAAATCCATTAATTTTTCGATGGCAAATTTTCTATCTTCTGGCAAAGAAGCTAGGTAATCTTCAACAGTAGCAGCAGTTTTCATAAGTTTTTTTTCAAAAGTAAAAATTTTTTCAAATTTCCACCTGATTTTGTGGATAGTCTATAAGTAAATATAAATAGATTTGTTGTCGAGCGATACAGTGAAATGGAAGAGAATAAATTTAACGAAATTCCTGAAAGTCAAACTGATGCAAATGGCAAGGAATACCACATTACCCAGGTAAGTGGATTGTATCAGAATTGGTTTTTGGATTATGCATCTTATGTAATTTTAGAAAGAGCTGTTCCAGCAATTGAGGATGGCCTTAAGCCAGTGCAAAGAAGAATCCTGCATTCCATGAAAGAAATGGATGACGGAAGGTTTAATAAAGTGGCTAATGTCATTGGACAAACCATGCAATACCATCCACATGGCGACGCTGCCATTGGTGATGCTATGGTTAATTTGGGTCAAAAAGAATTATTGATAGAAACACAAGGAAACTGGGGCGACAATAGAACAGGAGACTCGGCCGCAGCACCTAGGTACATTGAAGCAAGGCTTTCCAAATTTGCCTTAGAAGTTGCTTTTAATAAGCAAACTACCTTATGGCAAAACTCTTATGATGGCAGAAAGAAAGAACCTATAACATTACCTATGAAGTTCCCTTTGCTACTAGCGCAAGGAGTTGAAGGTATTGCCGTGGGTTTAGCAACCAAAGTGATGCCACATAATTTTTGTGAATTACTTGCTGCTAGCATTGATTACCTCAAAGGGAAGAAATTTGATTTATACCCAGATTTCCTAACTGGTGGCTTGGTAGATGTTACCAATTACAACCAAGGTAAAAAGGGCGGTAAAATTAGGGTCAGAGCAAAAATAGAAGAGAAAGACAGCAAAACACTTTTTATAAAAGATGTGCCTTTTAGTGTTACCACCAATCAATTGATTGATTCGATTATCAAGGCGAATGATTCGGGTAAAATTAAAATTAAGAAAGTAATAGACAATACCGCTAAGGATGTTGAAATAGAGGTGCAACTCACAGCCGGTGTTTCGCCAGATAAAACCATTGATGCGCTTTATGCCTTCACAGATTGCGAAGTAAGTATCTCTCCAAATGCGTGCATCATTGTAGAGGATAAACCCATATTTGTGGGTGTAGACGAGTTGCTTAGAATCTCTACAGAAAAGACAAAGGATCTACTGCGACAAGAGCTTGAGATTAAAAAGAAAGAGCTGGAAGAGCAATGGCATTATAGTAGCATTGAAAAGATTTTCATTGAAAAAAGGATTTACCGAGAAATAGAAGAATGCGAAAGTTTTGAAGAAGTTATTGATACCATTTGGAAAGGTATGAATAAATACAAAAAGCTTTTTAGAAGGGAATTAACAGAAGATGATATTCTGAGGTTAACGGAAATCAAAATTAAGCGCATCAGTAAGTATGATTCATTTAAGGCTGATGAAATCATGCGTGGCATAGAAAATCTGCTTGCAGAAGTGATTAGTAACCTAGAAAATATTCAAGCATATGCCATAAAGTATTTCGAAAATCTTCTTAAGAAGTATGGTAAAGGCAAAGAAAGACGCACCGAAATCAGAACATTTGATACCATTGATTCAAAGCAAGTTGCCATTGCCAACCAAAAATTATACGTAAACAAGGCGGAAGGTTTTGTTGGATTTGGATTGAAAAAAGATGATTTTGTTACTGAGTGTTCCGACCTTGATGACGTTATTGTTTTTAGGAAAGATGGAACCATGGTGGTAAGTAAGGTTCAAGATAAAGCCTTTATGGGCAAAGACATTATTCATGTTGATGTATTTAGAAAGAATGATGAAAGGCGCATTTATAACTTGATATACTTAGATGGAAAAACTAAGGTTAGTTATGCCAAACGTTTTCCAGTAACCGGCATCACAAGAGATAAAGAATACGATTTGACCCAAGGTTCTTCAGGCTCTAGAATTTTATACTTCACAGCAAACCCTAGCGGAGAAGCCGAAGTGGTAAGCATTACTTTGAGTCCATTGAGTCATGCTAGAAAATTAAGTTTCGATTTTGATTTCAGTGAATTGGCAATCAAAGGCAGGGGAGTTCAAGGCAATATTGTAAGTAAATATTTAGTAAAGGGAATTAAGTTAAAATCCAAAGGTATTTCAACTTTAGGAGGTATTGATATTTGGTACGACCCTGCCATTGGAAGATTAAATACCAATCAACATGGAAATTTTGTTGGCAATTTCAGTGGTTCAGACCAAGTAATTGCCTTTTACAAGGATGGAAATTATGAACTGTGCAATTTTGATTTGTCTAATCACTTTGAAGCCGACCAATTGATTCATATCAGTAAGTTTAAGCCTAACAGACCAATTACCATTGTATATTTTGATGCTAAAGGAAAACAGTATAATCTCAAAAGATTTTTAATTGAAACCCTTACTCAGAACAAGAAGTTTATGAGTATCCCAGAGGAAAAGGATAATTACATTTTGTTGGCTACAGATTTTAAAAATCCAATAGTGATTCTTTCTGCTGGTAAAGGGAAATTGCTAAGAGAAGAGCAAATTAATTTGGCAGAAGCTATAGAGGTGAAAGGTTGGAAGGCAATAGGAAATAAGTTTTGTGGTAGCGATTTGAACCAAATTGAGTTATTGCCACCAGACCCTCAAGATGAAATTGAGGAGCAATTGCAAGAAAACCTAGATGCAGAAGAAATTCCAGTTAACCTAGATTTGTTTCAAGCAGAAGAAGAGAAAATAAAGAAGTTATTGGCAGATGAAGAGGAATTTGAACAGCCTAAATCATCAGGAAAATCCAATAAGCCAAAACCTGATTCGGATCAACCCAAATTATTCTAGGCGTTATAATTAACAAAAAAGGGGCTTTTGGCCCCTTTTTTTATTTCATCAATTCGATTATTTCTTTGTAATCAATCTCAATGTGAGAACTTGTATGAACGCATTTGCCAGCTTTAATTAGTAAGGTTTGCGGCGATTGATGTTCCACCTGATATCTGTTTTCAATTTCATTAGATATTGAACGAAACTTAAGTAGATCCAAATAATAGGCAATCATTATTTCTTCATCAACTGGTTTATAGTTTCGTTCGAACCTCGTAAGCGCGGTTGAACTAATGCTGCAACGCGTGCTGTGTTTAAAAATCAAAACGGGCTTTGTAGCGCTGAGTTCATCAATATAATCCAATTGTTCCATCTCCGATAAGACTATCCAATTCATACTTATGCTTCTACAGGTGAATGTTTTGCTGCCAAATAGCGTTCTGCATCTAAAGCGGCCATGCAACCACTGCCTGCTGCTGTTACGGCTTGTCTGTATATTTTGTCTTGTGCATCACCACAGGCAAAAACGCCTTCAATATTGGTTTTACTGGTGCCGGGTGTAGTTAATAAATATCCAGTTTCATCCATATCTAAGAAATCTTTGAATATACCAGTGTTTGGATGATGACCAATGGCAACAAAGAAACCTTTAATGTCTAAGGTTCTTGTTTCTCCGTTTGAGCCAATTTTTATTCTTGCACCTTCTACGGCGCTTTCACCAAGGATTTCATCTGTAACTGCATTGAAAATTACTTCAATATTTGGTGTATTTAATACGCGATGTTGCATGGCTTTAGAAGCTCTAAACTCATCACGTCTCACAATCATATAAACCTTGCTGCAAATTTTTGCAAGGTATGAAGCTTCTTCGCATGCGGTATCACCAGCACCCACAATGGCAACATCTTTACCTCTAAAGAAAAATCCATCACAAACGGCACAAGCACTAACGCCTCTACCATTTAATTTTTCTTCAGATGGTATACCTAACCATTTGGCACTTGCACCTGTAGCAATTATGACAGTCTCGGCCAAAATTTCATGCTTCTCATCGGCAATCAATTTAAAAGGCGGTTTACCGCTAAAGTCAACTGAGGTTATCATACCATAGCGAATATCCGTACCAAAACGCTCGGCTTGTTTTCTAAATAATTCCATCATTTCTGGCCCCATAATGCCATCTGGATAACCTGGGTAATTCTCAACATCTGTAGTGATAGTAAGTTGTCCGCCCGGTTGCATACCTGCATACATCACAGGTTTCATATCTGCACGAGCTGCGTAAATGGCGGCGGTATAGCCTGCAGGCCCTGAGCCTACAATTAAGCATTCAATTTTTTCAGGTGTATTCATATTAATAAGTTACGTTATCATTTAAATGTCAATAATCATGCTTTAATTTTAAATTTAAAAAACAAAGTCGTCAAAGTTTGCACGATTATATGTAGAGAAGGTGCAATTTGAAATCTACAAATTCAAGCAAATTTGTAGATTATAATCAACGAATTTAGGTGAATTTGTAGATTAGGGTTAGTTTTTAGTATGGTTTTATACTATTCAATACTTTTTAATTTTATTCTGCAATAAAAACTCTTCAATTTTAATATTTATTTAATACAATTTTCCCATTAAATATTAATACTAACTCACTAATTTTAAGAGTATTATTATTTTTAAAAATAAATTTCTGGATAATTCCACCGATTATTTAAACGCCTTTTTATATAACATTTTTTAAAAATAGAATATAACATTATATAACACTGTCTATTTCGTAACCTCATTTCATTTAAAATTGCAGAATATTTTAATAAAATAAGATAAATTTTGAGCAACATTATATTTGATATGGTCAGCACTTTAAGTCAATTACAATTTAGTTACTTTAACCAAAATAAACTAATAATAAAATGAAAATAATTTATTTAATAACACTTACACTTTTTATGCAAATAGCAGCAACGGCACAGCTACGCATTAATTCTGGAGAAGAAATTTTTGTATCGGGAACTGAAAACTTATATACCATTGAAAGTTTTTCAAATGCAGGTAAGCTAAGCATAGCAGCGGGAGGAACAGCTACATTGAATGGCGGTTCTGCATCTGGAGCTGGAACCATAAAAGGTTCTAGTACCTCTAATTTATCAATAGGAGGAACAGGTAGCAGTGGTACTTATAATTTTGACCAAACCACTTTAGGAACAACCAATGTATTGAAAAACCTAACACTTACTGGAACTGCAACCGCTAATTTGGGTAACGCACTTAACATCACAGCTGGTGCCTCTCCAGGAAATGTTTTAGTAGGCTCAGGGGCTACCTTAGTTACTGGCGGAAACCTTATTCTTAAATCAGATTCAGCTGGTACTGCATCAATTGGTAATTCTGCAGGAACAATTTCAGGAAACGTTACTGTAGAAACCTTTATCCCAAGTGGTAAAAGGGCTTTCCGTTTAATGGGTCATCCTTTTAGTGGTGCGCTTGCTTTAACCTCATTAAAAGATAACATACATATTACAGGAACTGGAGGGACTACCAATGGATTTGATTCTACTTTATCCAACAACCCATCTGCTTTTAGTTTTAATGAAGCTACTTTTAATGGTACTACTAATTCTGGTTGGAGTGCGTTTACCAATATTTCCAATACAATTGAAGTTGGACAAGGTGTAAGAATTTTGGTAAGAGGTCCACGTACACAATCAAATTTACTGGATGATACTCGGCCTACACCGCAAGCGGCCACTTTAGATTTTACTGGCGCTGTAAAACAAGGAGATGTGAATGTTGCCATGACTTTTACAGGTGTCGGTATTAATGCAGGTTGGAATTTAATTGCCAATCCTTATGCATCCAAAGTTGATATTGGATCAATTGTTAGTGGAAATAGAAATGGCATTAATTCATTTGCTGTTTGGGCACCAAATAATGGAACAAGAGGAGCTTATGTAACCACTTCATTTGGTTCAGCATATATTATTCCTGCAAGTTCAGCTTTCTTTGTTCAAACGGGTTCTGCTGCTAACTTCACATTTACAGAAGCCAATAAGTCTAGCGCTGCAGTTTCTGTCGTGTTATTAAAAACAGATCCTTTTAAATTAAATGCATTGCAATTAAATGTAGTTTCAGATGATACCTTATTTTGGGATCAGTTTGTATTGAGAAACAGAGAAGATGCTTTAGAAACAAAGGATGCAATGGATGCCAATAAAATGGAAAATCCAGATGTAAATTTCTATTCTACTACAAACAACAATGATAGGTTTGCAATAGACCACCGTCCATTAACTACTAATTCAGTGGTAAATTTAGGATTCACAACCTCTTCTGATTATCACTTTACTTTTAAAGTTGCTAACTTAGACATGCCTGGTTATGATGTTTATTTAGTGGATAAATTCTTAAACAAACAAACCTTGCTTTCTTCAAGCACTGCTTATAACTTCATTACAACTGCAGACGCCAATTCAAAAGGTTCAAACCGATTCCAATTGGTATTTGCCAAAAACGCGAATGGTGTGAATGAAATGAATGCTTTAAACTTTATCGTTTACCCTAACCCAGCTTCTTCAGAAATCAATATTAGCTTAAGTAATGCCAACAGAGGTATTTACCAATTTGGATTGTATAACCAATTAGGACAAGAGTTGAAAGCCGGTAGTTTTAATTTTAATACCAATAGCGCTCAAAGCTTAAACATTGAAGAATTGGGCATGGGTGTTTACTTCATTAAAATCACCAATGGCCACCAAACCCAAACCACCAAATTTATTAAATAATTCAACCGCTACTCAAAATATAACAATCAAATAAAAAATAGCATAAAAATAACGCCTTTGCTTTTGATAGCTTTTGCAATAAATACTTCGGCTTTTGCACAGCTTGTTTTTGATGCTGATGCAGCAGATACCCCAGTAGATGGTTTTGTTTCCATTTTAGCAGGGGCAACCATAGCTTATGGGATTTAAAAAAGCAAAAATAGTACTAATAATAAATAAATAAATAACACACAAATGAAAAACTTAAAACAAATTTTAATCCTTACAATAATATTAATTAGCGTAAAGGGCAAAGCACAAGTAGGAATAGGAACTACCACTCCCAATGCTTCTGCTAAATTAGATGTAACATCAACAAATCAAGGTTTTTTACCTCCAAGGGTAACCCTTACCGGAACAAGTGATGTTGCTACCATTGCAACTCCAGCAACAGGTCTTATGGTTTATAACACCGCTACTGCAGGCACTTCACCCAATAATGTAACTCCAGGACTATACTATTATGATGGTAGCAAATGGCAAAGAGTTATTAACCAACAACCCGATGTTACGGTAGAATTTGACAAAGTTACTCCAACTACTGCAGGTGTGGTTTTTACTCCTAATACTCCAGCAAGTAAAGATTACGTATATGTGAGTACTGTTGATGCTAGCCAATGGACTTACAATGGCTCAAGCTATCTTACTTATACACCTCCGGCTAGTACTGCTTGGTATACATCAGGTGGAACTACTGATGCTGGAAGCAATAAAACTGGAAGTATTTATCGTACAGGTGGTGTAGGTATTGGAACTTCTACCCTTGCTAGCACATTAAGCGTAGGAAATGCAACTGGGACTATTCCAGGTGAAATCACGTTGTTTCCATGCAGTACTGCCTATGAAGGTGGTGAAATAACTTTTAAAAAATCATTAACTGGTTCAACCAGAGATTGGAGCATAGATCAATTTGGATCTATTAGCGCAGATGCTGGTTTACGATTTTTAACTGATAATATAGAAGTTATGAGAATGTTAGAAAATGGGTTTGTTGGCATAGGAACTTCACAAGCAACTAGCAAACTTCATTTGTATAGTTCTGATCCAGTTTCATTAAAAGTTGAAAGTAACACTTCAGATAATAATGGAATGATAGCATTAAATGCAGTAAATCCAAATAATTCGATTACTCAAGAATATATGTTTTTTCAAAACAATGGAGGCGCTATTGGTGCGGTATTTAGCAATAATGGAACTAGTGTTAATTATAGTACTACCTCTGACTATCGCCTGAAGAATGATTATAAATTATTTAATGGAATGGAGTTAGTTAATAAAATTAAAACATACGATTTTGCTTGGAAGTCAAATGGAACTAGAATGTATGGTGTTATAGCAAATGAATTACAAGAGGTGGTTCCCTATTTAGTATCTGGAACTAAAGATGCAATAGATGCTAATGGTAAAATAATTCCACAAACAGTAGATTATGGACAATTAACCCCTATCTTGATTAAAGCTTTACAAGAGCAAGACATCAAACTAAAAGAGCAACAAAAGCAAATTGATGAACTAATTAAGAGATTAAAGTAATGGATACAATCCGCACTCGCCCGCATCTTACGAGTGAAGGTATTGAAATTCCTCTGGCTGATATTTATTTTAAAAGGGTTTAAAAATAGAAAAAGCTATTACATAAAATATATTTTTTTTTAATTTCAATAGGCTTAAAATTTAATACTAAAATTAGTGTTAAATTTTAAGCCTATTGCTATTTACAGCCTACTATTATTTTTATATAAATACATTAAATTGCAATAATTTTCACCCTTTAAATTATTAATCCATAAAATTCCCCTTCAATTCATCTATGCCTTCATTGAAAAATATCAATTCTTTGATTTTAAAACACTGTATCTATTTATTAGTTATTTTAGTTTCTTGTAACTCAAATAATAATCAGAGTAAGATTTTATATACCCATAAAACTCCAATTGATTCTTTAATATTAATAATTGACAAGGAAAACAATGGATTTGAAATTACTGCAGAGAAAATTCATGACATGCTATTCCTTTCAAATGATACCATTGGAGCTAATAAAATTATTGATTACATTCAAAATCGTGCTACTAAAGAAAATAAAAAATCTGCATTTGCGGTTATTGAACTTATAAAAGGATATAAAAGTTTATGGACTAAGAATTACGACAATGTAACATTGCATGGTAATAATGCTCAAAAATTAATTACTGAACAAGACACCATTATTCAGTTCAATATTTATAATTTAATTGGCAGTGCATATTATTATCTAAATAATATTGATTCAGCAAAAACTTACTATTTAAATGGATATAATTTAGCTATAGAAGCAAATAACTCAGTTCAAACAAAAGTTTTTGCAAATAATTTAGGATCATTATTTAATAATCAAGGTCAATTAGTACTTTCAGAATATTATTTCAGTAAAGCACTGCAAACGAATATAACTACAAATCAAATAGTTGATACTGTACTCGTTTCAAATATTTATGGAATAATGATTAACGAAAAAAGATTTGATGATGCCAAAAAATTCATTGCTAATTACCATTTAATAGATTACAAAAACCCCCGTATTGGTTTTAAAACCTCCATTTTACTAAACACCATTTATATGGAACAAAGGTTACAAAACTGGGATTTATCAAGAACATTATTGAGTTTATTAAACTTAGAAAATATTCCGATTTACCAAAAAACAGATTACCTCGCAAGTTATGCTACCCAGCTTTTAAACGATAATCCAAGTTTGGTATTTCCATATTTAAAGCATCATATTGATTTAATAAAAGAAGATTTCCCCTATTCAATTACACAATTAAAAGATGTATTAAGTTATTGTATATCAAAAAACGATATCATCATCAATTTAGAAGAGATAAATGAACTAGAAAAATCCTATTATTTTGATGGCACTAACTTAAGAGATGAATCAAATGTGAAGTATATAAAATCATTATTATGTAGTCAAAAAAATGATTTTAAAAACGCCCAAATTGAAAGTATGCATTCACTTGAATTAACAATTAAATATAATGATATTAGAGATTCTATGAATACATCTGGAATAACTAGTAAGTTAAAACTTGAAGAATTGTCTTCAAGTATGGCAATGGCAAACATTAAAATAAAGGAAAAAGAAAAAGAAAAAAAAATACTATTAGTTATTATAGTATTGGGTGCTTTAGTTTTTACTTTTGGAATACTTTTAATTTATTCGTTTTATAAAAGTAAATCAGCTAAACTAACAATGGCACAAATTGAAAATGATAAAATCATACAAGAAAAAGATTTTGAAATTAAAGAAGCCACTTTAAACAAAAGAATTGTAGACTTATCAAAAATTATTATTTTAAAAAGCAGTGAAATAAGTTCAAAAATAAAGAAGCTAAATGAAGAGATTAAAAGTGAGGAACTTCAAAAAACCATTAAAGAAATAGATAGTCTTAAAAGAATTAACTTAGATTCAAAAGAAAGTAACAACAAACTTATTCCTGAAGATTACCAAAATTTGAATGCAATACTTATATCTCCTAAGACATTAACTTTAACAGAAAAAAGGATATTGCAACTCAGTATAAATGGAGTAAAAACCAAAGAAATTGCCAACATATTAGGCATTAGTAACCAATATATATTAAACGCAAGAAGTAAAATTAAAAAGAATCTAACTTATCAAGATTTTGAAAACTGGGAAGAATTAAAATCCCACATTGATAAAAATGAATCGTAATATTTTTAATTTTTATAAATATCGTCATTACACAATAACCGATTATATTTATAAAGAAAATGAATTGTACAACCATATTAATGAAATATATTACACTGTTTCATCCCGCGAAAAGAACTGAATATGCAGGGAAATTTGGGGCAAGAATTAGAGCGCTAGATTCAGGTAATTACAAATTTTTGTTGAGTTTAATTGTTCCCAAGCATATTGAAATATTTAAATGTAGATTAAGTATTACAAAAAAAAGTATGTTAGATTTTTTTTTAAAAAAGATGAACTTACTAACAGAAGAGGATGAAAAAATTAGGTTACTTCCAATTCAACACCTCATTCCCCCAAATCAATCCCCAGCCAGTTTAAGGCAGAAGTTCTTAGGAGTTTAAGTTTTGTTTCTTCAGACAAATCTTTCATTAACTCAATAAACCTCCCATGTTCCAAATCTCCTAATGGGAAAGGGAAGTCGGAACCCATGGCAATTTTTTCTGGCCCAAACATTTTCAATAGAAATTCAAAGGTTTCGTCGTCGTGCACCAAAGAGTCGATATAGAATTTATCGGTATAAGTTCTTGGGTCGGCCACCTTGTGCACATTGCATAAATCTGGCCTTGCGTGATAAGCATGGCTAATTCTGCCAATGGTTTGAGGAAAGCATCCTCCACCATGTGCAAATAGCACCCTTAGCTTAGGATATTTATCAAAAATTCCGCCGAATATCATGCTGCAAATGGCCAAGGAAGTTTCTGCTGGCATGCCTACCAGCCATGGCAAGAAATACTTAGGCATTTTTTCTTGACCCATCATGTCCCATGGATGCACAAAAATGCACATGCCCAGCTTCTCTGCTGTTTCGTAGAAAGGATAATAATAGGGGTCGTCCAAATTCCTGTGTTCTATGTGCGTTCCTATTTCTACGCCGGGTAGGTTCAATTCATATTTACAGCGTGATAATTCTTCGCAAGCCCTTGTAATGTCTTGCATGGGAAGGGTGCCCAATCCAACAAACCGTTTAGGATAAGTTTCTTGAATTTTAGCCACATGGTTGTTGTAATACTGCGCCCACTCATGTGTATGTTCTGGCTTTGCCCAATAATAAAACAATACTGGAACAATGGATAATACCATCAGTTGAACCCCATGTTTATCCATGTGGTCGATGATGGATTCTGGGTTCCAGCAAAGCTCGTCGATGGTTCTAAAGAAAGTACCATCAGCTTTCATCATGTTAGCGCGTCCCGGTTGAAAATGGTCGAGGTAAATAAACTCTTCACCATAACCATAGCGATCTTTAAGATTGGGCATAAACTCAGGAAGAATATGCGCGTGAACATCAATCTTCTTAATATCCATCGCCATCCAGGATATTGCCTAAGCCGCCTAATATTCCGCCCTCTTCCCGTCTGCCGCCTACGCTGCCATATTGCAATATTCTGCCAGCCAACCTGCTAATGGGTAAAGATTGAATCCAAACTTTACCTGGCCCTCTAAGTGTAGCAAAAAACACACCTTCGCCACCAAACAAGGTGTTTTTAATGCCGCCAACAAACTGAATGTCGTAGTCAATTTCTTTGGTAAAAGCCACAATGCAGCCGGTATCTACTTTTAATATTTCTCCTGGCATAAGTTCACGTTCTTCTACATGTCCGCCAGCATGTACAAAGGCCATTCCATCGCCTTCTAGTTTTTGCATAATAAAGCCTTCGCCACCAAACAAGCCTGTACCAAGTTTCTTTTGAAACTCAATTCCTACGCTTACGCCTTTAGCTGCGCATAAAAAAGAATCTTTTTGGCAGGTCATTTTTCCGCCCATTTTACTTAAATCTATTGGAATGATTTTTCCAGGATAAGGAGAGGCAAAGGTTACCGTTTTTTTTCCTGAACCTAAATTGGTATAAGCCGTCATGAACAAGCTTTCTCCGGTTAACAGTCGTTTGCCTGCCGACATAAGTTTACCAAAAATGCCACTTTGTTGTTGCGAGCCGTCTCCAAAAATGGTATTCATTTGAACCCCATCATTCATCATCATAAACGAGCCCGGCTCTGCCATTACTGTTTCATTTGGGTCTAATTCTATTTCTACACATTGCATTTCGCTACCAAAAATACGGTAGTCTATTTCATGGTTACTAATCATATCTGCTATTTTATCGACTTCGAAAATATTTAAAAACCTGCTTACGAATGAAGGAAAATATACACATTTTTTGAGTATCTACCCTTAATTAGGTTTTAAGAAGTCATTTAATTATTTAGTTTTGAACCAAGTCATGATAAAAGTAGCAATTATTGGAAGCGGAAAGTTAGCACAGAATTTACTTCGTGCTTGTTGCCAAGGAGAATTTGAAGTAACCGCCTTATGGGCCAGAAATACCCAAAAAGCTGAAGAATTAGCCCAAGCCTTCAAAGTTCCAATTGCAGATTCACTGCAGGCGGCGTCGGTTCAAACCGACATGGTTTTTTTAGCCATTTCTGACAACGCAATTGAAGTCATAGCAAGGGAAATTAACACCCAAGCCATTGTGGTGCATTGTTCTGGAATTTTGCCTGCAACCATTCTAAGGAAGCATGCTAATTATGGTGTTTTTTGGCCCATACAAACATTTAGCGAACATAGGATACTTAACTTCAAAGACATTCCCATTGCAATTGAAGCCTCTGATGAAGAAAACAAAAGAATACTTGAAGTAGTGGCAGATACTTTAGGACAGAAGGCTATCATGGTAAGTCAAACGCAAAGACAGAATTTACATTTATCGGCCGTTTTCGTGAATAATTTTAGCAACCATTTATTTGTTTTAATGCAAGATTTTCTGGGTCGAAACCAATTATCCTTCGATAATTTATTGCCGTTAATTCTTGAAACTGCCGAAAAGTTAAAAGTGTTAAGTCCTGCCGAGGCGCAAACTGGACCAGCCAGCAGGGGAGATGAAAATAGTTTAGAAATTCATCGGAAAATAATGGCAAATGAACCAAAGTTACTAGATATATATAATTTGATTTCTAAAAGTATCACAACAAAATAGCATATTTGAATCATGCGAAAATTCCTTTTCCTTCTTTTGTTATTAAGTACTTCAATGGCTCATGCCACAAGGATTTTAATCCCTATGGATGCTGCTCAAAAGAATCACCTAAAAGCGTATGGATTGGCATTTTGGGTGCTTAAGCAAGACAAAGAAGTTGAATGGCTTTTGAATTACAAAGGTGGTAGTTTTATGATAATGCTCAACGATGCCATAGAAAAAGAATGTAGGGTGAGGAGTATTAGTTATGAAATTATAAGTGAAGGTCAGGTTTCTGAAATCTTGCTTCAAATTGCTAAGCCTGATGTTAACATGGAATTGGTTAAGCTTCTTAAGGCGCCTAAAATTGCTGTTTACAGTCCAAAAACCAAACAACCTTGGGACGATGCAGTTACTTTGGTATTAACCTATGCAGAAATCCCTTACGATGTTATTTATGATGATGAAGTATTAGAGAACAAGCTTCCCTTATATGATTGGTTACATGTGCATCATGAGGATTTTACAGGACAGTTTGGTAAATTTTATTCTGCTTATTCCAATGCAGCATGGTATCAGGCAGAAGTGCGTGAAGCAGAATCTATGGCAGCCAAACATGGTTTTGCTAAAGTTAGTGAGTTGAAATTAGCGGTTGCCAAAAAAATTAGAGATTATGTTTTGGGTGGTGGATTTATGTTTGCGATGTGCAGTGCAACAGATACTTGGGATATTGCCATGGCAGCAGATGGGATAGATATTTGTGACCAAGTTTTTGATGGCGACCCAGCAGATTGGTCGGCAGACAAGAAGTTAGATTTTAGCAGAAGCTTTGCCTTTAAAGATTATAAGCTTTATCTTGATCCAATGGTTTATGAGCACAGTTATATTGATGCCATGCAAGGAACAAGGCCAGTGACAGAGGAAAATGATGTATTTACTTTGTTTGAGTTTAGTGCCAAATGGGATATGGTGCCAACAATGTTAAATCAAAATCATACGAGCACTGTAAAAGGCTTTTGGGGTCAAACCACAGCTTTTAGAAAACCATATATTAAATCGGAAGTATTAGTTTTAGGAGAGAATAAGTCGCTAAACGAAGCCCGTTATATTCATGGAACTGCTGGCAAAGGTACATGGACGTTTTACAGCGGTCACGACCCAGAAGATTACCAGCATCAGGTAGGAGAGCCGCCAACTGATTTAAACTTGCATCCTAATTCACCTGGTTACAGACTTATTTTAAACAATGTATTGTTTCCCTCTGCACAAAAGAAAAAGCAAAAAACATAATTGATATGGATAAGCAAAAAGAAGCAGCAAAATTATTGATGACACTAGCCAGTATTGGTTTTTTGTGTGTCATTGGTATCATTCTAATTGTGGCAGATGTAGATTTAGTAGACTTGTTTAAGCAGGAAGTAGACAAAGCCATAGACAAGGAAGTGGTTCAAGAGGCTGTTAAAATGAAGAAGGAAGGCAAAGAGGCTTTGTTGCCTAAGTTGTTGCCGAGGAAGTGACAATATGTATCTTGCTGTTAGTTATTAATTTGTGGAAAAATCTTAACTCGAATAGAACTAGAGGTTTTGAGAAATTGAACAGTTTAAACCATGAATAATTGATGAGAAGTATTTTTTTTAAAAAACGATTCCTACTATTTTCGTGCAAGAAAAAAGCCTCAGAGGTAAGTCTGAGGCTTTTTAAAAATAAATCGTAAAGAAACATTTTGGACATGGCAGGGATTTACCGCGGACTCCTGCGAAGGCAACCTTTTGGAAGGGTTGCCTTTTTCTTTACTATACAAAGATTGGTCTTTCAATATTTGTTATCAAAAGACAATTTCAACAGCCACATATGTTAATTTCAATTTCCTCTTATAAACGCTGCTTGTACGGTGTTTAAAACATAAGTTTTGCACAAGGTCTGCATGATACTAATTACCATTCAATTGCTTGCAAATTATTGATTGATAGTATATTGTAATTAAGACATTGGGTTTAGGTAAAGTAACTAAGATTAATAAACTTATATTTGGATAATTGTGAAAACTTCATTTATTGGCAATTGGTATTAGTGTTTTCAAATTCAAAATGCTCTTTATTAAGATTGGCCTATGAATTCTGCAATTAGAGTGATTTTTTAAGATTTCTATTTAATGAATTTTAAAATTTTAATGGGTTTATTTCTATTTTACTTTTACCAAATCATAAAGCTCCCCAGTAGTTACAAATTTATCCCAATTTTTTTCTTTTAGTCCTTTAATTAACTCCTTATCTCCCGTCCAAAGCTTAGCCTTCGAATGTTCAGTTAAGGCAATAAATTCAGTATCATCAATGTCTATATCCTTTAACAATTCTACTGCTTTGAGGTAAATTTCTTTTGGAATAAGTTGTACATTAATAAATCTAATTTTGTTTGTAATGATTGCAATTATTCTGTCTAGCTCATGATCAGAATATTTTGTAATTTTTTGAATTTTAGCTTTGTGTTTGTTTATCTCTATTAGCAACTGACTTGTAGAGTAAAAGTTAAATTTTGTTTTAGGTTTAAGAATTATTTGTGATATTTTACTATTACTATTAAAGATGGCACTAAAAACAATATTTGAATCAATTACGATTCTCATAAGCCAATTTCTTTTTTAGTTTTCTTCCATCTTCCTTTTTTGATAGATTTAACAAAAAGGTCAACCTGAGATTGGGAAACTTTTGATTTACGTGTGATTTCCTTAAACTCGAACAAATCAGCCAAATCTTGCAAAACTGCTATATCTGTATTACTAGGTAGTTTAAAAATTACCTCATTTTTTGTTCTCTCAATTATCATATGCTATTGAATGTGTAAAACGAATTTAACAATAAATAATGAGATTTAGATTACTTAGATAAAAACAAAAATATTCCTAAAACCCTCTAAAACCAATTGCTTCTCTGCATTCGGCAAGGGTTTTATCAGCACTTTCAGCGGCCTTTTCTTTGCCTATTTTGGCTACTTTTTTCAATAGCTCATTATTCGATTGAATGTCTGCAATTTTCTCACGAACTGGTGTTAGAAAAGTTACCATATCTTCTGCCAAATCCTTTTTAAAGTCGCCATACCTAATGTTACAGTTGGCATAAGCTTGTTGGTAAAAGGTTAGTTTATCTTCAGTAGAAACAATTTTCATGAGATCGAAGAGGTTTTGAACGGGCGCCGAAGGCGCCGTATTTGGCTCCGAAGGCCCAGTGTCTGTTACCGCCCTGCTCATCTTCTTTCTGATGAGTTCTGGCGAGTCAATTAAGTTGATGACATTGTTATCCCCATCACTCTTGCTCATTTTTCCTCCTCCTTGTAAACCCGGAATCTTCACCAATTCCTTTCCAAAATTAAAAGCATAGGGCTCAGGAAAAATGTCTTTGCCATACATCCTGTTAAATCGATTACCAAAGGTTCTGGCCATTTCTAAATGCTGCTCTTGGTCTTTCCCAACTGGCACCTTGGTAGCCTTATGAATAATGATATCCGCTGCCATTAATACGGGATAAGTTAATAAGCCTGCATTAATATTATTGGGCTGCGTTCTTGCTTTCTCCTTAAAGGATGCCACCCTTTCCAATTCACCCATATAAGCATGCATATTTAACAACATATACAACTCTGGTATCTGAGGTAAATCACTTTGCACATATAATGTACATGCATCTGGGTTAAGTCCACAAGCCAAATATTCCACCAACACCTGCCTCACATTTTGATGCAAATCTTGTGGATTTGGATGTGTTGTTAAACTATGATAATCGGCAATAAAAAAATAGCAATTGTGCTCGTATTGCATTTTTACGAAGTTTTGTACTGCTCCTAAATAATTGCCTAAATGCAAATTTCCTGTAGGTCGAATGCCACTAACGATTATCTCTTTACTCATCAACTGCAAAGAAAATAAAACAATCAAATACCTAAGAAAGTAATTTCAAGTTCATGATTTTTGTCAGATTTTATCAGCATATCAATTTTTAAATCATTAATTTATAGCGAATTATATTTCTTATTTAGATTCAATCTATTAATAATATTGCATCTTATTTAACGCTTGTTAGATTTGTAATGTCATCTATTTAAAATTATTCTAAATAAAAAAGTATGAAAAAGTCCTTCCTCTACGCGATTATTTCCTTGTCAACCATCTTTTTAATTACCTCCTGCAAAAAAGATGGTTATACTACAAAGCCATTGGTCGTAGAAGAAAATTATGATACCGCCAATTACAAATCAAACATAGCAGAACTACTTCCTTATACCCAATCATTTGATGAACTAGTTATTGAATTGAAAAAGGGTAGAACCAATGGGGTTAAATTGGATGCTGATAAATTAAATAAGTTCTTAGTAAACTATAACGGTGTTACACTTTATACGGATATGCTTTTGTATAATGTTGATTTTTTGTTGGATGCTGAATATGGGTGGTTAAAAAAGGCATCAAATGCTTCTGGAAACACCTTTAATCCTGATTCTAGTAACGGTTTAGGCGGAACTTATGGTGGTTACTTATTTACAGATAAAGGTCATGAACCAGAACAAATGGCTGAAAAAAACTTGTTTGGTTCCTATTTTTCAAAAATGGCTATTCAACTGCTAATTATTAACGAACCAACCTTAAAATCTGTTGATCAAGCGCTTTTCTTAATTGGTTTAACTCCCCAATTTAAAAACAGTGGCGCGGCAAAACATGGCGCTTATGCTGATAAATACATGGCTAATTACGTTGCGCGCCGAGATAAAAATGATGGCAATGGATATTATTCTCAAATAAAATATAACTTCTTAAAATTACAAGCTGCCTTAAAAGCAGGCTCAGAATATAACAAAGAAAGAGATGAAGCTAGAAATGCAATTAGAGAAATCCTCGAAAAGGCAACATTTGCAACAGTTATCAATTACTGCCATTCCTCTATTGCTAATATGTCTCAAACAGAAATGACCGAAGCACAAAAAGCAGCTACCTTGCATGCAATGGCCGAATGTGCTGGATTTGCTACAGGTTGGGTAGATATGTCTAGAAAAACGATGAGTTTTGAAAAATCCATTCAATTATTAACCCTACTTCAATCAAAACCAGACGCCTTAGGTAATCCTTTGTTATTTATTAATGATAGAGTGAATCAAGTAAATAATATTAACCAAATCATTGATTTGGTTCAAACCGAACTTAAATTTACTAATGCCGAAGTAGAAGACTTCAAAAAGAATTGGGTTACCGAACAAAATAGATAAGTATATGCAGAAATCATTCTTATTAGTTGCTGTAATTTTATTGTTTTCATGTCAAAAAAAGGACAACAACAAAAAGGATACAAGCTTTAATCGAGCCGAATTGCTAAAGCAAGCAGCCGAACACATGATAATGCCTGCTTTAGATAATGTAAAATCATCTGTGTTGGAGCTCCAAGAGGCTATTACTATTTTTGCAAACTCGCCAAATGTAGCAAGTTTAGCAACTGCTCAAGAAAAATGGAAATTACTTGCTATTTCTTGGCAATCGGTAAATATGTACAATTTTGGCCCAGCAGGAGAAATGGGTATCAACAAATCTTTAAATGAAGAAGCTGCTTCTTTTCCTGTTAATGCCACCAAAATAGAGAACTATGTTTTAGCAAAGGATGCAAGCTTTAATAATTTCGACCGTGATGCAAGAGGTTTATTTGCAATAGAGTTTTTATTGTTCGGTTTGAACCAAACCCCTGAAGAAGTAATAGCTACTTTTAATAAAGATTCTTTTCGGGCCTCCTATTTATTAGCTTCTACAAATAAGTTAAGCCAACAAATTAATCAAGTTCAACAAGCTTGGGAAACCAATTATAGTAAAGAGTTTGTTTCGAATGCTGGAACAGATATAGGCAGTTCTATCTCTTTATACTACAATGATTTTCTTAAAAGCTATGAAGGTTTAAAAAACTTCAAGTTTGGTATTCCTCTTGGACTAAGACCTGGCCAAACCAGTCCTTTGCCTCAAAATGTAGAAGCATATTACAGTGGCATTTCTCTTCAATTGGCAAAAGCACATTGGCAGCAAATTAAAAACATTTGGGAGGGTAGAGGGCTCAATGGTGTTGATGGTATTGGCTTTAAAGAATACCTCGAAAGTGTAAGTGGAGGACAGGAATTAATTGTTGCAACCCAAAAACAAATGGCGGCAATTGATCAAGCCTTTGCTGCTTTGCCAGACAAACCTTTGAGCAAAGCCATCACCGAAGATTTTGAAAAGGTAAATTTGGTTCACACCGAAATGCAAAAACATACCCGCTTCTTTAAAAGTGATCTTTCAAGCTTAATCGGCATTGCCATTACCTACAGCAGCGGAGATGGAGATTGATGATAGCAAATTAAATCGTTTTTTATTCAAAGAGGTTGAAATTTTACCTCTTGTTGCTTTCAGAATAATTTTTGGCTTAACTACCTTCATTAGTTCGCTTAGATTTTTATTATTAGGATGGGTCGACCTTCATTTTGTTGAAACCAAAATTCAATTTAAATATTTTGGATTTGAGTGGGTGCCGCTAATGCCCGAAGCTTTTATGTATGCCCTGCATTTCCTCATGTTGCTCTCTTCTATCGGAATTTTTCTTGGTGCTTATTACCGAATTGCAACTATAACATTCTTCATTTGCTTTACTTGGTGCGAACTCATAGACCTAACTTATTACCTTAATCATTATTATTTTGTCAGCATCATAGCCTTCTTAATGATGTTTCTTCCTGCCAACAAAGCGTATGCTTTTGATGCCTTTAAAAATCCCAAAACAACACAAAAAAAAGTACCAGCTTTTACAATAAACATCCTTAAATTTCAATTGATAGTGGTGTATTTTTTTGCAGGAATTGCCAAAATAAATTATGATTGGCTCATTCTCGCAATGCCTCTTAAAATATGGCTACCAGCCCATAGCGACATGCCTGTTTTAGGTACTTTATTTAAACAAGAAATCACTGCTTATTTGTTTAGTTGGGTTGGTATGCTGTTTGATGTTTTTGTTGGCTTTTTACTGCTATTTTCAAGCACTAGAATTTGGGCTTGGTTATGCATTGTTGTGTTTCATAGTCTAACTGGTTACCTTTTTCAAATTGGTGTTTTTCCAATTGTAATGACTTTTAGTACGCTTGTCTTTTTTAGCAATAACTTCCACCAAAAATTCATCTTTTTCTTTTCAAAGTTCATTTCTTTTTTTCGGTTTGAACCAAGCGTTGAAGCCCCAAAACTTAAAACCAACATTTCTTTAAATAAATTAGCGCTTTTGGTTTGGGTTGGATTTCACCTACTTTTTCCAATGCGGTATTTACTTTACCCCGGTAATCACTTTTGGACAGAAGAAGGCTACCGTTTTGGTTGGCGGGTTATGCTTTTTGAAAAGGCAGGCACTGCAACTTTTTATGTGACAGATGCAAACACTAACAAAGAAGGAGTTGTTGATAATACAGATTTTCTTAATGCACATCAAGAGAAACAAATGGCCATGCAGCCAGATATGATTTTACAATATGCGCAATTCCTAAAAAAATATTATGAAACTAAAGGTCTCACTGTTTCAAAAGTTCGGGCAGAAGTATATGTTACCCTAAATGCTCGACCTAGTCAATTACTCATTAATCCTCAAGAAAATCTTTTGAACTTTAGAGATTCTTGGGCAACTAAAACTTGGATCAAACCGCTTGAAAATTAAGATTTATATTTTATTGCTATTGCTAATATTAGGCACAAATTTGTTTGCCCAAACAGATTCTTTGGCCATAAACAAAGACAGTCTGCAACGCAATAAAATGAACTATTTAGAGGAATTCACAGTAATAGATAATAAGCGTGAAACCAATGGAATTGGCAGACTAAACAGCATTAATGGTTTTGGAATTTTTGAAGCCAAAAAATCGGAGTTAATTGTTCTTAAAGACTTACAAGCAAATTTAGCAACTAACAATGCTCGCCAAATTTTTGGAAAAGTACCCGGTATCAACATTTGGGAAAGCGACCAAGCCGGATTGCAGCTAGGAGTAGGTGGTCGAGGTTTAAGTCCAAACCGAACTTCTAATTTTAACACCCGCCAAAACGGCTACGACATTAGCGCCGATGCCCTTGGATATCCTGAAAGTTATTATACTCCTCCAGTTGAAGCGCTCGATGCAATTGAAGTGGTTCGGGGTGCATCGGCATTGCAATTTGGAACCCAGTTTGGTGGCATGCTCAACTTTGTAATGAAAAAAGGAAATCCACTAAAGCCTATTTCTTTGGTTTCGCGCCAAACCTTAGGTTCCTTTGGTTTTTTAGGGTCTTTCAATAGTATTGGAGGAACTTTACTCAATAAAAAGCTAAATTATTATGCTTTCTATAATCACAAGCAAAGCAATGGCTGGCGTCCAAATGCCTCGTTTACAGTTAATACATTTTATACAGCTTTGACTTATCAGTTTAATGAAAAACTTAGCCTTCAAACTGATTATACCCACATGAACTACTTGGCGCAACAACCGGGCGGACTTACAGATGCGCAATTTCTTAACAACCCTCAACAATCGCTTCGTAAAAGAAATTGGTTTAAAGTAGATTGGAATCTAGCTTCCTTAGAAATAATTTATAAGTTCAATTCAAACCTAAAATTAAGTTCTAAAACCTTTGCGCTTTCTTCCCAAAGGCTTTCTCTTGGAAACCTAAGCAGCCCTAATGTTGCAGATTTAGGTGCCAATAGAACACTCATTGATGGCAGATTTTTAAACATTGGCAACGAAACAAGACTTTTAGCGCATTATATAATCTTTGGCAAACCTCAATCTGTTTTAACTGGAACCCGACTCTATGTTGGCTCAACCCGCTCTATACAAGGCGATGGCAATAATGGCGATGGGCCAGATTTCAACTTGCTTAATCCCGCCAAGCCAGAAAACTCTGATTACCTTTTTACGAATATTAATGCATCATGGTTTGCAGAAAATATCTTTAGATTAAATGCCCGTTGGAGCATAACACCCGGCGTAAGAGCAGAATATATCAATACTGCTTCCACTGGTTTTTTTAGAACTATTAGTAAAGATTTTGCTGGAAATATCATTGCGGATACAAGTGTTTATGACAAACAAAATTCGGTTAGATCCTTTGTATTTGCAGGAATTGGTATAAGTTATAAAATTAATACTTGGCTAGAGTCTTATGCAAATTTTACGCAAAACTATCGCGCGGTTAACTTTAACGATTTACGCATTGTAAATCCAAACATTAAAGTAGATGCCAGTATGAAAGATGAACATGGCTTTAGCAGTGATTGGGGCATTAGAGGCAACTATAACAACTTCATCAATTTCGATATCAGTGTGTTTTTACTTTCTTATCAAGATAGAATTGGTCAGATATTGCGTGCAGATGTGCCTCCACTTTATCAAGATTATAGGTTCAGAACAAATATTGCAGATTCAAGAAATACGGGCATTGAATGCTTTACAGAAGTAGATATTCTTCGCTTATGGAAAGGCGAAAAGGCTAAATCCAAGTTAAACTTATTCTTTAATTTGGCCTATGTAAATGCTATTTATATCAATGCAAAGGATAAATCTATAGAAGGTAATCAAGTTGAGATGGCCGCACCTTTTATGGGCAGATTTGGATTGAGTTATAAATACAAAGGTTTTGCAAGCACACTTCAAACCAATAAGGTTGCAGCCCACTTTACAGATGCTACCAATGCAGAAAAAGTGAGTGGCGGAGTTAACGGATTAATACCTGCATACTCGGTGGCAGATCTTTCTATGAGTTATAAAATTAGTCGTTACAGTGTTGAGATTAGCTGCAACAATTTAGCAAATCAAGCTTATTTTACCAGAAGGGCAGATGCCTATCCAGGACCAGGTATAATACCATCAGACGGACGAAGTTTTTATCTAACCTTGGGTTTAAGTTTATGAGCTAGCCATTGCTTTTTGCATGCTTTCCCATAGCAAAGCTGCTGTTTTGTTCCAACTGTATTTTTCGGCTTGAACCAAACCTTTTTCAATTAAGGAGGCTTTGAGATTTGGGTTTGCAACTAGCTTTAACATGGCTTCTGCTATTTCGTTTTCTTCAAATGGATTGACATAAAGTGCCGCCTCACCTGCAATTTCTGGCAGACATGAAGTACTAGCTGCAATCACTGGAATACCAGCAGCCATGGCTTCAATCATTGGAATTCCAAAGCCTTCGTAGTAAGGAATAAAACACATGGCAAAACTAGCACCAACCACCTTGGTTAATTCATCTTGATTTAATCTGCCTGTAAAATGAATATCTTCTTTATATTCTGATTGCTCCCAAACTGATTTTAAACTAGCATCACCCCAAAACGAACTACCAGCTAATACAAGGTGAAATGATGTTGCTTGATTTTTTCTAAATTGAGAAAATGCTTTGATTAATCTTGCTAAATTTTTGCGAGGACTTTGAGATCCCACAAATACAAAATAAGGATTTCCGTTGGTGTATTTTTTTTGGAAACTTGCAATTTGATTTACATCTAAAACGCTGTAGCCATCATTGATACCATTATAAACTACATCAATTTTTGAAGCGTCAATTTGATAGTTTTTTATAATGTCGCTCTTGCTATACATGCTTACAGTAGCAATGCGTGTAGCTACCTTTGAAAACTTTGGAAAGAAAAAGTTATAATATTTTCTGTAGGCATATTTTAAATCCATTGGATGATGCAAAAAGTTGATATCATGCATCACTGACAGTTGTTTTATGGTTTTATCTAATACCAAAAAACCATCTGTACTCACAAATAAATCTGGTTTAGTTTTTTTAAGAAATCGTTTTACGGCAAACTCAAAATACAAGATATACAACAATGGATGTCGGGCTGGTGGAGACAGCACTGCAGCAGTTACATTGCTGCCAAAAATAAATTCTGGCGCATAAGGCCTGTCAAATAAAAAAGTGAATGTGCATTTTGGGTTGGTTTGAACCAAACGCTTCATGGTTTGGAAGGTAAACCAGCCAATTCCATCTAACTTATCTTTGATTAAAAGCCTTGTATTAACTACAATATGCATAGGGCGAAGGTAATATGAAAATTAAGTGGTTTTTGTATATTTCAGCCAAAATAATAAATAATGCTAAAGTCATTCAATTTGTACTTAAGCTTCATTGCAATGTTTTTAAGTGTAGCTTGTAATGATAGTGCTAACCCAAATTCTACTGGTCCAGTTGCTCCCAACATGAAAGAAATGTATCAACAAGAAGGAAAATGGGAGGGTAGGTATTTGGCATCATTGCCTTGTAGCGATTGTGATGAACTTATTACCATGCTGCAAATTAATGAGGATTTAAGCTATATTTTAAAATATAGTTACAAAGGGAAAAGCAAGGAAATTGTAGAATTCAAAGGTTTTATCCAGTGGGTTGAGCAAGACAAAATCTTTAAAATTGGTGACCCTACTTTAGGAGAAAAAGTTAGCCATTATAAAATTATTGCTGGCGGATTATTGCAATTAGATGAAAATGCTAATCAATACGTAGGGGAGGATTCCTTGCAATTTAAATTTGCTAAGTTAGAAACAAGTTTAGGAAATAAACATTGGGATTTATCCGAAATGATGGGCTTAAATGTGAATGGACCTTTAAGTTCTAAAGAACCATTTATATTGTTTGACGATTCGCTGAAAACCTTCAAAGGATTTGGAAAATGTAACGCTTTTAATGGAACATTTGAGTGCTTACACAATCATACTTTTGCAGTATCTAATCTTGGTTCGACCAAAAAAAACTGCGAAGATATAGAACAGGAAAAGGCATTTTTGCTATTGCTTGAAAGTGCAAAGTATTATCATTTAACCCTAGACACCTTGCAATTGGGCAAAGATTC
Source organism: Chitinophaga pinensis (assembly GCA_945898275.1). Lineage (GTDB taxonomy): Bacteria > Bacteroidota > Bacteroidia > UKL13-3 > UKL13-3 > B1. The sequence goes on along the minus strand of CAMDHZ010000009.1, from coordinate 95,337 downwards.
TGGTATTGCTGATTTAGTATTTGTGTTTAATCCGTTTAAGTAAGCGTTTATATTAAATATATTAAGTTTTGATTTTATTGCTATTTTTGACTTTGTAAACCTAACCCTTTTTTAATATTTTACTAACCATAGCCTATGTTAGCATATTTAAACCAACTTGAGCCAAACTTGCGCGCGCTTTGGTATATTGCAATTGTTGTAACATTGATATTTTTGGTTCAAACCATCATGACATTCTTTGGAGGAGATGCCACAGATGGAACTGAGGCAGATTTTGACAGCAACCTTGAAGGCGACATGCCTTTTCAACTGTTTACCTTTAGAAATTTAATCAACTTCCTACTCGGGTTTGCTTGGTCAGGAATTACTTTTTACCATCAAATTACTTCCATTTGGTTGTTGGTTTTGGTGTCATTCTTAATTGGCGTTGTCTTTATGCTGGTTTTTGTTTTTATTCTGGTTCAAGTTAGTAAATTGGCAGAGGATAATACTTTTGTTTACAAAGAAACTGAGGGTAAAACAGCCGAAGTGTATTTAAAAATCCCTGCCCTTAAATCAGGTAAAGTAAAATTATTGATTAGAATTAAAGAATATATGCTTGAATTAGAGTCTTATACCAAAGGAGATGCAATAGAAACTAGGACATTAGTTATTAAGACGATTCAGAATTATTACTTGTAAAAAAATAAATTTACAGTTATCCAAGAATATGTATTTCTAGATTTAAAACAAATTTTTGTTGAAGCCAATTCTATGTTCAAATTTTGAGTTAAGAAATTAAAAAACAATTCTTTATTTTAATAACTCTTTATAAATTATCTTATTATGTGCTACCACGCCTCTGTTGCTGCCACCCTTGAGCAATTATCTAACCATTACCAAAAGCCTTTTTTAGGAGAATTTCCTTCGTTTTTTTCACCCACAAACCTTGTTGGATATCATTTGAGTGGATTTAATTTTCCGTTACTTCCCATCATTTCTCAGGAACAGCCAAATGCATTTTCATTTGCAAATTGGGGACTTATTCCAAGTTGGATAAAGTTTAGGGAGGAAGCCGAAAGCATTAGACTAAATACCTTAAATGCCAAAATAGAAACTCTTTTAGAGAAGCCATCCTTTAAACAAGCAGTTGTTTCGCAAAGGTGTTTAATTCCATTAACTGGTTTCTTTGAATGGAAGCAAATCAATTCCAAGGAAAAGCAGCCCTACTTTATTCATTTGCAAAATAGTAGCATTTTCTCGGTAGCAGGGATTTCAGAAAATTGGATAAATCCCGAAAATCAACAGATGGTTCGAACTTTTAGTATCATTACCACAGAAGCCAATGGCTTAATGTCTGAAATTCATAATACTAAAAAGCAAATGCCTTTTATATTATCCAATGAGGCGGAGCAATTATGGTTGAACCAAACAATTAATGCTACAGAAATACTTAATGAGATAAATCTGATAGAAGAAGAGAAAATGCAAGCTTATAAAATTAGCAAACTTATTAGCAGTAAAGTCAGCAATGTGCCGCAGGTCTTACTGCCCTTTATTGAATCTCAAACCAAATTATTCTAGATAAAAAAAGCCCTTTTGAGGGCTTTTTTTATTTTACAAATGCATTCTGTTTTTCTTTCCTAACAGAATCTCTTGCGTTTCTACATTGTCTGGATCTGGCACACAGCAATCAACTGGGCAAACCGCAGCGCACTGAGGTTCTTCGTGAAATCCAACACATTCAGTACATTTTCCTGTAACAATGTAATAGGTGTCATCAGATTTTGGTTTGAACCTATGTGTTACTTCAACAGTTTCATCCTCAATGGTTAAAGAACCTGTTAAACTATTTCCATCTGCCCATGCCCATTCAGCTCCAGCTTCGTAAATTGCATTGTTTGGACATTCCGGTTCGCATGCACCACAGTTGATGCATTCGTCTGTAATCATTATAGCCATTTTTCAGTAAATTATTTTAGTTTAATAACAACTGCAAGTTTAGCTTTGTTGACAGAATCAAAAAAATAGAACTAGTCTAAATAGTATGAATTATTCACAAAGAATATTGGCATTTTCAAAACTTGGAGACACTTTTACGCAAGTACAGGATGATTTGCCTGTTTTAAATCAAGCGTTTATACACAACCAATGGTTTACTATCCAAATGCAATTGCAGGCCATTAAGGCTTGGGGAAATTTATTGAAAAATGAAAATTTGACAAAGTGGTTAACCCCATATCAATTATCGGTTCAAACCGAACCTGAAATTGTAGCCATTATAATGGCAGGGAACATCCCTTTAGTTGGATTTCATGATTTGTTATGTGTGCTAATTTCTGGCAACAAAGCGCTGATAAAATTATCTTCAGATGACAGCGAGTTAATGAAGTGGACCATTGAGCAATTAATTGCAATTGAACCTGAGTTTAAGGATTTAATTGCATTTGCCGAGGAAAGGCAACTTAAGAATTTTGATGCTGTTATTGCTACAGGCAGCAATAATACCAATAGGTATTTTGAATATTATTTTAAGGATAAACCAAATCTATTAAGAAGAACAAGAAATAGTTTGGCCATTATTACTGGTGAAGAAACAGAATTAGAACTAGATTCTCTTGCGGATGATGTGTTTTTTTACTTCGGATTAGGCTGTCGCAATGTATCTAAACTACTACTGCCACGTGGTTATAACCTAGAGCCACTGTTTCTGGCTTTTGAAAAATATAAGGATATAATAAACCATAACAAATACGCCAATAACTATACCTACCACAAAGCAATTTTCTTAATGAACCTAACGCCACATTTAGATAATGGCTTTTTAATCTTGAAGCAAGATGATGGATTGGCTTCTCCTTTGAGCGTTTTATTGTTTTCCTTTTATGATACCGAAGAGGAAGTTAAAGCATACTTAGAAACAAATAAAGAAATAATTCAATGCGGGGTTGGTACAGCAGACTATTTAGTAGATTTTGGTAAAAGTCAGCAACCCGAATTATGGGATTATGCCGATGGAATAGATACTATGGAATTTTTGAAAAATCTAGTTTAAAAAACCAGACTTTTCAAAAACTTCTTCTATCAGTTTTGCAGAAACTTCCTCCATAGGATTTGCTCTGTCTAAAAGTGGATTTATCTCAGTGGTTTCAAATGCAATTAGTTTTGGAGATTGCAGCAAAGCACTCAGCAAATCAACAGCTTCTTCCCACAACAAGCCTCCAGGCACAGGAGTACCGGTGCCAAATGAAATGGTTGGGTCAAGGCTATCAACGTCAAATGAGACTAAAATATGGTCGCAATTTGATAATTGAGCATTTATTTCCTCCAATAATTGGTTCAAACCAATGGCTTTGCGTTGCTCTGGCGTATAATTTTTTATTTCGAGAGAATTAAGCAACTCAATTTCTTCCGCTTCTAAATCTCTTAATTCAAGAAAAACTAAATTATTTGGGGCAATTTTTGGGTTAATTTGGTTTGAACCTAAATTGATGAGGTTGTCCCAAAGTAGCATGGATTCTTTGTCGAGGTTATTTTTACCTGTAGCGGTTTTTCTTAAACCAAGTGCAGCAGCTAGCGGCATTCCATGCATGTTTCCGCTAGGAGAAGTAAAAGGAGTGTGCAAATCAGCATGTGCATCAATCCATATTACGCCTAAGGTATTATTAGGATATAAATTTCTATAAGCACTAATTCCAGCTAAGCCATTGCTGTGGTCTCCGCTGATAATCCAAGGTAATGAGTTTGCCTCAATTGCATTCTCAATGGCCGATAAAGCTAATTTTTGAACCTCAAAAATAGATTCAATGTTCTTAGCAAAATTTCCAGGATATGGCTCTTCTTCCTCTAAGTGATTGCTTTCAATTCTTGTGATTGGAAGCTTATTTTTTAAATTGGAATTGAAGCAGTTGAGAAAAGCTTGCGGACCTAGTTTTGCTCCTTTTTTTCCTGCTCCAAAATCAGACTCAATGGTAATTATTTCAACATTTTTCACAAAACCTCCATAGGACGGTGGACAGCAAATATAGCTTTTGAAATTTACAACCACATTTATTTTTACTTCATCATTTGTTGATGTTAGAAAGTTTAAGATTGCTTAATCTTGTGAAAATTTTCTAACATTGAATAATCCAAACTTAAAAAACAGGTACACCGATTTAATTCATCAAACATTTTTCTTTCCACGTCATGGATTTGAAGAGAAGAATAATCATCTTTATTTTCACGAAATTGATTTGATGGAGTTAATTGAGAAATATGGAACCCCATTAAAGTTTACATACTTGCCAAAAATTGGTTCGCAAATAAAGAAGGCTAGGGATTATTTTGAAACTGCCTTTGAGAAACATCAATATAAAGGATCCTATAATTATTGTTATTGTACTAAAAGTTCTCATTTTAGCTTTGTGTTAAAGGAGGTTCTTAAAAATAAGGTTGATATAGAAACTAGCTCGGCCTTTGATTTATCTATTGTTAGAAGATTAGAAGAAAAAGGACTATTTCATAAAAGCCAATTTATTGTATGCAATGGTTTTAAGACTGAAGCTTATGCACAAAACATTGCTAACATGGTTAGCGATGGGTTTAATAATTTAGTTTGTGTTTTAGATAATCCTGAAGAAATTGATTTAATTGAGTCTAAAACAACTCAACCAACAAACCTAGGGATTAGAATTGCAACCGAGGAAGAGCCAAACTTTTTAGTTTACACCTCAAGATTAGGAATGAGCAGCAAGAAGATTGTTGATTTATACCTAAACAAAATTAAAAGTCATCCAAATTTCAAACTCAAACTACTTCATTTCTTTGTAAATTCTGGCATTAGAGATACAACCTATTTTTGGAGTGAGTTAACCAGATTAGTAAACGTTTATTGTGACGTTAAGGAAGTATGTCCAGAACTTGAATCTTTAGACATTGGCGGGGGAATGCCAATTTATACTTCTTTGGGAGTTGAGTTTGATTATGCTTACATGATAGATCAAATAGTTTATTATATAAAGGCCATTTGTGAAAATAGAGGAGTGGCTGAACCAAATTTACTTACTGAATTTGGCTCGTTTACAGTTGGAGAAAGCGGTGGAAGTTTGTATTCAATCATTGGGCAAAAAGAACAAAATGATAAAGAATTATGGTACATGATAAACAGTTCTTTTATTACCACATTACCAGATACTTGGGGAATTGGACAGAAGTTTATTTTATTGGCCGTAAATCAATGGGATAAAGAATTTCAAAGGATTAATTTAGGTGGATTAACTTGCGACTCACAAGATTTTTATAATTCGGATACCAATACGAATCAAGTGTTTATGCCAAAAATTAAACCTGGAGAGGTCCTTCATATGGGTTTTTTCCATACTGGTGCTTATCAAGAAAGTTTGGGCGGTTATGGTGGTATTCAACATTGTTTAATTCCTGCACCTAAGCATATATTAATAGACAAGAAGGAAGATGGTTCTTTGAGTTATGAAGTTTTTGCTGAAGAGCAAAAACCTGAAAGTATGTTAAATATTTTAGGATATTAGTTGCAAGGAAAGAAAAAACTACTATTTTCGCACAAAATTAATCTTATGGCAACCACTCGTTTAAAAAGAAAAGACAGAAGAAATAAAGTTACTTCCGATCTACGTAATATTAGAATCAAAGTTAATACTCAATTGGTTAAGGTAAAGTCGCCAAACACTGAGCGTACTCAAATTATTGACTAATTAGCCATATTTCTTTAAGAGATTAAGAAGCTGTCCAAATTTGGGCAGCTTTTTTTTTGAAGTTATCTATCAGTTATTAAAAAGAGACCTATTTTAAATTGTATGTTTTTAAGGGTCGAAAATAAAAAAGCTGCTTGAAAATAATCAAACAGCTCCTGTGCCGTGAAGGAGACTCGAACTCCTACGCCCTTGCGAGCACCACCCCCTCAAGATGGCATGTCTACCAATTTCACCACCACGGCAATGAGGCGCGAAGATGCATGCTTTAGCTAATAATATCAAATAATTCTTACCTGCCTCTACCTAATAGTGCAGAAACTCCATCCACAAATGAGGCAAATCCATTGGTAACAGATTCAAAATCTGTAACTATTACAACTAATATAACGGTCACAAGAATTACCATTAAAAATCTTAAGATTTGTGCCATGCTTTTAAAATTAAATCAAATATAAAAAAATATACTTCTCAAAGAAATATTTACTTAATTGCTTAGGTTCTAAATTTTTCAAGGCTTAACTAAAATTATATTTTAAATGACTATTCATCAATTAAAATCAGATTCGCTTATGGTTAATTTTTCGAGCAAAGGTGCCGAAATCGTATCCATTAAACATATTCAAACAGGAGTGGAGTTTATATGGGATGGAAATCAAGAAGTATGGAACAGACATGCGCCTGTTTTATTTCCAATTGTAGGAAAGTTAAATGAAAATCAATTTCAATATGAAGGTTCATTTTATAGTTTAGGTCAACATGGTTTTGCTCGAGATTTAGAATTTGAAACAGTTGAGATTTATAGCGACGTAATTCGATTTTTGCTTGAAAGCAATGAAGATACCTTAAAAGTATACCCTTTTGAATTTAAGCTATTCATTGAATATAAGCTTATTGAAAACCAATTAGAGACAACTTACACCGTTCACAATTCAGGCAAAGAAATTCAATACTTTTCAATTGGTGCACATCCTGCATTTTTATTACCAGATGAAAATCTAGAAAACTTTAGTATATATTTTAATCAAGATGAACCCAATCTCCAGAGATTTTTGATTAAGGATGGTTTGCAAACTGAGGAGACAACCAATGTTGGTTTATCTATTTCAAATGAATTAGAACTAAATGCAAATAGTTTTGATAAAGATGCTATAATATTTAAAGACCTTAACTCAAATGAAATTTCAATCAGGCACAAAAAATCAAATTGGCAAGTGAAAATGAGTTTTGAGGGATTTCCCTTTTTTGGTATATGGTCTAAGCATCCTCATCAAAAATTTATCTGCTTAGAGCCTTGGGCTGGAATTACTGATAAAATGGGGTTTAACGGAGAAATAACTGAAAAAGAAGGAATTTGCAGTTTAGGTGCTAATAAAAGCAAAAGCTTTTGTTTCAAAACGAAGTTTAGTGGTGCTATTTAAAAAGCTCCTTCAATCTTTGTTCTCTGTATTCAAATATCCCTATTACATTTTTGTCAACAAACAACCAATGTAGCAGTGGGGCAAATATCCATCCTTTGGATAGGTATGTTATTCTATCAACCATATGAGTTGAACCATTAATTTCTTCAAATAAGTGTTCATGATACCATTTTGTATATGGCCCACTTAATTGTTCATCTGCAAATTTCTTTCCTGGAATCCATTCTGTAATTCTAGTTTTCCAATAGAATGGAATTCCAAACAATGATATTTTATATTTTATTAATTGCCCAGCAAACATTGGTATAGGAGTTGGGGTAATAATTTTAAACTTTAAATGAGGTGGGGTCAAAGAATCTAAATTCTCAGCCTTACTGAAGAATTCAAAAACCTCTTTGAGTGGACGGGCTATTACAGTTTTGTATACTATTACTTTTTCTTTCATGTTTATTAAAGGAATTAATCCTAACAATTGTTTGATTTTTTTTTAAAACAGTTCCGATTTACAACTGTTTGAACCTGTTTACATATGTTTTTACTCTGATAGATTAATGTCGTTAATTTCTAAAAATCAATTGATTACGCCTACTAAACTAGTGTAAAGAAATAATACAGGAATTTACATATGTTTATAATATAATTAACAAATGTTTTATAGCTTAACATTTGTAAAAACAATTGTTTATATTTGAATTTTACTATTGTAAATCAATACATTATATGGATGAGTTAAATAAACGAGTGTTAAGTGTAATGGAAAGTAGGTATTTATCTAAAAGTACATTTGCCAATATGTTAGAAATATCTCTTCCATTACTTACGCACATTAGTTCTGGACGAAACAAGCCTGGTTTAGAGCTTATTCAGAAGCTTTTAACAAAGTTTCCCGATTTAAATCCTGATTGGTTGTTATTAGGCAAAGGTCAACCACAAAGAGCTGAGGCGCAAAAACCAGATTTTAGTGCTATAACAGCTGAATTAGAGACAATTAGGACGCTATTAAATCTTATAGAAGAACGAACAGAACAAGTCTTGTCTTACCATAAAATAGTACATCGAGAAATAAGCTATCTAAATGATTTAGACCAGCTTTTATATGAAAATCAAAGCTTAACATTAAGTCTAAAAGAAAGACTATCTGATATTAGGTTTCAAATAGAATCTAAACTTAAATAGAAGATTTATATGATTAAATACTTGATATTTAATTAATTAATAGTTCAAAGTCTTAAGCATAGATTGGTATTTCTGTCTGTTCTCCAATCCCTTTTTTCCGCCCAACTCCATCCATTTGTTGTTTATTTCTTCAACCCTATTATCTGGATTAGGATGCGTGCTAAGAAATTCTACTATTTCAGGGTTTTTGCCATCTTTTTGTATTTTCTTAAAAAACACTCCTGTGCCTCTTGCATCAAGTTCTGTATTATATAAATACTCAACAGATTTCATATCTGCATCTTTTTCATCACTCCTGCTAAATGATAATGCAATTAGGTTTGCACCTATATTTACCAATTGCGAGGCATCTCCACCAAAAATAAGTTGAAGGGCTAAGCTTAAACCCATATTTTTCACCAATTGGGTGGTTCCATGCCTAAGGTCTGCATGTGCCATCTCATGACCAATAACCCCTGCCAATGCATGCTCAGTTTCAAGGTATTTCATTAATCCGGTATAAACATAAATATAGCCTCCAGGCAAACAGAATGCATTTAATACAGAATCATCTTTAATGATTTTTAATTCCCATTTAAAGTCTTCGCCATGTTTTACTTTGCCTGAAGCCAGTATTTTAGATTTCAGATTATTTAAATACTCGTATGCTTCAGGGTAATCAGTTTCATCTAGCACTTCCATCCCAGGCATCCCGTTATTTATTTGTGCAGCGCTATTACTTCCTAAAGTATCATCTAAACTCAATGGAATCCAAGAGTTGCCGCAAGAACTAAATAAGATTACAAGTAGGGTATAAAATATTGAATGATATTTTTTCATCTTACCAAATATTTGCGCGGGTTTCTGCCCTGCGATACATTTTTTGACCTTCTTTTACATTGAAAACTTCATAAAACTGCGGCATATTGCCCAAAGTTCCAAGAACTCTAAATTCACCAGGCGAATGAGGGTCAGTCAAAATTAATTGCCTTAGCGCTTCTGGTCTGACATTATTTTTCCAAATTTGGGCAAATCCAATAAAAAATCTTTGTTCAGGTGTATAGCCATTGATAACTTTACCTGGATTTTTCATTTGACGCATTTTAAATGCCTCGTAGGCTATGGTTAAACCTCCTAAGTCTGCAATGTTTTCTCCTAGGGTTAACTCTCCATTAATGTGTAGACTATCACTTACAAAAAAGCTATTGAATTGGTCGACTAAAACTTTGGTTCTGGTCTCAAATTGCTTTTTATCATTTTCAGTCCACCAGCTTTTTAAATTTCCATCAGGTCCATATTTAGAACCTTGGTCGTCAAATCCATGTGTTAACTCATGTCCAATAACAGCTCCAATGCTACCATAATTTACAGCATCATCAGCATTGGCATCAAAAAAAGGAGGTTGCATTATGGCAGCAGGGAATACAATTTCGTTTAATGTGGCACTGTAATAAGCATTTACTGTTTGAGGAAGCATGCCCCAACGGTTTCGGTCTATAGGTTTGCCTAAGTTTGCAATATTATCTTTGAAACTAAATTCACTAGCTCTGAAAACGTTTTCAATATAAGAATCCTCTTTAATGGCAAATTCGGTGTAATCTTTCCACTTATCTGGATATCCAAATTTTCTATTGAATGAGGCTAATTTTTCAAGTGCTTTTATTTTAGTTTCTGCACTCATCCAGTCTAGATTTTTAATTCTTTGTTCGAATGCAACAATGATATCATCAACCATTGCATTTACTCTAACTTTCGAGGCTGGAGTAAATACTTTTGCAACAAATAATTGTCCTAAAAGCTCGCCTACAGTTCCGTTGGCTGCGGCAATTCCTCTTTTCCAAAGCGGTTTTTGTTCTTTTGTTCCAGTTAAGACGGTACTGTAAAAATAAAAATGCTGGTTTTCTAGTTTTGAGTCTAAATAGGGGGCACTTTGGTTAAATAAACACCAACGTAAATAAGTTTTTAAATCCTCTAAAGGTGTATTTCCTAAAAGAAAATTTAGTTGTGCAAAGAAATCTGGTTGAGAAACTATTAAGCTATCAAAAGAAGTAATTCCAATTCCTTGCATGTAAACCTGAAAGTTTAGGTTTGGATATTCTTCTAATACATTTCTTAAACGTCTTTTATTATATTGCTTTTCTTGGTTTCTTCTTTCTGTTCTCGACATGGAAACCTTTGCTAATTCTGTCTCCAAACTTACAATTGTCTGATGATTATTATCAACGTTATAACCATACAATTCAAAAATTCTCTTTACATGCAAAAGATATTCCTCTCTGATTTTTTTCGACTTTAAATCATCTTTTAAGTAATAGTCGCGATCTGGTAAACCTAAGCCGCCTTGCGACATATATGGAATATAAGTTTTACTATCTTTTAAATCTTGCGATACATAAAATCCAAAAAAACTTCTAATTCCTTTACTATTTAAATCAGCTACAACAGACATTAATTCTTTGGAATTGCTAATTCTATTGATAGAACCAAGTAGAGGTAATATGGGTTGAATGCCTTGCCTATCTCTTTTTAAGGTATCAATAAATAACCTATAAAAAGTACCAACTTTTTGCTCAGCACTCTCGGGCTTTGATGATTTATTAGCTGCAGCCGATTCTAAAATTTGACGTAAAACTTCATTATTCCTTTCGGCCACTTGATTAAAACTTCCCCATCTGCTTTCACTTGCAGGAACAGGATTGTTTTTTAACCATGTCCCATTTGAGTACCTGTAAAAATCCTCTCCAGGAACCACCGTTTTATCGATTGCACTTTCATCGATTCCTTTCAAATTTTTATAAATCATGGCTGAACCAAGTCCTATAAATGCCAATAATGAGGCATAAAATATTGTTTTTTTCATCAAGAAAATATTAACGCTAAAAAGCAAATATATAAAGTTCTTAATTTTCTTTGCTTGCTTCATTTCTACCTTTGCTGTAAAAGTGTTAACTATTTCATTAAGAGCTATATTTTGTGTCTTATTTACAGTTTTAATATACCAATTTTAGAATAATATTTTTGTAAACAATGGGAAATAAGTTTTGATTATTATATAAAAGACATGATTAATATTGTTGATTATAGTATTATTGAAAATATGATTGTGGCACAAGGTTTATACAAGTCTTATGGAGATTTACCTGTTTTAAAAGGAATAAATTTAACAATTAATCAAGGTGAAATCGTTTCCATTGTTGGCGCATCTGGTGCCGGAAAAACTACATTACTTCAAATCCTTGGCACTTTAGATCATACAGATTCTGGGTCTTTAATTATTGCAAATCAAGAAGTTACAAAGCTTTACGGCAATAAGCTTGCAAAATTCAGAAATCAGCATATTGGATTTATTTTTCAGTTTCATCAATTGTTGCCTGAGTTTAATGCTTGGGAAAATGTTTGCTTACCAGCTTGGATTGGCGGAAAGCAAGATGAAGCCTCAAAGAAAAGAAGTTTAGAATTACTTGATTTATTAGGCTTAAAAGAAAGGATCAACCATAAGCCTGCGGCATTGAGCGGTGGAGAGCAACAAAGAGTTGCTGTTGCAAGAGCGCTAATTAACAATCCAACAGTTATTTTAGCTGATGAACCAAGCGGAAATTTGGATTCCAAAGCAGCAAATGAATTACACGATTTGTTCTTTGACCTGAGAAAGCAGTTTAATCAAACATTTGTAATAGTTACCCATAATCAAGCATTAGCCAATAGAAGCGACAGGCAATTATTTATCAAAGACGGTATCATTGAATACTAACTTGAATATACACCAAATATTAAAATCTTATTGGGGATACGATGAATTTAGATTGCCTCAGCAAAATATTATTGAGGCAACACTAGATAACAAAGATGTATTGGCTTTATTACCTACTGGTGGTGGAAAATCTATTTGTTTTCAAGTGCCAGGCTTAGCAAAAACTGGACTTTGCATTGTTGTTTCACCCCTAATTGCACTAATGAAAGACCAAGTTGAAAATTTGCGTTCGAAAGGCATAAGTGCAAATGCTATCTACTCTGGCATGAGCGCCAATGAGATTAAAATCATTTTCGAAAATTGCCAATTTGGTGGAGTTAAGTTTCTATACATTTCTCCAGAAAGGCTAGGCACCCAACTCTTTAAAGATAATTTGCATGCATTGCCAATTTCACTTTTGGCGATAGATGAAGCTCATTGCATTAGCCAATGGGGGCACGACTTTAGACCAGAGTATCGGCGTTTAAAGGAAATTAGAGCATTAATTTCAAATGTGCCTGTTCTGGCGCTTACTGCCAGCGCTACGCCAAAGGTTATTGAAGACATTATGCTTCAATTGGATTTTAAAAAACCTTTGGTATTTAAGAAAAGCTTTGAAAGAACCAATCTACATTACATTGTAAGAAATGCAGAGGATAAGTATGGAAAATTAATTAATGCAATTAAAAAAATTTCAGAAAGTGGTTTAGTTTATGTTCGAAATAGAAAGAAAACCGAGGAAATTGCAGATTTTTTAATTCAAAACGGTATTAAAGCCTCCTTTTATCATGCCGGATTAAATCCCGATATCAGATCTAAAAGACAAGAAGATTGGATAAAAAACAAAATTCAAATAATGGTTTGCACCAATGCGTTTGGAATGGGCATTGATAAACCTGATTGTAAGCTTGTAGTTCATTTTGAGATTCCAGATTGTTTGGAAGCCTATTACCAAGAAGCTGGCAGAGCTGGGAGAAACGGAAATTCAGCCTATTGCTTATTGTTTTTTCATGAATCAGATGCAATTCAAGCAAAGGCTAAATTAGAACAACAATTCCCTGAAATTCAATATTTAAGAGATGTTTATGAGCAATTGAATCATTTTTTTCAAATTTCTATTGGAGAACAGATTTCTGAGAACTTAAACTTTGATTTACTTCAATTTGCAAGTGCTATAAAACAAAATCCGGTGAATGTTGCAGCAGCTTTAAAGCAGCTTTCAATTTCTGATGTGTTGTGTGTTTCGGATAGTAATTTTGAACCCAATAAGATAAAACTAACGATTTCCTCTCAAGAAATTTTTAACTTGGAAACAAACAATGCCTTATGGTTTTCAATCCTGCAAATATTGTTGAGAAATTATGGAGGCCTGTTTGATTCGCTTGTTTCGGTTCAAACCAACCTATTGGCCATGAAATGTAATTTAAGTGAATTACAATTGAAAACAGAACTCGAAAAAATGCATTCCAATGGCATTCTTGAGTTTTTACCGAGCTCAGGATTAGCCAAACTGACTTTTTATCATGAGCGAATTGATAAAAATTTCCTGCAGTTAAACACAAAGTTGTTGTTAGAGCGCAAACAAGAAGAAATGGAAAAATTGGAAGCAATGATTTCATTTGGAAGAAATAATCATATTTGCAGGAGTAGACAAATTTTAACTTATTTCGGAGAAACAAATATTGTTGATTGTGGCACATGTGATGTTTGTTTTGAAAGGAAAAGGGAAGGATTACCGAATGATAAATTTAAATTAATTGAAACTAAATTAAGTAACTTGAATTGGAATAAAAGTTACGATATCAAAGAGTTGAGCAATTTAATGGGATTAACTGCATCATCGGATTTGTTAATTGTTTGCAGGTATTTGGCAGATAAAGGTGTTTTATTGATAAATGAAAAGCAAGAAATAAGTTGGATAAAGGCAAAAGAATAGTTATTAGCGTAACAAATGACTTAAATTACGACCAACGTATGCAAAGGCATGCAGGCATTTTAGTTGATGCGGGATTTACTGTAATTTTGGTTGGCAGAAACAAAAAAAGCTCCACAGCACTAAGTAAACAGGCTTTTTCTCAAGTAAGATTAAACTGCTTTTTTGAAAGGGGTAAGCTTTTTTATATAGAGTTTAATTTTAGACTTTTATTATTTTTACTTAAGACAAAATCAGCTATTTATTTGTCGGTTGACTTAGATACCCTGCTACCAAACACTTTAGCTTCAATAGTTCATCATTCAAAATTAGTGTTTGATTCTCATGAATATTTTACGGAGGTCCCTGAGTTAATCAATAGAACAACTACCAAATTGATTTGGGATAAAATTGCAAAAACCTGCATTCCTTATTCAGATGTGGCTTATACTGTTGGCGAGGCTTTGGCAATTGAATTGTCTCTAAAATATAATCATCCTTTTGGGGTAATTAGAAATGTTCCTTTGTTGCAAAGTCTACCTAATAATATAAATAAAGAGGAAAAGTTTATTGTTTACCAAGGTGCGCTAAATAAAGGTAGAGCCTTAGAACAATTGATTTTAGCTATGAAAGAAGTTGATTGTAAATTGATTTTAATTGGAGAAGGAGATTTAAGTAAGTCGCTTCGACAATTGGTTCAAACCGAAAACCTAACAGAAAGGGTTGAATTTACAGGTTGGATAAGGCCTGCCGAGTTACCAGAATACACTCAAAAAGCTTGGTTAGGCTATAATTTATTAGAAGAAGAAAGCAGAAGTTACTACTTCTCATTGGCAAATAAATTTTTTGATTATATGCATGCTGAAATTCCTCAACTTTGTCCACCATTCCCAGAGTATATTGGCATTAATAAACAATTTGAAGTAACTGTATTTTGCGATGCGAAAACAACGGAAATTGCTTTTACCATTCAGAATTTACTTGAGGATAGCGAGTTATACAAAAAACTACAAAAGAATTGCAGATTGGCTGCTAAAGCATATAATTTGCAGCTTGAATCCGAAAAATTAAAAAGGATTTTTGAAGCATTATAGTTTTGAACGAAATTAATATTGTAAGTTTTGACATTCCATTTCCGGCCAATTATGGCGGTGTTATTGATGTTTTTTATAAAATTACCGCACTTCATAAGGCTGGTTTTAAGATATATTTGCATGTCTTTCAATATGGAAACCGAAAACCATCCCTTGAATTAGAAGAGTATTGCGAAAAGGTGTTTTATTATAAAAGAAGCGGTTTCAATTTATCTTTTAAACCCTTTATTGTTAGTAGCAGAGGAAGCAAAGAGTTGTTAAACAATCTAAAATCTAATAATTTTCCAATACTTTTTGAAGCATTGCACAGTTGTTTTTTTCTAAACCATCCTGATTTAAAGTCTCGTTTTAAAATTGTGAGAATGCATAATATTGAGCATGACTATTACAAATTATTAGCAAAAGGTGAGGAGTCGTTGTTAAAAAAACTGTATCTCATTATAGAGGGTATTCTTTTGTTTCGGTTTGAACCAATCTTAAACCACGCGGATAAAATACTTGCGATTTCCTTAAAGGATGAAATAGAGTTAAAGGAGAGGTTTGGAGATAAAGTTATTTTAGTTCCACCGTTTCATGCTCAATCCCAAGTTTCGATAAACCCTGAAATGGGAGATTTTGCTTTTTACCATGGGAAACTTAGTGTGGTTGAAAACCATGTTTCGGCGATGTTTTTGCTAAAGGAAGTTATGCCGCATTCGAGTGCAAAGCTTGTCATAGCTGGCGATGGCGCAAAGGAGAGTTTAAAGTCGCTTATCCTCCAGTCCAAAAATGTAAGTTTAGTTGAAGGATTTAGTCCAAAAGAAATTGATCATCTTATTCATACTGCGCAAGTAAATTTATTGCCTACATTTCAGCCAACAGGAATTAAATTAAAACTAGTAAATTGTTTGTTTTTAGGAAAACATTTGTTGGCAAACCGTCAAATGGTGGAGGCTGCAGGTTTAACTATGGCAGTAACCTTAGCAGAAACAGGAAAGGAAATGGCGATTAAATTAGATGAATTAATGCAAAAGCCATTTGAAGCAAATGAAATTGAAAAACGTAAAGAAATTGTTTCAAAAAGTTTTTGCAATGTAGCAAGTGCAAAAATTATAATGAACTTAATGGCTAGGCATTAACCTGCACAAATCCATCTTCGCATTTAATAACCTTAGCAGGGAATTTCTCCAAAATTCTATAATCATGTGTGGCCATTAATACACTTGTTCCTTCTTTGCTAATCTTATGTAATAAACTTAAAATTTCATCACTTGTTTTTGGGTCGAGGTTACCAGTAGGCTCATCTGCCAAAATTAGGGAAGGTTTATTAAGTAAAGCCCTTGCGATAACTAATCTTTGTTGTTCGCCTCCGCTAAGTTCGTTAGGCATTTTATGCATTTTGGTTTCAATACCAACAAGACTTAGCACCTCATTAATGCGAGCCGACATTTCGGTTTTATTTTTCCAGCCTGTGGCTTTTAAAACAAATTCCAGATTATCTTCAACATCTCTGTCAAATAGGAGTTGAAAATCTTGAAATACAATTCCAATTATTCTTCTTAGGTAGGGGATTTCAGATTTCTTAATTTTTCTAAGATTGAACCCAGAAATAGAAGCCTCGCCTCTTTCTATCGGCAATTCGGCATATAAAGATTTAAGCAAGGTGCTTTTTCCACTTCCGGTTGTCCCAATAAGGTACAGAAATTCACCTTGTTTAAGTTCTAGGTTTACATCAGATAGCACTAGGTTGTTTTGCTGAAACAAGCTAACTTGATGGTATTTGATAATACTGTCTTCCAAATTCATTTTAAATTTTAGTCATTTTACCAAAAGAAATTTCATTCATTTTAGCTTTAATTTCTTCAATTCTTTCACCTAAGCCGCATTTTTCGAGTGCTTTTTCTGGACGATCTGTTCGCGTATAAGCAATGAGCGTAAAGTTATCATCTCTTACTTGAAGATAGTCTGGAATTTTGGCTTTGCCTTTGATTTTAATTATATACAAAGTATTTATTTTTTTTTTAACCTCAAAAACTTAATATTGCGCAACAAACATAATTAACAATGAAGGATTTTTCACAAAAAGTTCTCCCTATTGGTTTAGCCCTTTCAATTTTTGCATCTGCATGTGGAACGGTTAACTTCTCGAAAAACAACTATTCAGTAACTCCTAATCCACTTGAATTAAAAGGGGATTCTGTAATAGTAACTATTTCTGGCACCATTCCGGAGAAATCTATGAAAGCAAAAGCTATTGTAGGCTTTCAACCTTATTTAAAAACTGCTGAAGGGAAAGAAATCCCATTAAAAGCAATTAAATTAAAAGGTGAAAAAGCTGAAGGAAGCGCTGATTTTACGATTAATAGCAAAACAGGAGGATCTGTTACTTACACAGATAAAATTGCTTATACCTCTGATTTAAAAAATGTAAAGCTTCTTCCTAAATTTACTTTTGAAGATAAAGTATTGCCAGTTCCAGATAGTATCATGGTTTTAGGTACTATTACTACTGCTAATTTGGTTCAATACAATAATGAAACTCAAATTTCTGAAGATGTTTACCAACAAGAACTGAATCCAAAATCAGTAAGTATCTATTTCCCAATGGATGTTGAAAAATTTAATTTGAATTTTAAGGCTGGTAATAATTTGAGTAATAAAACTCAAATTGCTGAACTTAAAAATTTATTAAAAAAAGACCCGAATTGGATAGTAAAAGGTATTTCAATTAATGCATTCGCATCACCAGATGGGGAGTTAAGCAGAAATAATAACCTTTCAAGTGGCCGTTCTGCAAGCACTTTTGCATATTTCCGCAAAGAGCTTAAGAAATTAGGCTTTTCAGAAGTTAATGATTCTAACTTTAGCATGGGTTATATGTTAGCTGAAGATTGGAAAGGTTTTGGCGAAATGCTTTCTGCCTCAAACCTATCAGACAAAGATGCAATGCTTCAAATAATTAACAACGAAGGAATCAGCGATGAAGAACGCGAAAGCTTATTACGCAGAAATCATGTAGATTCTTGGAAATATGCTGCTGATAATATTTTACCAAAACTTCGTCGCTCTGAATTATTAGTAATTGGTGGTAAGCCTTTTAAAGATGATGCAACTTTGATGAACTATTATGGCAAGTATGCAGAATTGAGTCAAATGGAATTATATCATTTAAGCAGAATCACAACAGACTTAACTAAAAAAGAAGAAGTATTGAATGCCTACAATACTTATTTCTCTTCTGATTGGAGAGGTTTCAATGACTTAGCTCTTTTAAAATATGCTCAAACCAAAAATGTTGAAGCAATTTCTAACCTAGAAAAAGCGGCCGCAATTGCACCAAATAATGGAGTTGTGCTTGTAAACTTATCAGCATTAGCTCGTATGCAAGGTAATTTGGCAAAAGCCAATGAATATTTGGCAATAGCTGAAAGCAATGGCGCTAATACATCTTTAAACAAAGGTTTAATGGATATCAAACGTGGAAATTACTCATCAGCAGTTAGCAACTTAACAAAAAGCGGCAAAAGCCCTTACAATTTAGCTTTGGCCCAAATACTGAATGGAGATGCAAATGGTGCTAAAAACACTATCGATAAGGTAAACCCAGATGATTTAACTTGGAAGCATTATTACGTGAGAGCTATTGCAGGTGCTAGAATGAATAACCAAGATGTGTGCACTACAAATCTTGCAAAAGCTGTACAACTAAGCAATGAAGCTAGAAATATGGCTAAGGAAGATTTAGAATTTAGAAATTTCTTTAACAATGCATTGTTTCAAGCAGCAATACGCTAGTTAAATAACATTTATTTGAAAGCCTTCTCGAGAAATCGAGAAGGCTTTTTTGTTTTCCACAGGTTTTGTGAATAAGACATTAAATAAGCTAATTAATTGAATTGTATTTTTACAAGATAAAATTGTGTTTATGGCAGAGGAAGAAGTTAAATACGACGAAAGTAGTATTCGATCACTAGATTGGCGAGAACATATTAGGCTTAGGCCAGGTATGTATATTGGAAAACTAGGGGATGGAAGTGCCATGGATGATGGTATTTACATTTTACTAAAAGAGATTATTGATAATTCTATCGATGAGTTTGTGATGGGAAATGGCAGGCAAATCGACATCAAAATTGTAGATAACAAAGTTATAGTTAGAGATTATGGTCGTGGGATTCCGTTAGGTAAAGTTATTGAGTGTGTATCCCAAATAAATACAGGTGGCAAATATGATTCAGCTGCTTTTAAAAAGTCGGTTGGATTAAACGGTGTGGGTACAAAAGCTGTTAATGCACTTTCAATCTTTTTTAAAGCACAAAGTTTTAGAGAAGGTAAAACTAAAATTGCTGAATTTGAAAAAGGTCAATTATCCCAAGACCACAAGCTTCAAGATACCATAGAACCTAATGGAACAGCAATCACTTTTATAGCAGATGATACTATTTTTAAGCATTTTAGGTTTGTAAATGAGTATATCGAAAACTTGCTTTGGAATTATGTTTACCTAAATTCGGGTTTAACCATTTGGTTCAACGATAAAAAGTTTTATTCTAAAGATGGCTTATTAGATTTATTAAAGCGAAAAACCACTGAAGAAGAATTACGTTATCCAATTATTCACTTAAAAGGCGAAGATATTGAGGTTGCTATAACCCATGAAAATCAATATGGTGAGGAATATTACTCGTTTGTCAATGGTCAGCATACCACAATGGGAGGCACCCATCTTAATGCATTTAGAGAAGCATTCGCAAAAACAGTAAGAGATTTTTATAAAAAAGATTTCGATTTAGCCGACATCAGGGCTAGTATTATTGCAGCTGTTAGTTTAAGAGTTCAAGAACCAGTTTTTGAAAGTCAGACTAAAACAAAACTTGGTTCTGTTAATATGGCCCCAACAGATTCACCAACAGTTAAGCAATTTATCATCGACTTTTTAAAGAAAAGTCTTGATGATTATTTGCATAAACACCCAGAAACTGCTGATGCGCTTCAACGCCGCATCAATCAAAGTGAAAGAGAACGCAAAGAAATGGCTGGTATTAAAAAACTAGCCAACGAAAGGGCTAAAAAAGCCAATTTGCACAACAAAAAACTCAGGGATTGCCGTTTACATTTTAATGAAGGCAAAAATGAGGAGAAAAAACTTGAAACCACTTTATTCATCACAGAAGGAGACTCGGCAAGTGGTTCTATTACCAAAAGTAGAAATGTAGAAACGCAAGCAGTTTTTTCGTTAAGAGGTAAACCACTTAATTCGTATGGTTTAACCAAGAAGATTGTTTATGAAAATGAGGAATTTAACCTGCTTCAACATGCTTTAAACATTGAAGAAAGCATTGAAGATTTGAGGTATAATAGAATTGTAATCGCAACCGATGCCGATGTGGATGGCATGCATATTCGTTTATTGTTGCTTACTTTCTTTCTTCAGTTTTTCCCAGATTTGGCAAAAAATGGGCATCTTTTTATACTTGAAACACCTTTGTTTAGGGTCAGAAATAAACAAAAGACTTTCTATTGCTACAGTGAAGAAGAAAAGCAAAAGGCTATTACCAAATTAGGAACACGACCAGAAATTACCAGGTTTAAAGGATTAGGTGAAATTTCTCCTGAAGAATTTGGTTTGTTCATTGGCGAAGACATGAAACTCCAACCGGTGGTGCTCAATCCTGAGTTAT
Source organism: Chitinophaga pinensis (assembly GCA_945898275.1). GTDB lineage: Bacteria > Bacteroidota > Bacteroidia > UKL13-3 > UKL13-3 > B1. Next base: position 74,678 of record CAMDHZ010000009.1, on the reverse strand, counting down.
CTATTCAAAAGATGTTAGAATATTACATGGGCAAAAATACCATGGATAGGCAGAATTTTATAATTGATAACTTAAGAATCGAAAAGGATAGTGTTTATGAAGAGGAGTTAGAAGAAGAGTTGATTTAGACTTTATTTTATGTATACTGGTTAAATCTATTTTCTCGTAAAAAGCCAAAAAGTTGAATATTCATGGCTTTTGCGGTTTCAACAGCCAAACTGCTTGGCGCACCCACTGCTGCAATTACAGGTATTTTAGCCATTGCCGCTTTTTGAACCAACTCAAAACTCGCTCTACCGCTTAATAGTAATATGGTTTCATTTGGATTGATTTCTTTCTGGGAAATAAGGTAACCAATGAGTTTGTCTAAGGCATTGTGGCGACCAACATCTTCTCTGTGAAAAAGCAAATTGCCTTTGCTATCAAACAAGGCACTTGCATGTATGCCGCCAGTGTGTTTAAATACGGTTTGAACCGAAGCTAGTTTTTCTGATAAACTTAAAAGTACATTTGGTTCAACCCGAAAACTTAGCTTACCTAAGCTGTCGCAATGCTGTTTAATAGCGTCGATGCTTGCTTTGCCACAAACACCGCAGCTTGAAGTAGTATAGAAATTTCGCTGAAGATTGGATTTGTTAATTTGAACTTCCTCACTGATTTCAACCTTTACCACATTAAAGGCTTTTGAATTTTCTGCATCAGAAGGACAATACCTGACAGAGATTATTTCATCAAAACTTTGAATAATACCTTCTGTAAATAAAAATCCAACAGCTAATTCGAAATCGTTTCCAGGGGTTCGCATGGTAACAGAAACTGCCAAGGTTTCTCTATGAGTTGAGGGGCCATGAATCAACCTTATTTCCATTGGTTCTTCAATGGCTAATAAATCCTCCTCTTGTGAAAAGATACCATTGTTGAATTTACTTAAAGAAATAGGAGCAACTGAGGCCTTTTTCATTTACTTAGAAGTGTGGCTTTGTATTTTTTGTTTCCAACCTCAAGAATTACATATGCTAAATTGATGTTAGCCATTTCACCTAAGTCTATTTCTGTATTTTGAAGGTTCTTTTTAATGCTCTTGGTTAGAATTAATTTACCTTCATTCGTAAAAACACTCAATTGGGCAGTTTTATCCATTAAAGGTAAATCAATGGTATATTTACCAGTCTCAGAAGGATTTGGATAAACTAATAACTTTTCAATCTCAGATTCGTTTTCAAAAATTGAAGTAGATACCGCTCTATAACCAAATGCATATTCTCCAACTTTCAAGTCATTTACCCAAAATCTACCCACCTTATCAGTTTTACTTGGGCCTGGTTGAAAGGTCAAATCTGTAATTATTGTATATTTTTCGACAGGGGAGCTGCGATAGAGTAAAACCAAACTATCCTCTGTTAAACCTATTAATTCGACATCTAATCTACTATTAGCTGTTCCATCGTAGTTAAAAAACGCTGTTGCTTTAAAATTTTTACTCAGAATTCCATTCACTTGCCAAAACCGTTCATTGCTTACAACAACATTTGCTGGTAATTGGTTCGAGGCAATCCAAGGGCCAGCAAAATGGTGTTGAACATGCAATAAACTTGAATCTGAATTAGTTTGAACAGTAGCGGTAAAAAGTGTGTTTGTGAAATTTTGAACACCCGTAGTTTTAATCCATCTAGACTCCGTAAAACTTCCTAAGGCCATTCCGGAATTTTCATTTACTACTAAAAAAGCTATATTATCTAGATCTTCTTTAGATATATTTGAATTAAAAGCACCAGCGCTGTTTGGAGCAGCTATTAACTTTGGTAGAAGTTTTTTACTACCATCTTTATAATAAATACCAATGTGAAGTAAAAGGCTATTGGCAAATTGTGTTTTGTATCTTGACATAACATTCCCCGAAATAGCCCCAGTATTTGTATTGTATGCGTAAAACTGGGCATCTAAATGTCCTTTGTCAAAAATGAATGAATTAAAAAATGAGTTTAAATCTTGGCTTGTGAACTTTTGAAATTCAATTTTTAAATCATTTGAGCTCACATCTTTAAACTTATTGGCCGATAAATAGCTTCTACAAGCTGCAAAAAAGTTTTGGTCGCCCATTAACAACCTTAGATTATGCACCATTAAGCCACCTTTTGTGTAAACATGTGTGCCATAGGTTTGGGCAAGAGGAACGCCAGAAACAGGCTTATAGCCCTGATCTCTAACTGTTGCGTTTCTCAAGGCATCAAACAATTCAGAAGCTATTTTTTCATCATAGGCATTTTTCCCGTAAACACATTCAAGAAACAAGGCTTCGCAATAACTTGCCCAACCTTCATTTAACCACATATCGGAGGCAGTTCTTGTGGTCACCAAATTACCCCACCAATGATGGGATAATTCGTGAGCCATTAAGGTTTCATAGGTTGCGGCACCATCAACCGCATATAGCGGGTATGAAATATTACAGGCGTGTTCCATTGCACCTGAATTAAATGGAACTCCAACAAATCCAACACGGTCAAATAGATAAGGGCCAAATTTATCTTCAAAACACTGCATCGCATTAGCCAAACGAGAAAAGGAAGCCTTTGCTTTTGAGGTATCCGATGGACTAATGGCTAATATCATAGGAATATTGCTTTGCAATCCAGCATAAGTACTATTTAGGAGAACATATTTACTTACAGCAACATTTGCTAAATAGGTTGGGATAGTTTGTGTTAGGTTCCAATTCCAAGTTATCGAGCCATTCGTGTTTATGTAAGCAGGAGATTGTAAGCCACTGCATACTGCCATAAATCCTGAATCTGTAGTAATATGAAATTCGTATGTTGCACGATCGGTAAAATTGTCGATACAAGGAAACCAGCATCTTCCAAAAGTAGGAGGGTTTGAACCCATTCCAACACCCATATTGTAAGCGTAATTTCCACTGAAGAAAAATCCACCCCAACGCGGGTCGGTAACTGGTGAGCCAGCATAAAATACTTGCAAATCAAAGGTGTCTCCAACGTTTAATATGGTTTCGGTTTGAACCAATATTGTTGAATCGGAACGCGTAAATGAAACTTTTTTACCTTTCAATAAAACACTATCGACAGAAAGTTTTTGAAGGTCTAAATAAAATCGGTTCAAACCGGCAAAATTTACTTTAACTTTTAGCTTGGCAAAACCATGAATTTGCTTTGTTTGTAATTGTTGTATTTTAAGGTTGAGATTATAGTGTACAACATCAATAGAATCAATTCTTTGGGCATTAATGTTTAGGCAAAGAATACTTAGCAAAAGGACTAAGAAAATGGTCTTAAATTTAGAATTCATATCACCTCAAATATAAAGATAAAAACCTTTAAATGCTTATCCACATTTACTATCAAATTTGTGGGAATTTTATATGTACAAATCGTTATCTAATCCTTATTTTGCAATGATTTATAGGAAATAAGTGGCTTAGTTTGTTTCAAAGTTGAATTGAATTAGGTGCTTAATTTAAAAAGAATTATGGCAGAAGATAGAATTATACAGATTAACATCGAAGATGAAATGAAAACCGCCTACATCGATTATTCGATGTCGGTTATTGTGAGTAGAGCTTTACCAGATGTGCGAGATGGATTAAAGCCTGTGCATCGCAGGGTATTGTATGGTATGACAGAATTGGGTTTGGCTTCAAACAGGCCCTATAAGAAGAGTGCACGTATTGTTGGGGAGGTTTTAGGTAAATATCATCCGCATGGAGACAGTTCGGTTTATGACACCATGGTAAGGATGGCGCAGGAGTGGAACATGCGCTATATGCTAGTAGATGGCCAAGGAAACTTTGGCTCGGTAGATGGTGATCCACCTGCAGCGATGCGTTACACGGAAGCTAGGTTAAGAAAAATTGCTGAAGAACTTTTAACGGATATTGAAAAAAACACTGTTGACTTCCGTTCAAATTTTGATGATAGTTTAACTGAACCTACTGTACTTCCTGCAAAAGTTCCTAATTTATTAATGAATGGAGCTTCAGGGATTGCAGTTGGTATGGCTACAAACATGGCTCCTCATAATCTATCCGAAGTTGTGGACGGCATCGTGGCCTATATCGACAATCGCGAAATTACCATTGCCGATTTAATGAAGTACATTAAAGCACCAGATTTTCCTACAGGTGGAATTATCTATGGTTATGAGGGTGTTAAACAAGCATTTGAGACTGGTAGAGGTAGAATTGTAATGCGTGCGCAAGCCGGATTTGAAACTTCAAAAACTGGCAAAGACCAAATTGTTGTGCACGAGATTCCTTACCAAGTTAACAAGGCAACTTTGATTAAGCAAATTGCTGATTTGGTTAATGAAAAGGTAATTGAAGGCATTAGCGATGTGCGCGATGAAAGTGATAGAGACGGTATGCGCATGGTATTTGATTTGAAAAGAGACGCTGTGCCAAATGTTGTATTGAATAAACTTTTCAAATACACTCAGTTGCAAACCTCTTTCAGTGTTAATAATGTTGCATTGGTAAAAGGCCGACCAGAAACTTTAAATCTAAAAGACTTAATTGTTCATTTTGTTGAGCATAGACATCAGGTAATTATCAAACGTACGCAGTATGATTTAGAGGAGGCTCAAAAACGTGCACATATTTTAGAAGGATTATTAATTGCACTTGATCATTTAGATGAAGTAATTGCACTTATCAGAGCAGCCACAACACCTGAGGAAGCTAAAAATGGGTTAATGGAGCGATTTAAGCTTTCTGATATCCAATCAAAGGCTATCCTTGATATGCGTTTGCAAAGATTAACAGGTCTTGAACGCGACAAAATAAAAGAAGAGTATGCTCAAATCATGGAATTAATTGCAAAACTGCAAGAAATTCTTAGCAATGAGCCTCTCAGAATGCAAATCATCAAAGACGAATTAGCTGAGATGAAGAGCAAATATGGCGATGAACGTAGGTCGGTTATTGAAATGGCTGGCAATGAAATGAGTATGGAAGACTTAATACCAGATGAAGAAGTGGTAATTACCATTTCTCATTTGGGATATGTAAAACGTACATCCTTAAATGAATATAGAACGCAAGCAAGAGGAGGTAGAGGAAGTAAAGGAGTAGCAAAACGTCAGGAAGACTTTGTTGAACATATTTTCATGGCAACCAATCATAATTACTTGATGTTGTTTACTGAACAAGGAAGATGTTTCTGGTTAAGAGTTTACGAAATACCAGAAGGAGAGAAGAATACAAAAGGAAGAGCGGTTCAAAATCTAATAAATATTCCTGTAGAAGAAAAGGTAAAAGCATTTTTATGTGTAAGAACTTTGGTTGATGAGGAATATATCAATCAAAATAATATAATTATGGTAACCCAAAAAGGAACCATTAAGAAAACTACTCTAGAAGCATATAGCAGACCAAGGGCAAATGGTATTAATGCTATAAATGTTAGAGAAGGAGATAATTTGGTTGAGGCGAGATTAACCAATGGCACCAGTGAGATTATTATTGCCAGTCGTGAGGGTAAAGCCATTAGGTTCAATGAAAGTACAGTAAGACCAATGGGTAGAAACGCAACAGGAGTGAGGGCAATCAGATTAGAAGAAGGGGATGAAGTAATTGGTATGGCTTCAATTGAGGATGCTTCTAAAACTAATGTTTTAGTGGTAACTGAAAATGGTATGGGAAAACGCTCAGAGGTTGAAGATTACAGAATTACAAATAGGGGCGGAAAAGGTGTAAGCGCCATGAAAGTTACTGATAAGACGGGTAAATTGGTAACCATCAAAGATGTTGATGATACCAATGATATCATGATTATTAATAAAAGTGGCATAACCATTAGATTAAGTGTAAAGGAACTTCGTATTTTAGGCAGGGTTACTCAAGGGGTTCGTTTAATTAATATTGGAGACAAAGATGAAATTGCTAGTGTAGCTAAAATTAATTATATACCTGGGGTAGAAGAGGAAGAAGGAATTGAGGGTGAACAAATTGAAGGTGCTGATGATGCTATAATAGATACTGATACACCAGAATAATAAACTTTAAACATTGAAAGCAAAAGAAACATTTTTAAAATGGTTTTACAATGGGATATCGCAAGACGATGTTACCTCAAGGCTATTTTTAATTGTTTCTTCTGCTATCGCTATTGCAGCTTTTACGGGCGTGATTAGCAATTATTTACTAGGATTTGATTTACTACTCAGCTTATTTTGTCTTCTTATTGCCTTAATAACAATAGCTTACTTTTTTCGAGTTAGAAAAAATAAGAAGGCTACATGCACTGATGGGATATTTTTGGCGGCAACAGTCCTATTTTTCTTAATTTTGTTTTGGCCTTTGAACGGTGGGTTTGAAGGGCCTATTCTACTTTACTTTCTATCAGTGCCCGTATATTTAGCCTACTTTCTAAACAGAAGGCATTATTATATTATGATATCGGTTATTTACATTGGTTTGATATCAATGCTTATCTATTATTTTAAATACCCAGAAGAGGTCGTTCCATATTCGTCTAGGGAAATCCAGTTATTAGATATAATTATTTCAATTATTATTTCTGGGATAATCCTCGGAGAATTTTCAATTTATTTTAAAGAACAGAATAACCGCATAAGAAGTGAAATTGAAGCAAAAAACGAAGTAATTCAATTGCAATTTGGAGCTTTAAAGGACTTGGATACCTATAAAAATACCATTTTTGCTACTTTAGGTCATGATTTACGAGGACCAATAAATAACGCTAAAGGGTTGTTTGATTTATTAATAGATGACGAAATCAGCAAAACGCAAAAGGAAGAACTGATTAAGGTTGCAAGTTCCCAAATGGAGGAAACGGCGGCATTAGTTGAGAATATTCTGTTTTGGGCTAGAAGTCAAATGGGTGGCTTACATGTGAACAATGTAAATTTTGAAGTAAACAAAGCTGTTCAAACCATTATTGAGGGTAGCCAGAATTCAATTAAAAAGAAGAAAATTTTTATTCAAAACAACGCTTCTGATCTAATGTATGCTTTTGGTGACAAGGATTTGTTTTATATTATCCTTAGGAATTTGGTTAACAATGCCATCAAATTTTCAAATACAGGATCTATCATTACAATAAATAATTTCAAAAATTATCGTGGAGAAATAGAAATACAAGTTATCGATGAGGGCATTGGCATGAGTGAAACTCAACTTAGCCAAATATTTGTGATGGGTAAAACTACCGAGGGAACCAAAAAAGAAAAAGGAACTGGCTTAGGTTTAAAATTAAGTAAGATGTTTACCGAAGCCAACGGCGGTAAGATTACTGCAGAAAGTAAGTTAGGCAATGGCACCAAGATTACATTCACCATTAAAGAAGGCTCTAAAGCCGAAGTAATTGGGTCTAATTTTAAGTTTACTTAGAAATCCACCTATAAAAACTAGAATAAGCAGCAATTATATTTTTACCTATAATTAATATTATGTTAAATAGGAATATTTCTACTTAAGTATAAAGGCCCTAAAGTTTCAACTTTTTTTGCGGCAATATTTAGTCCTCGACTTATGCCCTCTTGAATCGAATTAAATTCCAACCAACCAGAAATAAATCCAGCCCAAAAAGCATCGCCCGCTCCAGTAGTATCGGCAATTCTACTAATTGGCTTTGCTTCTTCAAATATCCAATTTTCATTTTTATGGCGATACCATACGCCCTCAGCACCACAAGTTAAACAACAAAAATCTAATTGAAAACCATTTAGAAAATCTTTGGCATCCTCAGCACTCGCTTGGTTTAAGCCAGAAAACCTACAATAATCATCCAAGCTAAATTTTAGCATAGGATTATATTTAATTAACTCGGTAAATACATTTTGGCCTCCTCCTGCTGTCCAAATTTCTTCTGCATAATTCCAATCCACAGAAATTGTTATTCCGTTCTTACTCGCTAAACTAATTGCCTCAAGGATAATGGTTCGCGCTGGCTCAAGACTCAAAGCAAAAGCGCTGGTATGTAACACACTAGCATCTTCAAGCCAATTCATATTAGCTATTTTTATGAACTTATCGGCCATTCTATATGCCAAAAAATCTGGAGTACCTTTGGTTTTTCCAACTAAAATTAGTGAGGTAGGAATTCCCTTCTCAACATGTATTCGGTCTGTATTAATTCCAATTTGCTTTATTTGGTTCAATAAAAAATACCCAAGGCCATCATTCCCAACAGTTGCTATAAGTTCTGCTTGTGTATTAAGCCACAATAAATTGCCACAAAAATTAGCTGGACTTCCACCTTGAAAAACTTGGTAAGACTTAGCCTCGCTTAACTCATTTACAAAGTTTGTACTGATCAAATCTACCAATACCTCACCTATAGCAATTACCTTTTTCTGTTTCATAAAAATGCGTTCTTACTTAGTATTAAGCCAGCTGCAGACCAGCTGCATTTAGAAATCCCTTGGGTTTTATTTGTTATTCCATTAAAACATTCGTTAAAGTCCCAAACTTGGTTTTCACTTGTTCCTAATTTGCAAGCATGATCTACCCTTTTCCCAATTTCTTCTGCTAGTCTTTTGTCTGTATTTGCAATTACTCCTGCCAAAAATCCATTCCAAACTGGCCATAAGCCTCCATTGTGAAATTGGTGAGGAAAATTTCTAAACTTAAAGCTATGCAAATACAAGAGTGTATTAAAATCAGGTTCATCCACTTCAATAGTTGGCGAAAATGAGGGAATCATAAATTCACTATTATTAACTGTATTCTTTAAGAAAGAAATAAGTTGTTCCTGTATTTGGCTTGAACCTAATTTAAGGTAAATGGCTAAAGTATTTGCCAATAAATCAAAGTTTGTGTAAATGGTTGATGGATTAAACCCTCCTATCCAATAGTCTTTTGGGAAATTTGATTTCGACTTTTCTATAAGTGGCATGTAAGCCTTTTGATGTTGATTTGAACCATGAAAGTTTTCCTCAATTATGGTTCTTAAGCTAGTGGCTTTATGTTTATAATGATCTAAATTATAAACTTCAGCGGCCAATTCTAACGCCCAAACTCTAAGTAATTGATCCATTAAAAGATAACCATGTTGGTAATATTCATCAGCCCAATTACCGCTTTGTGGCACATAAATGAGGCCTTTTCCATTAAACTCCCATGCATCTAATACTTTAAAGCCATTGACAATGTTATTGAAGTATCTGTCTGCAAAATTCGAATCTGGGTGTTGAATTAAAAACTTGCACATACCTATAATAGCCCACGAAGTATTATCAGTTCTTCCAACAGGGCCCCCAAAACTTAAGTGTTTATCTTCGAGACCAACATTAGAAGGGAAAAATCCAGCATCATGTTGGTGGTCAAAAATTGTTATTAAAGCTTTCTTAAATGTTTGAACCAAGTAAGTATCATTAGTTTGAAGCGCTGCTAAACCACAAATAACACTATCCCTTGTCCAAACCCTTTTATAATTTGCTTCGTTTTGAACCGATGCTAAAAAACCATGTTCGAAGGAAGCCTCTTTTAAAACCTTAATTGCTATTTGATAGGAATTTTCAGAATTCATCATATTGTTTATCTAAAAGCAATAACCAATAAAAAGGTAGCTATTAATAACATGACACTTAAAACCCTATAGTTTTTATACCAAACCAAAGATTTCATTTCAATAGTTTCTTGTTGATACATCTTAAATGACCAAACCAAATCGTCAGTTTTAATTGCAGCAGGAGCATTTTCCAGTAAGGAAATAACCATGGTAACAACAAAACAAATTGCAAAAATGATAGGAGCTTTTAACAAAAATGGAATACTGTTGATTTGAGTAAAATCATACAATGAGCAAACGACAATGAAAATACCACAAGCCAAACCTGTCATTAAACCATAAAATGCGCCATTTGCAGTAGTTCGTTTAAAAAACAATCCTGATAAAAACACAGCTACAACAGGTGGCGAAATAAGCGAAAGTACACCCTGCATGTAATCCATAAATGAGGTTGCCTTGGCTATTTGAGGGGCCCAAAGTACGGCGACAATCATAAAAACTACCGTAGAAATTTGTCCACTTTTTACAAGAGATTGGGAGCTAATATCTGGCTTAATTTTTCTAATCAGATCCATGCTAACAAGTGTTGAAGCCGAATTTAAGGTAGCACTAACAGCAGAGGCCATAGCTGCTAAAAAACCTGCAATCGTTAGCCCTAATAATCCAGTTGGTAAATATTCAAACATTAACCTTGGATATGCTTCACTGCTATCTTTTAAGTTTGGAAGCAATTGAATGGCAATTATTCCAGGTATAACTAATAAGAACATAACTGGCAGTTTCAATAAACCGGCAAACAATGCACCTTTTCTTGCCTCATCCTTATTTTGTGCACTAAGCGCTCTTTGCACAATAAACTGATTATTGCACCAAAAATAAAATCCTAATATTGGTACGCCAAACAACAATCCTAACCAAGGCATACTTGGATTTGAATTTGGCAAAACAAGATGTGTCATGTGACTACCTTTTACTTCAGCTGCTCTTTTAATTTGCTCCCAGCTGCCACCTTGATTATAAATTAATATAGAAAGTACAAGGGCAGAAAAAAGTAGTATAATTGTATTTACTACCTCGGTCTTCATTACGCTAGAAAGACCACCCAATATAGTATAACTAGCGGCAAATACTGCCAATGCTGCAACTACTAAGTAAGGGTTTAGGTCAACTGCGACAAATGAAATAGTTTTATATCCCGCATATAAAGTACCTGCGGTATCGATGAATATATTCCCAATTAATGTAATGATGGAGAAGTAAACTCTACTTCTTGCATCAAATCTTTTTTCAAAATATTCAGGCATTGTATAGATGCCAGTATTTAAATAGAAAGGTAAAATGAAAATGCAGAAAACAACTAGCACAACTGATGCCATCCATTCATAATTAAAAACAGAAATGCCATTTATATAGGCTCCTCCTGTAATTGCAACTAGAGAATTACTAGAAATATTAGCTGCAAACATCGAAAGGCCAATTACTGGCCAAGTCATAGATTTTCCACCTAGAAAATATTCTTCTGAGGTAGCTTTTTTTCCAGAACGAATTCCGTAATAAATGATTCCAATTACGTAAATCAGAATAATGAAGAGATCGATTGTATTTATTTCCATAAGCTGTAAGAGTTTCTGGTTTGCCAAAGGCAAACCAGAAACTTAATCCTAATTAAACTAAAAAAACTAAAAAACTAACCTTAAAGTTGCAGAAACCGATCTACCCATGATCGATCTTGCTCTAATTATATTTGCTTGATTTTCTACAATTGAGCCTTCTTCAGATTCTGTAATACCTAGCGTATTAAGAATGTTATTGGCATTCAAAGAAAAATTTAAACTTTTGCTTAGCGCAAAACTTACGTAAGCATTGGTAATCGTGTAGGCAGGCATCACTAATTTGTTATCATCTTGCGCAAAGGATTTTGCAGTACCAATAACATTTAAACCTGCAGAATGCTTACTGAACTTATAGTTTAAGAAGAAGTTGTAAATAAATGGTGCTTGTCTTCTTGGGGTTTTACCTTTATTTGTACCACTTGTTATTTCAGCATTAGTATAAGTTAAACTTCCTCTAATATCAAAAGATTTGTTTAAGGCATAGGTTAATTCTGTTTCTAGTCCGTATGATTTGTAATCGTTCTCAATTACCTTTTGAGTTGTTGCTTCATAACCACCTTGTTCGTTTACGTTAGCAAAGAATCCAGTTAAGAATAATCCTAACTTATTTCTACGCATTTTATAACCAAATTCTGCTTGTGCAATTTCATCATAGGTGGCTCTTGCATCTCCTCCAGCAAGAATTGAACTGCTAAATAAAATACGGTCGGCTTTTGCAGACGCACCAGTGCTATATCTAGCAAATACAGCATCCATTTCTGTTAACTTATAATTTGCTCCGGCAGAATAAGACAAGTACTTATACGTATAATTTACCGCGCTTGATTTCGCATAATCGATAGAAGAAACACTTAACTCGTTTGCTGAAATTGTTCCGTCACCATTCATATCTTTGGTGCTTTGTGAACTTGTTGCAAAGGTTCCATTTACATTACCGATATCATATCTGATACTAGCATCAACTGATAAATCTTTCAAATCAAAACTTGCTCCAGCATAAGGGGCGATAATATCATATTTAGTATCGTAACTTCTTTGACAGCAATTTCCCCAAACAGGCACACCATAAGCAACTTGGCCATTGTGCGTTAATCGTGTTGCACCTGTATCAATATTAATAAGCCTAGCACCATCACCATTAACCTCTGTAAGGTATGAATTCCATAACCAAGCCATTGAAATTGTTTGGTTAGCCTTATATAACCCTGCATTAATCGTAATTTTCTCATTAATTTTCTTTTTGATTTTAAAATCATTTGCAAATAGATTGAAATTTCTCAATTCGGTATCAAACATATGTATGATTGTTGCCTTATCTCCAGTAAAGGCCTCGCCATTATCTGCATAGGTTAGTGTTGGATTGCTTAAAGTCCAACCTTGCGCAGCCGAAATGGCATTAACCATATCTGCGGTGCTTCCTACATTTGCAGGGAATGGAGCTAAAAATCGTCCATTATTCGCTGAAAATCTTCCTCTATTTTCTACGTTCCAACCCTCTCCTAAATCAAATCCAAATTCAAAGCCAATTGCTTTGCTTGAAGGGTGCATGCCGTCGGCTACATCACTTCTTCTTAACTCTCCATTACTACCACTTCCAACATTTTGTTGTAAAAAAGGGGTATGTAAAGTTCCATATAAGGCATCAAAATTGTTTAATGACTTATAAACAGGATTGCTATTAGTGCCACTAACTTCAATTGGCATAGGCATATATGCAGCGGCTCTATCATTTAATAATTTAACATACATACGTGCATAGCCATTGTTAAACTTTTTTGTTAAACTTGCTTTAATTTGTCCTCCGTTATTGGCATTATACCCAGCAGTCCTAACCCCTTCACCTGTTCTGTAAAATCCTCCAATATGAAAGCTAAGGTCTTTTGTAATTGGACTTCCGTAATCAAAATCGGTACGGTAAGTTTGGTAATCTAGGCCGAATGTATTAGCGAGACTTCCACCCTCTTGTTCACCAGTTTTACTAATGAAGTTAATGATGCCTGCTGGTGCATTGCTTGCCATAGTAGAAGAAGAACCACCACGAATTGCTTCAATTCTTGATATTGATTGGTCTGCGCGTAAAAAGATATCTGAAGTTGCAAAAGCTATATCTCCAAATTGCAAAACAGGAAGTCCATCCTCTTGTAATTGCAAATATTTAGAACCACCTGAAGAAATAGGCATGCCCCGCACAGTGATATTTGTATTACCGTCGCCTGCAGAAGCTTCTGACCTAATACCTGGAATAGCTCTAAAAATTTCAGCTGTAGTTCTAGGAGCAGATTGATTAATTTGATCAGCCCTTAGGGTTGAGATTGAAACACTTGATTCGATTTTAGACTTAGGATTGTTAACCCCTGTCACAATCAATTCTTTTAAACCCATTTGATCTTGACGTAAAGTAAAATTCTTTACAACTGGGTCAGTTTCGGCATTTATTGTTGACTTTACTTTTTCATAGCCCACCATGGTTGCGGTTAAAATTACTTCTGTTTTTCCATCCACATCAAAAGTAAACTTAAAATTACCCTGCGCATCAGTAACAGAACCTGCATTTTTGCCTTCTACCATTACCACTGCACCTTGTATTGGAATATTGCCTTCATCCGTGACAATACCCTTGAATTGACGCACCTGAGCCATTGAAAGGCTGGTAACAAGTCCAAGGCTTAGACTTAATAACATTTGCTTGTAAAAATTTCTCATAGTTGATTTATTTTGGTGAATCGAAATTATACTTCAGTAACTAAGTTGGTTCAAACCGAATACCGCAATGGTTTGCGCAATCGATTGTTGTTGATAAATTACTGTTAATTACTACCTTGTATTTCAATTTATGAGTAAAGTTACAATAAAAGATATTGCTAAATACCTAGATATTCATCCATCTACAGTCTCTAGAGCACTTAGAGACCACCCAGATGTTGGCAAAGAGCTTAAAGCTTCTATTATAGAATTATCTGAACGCTTAGGTTATCAGCCCAACATTACAGCCATTAACTTAAGAAAAGGAAGAAGTGGAATTATTGCCTTAATTATCCCAGAAGTTGCCAATTACTTTTTTCCTAATGTAATTAAAGCAGTAGAAGAAATTGTGCATGCTGAAGGCTACCAATTACTAATTTTAAATTCAAATGATATTTATTTAAGAGAAAAGCAAAATGCAGAGATTTGTGTAAGATTAGGAGTTGATGGAATTTTAGTCTCCTTATGCAAAGAGAGCTCAGAGTTGGAGCATTTTAAAGAACTCATTTCAAGAGGAATTCCAATGGTATTTTTTGATAAAATTAAACAAGATTCAGACACCTGTAAAGTATCCATTCCTGGGGAACAGGCAGCTTATGATGGCATCAGTTATCTCCTTAAAAACAATCGAAATATCAAGAGAATTGCAGGTATTTTTGGTGATGAAAGATTATCTATATCACAAGATAGATTAAGTGGTTTTCGAAGAGCACTTTTTGACCATGGCATTAAACCAGGCCCTGGCTTGATTCACTTTGCTTACCATTCTGAAGAGGCGGAAGAAGTTTTTAAATATATATGGAATGGGAAAAATAGGCCTGAGGGATTATTTATTATGAGTGACGAAATTTTACAAGGTGTGATTAAAGCCGCTTATGAACTAAGACTCAGCCTTTCCAGAGAAATTAAGACAATCTCAATGAGCGATGGTTTTTTACCAAATATTTGCCAGTTTAAAATTCCTTATGTAAAAACTTCAGGTTTTGATCTAGGCAAAAAAGCTGCTCAATTGCTTTTGCAACAGCTGAAAGAACAAAGAATAATAAAAGGTAATTATTTTATTGAAACACCTCTAATTGATTAAAACAAAACAGGATGCTTGCAAAACAAACATCCTGTTTAAATGGAGAATAAAATTCTATTACAATTTATTCCAATTCTTTTCTCCTGTTCATCACTTCCATTGTTTTCTTTTCATCACCTAAATTAGCATAAACCTGTTGAATACTGTATAAAATATCAATTAAATATGCTCTTTTTTCCTTTTTGGCAGCATCTGTGTCTTCTGGCTTTGCTTCTGCTATTGAAAGCGCTTGATTAAAATAACTTAAGGCTTGATTTAGGATTACTATTTGTTCTTTTTTCAGTGGTGCTAATCTTTTATCATATTCAACTTGCGAAATATTATTTGGTAAGTTATTTATTTTCTCTGCGATTTCTGTGCTCTTATTGTTGGTAAGTGCTCCTAAATTAAAAAATGCATCAATGTATTCTGGGTTTAATTCTACTACTTTCTTGTAATCAATTTCTGCCTTTGCGGCATATTCTTTGCTTGTCACAAGTAAAGCATCAGCCCTTTTTTGGCAATTTCCTGCATTTGTAATAAATATTGTCTTTTTAGCCGGAACCTTTTCTGTATTTGCTTTACGCTTCCAAATGCTTACTGAATCTCTTTGAGCCCTATATCTCTTATTAAAATCATTGCTAAAGTTATCATAGATATTACCGCGAACATATAGTAAAGTTGCATCATCAGGATTTAATTCTAAGGCTGCAGTTATTTTATCAATTAAAACTTCTTGCTTACCAGCAGCAAGGTAAATATTCAACTCTTGATTAATAAGATCTTTTTCAGATGGATAACGTTTGCGGGCATCATCTAAAACAGTCAAAGCTTTTGTTGTATCGCCTTCTTCTAAATGTATATTTACCATTTGTGAGAAAATCAAATGGTCATCATAATTCATTTCAATTAATTTACCTAAATAAATTTTAGCCTTCTCATTGTTTTTGGATTGAACCGCAGAATAAGCCATGTATAAATAAATGTTCTTTTCAGACAGGTTGTTTTTCTTTAAATCTTCATTCTTGTCGAATGGGATAACATCTAATACCATTTGATAATAAGCAATTGCTTTTGCATAATCCTTTGCTTCATAAGCTGCTATACCTGAATTAAAACTCAAAAAAGCACTATTAATTAAAGCCTGTTCTTTGCAATAGTAACCAAATTTGTTTTTGGCATCGAATTTCACACAATTCATGCAAGCTCCATAAAACTTTTCATTCACATTATCTGCAAGTTTTGAATAAGCAGTTGGATTCTTAATTATAGTATCTAAAATTGATACATAATAATACCAAGCCTTTACGTCTGCTTTTGTATCAGGATGCTCAATTGCCTCCTCAGCAGCTTTTTTTGCATCTTCAATTTCTCCATTGCGCAAATAAATTGCTGCATCATTAACGCGATTGGTTTGGGCTCCTGCGGCTAAGCTAATTGCCAGCAACGCAAATAACATCAGTTTCTTCATGTATGAAAGTTTAAAAAATTTAGTCGAATTTATTAATTTATTTATTGCAAAAGTAATCGGATTTTTCACTTGGTTCAAACCTACTTTTTCTTTTTGTCTTTTTTATTGATAAAACTCAATTCTAAACGTTTTACTCGGTCTGCTAGTGTTTCGGAGGTCACACTTTGCCTTAATCTATCTACTAAAATTGGAAATGCTAATGGCCCTGGCCTTTCCAGCTTTTTTATTATAACCTCACTTCTACCAATTCTTTTAAGGGTTGAGCGCAACCTCAATTCTTCATATTGTTGTTCTAACACTTCTTCGAAAGCTTGTTGATACAATAAATTATCTGGCTCATAAGTTTTAAAAACCTCAAAAAACAAGCTACTATTGGCCTGCAAATGTCTTGATTTTACTGGTTTTCCAGGATACCCTCTGAAAATAAGTCCTGCAATATGAGCGATGTCTCTGAATTTTCTTTTGGCCATTTCGCCTGAATTTAAACTGTTCAATAAATCATTTCTGAGGTTCTCCTCTGAGAAAACATCAAAGCTCATTATTTCCTCAGCTTCTAATATTTGATCACTTAATAATTCAAACCCATAATCATTCATAGCCATTGAAATACTAATAGGGATTTGTTTTGCAATTCTATAAGAAGCAAGTGCCGAAAGTCCTTCATGAACTAATCTACCTTCAAAGGGATAAAAGAATAAATGAAAACCTTCTTTGCTTTCTAATTGCTCAATTAAAAATTGATTGGGGCTCGGTAGAAAAGAAATTTCTTTTTGCTTTTCCAACAATGGTTTAATAAGCGCATATTCGATAGACTCGTTGATTCGGTTCAAACCAAATTTGTCTCTTAACAAGTTACCAAGCTCAAGACTCAAGGGCATTCTGCCTCCTTGCCAACTCGGAATTTTACTTGCTTTTGAATTTGATTTTCGAACCAAAACAGTATTGTCTTTTATTTGAACCATTTCCAGGTTCCTTCCTGCAAAACCAAAAACATCTCCTACTGCGAGGTTAGCTGCAAAATATTCTTCAATTGTTCCTAAGTTGCCGCCACTTAAAAATTTTACACTCATGGCATTGCTGCCTACAATAGTACCCATACTAAGTCTATGTTGCATAGACTCTTTACGCCCCAGAAGTTGCCAGTTTCCTTCTTCATTTTGCTGTAACTTAGAGAATTCATTATAAGCTTCCAAGCTCTTTCCTCCTGCTACTAAGTATTGCATGAGCCAATTCCATTCAGAATAATTGATAGTTTGAAAGCAATAAGTTTTTTGAACTATTCCAAACATTTCTTCTGAATTAAAACCTGGTCCAATGCCCAATGTTAATAAGAACTGAGAAAGCACATCAAAACATCTGATAAGTGGAATTCTGCTTTCAATGTGCTCTTTTTCAATAGCCTCTCTAATGGCTTCCAACTCTAATAATTCAATTGCATGCGTAGGTACAAAATAAATTTTTGAAACAGCTCCCGGCTGATGCCCACTTCTCCCCGCCCTTTGCAAAAATCTTGCAATACCTTTTGGACTGCCAATTTGAATGATTTGCTCCACTGGTCTAAAATCAACGCCTAAATCAAGGCTCGAAGTGCAAACCACCAGTTTTAAATATCCGGCATGAATTTGTTCCTCTACCCAATTTCTAATTTCCTGACTCAAGGAGCCATGGTGCATAGCCATTTGGCCAGCAAGCATTGGATTTTGTTCGAGTAATGCTTGATACCAAATCTCTGTTTGTGCCCTTGTGTTTGTGAACAGCAAAGTAGTTTTGGCTTGGGAAAGTATGGGTAAAACATGTGGCAAAAGTTTTAAACCTAAATGCCCTGCCCAAGGCAATTCATCAATTTGCTCTGGTAAAATACTTATAATTTCAATCTCCTTTTTGTGGTATGCCTTTATTAGCATAGTATTTTTAGGTTCAAAATGATTACCTAATAATACTTCCAATGCCTGATCCAAGTTTCCGATGGTTGCGCTAATTCCCCAAATTTGAAGTTGAGGCTGCCAAGATTTTAACCAAGCCAATGCAAGTTCAATTTGCACTCCCCTTTTACTTCCTAGTAATTCATGCCATTCATCAATAATTACGGTTTGAACCGATGCTAATTCAGTATAACTGCTCTTTGATGAAATGAGTAGATGTAAGCTTTCTGGGGTTGTAATTAATATGTCAGGCATTTTTTCTTTCTGCCTTTTTCTATCTTTTACGCTGGTGTCTCCATTTCTTACTTCAATTGAAACATTTGGCGCTATTGCTTCGGCAGCCGACTTAAATGCATTTGCAATATCAAGACTTAAGGCGCGAATAGGCGTTATCCAAATTGCTTTTAATCCAGATTTTTTCGAGTTTTTACAATGTAATAAAATTGGAAGGGCCAATGAATAGGTTTTACCGCTTCCTGTTGGGGCATTAACCAAACCACTATCTCCACTTAGAAAAGCCTCCCAAGCCTCTTCTTGAAAAGGAAATGGCTTTCTATTGTTTTGTTTGAACCAATCTTTGATTTGTTGAACTGACACCCTATAAAAATAAGAAAGGGTCGGCAAAAGTTTGCCGACCCTTCTAAATATAATTGAAATTAGTTAGTTCTTCTCGTAAGAAGCAACTTCAACTTCTTTGTAATCAGTGATTTTGTAACCTGATTTTTCTAATGGCGCTTTGATTTTTTCTTTGTCACCTACAATTAGAATAGTCATTTGTTCAAGTTTTAGCACCTCTTTAGCCAATGCGTTAATTTCTTCTTTGGTTAAAGACTTAACTGTTGCATTTTGTTGGGCGATATAATCTTTTGGCAATTCAAGATCTAAAAGTCTGTTTAAGAAAGATGCTTTTTGGAAATTAGATTCATATCTAAGTGCATCACTTTGGGTAATTGAATTTTTCATGAATTGCAATTCTTCATCGGTAATTCCTTTGTCTCTGTAATTAGAAACCTCATTCATAATTTCACGTAAAGCACTATCAGTTGCAGAGGTACGAACGCCTGTCGCAATTTGAAAAACACCTACTCTATCTTTGTATCCAGAGTTACTAGAACGAATACCATAGGTAAAGCCTTTGTCTTCACGTAAGTTTAAATTTAAGCGACTGTTGAATGCTCCTCCAAGTGGAAAATTCATTGCACCAGTTTTAAAGAACTTACCATTGAAATCATATTTCTGACCTAACATACCCACACGAATTTCAGATTGAGCAGCTTTGTATTTATCTACCAACATTACGTTTTTATTAGAGCCGGCCGCAACAACAGGTGTTGGAACTGCAGGAATTACCACGCCTTTCTTTTTCCAATCTTGCAAGAATTTTAGTTTACCCATGATTTCTTGCTCGTTCACATCACCTACAATGGTTAACGTTGCAAAATCAGGTGCAAAGTAACGGTCATAAAAGTTTTGAACATCCTTTAATGTAAATGACTTAATTGTTTTCAAAGTTCCACTTACTGGCTCTGCAGCAATAGATTTGCCATAAACTAGTTTTGCGAAAGCTAAATCTGCCGTTGCACCAGCATCATATTTTTCTGCATTTACACCTTGGTAAGCCTGAGATTGATTTAGTTTGAACTCATCTTGGTTGAATTTTGGACGCAATAGTTTTTCTTCTACTAATTTTAAAGTAGCATCTAGGTTTTTCTTAGGAGCAACAACCTGCATGTAATGGTTATCTGTTCCTGCGCCAAAATTAATTGAAGCACCTAGTTTTGAAAGTTCATTTTCAAAAGCTTCACTGGTATAATTTTGAGTTGCTTCTTGCATCATGTAAGAAGTAATTGATGCAAGGCCAGCTTTTGCAGGGTCACCAGCAGCTATATTACCGCCTTTCATGTTAAGCAAAATAGTAACCATTGGAGTTTCTTTGGTTACAGTACCAATAACTTTTAGACCGTTTGTCCAATTAGTAGTGTAGAAATCAGGTACATTGGTGATTTTAGCTGGTCCTGGTTCTGGTCTTTTGCTTCTATCAAAGTTATCTTTTGGAGAAGTGTAGCTTAAGCCTTTATACTCTAATTCTGATTTAACAGCAGTTCCAGACGTTGTAGTTTCTTTGGTTTCTTCTTTGTTTACTGCAGCGTTTCCACGTTTAGGGAATGCCGTAACCATAACATAATTCTTTCCCTTTACATATTGACGGAAAACACGCATTACATCTTCTTTAGTTACTTTTTGGTAACGAGCTAATTCGTCATTTAAATTGTAGTTTTTCTCTAACCTAGGGTTTCCATGGCTTAAATACCAAGTTTGACTTAGAATTGAAGCTTTTGATCCAACACTGTTCATAATGCCATAAATATTGGTTTCAAATTGCCCTTTGGCACGATTTAAGTCATCATCAGAAATTCCTTTGGCATCAAAATCATTAAACATGGCTTGAAGATTTTTCTCGAAATCATTGTCACCATCAAAAAATGGATTAGCAATGAAAGCAATTGCTAATTCTCCAGCTAATTCAGAACTGTAATTGTAGCTGTAAGCCTGAAATGCTCTTTCTGGCTTTGTAAATGTTTTGTAAATGATAGAGTTATTTCCAGTTCCAAGAATATATCCTAAAACATCCATTGCTGGTTCATCAGGAGAATAGGCTTTAGGAGAAGGCCATACAAACATGTGCATTGGAGCAAAAACATTGTCGGCATAATTACTGTAACGCGTGTCTGGCAACCTAACTGGCTCAAGGCGCATTGGCTTAACTTCAGGACCTCTAGAAATTGGTCCAAAATACTTTTCTGCTAATTTGATTACATCTGAAGGGTTAACATCACCAGCTACCACTAAACAAGCATTGTTTGGTCCATACCAACGCATAAAGAAGTTCTTAAGATCTTCAACATCTACTCGGTCTAAATCTTCTAAATAGCCAATTACAGGCCAATTGTAAGAATGCCCTTTTGGATATAATGCTGCATCTTTTATTTCGTCAACTTTACCATAAGGAACATTGTCTACACGCTGTCCTTTTTCATTTTTTACAGTTGCACGTTGAACTTCAAATTTCTTTTGAGTAACAGAATCTAGTAAAAAACCCATTCTGTCTGCCTCTAGCCACAAAGCAGTTTCAAGATAATTTGAAGGCATTGTTTCAAAATAGTTTGTACGGTCGCGATTTGTAGTTCCATTCATTTGCCCACCTGCACCAGATACTATTTTAAAGTGCTCTTCGTCTTTTACATTAACAGAACCTTGAAACATCATGTGCTCAAAGAAATGTGCAAACCCAGATTTTCCAGCAGATTCGCGCGCTGATCCAACATGGTAGGTTACCTCTACATGCACGATTGGGTCTGAATGATCCTCATGGATAATTAGTGTAAGTCCATTGGGTAATTTGTACTTCTCGTAAGAAATTTTTAGCTCACCAGGATTAGCTGCTACTTTTTCAAGTAGTTGGGTTTGATTTGGGTTGGCCGTTGCAGCAGCAGGAGTTTGCGCCCAAATATTTGAGGCAATTCCTGAGAACGCTAGCACACCGGCAAGTAAAAGTCCTTTTTTCATTGGAATTTAGATTGGTTAGTAACGCAAATTAAAGACTTTAGAACTAGGGCAACAACACATTAATTTAAAAGGACTAAGTTTTATGGGAGCGGTATAATTTTAGTTTTCCCCTAATGTTGTTAACAACTATATGCTTTGTTTTTGGTTTAAAGGAAAAGCTTTTTATTTTCGCATATTGGAAAAACTTAAACATGAACAATAGATTATTAACCATCGTGGCACTTATTTTTAGTGCCGCCTTATTGCGTTTGTTACCACACGCGCCAAACTTCTCCCCAATTGGAGCCATAGCCTTATTTGGGGGTGCCTATTTAAGCAAAAGAGTTTTGGCCTATTTGTTACCTTTAGCCGCCATGGTAATTAGTGACTTATTTCTTGGGTTTTATGGACCAGAAATGCTAATCACTTATGCTGGTTTTGTAACTTCTATTTTTATTGGTACACAATTGCGTAAAAGCATAACTTGGTACAATGTTGGATTTGCTGCTATTGCATCTTCGGTTGCCTTTTTCTTAATAACCAATTGCGTGTTCTTTTATCCTACTTCTCTTGGTCCAATTTACACGCATGATTTTGCTGGATTAATCAATAGTTATGTAGCAGGATGGCCATTCTTTCAAAATACATTTTTGTCTGATTTGGTATATAGCACTATCCTTTTTGGTGCATTCTACTTATTACAAGTAAATATTCCTTCTCTTCAATCTGAGAAGATTAAAGCATAAACACTACTTCGGAGCTTCTCTGACCAAAAGAAACGATCAAACGGCACAAGCCTTTTGGTCGTTTTTTGTTTATTTTAATGGCCACTCGGTTCAAACCTTTTTGTAAAGTTACTGATTCACTTGAAAGTTCTCCAATGATAGAATGAATTATTTTCAATTCAACTTTTTGAGTTCTTCTTGTATTTAAAGCAATTAATAAATGCTTTCCATCTTCGGAGGTTTCAATGTCAATTATGGAATCGCCAAAGGCTTGAACCATTTTTGCCGCTAAATTTACATTTGGCACACCAGCACCTATGTATTTATCTGGCTCATAAAATGTTAAAGAGCTCAATCTTAAGGCTTCCTTTATCTTGTTACTGCCTGCATTTGGTGCCAATTGCATTAATTGGGCAAATGTTCCACTTACTATTGGACAGGCATAAGATGTGCCATTTCCCTCGTAAATTGTTCCATTTTTGTCAATTAAGGCAGCATTTTTACCCATTGCAGCTAAATCAGGTTTTAGGCGTTTGTCGGCGGTTGGACCTACAGAACTAAATCCTACATATTGCCCATCTTTATCAACCGCTCCAACTGCCACCACATTTGGGCCATCGGCAGGTGCACTAATTTGACGCCACGATTTATCTCCTTCATTTCCAGCACTTGCCACCACAATTATACCTTTAGAGGCTGCGATTTCTGCCGCCTGTGTGATAATTGTTGTTTTTCCATCCAATTCTGAATACTTATGCCCCATTGATTTTTCATCATGTTTTGTGTAGCCTAGAGACGAATTTATGATATCGGCTCCAGCACTATCTGCATATTCGGCTGCAATAGCCCAAAAGTATTCTTCAGATAAATATTCGCTGTAAGAGTTTTCTGTTCTAAGTAAAATATAATTTGCTTTTGGCGCAGTTCCCATAATTTTACCTGGTTGCCAAGCGGCTAAACAACTCATAACTGCCAAGCCATGGTCATCATCATTAAAAACATCTTCTTCGTTGGCTACTAAATCCCAAGCGGCAATAATTCTTTTTTCTTTGAATAAGTGTTTAAATGCTGGAATCAGATCTAAATTATAAAAACCAGCATCTAGAACAGCAATTAAAATACCTTCTCCATTCACTTCACCCATCAATAAACTATCAGCATTTATTAAAGATATTTGAGGATGGCTTTTCCCTGAAAAGATACTGTCAGTTGCTGTTTTACGTGTGGTAAAGGATTGCTCTAAAATACTAAGTTGCGTTTTTATTGATGCTTCTCTGGATCCTTTTTCTTCGCTTAAAAAGTTGGCAGGACCCAAGTATTTAACCGAACTTACAAAAGGAAGTAACTTAATTTCACTTTCAATTGATTTGCTATTAACCAAAACTACACAACCATTAAACCACCTACTTTTAGCATGAATATATAAAGGTAGTTTTGCTAAAGCATTAATATAAGTAGTATCTGGCGGTACATCATTCGGATTTAATGGAACGCCATTTATAGTTCTCCTCTCAATGGCTTTTGGTGAAAGGTATAAAGAAGGACTAAAAACAATTTCTTTATAATAAGGCTTGTCCTTGAACCCAACGAAGTAGTAAAATTGCTGTCCAAAGGTTTGGTTCAAACCAAAAAAAATAAAAAATATTATTACAGAAATGTATTTTGACATTATTTTGAATGTGAAATAAGCACTTGTTTAAACGAAAAGCCGCTCTTTTTAACCCCTTGCGTATTAATATTAATATTGGTGAACTCAATTAACCCAATGTTTTCAGCATAAATACTTTTTACAAAAATCTCTTCAATGGCATTATTGATGTTTGCTTCCTGAATTTGTGCACACTTTGAAAATGACATTCCGCTTTCTAAAGTATAAAAGAAGTCTTTTTTCTGAAACAGGAAAGTTCTTCGGCCAAGACTATTGTACATGTTTCCATTCCAAGATGCAATATTGCCTAGCGGAAAAGTTAGTTTTACATATCGAATATTATCTTCTACTAATTGTAAATTATTAGGGGTTTGCAAGGCAAAATTACTTGAACGTGGCTGCCAGATGCCATTTGTGTCTGCGCTAGCAAATCTTAGTAATTCGGTATGTGCATTGGTTTCGGTTTGACCCAAAATAGTTTCTGAAACAATTTCTTTGATAAAAAATTGGAAAGTATCTATTCTACCTGTGTTATCATCATAAGCAATTGAATCAACTTGGTAAATTCTTGTTAGTCCTTTATCTAATGGAAAGTATTCATAACCTAATGAGGGTTGTATAACT
The DNA here is from genome assembly GCA_945898275.1 of Chitinophaga pinensis. Taxonomy (GTDB): domain Bacteria; phylum Bacteroidota; class Bacteroidia; order UKL13-3; family UKL13-3; genus B1. The sequence continues at coordinate 49,836 of CAMDHZ010000009.1, read as the reverse complement.
CTGTCGTCTCCATTGGTTTTACAACTATTTGAAAATAATAAAACCAAACAAGCAAATCCAATTGATAACTTCATGCTTACAAATCAAAACTTGATTGAATCCAGCCACCACCAATTACATCATTTCCTTCATAGAATACTGCACTTTGGCCAGGCGCAATGCCTTTAACTTTCGAATTAAATTCAACTTTCATGCGTGTTTCCTCTTGCATAATATTGGCAATAGAGCCAGGGTCTTTGTATCTAACTTTTGTTAACGCTTCCATAGGTTGGTTTATTTGAGCATACTTTTGCAAATTAATGTTTCTTACCCACATTCCATTTCGGTTCAACTCCTCCTCTCTTCCCAAAATAACTGTATTTGTTTCGGGCTTAATTTCTAGCACAAACATGGGTTCACCTAAGGCAATTTCTAAACCTTTTCGCTGTCCCACGGTGTAAAATGGGTACCCACGATGCTTGCCAAGAATTTTACCAGTGGCATCCACAAATAATCCACCGTCAACTTTTTCTTCTAAACCTTCAACTTTTCTTTTAAGAAAACCACGGTAATCATTGTCAGGTACAAAGCAAATTTCATAACTTTCTGGTTTCTTAACCAATTCGTCAAAGCCTCTATCAAGCGCCATTTGTTTGATTTCTGATTTATGAAATCCACCTAAAGGGAATTTGGTTCGACCCAAACTTTCTTGGGTCAAACCCCATAATACATAACTTTGGTCTTTATTATGATCTAAGCCTTTACTCACAACAAATCTGTTATTCTCTTGCCTGATTTGTGCATAATGTCCAGTGGCAATAAATTCACAATCTAATTGGTTGGCTCTTTTCAATAGCGCTTCCCATTTGATATGGGTATTGCATAACACACAAGGGTTTGGGGTTCTACCAGCTAGATATTCTTCTACAAAATTATCAATTACAAAATCGCCAAATTCATCTCTGATATCTAAGATTAAGTGATGTATGCCATATTTAACTGCAATGGCTCGGGCATCGTTAATTGAATCGAGACTGCAACAGCCTGTTTCTTTTTTACTGCCACCGCTGTTTTGGTAATCCCAGGTTTTCATGGTAACACCCACTACTTCATACCCTTCTTCTGCTAGCATAACAGCAGCAACTGTGCTGTCAATTCCGCCACTCATGGCGACTAATATTCTTCCTTTTTTACTCATAAACAAAACATTATCGGGTAAAAAGCCCGTATGATTGAGTTGCAAAAGTATAGATTTATTTTTGGTTATTTCAACTGAGTAGAAGTATTCAACTCGGAAAAAAGTATTCTTCAAAAAAAGGATTAATTGTTTTTTACTCCTTCCAAATTGAAGGAAAGAGTAAGTAAGCTAATGATACAATAAGTATATTAAAAAGAAGTAACACCCCTAAATCTTTCAAGATTAAATCGGCATCTAAGCCATCCATGGCGCGTTTGCAAGCTTTGATTAAAACCAAAAGCAAAGGAATAATTATTGGCAAGCTTAAAACAGACATCAGCAAATTACTGTTTCCAGCCTTGGAGGCAATTGCAGAAAGCATTGTAAATGTTGCAGCAAAACCCAAACAGCCCAAGAAAGTTGCGGCGTAGTAAAACCAAGGACTTTGAATTTCATTGCCCATCCACAAACTGAAAGTTAATAGGCAAAGGATTGCGAGCAAAAGGTTTAATAAGCCATTATAAATAAACTTAGCAATGAGCAAGTCTTGAGGTTTTACCAAACCATGGTAATAGAGGTTTTTGCCTTTGCTTTCACCAATAAAACTTTTTGCAATTGAATTAATGCTTACAAAAAGCATGATAATCCAGAATATGCCATTCCATGTATTGGTATTTACTGCCTTTAAAGCAAGAAAAACAACAAAAACAGAGGAGATTACTTGTAGCAAAATTCCATTAATAGCATACCGCTGACGCCATTCTATTAAAAGTTCTTTAAGCAGTAGTTGTTTAATGCCAATTTTCATTTGAGGTGCAAGTTAAGAATTCAATCAAATCTTTATACATTTGCCCATCATGAAAAAGATTCTAATTGCAAATAGAGGCGAAATTGCCTTAAGAGTAATGCGCACAGCTAAGGAAATGGGCATTAAAACTGTTGCTGTATTTAGTGAGGCAGATAGAAAAGCACTACATGTAAGATATGCCGATGAGGCAGTATGCATTGGTCCACCACCCAGCAACCAAAGTTATCTTTTAGGTGATAAAATTATTGAAGTGGCAAAGCAAACAGGCGCAGATGCTATTCACCCAGGTTATGGATTTTTAAGCGAGAATGCACATTTTGCTCGCAGAGTAAAAGAAGCAGGGCTTATATTTATTGGGCCATCAGCTGAAAGCATGGAAATCATGGGCAGCAAGATTGAGGCTAAACAAGCTGTTGCAAAATTCAATGTACCTTTAGTTCCTGGCACCCATGAAGCTTTGAGAGATATAAAAGAAGGAAAGAAAATTGCAGATGCAATTGGATATCCAGTTTTAATTAAAGCCTCGGCTGGCGGAGGTGGAAAGGGAATGCGACTTGTAAATGAAGAGTCAGAATTTGAAGAGGCAATTAGGATGGCGCAGTCAGAAGCACTTGCTTCCTTTGGTGATGATAGTGTATTTATTGAAAAATTTGTAGGCTCGCCTAAGCACATAGAAATTCAAATACTTGGCGATCAACATGGAAATGTTGTATATCTATTTGAAAGAGAATGTAGCATTCAAAGACGCCATCAAAAATTGGTAGAAGAGGCTCCTTCAAGCTGTCTTACGCCTGAAATTAGAAAGGCCATGGGAGAAGCAGCAGTTAATGTTGCCAAAGCTGCAAATTATTATGGCGCTGGCACGGTAGAGTTTTTAGTCGACCATGAATTAAACTTTTATTTCTTAGAAATGAATACTAGGCTGCAAGTAGAACATCCTGTTACAGAGCAAATAGTAGGACTAGATTTAGTGAAAGAACAAATTAAGGTGGCAAGAGGTGAAAAATTGGGATACGCGCAAGAAGATTTAAAAATTCATGGCCATGCGATGGAATTAAGAGTTTGTGCAGAAGACCCTCAAAATAACTTCCTTCCAGATATTGGCAAACTTTTAACTTATAAACTACCCCAAGGATTGGGCGTTCGAGTAGATGATAGTTTTGAGGCAGGCATGGAAATTCCAATTCAGTATGATCCAATGATAGCAAAATTGGTAACTTTTGGAGCAACACGTGAAGAGGCAATACAAAGAATGATTAGGGCAATTGCCGATTACCAAATTAGCGGTATCGCCACTACCCTGCCGTTTGGAAACTTTGTAATGCATCACGAGGCGTTTTTAAAAGGCGATTTTGACACTAAATTCATTGAAAAGTACTATGAGCCAGAAATGTTGAATCAAACGCGTCCAGACTTGCATTCAGCAGCAGCTTTTAGCGCTGGTCATTTATTTCTGAACCAAGGCAGCTCGGTTCAAACCGAGGTAAAAAATGACCCAAGTAATTGGCAGTTGAGACGTAAAATGAATTAATACTTTAAAATAGACAAGTTCGGTAAAATGTTAAAAGCAGGCATTTTAAAATGACTACTTTTTATTGTAATTTGACCGATTGAAATGCTCATAATGAAAAGACTAATAATCCTATTACAATTACTGACAATAGCAATAGTAGCCAGCGCACAAACAAAATTGGTTATTAATACCAAATCGGCTGGCGGATTTTGCAATTCCTATTTCGACTTAGGAGAGCAAGGGTTTGTATTAGGATTTAATGAAAACAAGGAACTTAATGAAGGTGGAAAAGAGCTGTTGCACCATCTTTTATATTATAGTAAGGACCTCAGCAAAAGGGCAAATTTTAAAATTACTACTACAGGTGTTTTAAAAATAACCTCAAACAAAAACTATTTATTTGTTCAGGATGTAGATGGAGAGAAATACATTTTTAGGGTATTAGATTTCACGGGAAAGGAACTTTTTAAAAAGAAATTAGATTTAAATTTAGTTGGTTTGACCCAAAATCAAATTGAAAGATTACACTTTACCTACCTAGGCGATGTAGTATTTGAAACCTATGACGGACTTGGGGATTTGCATTTGTTTTCTACAAATATATTAAATTCTAAAGACAATGATTTTCAAGAAATAGATTGGCAAAGACCAAGTTCTGAACCTTTAAAGTCTATGAATTTCAAAGGAGAATGGCGGTTTATTGGACAACACATGGGTTATTATATCATAGCAAGAAAAGGTGCAAACTCGCAGTTTAACCCTAGTGCTATTGCTTATCATATCACTTTTTACGATGAAGATTTTCAACTTTTTAGGGAATTATTATTGGATAATTTTTTATTGCCAGGTTCAAGTTTATTAGGAAAGGACGTCAGCTTAAGCCTGAATACAACAACACAAAGTTTTATTGTTTCCTGTTTAATCAATAGAGCAGGAGCTCCTGCTTTTATGACTGCTTCATTTGGATTAGGAAAAAACAATAACTTATTGCTAAGGTCTTGGCAAAAAGAGTTTGCAATTAAAGAAAATTCAAAATATGGACTAGTAGATATGAATTCAGTCGGAGCACCTGTGCCGCCAAAGGTATTTCATAAAGGCAGTCAGGTAATTGTTTCGGTTGCAAATTCAGAGTTTAATCCTTTTGAAGAAACTGTCAATCAGTTATTGGTTTTTGATGGGCAAGGAAATGTGCTTTTCAATGAAATTCAGAATGGAACTTTTGAAAGTTTAAATTATGATAATTATTGTGTAGACAATAGTAATATGTATAGCAGGTTAAATAAGCTACAAATGTCAACTATTTTGAAGCCAACCTGTGAACAGCAAAACTCAGATGTGATAGACATAGACCTTGACGCTGCAGGAAATGAAACGTTAATTATACTTAGCTTAGATACAAAAAAGAGCATCGTAACAATTTATAGGTTTGCTAAAAAGTAAAATTAATGATCCTTATGTCAAATTTGTAAAAGTGCTAAACTCAATTACCTTTGTTGTGTTTAAGTTTTATGCAGCATCCAATAACCGAAACCGTTAAAGAAAAACCGCTACAATGCCCAGTTCCTCATAAAGAACGTGGTAAAATGGTGACATGGATTAAGAAAATTGGAGTGGCGGGATTCTTCTTTTTTCTTATCAAAGGATTGCTTTGGTTAATTATCCCTTATTTGCTTGCAAAGGGTTTATTGTAAGAAAACTGCTGCTACCAGCAAATCTTCTGGTGTAGTAATTTTGATGTTTTTATAATCTCCTTCAATTAGATTTATTTTCTTTCCCATTGCTTCAACCACTGAAGCATCGTCTGTGAAATTATCGTCTTCTGCTTGTTGATATGCCTCCCAAAGAACGTTATATTCAAAAGTTTGAGGGGTTTGAACCAAGAAATAATTAGCACGATTAACACTGTGGTTATTACCTGTTAATTCTTGTTTACGAATAGAATCTTTAAGTCGAACTACTGCAATGGCATTTCCTTTTTGACTAGCAACTTCAAATCCATTTTCAATAATTTGTTGGCTTAAAATAGGTCTAACACCATCATGAATAGCTACTAAATCTGCATTTTGGGGGATAGCTTTTAGTCCATTACGCACAGATTGAAAACGAGTATCTCCGCCTTTTACCAATTGATGAGGCAAGTTGAAACGATGCTTTTGACAAAGCCAATTCCAATATTCAAACTGGTCGGAAGGCAAAACTACAGTAACAAATATATTTGGGTCAAACCGAAACGATTTGATAGTATGCATAAGAACAGGCATGCCATTGAGTTCAAGAAATTGCTTAGGTATTTGAGCTCCCATGCGCAAGCCTTTACCCCCAGCAACAATGATGGCATGCCTATTCATGATTAAAATTAAATGATTATCATGGCGTCTCCATAAGCAAGGAAACGGTATTTCTTTTTAATGGCTTCATTATATGCTTCTTCTAGTAATTCAAATCCAGCAAAAGCAGCAGTAGCCATTAATAAGGTAGATTCTGGTGGGTGAAAATTCGAAATCAAAACATTAGCGATTTTGAAATCATGTGGCGGAAAAAGAAACTTATCTGTCCAACCGCTCAAAGGGTTTAATCTATCTGCAGAGGAAACAGAGGATTCTAAGGCTCTCATAACTGAGTTTCCAACAGCAACAATCTTGCGCTTTTCATCAATAGCATTATTTACAATATCAGTAGTTTCTTGTGGTACTTCGTAAAATTCTGAATCCATTTTATGTTTGGTAAGGTCTTCAACTTCTACAGTTCTAAAAGAGCCCAAACCATTGTGCAAAGTTAATTCTGCAAATCGAACACCTTTAATTTCTAAACGCATCATTAACTCCCTGCTAAAGTGAAGTCCTGCCGTAGGAGGAATAACTGCGCCTACTCTACTAGCAAAAATGGTATTGAAACGGTCCTTATCAGCTTTTTCTACTGGCCTATCCATATATTTTGGAAGTGGCATTTCGCCTAACTTATCAATTAGCTTACGTAATTCCTCATCGCTGCCATCAAATAGAAAACGGATGGTTCGTCCTCTGCTGGTAGTATTATCAACAACTTCCGCTACTAAATCGTCATTACCAAAATAAAGCTTATTCCCAACTCTAATTTTACGCGCTGGATCAACCAAAACATCCCAGAGTTTCATTTCTTTGTTTAATTCACGCAGCAAGAAAACTTCAATCTTAGCACCAGTTTTCTCTTTAGAACCATATAAACGAGCTGGAAAAACTTTAGTGTTATTAAGAATCATTACATCTCTGTCTGAGAACATACCTAATATGTCAGAGAATTTTTTGTGCTCTATTTTACCTGTGCTACGATTTATAACCATTAATTTAGATTCATCGCGAGCATCAGTAGGGTGTTTGGCAATTAGGCTTTCATTGAAGGCAAATTTAAATTGGCTTAATTTCATTATGTAAAAAACTGTTTAAAGAGTAAATAGAATCATTGAAAAGGGCATAACTTGCCCAAATACCAAAAATTCTGGATGCAAATGTAAGGTCACATTTAGCGTTTGCCTCTGAAAATTAATAAAAAATATACAATTATTTAATATTCAATTAGATGCACTATTTTTCGAGTGCTACTGAAATTTTATTCTTAAGCAATTCTATGTGTGCTTTGTATTCTTCTGAGCCTGCAGCTGGCAATTTCTCAATACTTTTTAACTGTGCCAATGCTGCCGCTTGAGAGCTACCATCAAAGGCTTTGCTTGAAAATACTTGAATAAGCATTTCTGTATAGGTTACTTGTAGATTAAATCTCAAGGTTGGCACTACCCCATTTTCGCCTTTCATGATGGCATTGGTTAAGTCGGTCATCATGCTCATTACAGAGTAAGTGTTTCCATATAGCCTAGTATCACTCATCCTTTTGTGAACAGTTGGACTTAGTAAATGCATTAATAACATTTTTTGATAGCCTAGGATGCGCTCATGAATTTTAGGGTCTTCGTTTGAACCAAAAAATCCGAATCCGCGTCGCTGTGGCTGAAGATATGGATATAGCTCGTTTTGAACACCAAAGGCATTGGCAGAAAATGCGTATACCGAAAGTGCATTCATAGCGCGACGCTGATCGGCAAGAGGAACAGGCATAAAAGCTTTTCCAGCACCCGGCTGATTAGCAAATACACGATTAACATAAACTCCACCAACATATTTTACAGTTACATTGGCTGCTTGGAAATATTCATTTTGAACAATGTTATAGGCTTGCCTTAACTCTTGATAGCTTTGATTTGGTTTAATGTATTTTGCTTTAAGTTTAGTAGTTAAGTCTAAACTCAACTTCATCCTATCAATAGAATAGCTAATAGCATCGTCGCTTAAATCGTTCACATTCACTCTTGGGTCAATACCTGAACCTACGCCACGCATATCGTCTGCATCATTCCCAAAAATTAGCAAACTATCTCCTGATTTTGAAAGTAATTTCAAACTGCGCTCTGCTTCTGCATTTGGGTCAAGCAAAGATGGAGTGTACCCAAACTCAATTGCCCATAAATCGTAAGGCCCGGGGCGGGTGGTGAAAAAATCACCTTGTTTGCTTTTGTCTAAGGCTACATTAGCTGCAGGGTAATCCATTACCGATGCAGTTAAACCTATCTTTTGGGTTAGTGATTTGTTGTGTAATTCGGTAGGACTCAACATTTGGCTAGCTTTCATATTATGATTAAGGCCAAGCGTATGTCCCATTTCGTGCAATACCAAATAGTATAAAGATTGTTTCAAGTATTCTCTTTTATCAATATCGCTTAAACCTTGAGCTTCAAGAACCTGTTTGCCAAACAAAGAAGTTTGGTGCAGGTACTCGCCTGCATCGCAAAAATGCATCGCTTTAAGAGTTTGTGAAGCATTATTGCCATTCACAAATAGGTCTTCTTGTTTTAAACGATTGGTAACAAAAATATACTCTAACATAATATCAGCACCCAAAATTTGCCCAGTTCTTGGGTCAACAAAACTTGGTCCATACCCACCAAATGGCGGTTGTGGAGAGCTGGTCCAACGTAAAACATTGTAACGAATATCGCCTGCATCCCAATCGGCTGAGTCAGGCTGTTCTTTCAAAATAACTGCATTTTTAAAGCCAGCTTTTTCAAAGGCTAAATTCCATTTTTCACCAGCTTCTTTAATTGTGGCCCTAAACTCTTGTGGAGTTGTATTTTCTATCCACCAAACAATAGGTTCTAATGGCTCAGAAATGGCAGCAGAGGGATCTTTCTTTTCAAGATGCCAACGGTGAATTAAGTCTTTATAGTTAACGGCTTCGGTGGTAGTCATGTCATTTACTTGCTCAGAGAAAAAGCCGATACGTGGGTCGTCTAACCTTGGTTTAAAACTGTTGTTAGGGACTTCAATTAAAGTATGTTGCACTGTAATGCTCACTGCACGTTCGTCTGTTACTTCCTTACCCCCGCCTTGGGTGGGATAAGGATTATCATAAACATATTCAACAATTACGTCGGTGTTTTTCTCGTAGTTGCGCAGACTTATAAACTTGGTTTTTTCCTTACTTAATTGGCCCAGCTGAAATCCTTGAAAACCTGGCATTGAAGAAGGCTTAATTTGTTGGAGACTCTCACTTAAAAAGAGGCTATTGCCATCTAAAAGCATCTCACCTTTTTTTGTGTTTTCTGCGACAATTTTTTGAGAACTCAATACAGCTTTGCTAATATTTGCTTGAGCGGCTTTTTGGATAGGATTAGTTGGATCAAAATAAAAGCCAGTATTAATTACAGAAAACTCAATTTTATCAAAGTAGCGAGTAATGTTAAATACCTTATTATCTCTAAAGCTTCCTCGAAAATGTCCAGCTGCTACTACCCCATCTACGGTATAAGAAAAGTAAATATACTCTTTATTTAATTGCTCATTTTTAAGTAAAAAATATACATTTCCATTGGCTGTATCTTGATAAAGCGGAAAAAGGCCATCAAGCTTTTTGCAGGATTTTATTTTTTCAGCAATAGTGGTTGTTTTTGAAACAGCAGGAGTTTGCGCAGTTGTGGTGGGTTTCTTTTTTTTTGAACTAGCGCAGGCAGATAAGGTAATCAGTAAGGCAAGAAGGAAGGAAATTGGCTTCATGTAATATTGTTTTGAATGCAATTAAAACAAAGTATCGGTTTGAGCCAAATAAAGTTTGATGAGTGGAAGTTGAGTCTAAAACAATCAATCCAAAGGCAATCTGATGAGTTTATTTGTATTTTATATTTATGAATTATATTTTTGCATGGTAAATAACCTTAAAAATATGTCAACATTCACAAGCACACTTCCTGATGATTTGCTCAAGAAGTTGCAAGAAGCAGCCAATAATTTATCGATGCCTAAAAACAAACTCATTGAGAAGGCACTGCGCATCTATTTGGATCAACTCAACAAAGCAGAGTACATAAAATCTTACAAAGCAATGGCTGATGATACTGATGTTTTAATGATGGCAGAAGAAGGCATGGCAGAATATCTTCAAGAGATAAACACACAGGGATGAGGCAAGGCGAAATTTGGAATGCCAACCTTAACCCAACAGAAGGAAGCGAACAAGCTGGTTTTAGACCAGTTGTAATTGTGAGTGGAAACTTGGCCAATACCTATGCACCAGTAGTGGTATGCTGCCCACTTACTACAAAATTGAAAAATTATAAAGGCGATCCCATTCTAGAACCCAACAAACAAAACGGGTTAACAAACACGTCAGAAATCATGGTGATACACCTACGAAGTCTTGCTAAAAGCAGGCTTAAAGAAAAAATCGGAGAAGTGCCAAAGCTGGTAATCTTAGAATTAAAGCAAACCATAAATGATTTGCTTAACTATTAGCGCTAAGAATTGACTAGTTAATACCGAGGGTCGGGCTTGGTTGCAAGTTTTTTCATTTGCGCTACTTCAAGAGAATAAAAGCCAAACTCTTCTACCACTCTGCCTTGTATCAAATAAACGCCCTTGCCTGCAAAAGGGCTATCCTTGAGGCTAGGTGGAAAATGCGTGGTGTCAAAAAAGTTACTTTCTGTATCGTAAAAAGTCCCAAACGCCATATAATCTCCCCTGCTAGTTTTAACACCTTTGGTGGTTACGTAATTGCCAATAATGTGCACATTCTTGTGCAAATAATGATTGAGTTGCTTGGCTGATAGTAGAACTTGACGCTTCTCCTCAAGCAACTGTAGATTTTCTTCTAGTAGTTCAAAGTCTGTCATGCTCACAGAGAAACCCAATAACTCAATTTCGTCATAGGCGTCTTCTATGGCATTGTGCACCAGACTAGGCAAGGTAAATTCTTTGTGCGGCTTCTCAAACAAAATGGTTTGTAGGGTTTCTGCCAGCAAGGTAGGTTGTCCGTTTTGTGCAGCATAGCTGTTGCTGGCATTTGCGGTTAGTTGTTTTCGGGTTGAACCTAAGCCATGTTTCTCAGTAAAAAACATGTGAGCCTGCCACATCAATTGCTTTTTTCCTAAACCAGTGAATGAAAATGCTCCCACTTTTATTAGAATTTTGGTTTGTATTACACTTACACGTACCCTATCCATAAAGTCGGATAAACTGGCGAAGTGCCCATTAAAATTGCGCTCTACTAACAAGGCTTCTACGGTTTTGTGCTCCAGACTCTCAATTAACCCAAAACCCAAGTAAACCTCATTGCCTTTGATTACGGTTAACTGTTCAGACTCATTGATGTCGGGCACATGTAGGTTTACGCCCGTTTTAAGCAGTTCTTGTACATAGACCCATGTTTTATAAAATCCTCCAAAATTATTAATTACAGCCACCATAAATTCTTTAGGGTAATACGTTTTTAGAAACAAGCTTTGAAAACTCTCTACAGCAAAGGAGGCCGAATGTGCTTTGCTAAACGAGTAGCCTGCAAAACTTTCTACCTGTCGCCATACTTCTTTGCTAACTTCTTCTGGGTGCCCATTAGCCTTGCAGCCTGCAAAAAACTTATCAATGATGCGCTGAAACTCTGCTTTAGACCTAAACTTACCGCTCATGGCCCTGCGCAACACATCTGCATCGGCAAGGTCGAGGCCCGCAAAGTGGTGACACACCTTTAACACGTCTTCCTGAAATACCATTACCCCATAAGTTTCTTCCAACTGCTCTTTCATTACGGGGTGTAAATATTCAATGCTTTCTGGATGGTGAAAGCGGTGGATATAGGCTTTCATCATACCCGATTTTGCCACGCCAGGCCTAATAATAGAACTTGCAGCTACCAAGTGAATATAGGTGTCGCACTTGAGTTTCTTCAGTAATCCACGCATGGCAGGGCTTTCTATATAAAAGCAACCAATGCTATTGGCATCTTTGAGCTGCTGCTTAATCATCGGGTCGTTTTTAAAACTTATCACGTCGTGCACATCCACTTTTATGCGCTGATTTTTCCAAACCAAATCGGCCGCATCTTTGATATGACCAATGCCCCTTTGCGAGAGAATATCAAATTTTTCGAAGCCAAGGTCTTCCGACATGTACATATCCCATTGCACGGTAGGCAAACCAACAGGGGGTAAATCTAGGGCCGAATATTTAAAGATAGGTTCTTCTGAAATGAGTACGCCCCCAGCATGGATGGAGCGGTGATTAGGGAAGTCTTGTATTTTTTCGGCCATGTGCATGATGCGTGCAATGATGGGCGAGTTTCTATCTGCCTTGTGCGGGTAATCGCTTAAAATATCTATCTCTCTTTTGGGCAAGCCATATACTTTACCAAGTTCTCTAAAGATAGAGCTGCTCCTAAACGTAGACATGGTGCCAAGCAAAGCGGTGTGTTCTCTGCCATAGCGTTTAAAGATATAATCGTGCACTTGGGGGCGTTCTTTCCAACTGTAATCAATGTCAAAATCGGGAGGCGAGGTACGTTTGGGATTGAGGAAACGCTCAAAGTATAGGTTTAACTCTATGGGATCAACATCGGTTATTCTTAGGCAATAGGCCACTACGCTGTTGGCGCCACTGCCCCGTCCCACATGGTAAAAACCCTTAGACATAGAATAGCGAATGATGTCCCACGTAATTAAAAAATAAGCCGAGAAGCCAAGTCTATCAATGATTTCGAGCTCTTTTTGTACCCTTTGGCGTGCCACAGTATTATTGGCGCCATAGCGGTATTCTAGTCCGTCCCAAGCCAACTTGGCCAGCAGCTCTTTGTCGTCGTAAACAGAGGACGAATACACTTTTTTGTTTTTATGCGTGTGAAAGTCGAAGCTAATCTGACACCTGTCTAAAAACGCAAGTGTGTTGCTAATAAGGTAATGATGGTGTCGGCAGGTATGAATGATATCAGCCTCCGAAATCAAATATTCATCGGCAGCGGCAATGGCGTTTGGTTCAAGCCGACTTAACAACACGTTATTGTCTATGGCACGAAGGTGAAGGTGAACCGTGTAGCTGCTGGCATCTTTAAAGGTAACGGGTTGTTGTAAGATAAGTTTATGTTTAACTTTCGAGAGGTCATTTCGTATCAGTCGGTTCAACTCAGATAACCTTACGCCAATGAGTTCGTGGCTTTGAAGGGTTGCAGGATAATTAGACAAAGGATACACCACAAAGCTGTGTTGTAAATGCCTAGCACTGTCAATATAAGATTTCCCATAAAGGTTGAATTCAGAAAGCATGCGGTTAATTTCTTCAACGCCTTCGATACTTTTGGCCACGGCCGTAAACACAAGGTGGCTACCCTCTCTAAATTCTATGCCGGCAACGGGTTTAATGCCATGTTGTTCGCAGCACTTTACAAATTCAAAAATACCAGTAGAGCAATTGATATCGGTAATACCCAAGGTGGTAAAGCCTAAGTTTTTGGCGGTTTGAACCAACTCTTCGACAGAGAAAGTTCCAAAGCGTAAACTGTAGTAAGTGTGAATGTTCCAAAGCATTTGTTAATATTTTTAACTATATTGAGTCAAATAAATTAACAAATAAAAATGGAATATGCAATAAAATATTAAATGTATTCACAACCTTAGTGCAAGCATATGGTTAACAGCGTAGAGCAATATTTGGTAGATGCATGCATGCGATGCAAGCGGGGTCCTTAAATTTACGGAGCAGGCGCAGATTTTGGATCAAACCGACAGGAATAGGATTATTTAATGATAACTATAGTGGGTAAACACCATATGTGATGGCCTTCGCTACGCTTTGATGCCTACCTCTAAAAAACTTCACGAAATATATCACCTTCTACTTTTTAGTTTTAAATCCATAAGTTAAATCATTGCCTCTTAGCACCAAGCAACTATCTGGGAACGGGGTACAGGGTAATGGAAAATTAAAACAACGATCATCGGTAATGGGCACATTCATCTCCATACCAGTTCCCTTATACACTGTAAACCCTATTGATACGGGAAACTCTGTTAGAAGTGGTGTTAATAGATTTTGGTGATGAAATAGTGCTTGCATATTGGTTCTAATAATTAGCTGATGTTTAAAAAGAAACATGCCAAATAGCAGCACTGCTCCAAATTTCCAATTGAGTTTAAAGAATTGCGCTCTTGGTAAATAGCCTTCCAATAGCGGCAAAAATGCTGTAGCTGCTACTATTATATATATTTCTCCAAAGCGCCAATCGGGTGCAAGAAAAAGCCAAAAAAGAATTCCAGCCCAAGCAGATAAAATCATCACATTGGTTTGAGCAGAAACCTTTACTTTTTTAATCAAATACGCAACAAATAACATTATAGGTAAAACAGCCCCACCAATTAGTAATAAGCTATTGAGTATGCTTAAATTTTTCCACCAAATTGGGAACCAATTGCCAAAAGATAATGTAGCAGAGAGAAGGTAACCTGGTCCGGGGTTTCTGGCCCAACCCGTGAGAGATAACTTTTCCAAAGCAACTTTTTCAATAGGTACTTTCCAGTCAAAGTTAAATAAATCTAAAGCTTCTAAAGGATAAATGAGCCATCCACTAATGAGTATGTTCCTAAGCAACCATGGCAGAAGTATCCATCCGAGCCAAAGAAGCATTTTTAACCATTGACGCTGTTTTGGTGGATGTTTTATAAGCAAAGCTATACTTAACAGGAGGATTGGGATAGCTGCCAATTTTATAGTTATCACATAAATACTTAGGGTTATAAACGGTAAGTAATTGCCTAGCGTTGTTTGGGTAGAATCAAACCCTATTGTTTTCCAACGTGCAAACAAAAAGATAGGTAGAACCGTGGTTAGATAATCGGGTGAAGGCGCTGCAAGATTTGGCAGTTTAAGTAGTATAATTAATAGAATGGCATACCAAACTCCCAAAACAGACAGTCCACCTTGTTGAAATGACTGCTTAAATTGATGCAACAAATACGTGAGCACAATGATAAATACGATAAAATTGAGCACAAAAACCTCTTGAGAAAATAAATCTTTTGCTGATGTTAAAGCAAAAAGTGTAAATATATTTGGATTAAACCCAAAGCGTCCATGTAAATTAGCCAAACCAGGTACTGCCGGATACGTTTCTATCCATTTAATAGATTGCAGGTGATATAAACCAGTGTCGTAATTATTAGGAGTCCCAATGGCAATTAGCAGCGCTATTGCTATAAACGGCAAAGACATCCATAAAATAGCTTGATGTTGTTTTATGGATTTAACTATTTCACTCACATTTACTTTCTTCCACGCCAATAACGACAGCGCTAACAGGGCCAATAAAGCCTTGCTAGAAAGTGGCAGCCATAAAGACAAGTAACTCGCCAATGTGTTGCTGATGCATAAACCCAGCAAAATGGTTTCGGTGCCTGTAGCTGGCAGTTTAGCATAATAGGTATATGCCCTTCCAAACCCTACAAATAACAAAAAAGATGCTAGGCTTAATAGTATAATTGCTATCATAACTGGGGTTTATTACCTTGTTTAATTAAATCTAATGTGTTGTTTAAAATGTAAACAATGATACAATTTTTTTCATTTAGTATGCTGTCAATGGAGGATGCCTGTATCTTGTTGCAGCAAGTTTTGCTCATCAGAATAGCTTTTGCTGAATCAAAAATAAATATTGTATTTTTGAGACATGCTTACCAAAGAAAATTTAGCAGGCTTTTCGAAGCATTTGTTTTGGGACACTAAAGTAAATGAAGTGTTAAAGCTAGATGACCCCTTACCTTTTCTGGTGCAAAGGGTGTTGGAATACGGGCATATTAATGATTGGTTTTACCTGAAAGACTTAATTGGCTTACAGGAAATCACCAAAGTGGCCAAAAGCCTAAGAACCCTAGAGTTTAAATCGGCAAAACTAGTTGCCACAGTTTCTAATGAACCCATTGAAAACTTTGCATGTTATACTACGAGACAATTGAACCCGAGCTTCTGGAACTCTTAAATAAACTCATAAAAATAGAAGAGTTTAAGGAACTTCGATTGGTTGGTGGAACCAGTTTGGCGCTACAATACGGCCATCGAAAGTCTATTGATATTGACCTTTTTGGCAATTTAGAGATTGGCCTCGACGAAATCTCTAGTCTGCTTTCAACTTGTGGCAAATCAACTCAAATAAAGCGTTCTGCTAAAATCAATATCTTTAGCATTGATGGCATTAAAGTAGATATTGTCAACTACCACTATCCTTGGCTAAACCCAGTGTTACTAGAAGACGGCTTAAGACTCGCCCAACCAGAAGATATTGCTGCCATGAAGATTTCGGCTATCACAGGAAGGGGTTCAAAGAAAGATTTTATTGATTTGTATGAATTGTTAAAACACTTCTCCTTAGAAGAAATATTAAGCCTATATGAACGTAAGCATGATGATGGATCTATTTATTTAGCGCTTAAAAGTTTAAACTATTTTGGTGATGCCGAACAAAATCCAATGCCCGAAATGTTAATCAATACTTCCTGGTCCAACATCAAACAAACCCTCGAACAAGAAGTAAACCGCTACTTGAGTTAAGTTTTCTTTTCTGCTTTAAGCCTTCTATCGTCGCTTGTGCGGCCGCCCCTTCCTACGGCATCTTTGCCATACCAAAATTTAATGCTATCTAAGGCTTGGTATAGTTTCACTAGTTCTTCACTGTCTTCAAATAAATCTATTTGCTGCGCGCCATAGACCAAATTGCTCACCTTCACTCCTATCAATCGCACCAATAACCTACGGTCGTATAATTTCTGAAGCAGTTCTTTGGCCTTATTTAATATCACATGGTCGTAAGCGGTATAAGGAACTCTTGCTTGCATGGTATGGGTTTGAAAATCGGTGTACCTTAATTTAACTGTTACCGTAGCGCACAGCCTGTTTTGTTTGCGCATGTCAAAGCATATGTCTTGCACCATTTTAGACAATACATTGTGCAAAAACTTCATATCGGTGGTGTCTATCTCAAAGGTTTGTTCTGAACCAATCGACTTTTGGGCATGATAAGGTTCTATGGGCCGGGTGTCTATACCATTGGCTTTTTCCCAAATGGCTTTGCCGTTCTCACCCATTACCTTACCCAATAGTTCTAAAGGCATATTGGCCAAGGTTTCGATGTATACAATGCCCATGTCGCGCAGAGTGTGGTAGGATTTATCTCCAATGCCTGGAATTTTACGAATAGACAAAGGATATAAAAACGGCTTTACCTGTGGCGATGGCACCTGCAATTGCCCATTGGGCTTAGACTCTCCAGTGGCAATCTTAGATACGGTTTTGTTAACCGATAGGCCAAAAGAAATGGGCAAGCCTGTTTCTCTGATAATTTTGTGCTTAAGCGCTTGCATCCATTTATACGTACCAAAAAACCTATCCATTCCACTCACGTCTAAGTAATGCTCATCTATGGATGCTTTTTCTACCAAAGGCGCTTCTTCTTCAATAATTTCGGTTACCGTGTGCGAGAGCTTGCTATACTTATCCATATCTCCCCTAATCCAAATGGCTTGAGGGCAAAGTCGGCGTGCCAATTTACCCGGCATGGCCGAGTGAACGCCAAACTTTCTAGCCTCATAACTACAACTGGTCACCACTCCTCTGTCCGAAAAGCCCCCAATGATGATTGGCTTTCCAAAAAGCGCAGTATTCTCTAAGCGCTCCGCCGACACAAAAAAAGTATCGAGATCTAAGTGGGCAATTTGCTTTGAAGACATGTTAATTAAAGTAACAGTTTTGTTTTGAATAATGTAGGTTTTATCCTTTAAGAATGCAAGTGGTATCAAATCATTGTTTAGATTCAAACAGTAGGTTGTTATGGTTCAGTTTATTTATCTCTATTAAAGCTTCACTTAATTGATGTAAACTCCTGCAGGTAACCAAACCTGCTTTAGGACTATTATACTTTTATGATAGAAATTATACACCTGAAAAACAGCAATTTGATTTAAAATTGTTAATATAAATAACATTATATTGACATTTAATCTATCAATTACTACCTTGCGTTTGTTATGTATTTATCCAGCAATATAAAGTTTCTGCGGAAACGAAGAAGTATGAGCCAAGAAGAAATGGCCATTGCCTTAGACTCAAAGCGCTCTGTGCTCAACAGCTATGAGAACAATGTGGCTTCTCCTCCCTTAGATATGGCCATGCGTATTTCAGACTTTTTTAGAATTAGCTTGGACACCTTGCTGCGCATAGACCTCACACGAATGCAAGAGTCCAAAGTCTCTGAATTGGAGCGTGGTTTAGAAGATTATATCAAAGGGAAATATCTCCGAGTAATTGCTACCACGGTTACACCAGACAATCGAGAGAACATTGAATTGGTTTCTGAAAAAGCACGTGCAGGTTATACAGCTGGTTATTCAGACAGTAAGTTTATTTCTGAACTACCACAGTTTAGTCTACCCTTTTTAGACCATCGAAAAAAGTATAGAAGCTTCCAGATCAGCGGAGATTCTATGCTACCTATTCAGGATAAAACCTATGTTACTTGCGAGTATGTGGAAGATTGGTTCAGCCTAAAAGATGGCCTTTGCTATGTTATCCTTACCAAAGAAGATGGTATTGTTTTTAAGCGTGTGTACAATGAAATTGCCAAAAGCAAGAAGTTGGTCTTAGTTTCAAACAATCCTTTATACAAGCCTTATGAAGTAAACATTGAAGAGGTAATTGAAATTTGGAAGTATGTAATGGATCACAGTAAAACCTTGGAGTAAGTCTCAGATAATCTACTTATTAGCCAATTTGATTTGGGGTTAACTTAAAATAAAAAATTCTAAGGCATTTTAAGCATTTAAACTTCCCTTTACTAGGAAGTAACAAGCGCTCTAAAAAGCCTCTCTTTATTCTATTAACTTCGGTTTGAACCTTACACCTTGGGCAGATTGTTTCATAATTATCTTCTAAATTTTGCAGATTCATTGAGTATTGTGTTGCACTTTTACCCAGCAAATTTATTTTTACATTTTAATTAAGTTGTTAAGGAAATATTAAACTTACTTAATCATTTTGGCATGAAAAGTTTGGCCGTTCTGATTTATACTTATAAAATACATGCCTGATGGAAAATCTTCTGTATTTATAGTCTTCTCGGCTTGTATTGCAATTGACTCATATAATCTTGTTCCATTTATATTAAAAACTTGCACTTCAAATCCTGCAGTACTTAATTGAATGGTAATTTCATTGCTAAATGGGTTTGGCCAAACTTTTACTTCAGCTAGCTTTTCATAACTTTCTTTTCCAATTGGAATAGTTAATGTGGTTAGTTTTTTCCAATCATAAAAGGCAAATACAGGCCAATGATCAGAGGTAGTATTACTAAAGTTTGTAGCGTATGTGGCGGCATTGTCAAACACCTTTGCAGAACCTTTTAAATAAAAAGAATCCAAGGTTTTGCTATTCATAATATGGTCTATCATATTTACATTAAACGCATAACTAGATTTACCTGCATCTGTTAACTCTTTGCTTGGAAAGGTATATTTAGCATCCAAGAAATTCTTAAATGGCGTTTCAGCAGATTGGTAAGTAGATGCATCTAAATCATCATTCCAATCACCCAAAATAATATACTTTTTGTCTTTGAGTGTAGCTTCTACATAAGTTTTAAGCAAGCCCGAAGCAGCCTTTCTGCGGTTATACGAATCTAAGTCGGATATGGCCTTTAAGTGCACCACAATAAAATAAATGGTATCAATTTTATTACCTGTTTTTGTTTTAAGACAAACCTGCAGTGGCGGCCTTGAAGCGAAAGTAAAATTCTCGGTGGCAAGTATATTGAGTGTTTCAAAACCAATCACATCGAACATGTTTTTGCGCCAATACAAAGCCATTTTTTGTGTTGCAGAAAAGGTAGAAATATAAGTGTCATATTTACTTGAAAGCTGCGTACTTAGTGTATTGTATGTGGTGAGATTACTTATTTCACATAAGCCTAGAACATCTAATTCTGTCTTATCTAATAATGCTTTTACATTATTAAACTGCGTTGTTTCGTCGTTTGGGCCATTCCCTGTATCACCAAACCATTCTACATTCCAACAAGCCACATCCAGTAAGGTGTCGTTTCCTAGTTTAGGGAAATTCTGAGCAGCAACTGTGCCTAGGTTCAAACCGAATACCAAGAAAAAAATAGCGTTAAGTTTATTCATTTTTTTTGATAGAGTAGCCAAAGGTAAGCAGAAAAGCCAAAAACAATGGTGAATACCGTTTGAAAACCATGTATCACTATGGCTAAAGCATTACCAGTTGCTAGGTTCAAACCCATTAAAACTAAGGCGCTACTAACCACATAATGGTAGGCGCCCGCAGAGCCCGCTTGTATAGGGAGGGTTCTGGCAATAACACCCAAAACCATTACAATAAAGGCATTGTAGGCTGATAGTTTTGAAGAGCTTTCAAACATAAAGAACCATAGATAGGTCATCAGATAAAAGCCAATCCAAATAAAAAGTGTATAGATTAAAAATCCAGCTTTACCTTTCATTTTTAGCAGCACTAACATATTTGTTATAATGGTTTGAACCCACTCGCCTATTCGAGTTTTATACCTGCGCATGGCTAATAGAACTAAGCCTCCAATTATTAATACTGCACCAACAAAAATTATTTTTTTCGGGTTGAACCAATCAACATTTTCAGTAAAATGCTTGAAAATTGATTCGGCTTTTCCTAGCTCTGTAAGAAAAGCTAACATAATGATAAGCAATAAACATATTACGTCGATTACTCGCTCAAAGACAATTGTAGATAAGCTATGGTTTACTTGAAAATTCTGTTGGCGTTTTAATATTACAGCTCTGGTTAATTCGCCTAATCGTGGGATTGCAAAATTAACCAAATATCCAGTTGCGAGTGCAGCTAAGAGTACATTGGGCTTTGCCTCCAGGTGAATCCCATTATACAATATTTTCCAACGAGCAACCCTAAAAATATAAACCAAAATTGACACAATTAATACTGGAATCATTATCCAATAATTACCTGAAATCAGCACCTGCTTTATCTCTTTAAAATCAGTTCCTTTAAGGCTTAGCCAAAGTAAGAACAGTCCAAAAGCTGGCAATAACACATAGTTTATTAAGGATGCAGACTTTTTCAAAACATTAACGCAAATGGTATAATTTTAATTTATTGGTTTCATCGGCAAATATCATCCATTCGTCTGCTTCATTAAAAATATTGCCTTTCAAAACAGGTCCAAAAACAGGTATTGGGTAAACTTTCTCCTCTGTTTTTATTGGTTTTATCGGATAAATTGATTGCTTAATTGGCTTGGTGCTACTTATTTCTATCTGATAAGTTTGCAATGAATCTTGGGCTAGTATTTCTATGGTTCCAGTATCCTTTTGCACAAGCGACGCATTTCTATAGATAATCCCAGAATCTTTAGCGATGCCATGGAAGCTTTTAGCTTGCAAGGTAAAGTAGCTAATATAACCTTGTTCATTTAATGCGGCTAATAAACCTTGGCCATTAAAAGTTAAGTAGGTTAAGGTTTGAACCAAATTTGGAAATACTTCTTTTGGATTCCAGCCCGGTAAAAGTCTGCCTTGAGCCGAAAAAGCGCTTACTTTGTAATATTGTCCAGTTGCAATGAATTGGTAATTCTTGTCGTGATTTGGATCTATAATTGCAACAGGATATTTGGTGCCAGTTGGAATCCAAGCGGGCCAACCTGCCAAATTTTTGCCATTTTCATCAATTAAAAAGATTTGTTTTGAAGTATTAAAGGCATAGTATTTACGACCATTTTTAAATATATCTAGCTCTTTAATATCAGATAAGATAGGACCATCCAATGTTGTTTTCCAGAGTTGTTTACCTTCTCTGTCAATCATATAAAGTTGGTTTTTAAAATCTTGAATTAGGACAACAGGCGCCAAAAGACTATGATGTTGCACCACAAAAGGAGCAATTACAAGTCCAGTGTCTATTTGAATTTCCCAAACTTGTTCGTTCTTTTCAGGTTTATTAGTATTAAACTTTATGTAACCTTGAGTAGCAAAAACTTTGTCATTGCTACCTGCAAATTGAATAGAAGTATATTGGGCTCTTTTGAAAGTGCCCATATTTCTATTGATTAAGTTAATCCAATTTTCTGTAACAAAGTTTAAAGCATATTTTGGGGCGTGGTCATTGTAGATAGATAGTTCTAGATTGCTAGCACTAACTAATTTGTTTTCAAAGGCTTTATAATTTGGTTCTTCCGTTAAAAGCCTTTTCAAATTCCATTTCTCTTGAAACCTTTGAAGTATTTTAGGATTATTGGCAAAGTAAATATAGCCCGAATGGTAAATATAATAATCAGCAGAAAATCCTTCGAATAAATCTGTAAAGTAATATTTAAGAATATCTCCTAAGTGACATTGGCTAGCCAAATAAATTGAATCATTATTTACCTTTATAGAGTCTGAATTATTCTTGAGTTTCCATGCCTCTTCCATTTGTCTTAAAAGCGCCAAAGCTTTCTCAGATTCATTTATTTCAACTGCAATTACATAGCAAGAGTCTTTCCATAATCCTGGTTCATTGGCCGAAAGCAAGGCTACATGCTTGTTAAAATATGTTGGAAATTTTTCCACAAATTTAATTTGAAAGTTCTTTTCAATGCTATCTGCATAGTTCTTATAATTCTGATGTAAGCCCTTGCTCATTAAATATTCTTGCACATTTTTATGCCAATTTCGGTAGCCATTAAAGCCAATAACCATTGAATAATTTAAACCTGAAGGCAAATGTTCTGTTAAGGTATTTTTAATTGGGGCTTGTGCATTTAATAGATCTAAAAATTGGAAATTAGTTTCATGTGTTATTGCAGCACCTTTTAACATTATTTCTTCATCTTCTATCTCAACTTCATAGGCAGCTCGTTCAGCAAAGTTTCCTATTATATCAAAGGGTAAAGCTAATTGGTTTTGCGTTTGACTTTTAATTAATTTCCCCAAGTTTTTATAATTTACATGAAATAAGATGCCATTTCCATTTTTCCTAACAAATGAAAGTTTATCCTCTGTTAATTGACTTGTATTAAGCTGTCCTATCTTCACAATAGCAGATTCTACCAAGTTGCCATTTGGAGAGAAAAACATGAGTTTATTTCTAAAACCAATTGTAAAACTGTAATCCGATTTAAAATCTGTAAAATCATATAATTCTTCATTTACAAACTTCCTTTTACTCATTTTGAACCTTGCAGGAAAATGTTTTTGAAAAAATTCTTGTAACAAATCAGAGTCAATATCCTCCAAAGTCTGAATACTCAACAGAATTCCGGAACTTGCATTTTCAAAAGCATGTATTGAATAAACTGCTTTGCCATTGTTGAACCAATTTGAAATTACGGCATTTTCTTGAAGTAAACTATCGATATATAGCAGATTTTGATAGTTTAAACGTAAGGTTTCATTCATCAACAACCTATCCATAAATTCTGGATTACTAAGTTGTTTTAGTCTTTGATGACTGTTGTCTGTTTCAATGGCAAAAGCCATGTTATCGGGCAGGGCTAAGATTGGATTGATACGTTTATCGTCAATTTTTGTAAAGTACAGCCATGCTCCTATAGCTAAAACTATTGAGAATGTTATACTTATTAAACTTACTAATTGCTTATTCATGAATGTGGTCAAAATTAATTTGTCAAAACAATTAGTTGCACTTAATTTGTTAACAAGTTTAAACTAACTTCCGATGAAGCATACACACAGAAAATTTGTAAGGTTAGGATTTTTATTCATGGCAATTGCTATTGGATTAGGAGCCTTTGGCGCGCATGGTCTTAAAGATATTGTAGAAGAAAAATACATAGAAGTATGGGAAACAGCCGTGCGTTATCTAATAATTCATGCCTCTGCACTAATACTCCTTGGATTAATGCATCGAAAATTTGACGAAAAAAAGTTGAATTTGGCATTAAACCTTTTTATTTTAGGAATTGCCCTATTTTCTGGAAGTCTATTGCTGCTTGCGTCTAGTGAAATTTGGGCAGGAGAAAAATTAACTTTTTTGGGTGCAATTACGCCGGTAGGTGGAGTTTCCTTTATTGCAGGTTGGTTTATTTTATTTTTGAAAGGTTTTGCTGTAGACAGAGACAATGGAGGAATTACTGAATCAGATAAAAAGCACTCTTCAACGCATTCTCATAGGAGGCATAGACATTCTTCTAAAAAGTCAAGTTCAGATACTTCAAATCAAAAAGAAGCACCTGTTATGGAGTAAAAGCATTAATTTTAATGTTATCTTACAATGGTTTATTCTTTTTTCTTTCAATTGTTGGCTGAAAATGTATTTTCGCACTAAATTTTTCTGAAATGAATATTCACGAATACCAAGCCAAACAGATTTTAAAATCATTTGGTGTAGCTGTACAAGAAGGCATTGTTGCCGAGACTGCAGATGAAGCCCATTCTGCTGCTTTAAAACTAAAAGAGCAATATGGCAGCGATTTTGTTGTTGTAAAAGCTCAAATCCACGCTGGTGGACGCGGTAAAGGCACAATAGTTGGAAAAGATCAACGCGGTGTGGCAGTTGCAAAGAATGCAGATAAGGCCAAAGAAATTGCAGGAAATCTTTTAGGTGGAACCCTAGTAACTATACAAACAGGTCCAAAAGGTAAGTTAGTTAGTAAAGTTTTAGTTGCTCAAGATGTTTACTATCCTGGTGTGGCTGAACCAAAAGAATACTACATGAGCGTAATGTTGGATCGTTCACAAGGGAAAAATATTATTGTTTATTCTACTGAAGGTGGAATGGATATTGAGCATGTGGCAGAAACAGCGCCGCACTTAATTTTTAAAGAAACTGTTGACCCAAAGGTTGGTTTACAAGGATTTCAAGCACGTAAAATTGCTTTTAACTTGGGTTGCGAAGGTGAGTCTTTTAAGCAAATGGTTAAATTTGTTACAGCACTTTATACTGCTTATGACAAATCAGATGCAGCCATGTTTGAAATTAACCCTGTTTTACGCACTTCTGATAACAAAATCATCGCAGTAGATGGAAAAGTAAATATTGATGATAATGCGCTTTACCGCCATCCAGATTATGCTGCTATGAGAGACGAAGCAGAAGAAGATCCAACAGAAGTTGAAGCAGCAGCCTTTAACCTTAATTTTGTTAAACTTGATGGTAATGTAGGTTGTATGGTAAATGGTGCTGGCTTAGCAATGGCTACCATGGACATCATTAAATTATCTGGTGGTGACCCAGCAAACTTCTTAGATGTAGGCGGTTCAGCAAACGCAAAAACAGTTGAAGCTGGTTTCCGTATCATCCTTAAAGATCCTAATGTTAAAGCTATTTTAATTAATATTTTTGGTGGTATTGTGCGCTGCGACCGTGTTGCTCAAGGTGTTGTAGATGCTTACCAAAGCATTGGCAATATCCCAGTTCCAATTATCGTTCGTTTGCAAGGTACAAATGCTGCTGAAGCTAAGAAATTGATAGATGAATCAGGATTAAAGGTGTATTCAGCTATTATCTTAAAAGAAGCGGCAGATTTAGTGCAAAAAGCAGTAGCTGGTACGCTTAGCTAAAATGTTACTTACCTTACATCCTGATAATCCTAATCCTCGTGACCTAAAAAAAGTGATTGAGGTTTTGAATAAGGATGGGGTAATAATTTTGCCAACAGATACTATTTATGCAATGGCTTGTAAGCTTGAAAGCAAAAAGGCCATAGAACGCATGAGTAAATTATCTGGAAAGCGAATTGAAAAGGTAAACTATTCTTTATTGTGTGCAGATTTATCCTCAATATCTGATTACACTTCACACATAGATAAAAATGTATTTAGGCTCCTGAAAGCAAGTCTTCCAGGAGCTTTTACTTTTATATTAAATGCCAACAATCAAGTTGGCAAATACTTTGGTGGCAATAAAAAAACTATAGGAATTCGCGTCCCTGATAATGTAATTGCCCAAACACTCATCAAAGAATTGGGTCAACCCTTAGTAGTTACCACTATTCATCATGAAGATGAAATTATTGAGTACATGACCGACCCAGAAGAAATTCATGATAAATTTGAACACCAAGTAGACATGGTTATAGATGGTGGTGCTGGTGGAAATATTCCTTCTACAATTATAGATTGCACCTCAGACGAAATTGAAGTGATTAGAGAAGGTAAAGGGATATTGCCTTAAAATTGACACCATCTCTTTTTAGGCTTCTTTCCCAAAATATTTTGGGGGATTAATTCATACTGAAATACCTGAATTTGCTTTCGTTGGTATGCAGCTAAAAGGCTATTAGTAATTATTAATGCTGGCGGAAAGAAAATTGCCATAATAACCTTGTCATCAGGCTGAATATATGTATATGTAACTAGAAAAGGCACATAAATAGTAAGCGCCATAGAAATGTACCAGCCAGTTGCGGCATTAGAACTAAATAATTTTTCTATGTCATTTGCAAGCAGTTTACCCTCATTAAAAACTAGGGTATCTCCTATTTGGTTAATTAATCTAAGATATGCGTGATTGCCATTTTCTATTTTAAAATTGTTTAATTTGTTAATTGCACTTGGCTTTAATTTTATGTAGTAATTTTTATTGAATCCTAATTGAACATTCTTTCCATTAAGCTTATTATAAAATGTTGCATGCGGAACTTTACCCAACTGCGCCTTAACTTGGCCAATGCAAAGCATCAATATTAGGAGAAGTATTTTACCTTGCATTGCGTTTGAAAATGATGTTGTCTCGTTGTAAATCTATCTTGGTAGCATTGGCTTTGGCATTTGAGCTTAGAACCATATATAGGCCACCTGCTGCCGCTGCCACATGTGCTATTTGATTGAGGAAATAAGGATTAAAATAGCCTTCTCCTTCCTCTGCATATACAATAAATAGGCTCAAACCAACAATAAACCAAGCTAAACCAACCGTAGTTTTTGCAAACATTTTTGCTTTGGCTTTTCCATTGATGATCCAAAAGCCACTTATCTCTGAAACTGGAAAAATCAAGGCCGTATGCAGGTCTTGGCGCAAAGTGATAAGTGAATCATTTAAATCTAATATTCTAAGTTTCCGAACTTCCCCTGGAGCATCTGTAATGTGTTGTACAAAAACATTGTTACCTTGTCTGACTGTATAGGTTTTCTTAAAAGAGGATTTAACTAGATTTACCCTGGCTTGAGCCAAAGTCGTTAAATGTGTTGCACATAAAAATGCTATTACAAAAAGTTTCTTAATCATTTTGATAATGCAAAATTATAGGAACAACTTATATTAAAAAAAGGAGTGAAACCAGCACCAGGAATATAATTATTATAGTTCAAATTTCTGTCGCTAGGAAACAATTCTTGGTTTTTAATTGGTATTGTAAAAGAAACCCCTGTTTCAATAAATGATTTATTACCGAGATTAAATGCCCATAATAACTCCAATTCAGCTGAGTAATTTATTTGAATTTTGGGGTCGAATTCAACCTTTATTTGATTGTCAAATACGGGGTCATCGAAAAATTGACGATAGGTTTTAATTTTGCTAAATCCAATTGGAAAGTTAATGGCGAAAAAAGATCGTTTAAAGTCCTTTTTGTTCAGTAACAATAGAATACCTGGTTCAATGAAAAAGAATTTCAACTCCTTGGTGGTTTTGATTGAACCTAAGCCATTTATATTATAACGATAATCTGAGGTATTTAGATCAACTCTTTTATATCCGGGAGATGCTTTAAGTTGAAAACCTCCAAAAAAACTTGGTCTTAAATAAGAGAATCTAAGTTCTATGGGTTTACCTGCATCCGACGTAAGAACTGCCCCAATAAATTTTTGTGAATTTTCTGATAAAAAGACCTGCCCGAAGGATTGGTTCAAACCAGAAACTATAAATAAGAAAACTAAAATAAATTGTTTCATTTAAAATATAAGGTATCTAAATATAATCTTTTATAGGAGTTCTCGGGATCATCTATTTCAATTGTTGATGTTTTCTTGTAATCATTGAAAGTATTATTTAAGATATCATATCCATAATAGAAAATTTCAGAGGGATCATAATAGCTCCTTGCATCTGGTTTTAACAGTAAATTGAATATGCCATTATTTGTAGTCACTTTAACTAAAGTATTTACATAAGCTGAAACAAGTAACCTTTGTGCCCCAGAAGAATCATAGGTTATAAGCTTAGAGGCTTCTGGATATTCGATAGATTTTATAACTGTTTCACTGTCCATTGGTTTAATTAAATGAACGTATTCAGAAGACTCATTATAGTAATAAGAATAGTCGTCGCCTTGCCCACAAGAAGCCAATACCAAAACAACAAATAAGGCAAAGCCAATTTTAAACATTATTTTTTTTTATTATTTATCGAAGATACCAAAATTGACTATTCAAAAAACATGAAACATAGATTTATTTGTTTTAAAACAAAAAGCACTTATTATTTATTTCCTATTTTCGCCTTATGTATTCAGACGAAAATCAAAGCAATCCTATCTTAGTAGAAGTATACAGGGCAGGCGTTTTAGAAAGTTTTCATAGAGGCGCAGTTTGTGTGGTAGATGAATTTGGCGACATTGTGTTTAGCTTAGGAAATCCCATGCAAATGTGTTACCCACGCTCTGCCATGAAATTTGTACAAGCCCTTCCCTTAATAGAATTGGGAGGCGTTGAGAAATTTGGTTTTACGCATTCAGAAATTGCTGTGATGTGTGGTTCGCACAATGCAGAAGAGGCGCATCTAATTGAAGTAAAAAGTATATTGACTAAAATTGGCTTAGACGAATCCTATTTAAATTGTGGGGCACAATATCCAAGCAGCAAAAAAGAAGCAAACAACTTAATTAAAAACAACCTAAAGCCACATCATATTCACAACAATTGCAGCGGCAAACATGCCGGTATGCTTGCTTTGTGCAAATTATTGGGACATGAAACCAAGGATTATTTAAACCCACAACATCCTATTCAACAACTCATTTTAGATTACGTAGAAGCCTTTTATGAGTACCCACGTGCAGAAATGACAACTGCTTTAGATGGCTGCACTGCGCCTATTTACAGCATTCCCGTTTATAACCAAGCCTTGTGTTTTAGGAATCTAATTTATCCCGCAAAGTTTGAGGAGAAAAGACAAAATGCTTGTAAATATTTGATAGACGCCATTAGCGCAAACCCATTTATGGTGGCAGGCAGCGGTAGATATTGCACAGATATGATGGAAGTTTGTGCGCCAGAAATTATTGGTAAAACGGGTGCAGAGGGTATTTTCTGCTTAGGGATTCAATCCCTTAAGCTGGGCGTTTGCATCAAAATAGACGATGGCAAAATGCAGCCACAATACAATGTTGCCCAACATTTGATAAGAAAAACAAACTTATTTGCAGGTGAAGCTCTTCAAAAAATAGCTCATTATGAGCAGTTCTCCATCCACAATTTCAATAAGTTAGTAAGCGGAGAAATGAAGGTAAATGAAGCAGTTTTTAAACCATGGGAGGAGCATCTCAAAAATTTAGGTTCGGTTTGAACCAAAAGACCTTTTTTACAGCAAGTTAGAAAAGGATAAAATGTGGATAACAAGTGGCTTAAAACCCTTGAAAAATTTGGTTCAAACAAGAGTTAAGCTTATTTTTACGCTTTGATAATATTGAGTTAAGAATGAGTAACGAAGCAATCGACAAAGGTAATTACGGCGCTGATAATATTCAGGTGCTAGAAGGTTTGGAAGCTGTACGTAAACGTCCAGCAATGTATATTGGTGATGTTGGCGCTAGGGGTTTACATCACCTTGTTTATGAGGTGGTAGATAATTCTATTGATGAAGCCTTAGCAGGATATTGTAAAAAAATCACAGTAACCATAAACCCAAACAACTCTATCACCGTAGAAGATGACGGAAGGGGAATTCCAACAGGAATGCATGCCAAAGAAGGAAAATCGGCATTAGAAGTTGTTATGACTGTGCTTCATGCGGGTGGAAAGTTTGACAAAGACACCTACAAAGTTTCAGGCGGTTTGCATGGTGTGGGTGTAAGTTGCGTAAATGCACTTTCTACCTTATTGCGCGCTACTGTGCACAGAGACGGAAAAGAATGGCAGCAAGAATACAGTTGTGGTAAGCCATTGTATGATGTAAAAATAGTTGGCGAATCTGCTAAAAATGGTACAACCATTTATTTTGAACCAGATGGTAGCATCTTCACTACTACCGAATACAAGTATGAAACCCTTGCGGCAAGGTTACGTGAGCTTTCTTTCCTAAACCGTGGAATTCATATCTTTTTAAGAGATTTGCGCTTAGACGAGGCAGGAAATATAAAAGAAGAAGAATTTTTATCCGAAGGTGGCTTAATAGAATTCGTGAACTATCTAGATGGAACTAGAGAAAAACTTTTGCCAGCTCCTATTTATGTAGAAGGTGAAAAGAATGGTGTTCCTGTTGAAGTGGCGATGACTTACAACCATGGTTATACTGAGAACCTTCATTCTTATGTTAATAACATTAATACCATTGAAGGAGGAACGCACGTAGCTGGATTCAGAAGAGCCCTAACCAGAACTTTAAAAGCATATGCAGATAAAGAAGGTTTGCTAAAAAACGTAAAAATTGAAATTAGTGGTGATGACTTTAGAGAAGGTTTAACGGGTGTTATTTCTGTAAAAGTTCAAGAACCTCAATTCGAAGGTCAAACTAAAACCAAGTTAGGTAACAATGACGTTACAGGTGCAGTTGACCAATGTGTGGGCGAAATGCTCAATAATTATTTAGAAGAAAACCCTCGTGAGGCTAAGTTAATTGTTCAAAAAGTAGTGCTTGCAGCCACTGCAAGGGCCGCCGCGCGTAAGGCTAGAGAAATGGTACAACGCAAAGGAGCCTTAACTGGTTCTGGCTTGCCAGGTAAACTTGCAGATTGCCAAGAAAGTGATCCAGCGCTTTGCGAAATCTACCTGGTAGAGGGTGACTCTGCTGGCGGAACCGCAAAACAAGGAAGAAATAGAGCTTTCCAAGCCATTCTGCCTTTAAGAGGAAAAATCCTAAATGTAGAAAAAGCACTTGAACATAAGATTTATGAAAACGAAGAAATTCGTAACATGTTCACTGCTTTAGGTGTTACCATTGGCACGCCAGATGATGGCAAGGCCCTAAACATTGTAAAATTACGCTACCACAAAATCATCATCATGACAGATGCTGACGTGGATGGCTCTCACATTAGAACTTTGATTTTAACCTTGTTCTTCCGTTACATGAAGGAACTCATTGAGTTTGGGTATATTTATATAGCTCAACCACCTTTGTACTTGGTTAAAAAGGGTAAAGACGAAGAATATTGCTGGACAGAGCTTCAACGCGAAGAAGCCGTAATGCGCATTGCAAAAGGTGCAAATCCAGATACCGTAAATATTCAAAGGTATAAGGGTTTAGGAGAAATGAATGCTGAGCAGTTGTGGTCAACCACCATGAACCCAGACACCAGAACTTTAAAGCGTGTAAGTTTAGACAGTGCTGCAGAAGCTGACCATATCTTTAGCATGTTAATGGGCGATGAAGTTCCACCAAGAAGGGAATTCATTGAAGCCAATGCACGTTACGCAAAAATAGACGTTTAATATTCCCATGTTCCCCCTCAAATGGTGGGGGTTGGGAATGGCAGAAATGCTGTTCATATATAGTAGGGCGCGGCCTGCGGCCGCGCCTTCTTTGGTTTTAAGACAAATGTAACTTAGTGAAAGGGAGAGTCCTTCTCTCGCGAAACAACCTCAAAAACCTTTCTGTCTACATAATCTGGAAACAACTTGTTTACCCAATACATCAACTTGCCAGTAAATGTTAAAATATGATACTTCCTTCTTCGCCTTACCATATTCACAACCTCTGCTGCAACCTCCTCTGCAGGCATTAGCTTTTTCTCTTCAAGCGGACTTTCCAATTGGGCCTCACCCCTAGCATTTAATGCAGTATTTCGAATATTTGAAGTGGTATAACCTGGGAAAATGCTACCAACATGCAAACCTGTTTTTAAATTCTCAACCCGCAAGGCCTCTAAAAAACCAAGTAATGCAAACTTGGACGCTGTATATCCCGTACGTGCAGGAAGGCCAGTAAACCCAGCCCAAGAGTTAACTCCAATCACAGAGCCTTTGCTTTCTAACAAGCAAGGCAAGGCATATTTTGTGCAATAAACCGTACCCCAAAAATTGGTTTGCATAAGTTGCTCCATTACCCCAATCTCTACATCTTTGAAAAGCGCACGCATGCTTATCCCAGCATTGTTTATTAATACATCAATTTTACCAAAATAGGCAAAAGCACTTTCTATTAATTGTTTACATTCAATTTCATTCCTTACATCGCATGGAAATAGAAGGACTTCTATGCCTTGAGAAATTAATTTTTGACCAATAAGATTTAACTTTTCTTTATTGCGAGCAGATAATACCAATTTTGCCCCCTCCTTTGCGAAGGCATATGCACATGCTTCTCCAATTCCAGAAGATGCTCCTGTAATTATAACAACCTTACCAAGCATACTTTGCCTAATAAAGCGAGTGTTTTTTATTTTTTCCAAATGATAGGAGTCCCTACAGCAGGAATTTCTGGGTAGTCAATCTCCATTCCATCCAAAGCTTCTTCGATTGCATCCTCCAAGTAAACGGCTGTAACCATGGCTTCGTTTTCCCAGCAATCATCTATTGCTCCTTTATAAACCAATTCTCTTTTGCGGTTAAACAAAAATACTTCTGGATTTACTTTTGCCCCAAAACGCATTGCCACTTCTTGTGTTTCGTCTTGTAAATATAAAAAATGCATATCATCCAATCCAAGACGCTCAGCTACAAATTTCATTTGCTCAAAACTATCTTCTGTTGATTGAATGGCATCATTAGAATTAATTCCAACAATTCCCATACTATCCTCTTCATATTTTTCGAACAAATCAATTAACCTTTGACCATAGGCCTTTGATATGGGTGAGCTATTGCAAGTAAATATTACAGCTAAGGCGTACTTATCTGCATAATCAAATTGTGTGTAATCCTTACCGTCAAATCCCTTTAATTTAAAATCTGGTAACCTGTCGCCTATATTCAACATAATTTAAAATTTTGAGCAAATTAATCAATTGGGCTAAGAGTGCAAAACAGATATTTGGGTTTTGTGAAGTATATATCGAAATTCGCATCATATGCATGTCATAGAAGTTAATACAAAGAAGCTGCTAAAAGATTTTGTGCACTGTGCTCCAAGTTTTTATTCAAATGATAAAAATTATATTCCTCATTTGCAACAAGACATCTTCCCTATTTTTAATCCGCAAACCAACAGTTTATTAAAGGAAGGAAATATAAAGGCATGGCTAATACTAAATGATTCAAACAAAATTATTGGCAGAATTGCTGCCTTTTATGATGCCAATCAACTAAAATCTAAAATTGGTGGTATTGGTTTCTTCGAATCAATCGACAATTATGAAGCGGCGAAAATTTTATTTGAAACTGCAGAAACATGGTTAAAAAATCTGGGATTTATTGGCGTTGATGGTCCAATTAACTTTGGCGAGCGCGATAAATATTGGGGTTTATTAACTACTGCAAATGCCATTCCCTCCTACCAAGAAAATTATAATCCCATCTATTACCAAAACTTGTTTGAAAGCAATTCTTACCAGCTCCTTTTTCAACAACTTACCTCAGAAATTTCTGTTGAAACCTTTAATATTGATAGATTTCAAAACATGGCAAATAGAATTTTTCAGAATCAAAACTTCCGTTTTGAACATTTTAAAGTAAAAGAACTTGACCGATTTGCCAATGATTTTGTTTCTATTTACAATCAAGCCTGGCAGCACCGTCCCGACTATGTACCCTTAACGCTAGATCGAATTTTAATTACATTAAATTCACTAAAACCAATTCTACTTGAAGAAGGAATTTGGTTCGCATATGCCAATAACCAAGCAGCAGGTTTTTTTGTGGCTATTCCAGAAGTTAATCAACTTTTCAAACATGTGAATGGGAATTTAAACTGGTATGGTAAGTTAAAGTTTCTCCTCTTTCGCTATTTTGAAAAGCTGAATAGAATGCGAGGCATCGTTTTTGGTGTCATTCCTGCCTACCAAAACCAAGGTCTTGAAACAGGAATGATTATGAAATTTTATGCGGCTATGCAAAAAACCAAGCAATTCAAAACATGTGAACTTGCATGGATAGGCGATTTTAATCCCAAAATGCAAAGTCTTATTCAATCCCTTGGTGCAAAAACCAGCAAAATTCATTATACTTACAGAAAGATGTTTAGTTAACCTTATCCATGAAAAAACTACTGTTATTTGTATCTATAATCTTATTCCATTTTATAGCAAATGGGCAACAAGCCTATAAAATGAAACTTCTTTCTAATTATAATGACTCACTCTTGCCAAAGGTAGATGTGACAGACATTTGGAACGATTTAACAGGTTGGTTCGACCCAATCAAAAACAGAGAATATATAATTGCAGGTACAACTGATAGCGTTTATTTTTTCGATATTACAATTCCTACTCAAATAAAATTAGTTGCCAGACAACATGGCTCCTCTCGTTTTGCTAGAAACAGAGATTATGAAACCTATAAACATTATGCGTATTGCGTTTCCGATCAAGCTTCTGGCATTGGCGCACTTCAAATTTTTGATTTACAATACCTACCAGATTCGGTTCATAAAGTTTATGAAAGCAATGCTTTAGGCACTTTTACACATACCATTTTTGTGGATTCTCAATCTAAGAGATTGTACATGAGCATGAATTCTAAACCTGGAGGTTTCTCAGCATTGGATGTTTTAAGCTTGGAAAACCCAGAAAACCCGCTGTTTTTGGCAGAATTACAAGTGCCAAAGGACCCAAATAATTTTGACCTGTTCAATGCTGTTCACGAAATGTATGTTAGAAATGATACAGTTTACCTTAGTTGTGAAAATGCGGGTCTCTTTATTTTTGATTTGAAAAACCTATCAAATCAAAGATTAATTAACATCATCAACTCCTACCCAGATAGAGGTTATAACCACTCTAGTTGGTTAGATAAAACTGGCAGATACATCATGTTTACGGATGAAAATACCGGACTAGATATAAAAATTTACGACTTAAAAAATTTCACAGAACCGCGCTTTGTAAGTATGTTTAATAGCAATCCATCTGCTATGCCGCATAATGCTTTTTGGTATGGTGATTTTGCATATGTTTCTTCTTATCATGACGGTGTAAGAGTTTATAATGTTAAAGACCCTTCAAAACCCTACCAAGTTGCATGGTATGATACACATCCCGTTGAGCCCGAACAATATGGCGGCTTTAAAGGTTGTTGGGGCATTTATCCTTTCTTGCCAAGCAAGCATATTATTGCAAGCGACTTAACTTCAGGAATTTTTGTATTTGAAATTGATAGCAGCCTAGTAGGTAACGAAAACGCTAGTGCAAACAACCTTAACTTCGGTTTTTTTCCTAACCCAACACACGATAATATTTTTATTTCTGGTTTAGAAAATGGTGTATATGATTTTAATTTATTCAACATTTCAGGAATACAAGAAATGAATGGTACACTTGGTTCAAACCGAAACCAAATTGATTTGAGCCATTTAGCTGCTGGCGTCTATTTCTTGAACGTTTTCAATGAAAAAGGTAATCAAACCAAAAAGATTATCAAATGGTAAAGTATCTTTACATTGTATTATTTTTTTTCGGTTTGAACCAAACCTTCGCGCAGGATAAGTCTTTAAACATAAAACTCCTAGACCATTGGCAAAATCCAAATTTACCAAGAATTAATGGAACTCAAATCTGGAGCGACCTTACAGGTTATGTTGATACAATAAACAAAAGAGAATACATCATTGCTGGAAGCACAGATAGCATTTATTTCTTTGACATCACTAACCCTCAAAATATTGTTTTGTGCGATGTAGAAGATGGCAAATCAAAACAAATGGTTAATAGAGATTTTGAATGTTTTAGCAAATATGTCTATTGTGTTAGCGACAATAAGCAATTGGGAAGTTTGCAAGTTTTTGATTTAAGCTACTTGCCAGATTCTGTGCACAAAGTCTACGATAGTGACACAATTACACAAAACACACATAGTATCTTTATTGAGGCCAAAAGCAAACGATTATATATGTGCATCAATAGAACTAAATATGGCGTAACCAATGCAATGGATGTCATTAGCCTAGAAAACCCAGAAATTCCTATAAAAATAGGAAGTTTAAATGTCCCTAAATTTAATGGAACTAGCGAAGCATTTAGAAGTGTTCACGAAGTCTATGTTAGAAATGATACAGCTTGGTGCTCTACTGAATACACAGGTTTATGGGTTTTTGATTTAAGGAATTTAAATAAACAAGCCTTAATAACAGTAATTGCAGATTACCCAGAAAACGGCTACAATCATAGCAGTTGGCTCTCTCCAAACGGAAAATACATTATGTTTACAGACGAAGTTCCAAATGGATTAGCCGTTAAAATATTTGACGTAAGCAATATTTATGACCCTAAACTAGTGAGCAAATTTGAAGCAAGCACCAATGCAACAGCACACAATGCATTTTGGGTGGGAGATTTTGCTTATGTTTCTTATTATCATGAAGGGGTGGTAATTTTTGATTTGAAAAACCCATTTAATCCTGTTCAAGTTGGGTATTATAGAACTTTTCCATTTCCTCCTGCAAGTTATGAAGGCTTTAACGGCTGCTGGGGTTTATATCCTTGGTTTCCTTCAGGCACCATTGCTGCAAGCGATATGCAAGAAGGCATTTTTACCCTTAAACCTTCCAATGAACTAACGAGCTTACCAAATACTTTAGATGTTCCTCAAGTTAAAATCTATCCAAACCCAGCTTCCTCAAGTTTTCAAATAACAATTGGGTTTGAACCAAGCGTCAAATCAATTGTAAATATTTATAATAGTTTAGGTGAATTGATTTTGCAGAAACCAATCTCCCAACCTACATTTGAAACGTCCATTGAAAATTGGTCACCTGGTGTCTATCTAGTTAACATAGAAAACGGGAATCAATCAATTAAAAAGAAGCTGATTAAACTGTGAGTAGAAAATTTAAGATTTACTATTTTATAATTTTGACTTTTGCTGCGTACTTCCCTAACGCAAAAGCCCAAATTGATTCTGCAGCGCTAGAAAAGTTTATCACTTTTTATACAACAGAACATAATCTTGATAGAAATCTTCCTTATGTAATTGTGGATACGCTCATCAAAAAAGACGAAATTTATCATCCGCTATATAAAAAAACTTTAGCCTTTCAAGACCTTGGGAATATTGGTTCAGCCCACAGAAATGCCTTTTTTAATTTTGATAAGGAAATGGGGTTTAATTTCACCTTTAACCCTTATGAAACCTATTTCAAAAAGCCCTCTGATATTCAATATTTCTTAACTAAAAAACCTTACGCGGATATCAATTATACACAAGGTCAAAGAGAATTTCTACAATTTGGAATTAAAGCTGCCTTAAATTTAAGTCCGCGCATTAACATTGGCGGACACTATGATAGAATAACAAACGAAGGGTTCTATGTGAACCAAAAAACAAGTGGTTACTACACTAGTTTGTTTGCTAGTTATTTTTCTAAAGATCAAAGATATGGCCTACTCACAAGTTTTATTAGAAATAGAGGTATCAACAACGAAAATGGAGGCCTGCGTAGCGATTCACTCTTTGAAACCTTAACAGGTACAGACAAATCTTCAGATGTTAGATTAACTGG
The DNA here is from genome assembly GCA_945898275.1 of Chitinophaga pinensis. Classification (GTDB taxonomy): domain Bacteria; phylum Bacteroidota; class Bacteroidia; order UKL13-3; family UKL13-3; genus B1. The sequence continues at coordinate 12,280 of CAMDHZ010000009.1, read as the reverse complement.
AACGCAAAGCAGATATAAATCCACAAATTTCCAATTAAAACAATATTATTATTTAGGTCACAAAACTTGGGAATACACAGACGAAGACTCCAGTGCAATCATACAGCGAAATGGGTTTATCTCTCATACCTTCAACTATCATAAAGAAGCCTATTTTTTAGACAACTTATTAGGAGATACATCCTATCTATTTCCTTCAAAGTTATTGGATTCAACTGGCATATTCTTTGACTCGATTTCGGCAAGAACCTTTACCAATAGCTTGGCCTATAACCTTTGGAGCAAAACCAATGAAAGACATCAAAGCCTGGTTTCATTCTCTGCACATCACCAAGTTATTCAAACCCAAATGCAAAATTATGGTGAAAACTTGCAAAACTTTTGGGGTGAGTTTAGATTAGAAAGACTGCCAAAATCAGATAACAACATTGGTGTTTCAATTTTGGCAGCTTATACGCCATTTGGTTACAATCAAAATGATATAAAACTAGGTGGTGACTTACTTTTTAGAAGTAAAAAATTCTCTATTTCTGCTGGGCTTTCAAACCAATTGAGAGAAGTTGATTATACATTAAGTCGTTTTTATTCAAATACTTTCAATTGGACAAATAGGTATTCAAAAATCAATGTGCTAAATTGGAGAGCTGGTTTAAGCACAAGAGGATTTAGACATAATTTTCATCTTAGGTTCAACCAATATATAGTTGCTAATTGGGTATATTTCAATCAAAATGTCAAGCCACAACAAAGCAATGAAATTCTATTAGTTAATACGCTAGAAGCCAGTAAAACATTTCAAATTGGAATACTATGGTTAGAACATAATTTCTTTTTACAGGCCTCAAATAGAGATTACTTAAGGTTACCACAAATGGGTGGAAATATTCGTTATTTCTTGCACACAGAATTATTTAAAAAAGCCCTAGAGATAGAATTAGGTACCAACATTAATTACAACACTTCTTGGGAAGCATATGCCTGGAATCCTGCTGCGCGTGCCTTTTACTTGCAAGATAATTACACCATTGGCAATTATCCTTTAATTGACGCATTTCTAAATTTCAAGGTATTAACAGCGGTTTTCTTCCTAAAAATGGAACATGTAAATATGGATTGGACGAACAAAGGCTTCTATCTAACGCCAAACCACCCCATTCCATTAAGGGCTTTTAGGTTTGGGTTTAGGGTGAGAATTTATAATTGATTAGACCAAAACTTTGTTTTGAGTTTGTGAATCCATTTACTTAGGTTCGAATAAATAAAAGATTTATGGAAAGAAAAGAATTTCTCAAAACATCACTTGGTCTAAGCCTTGGAATATTTGCTGGAACGAACATTCTAAAAGCAAAAAGCACCAATGATTATTTGGTGCCAGACGAGATGAAACCTATAAATGGCAAATATGAATTACCAAAACTTGGATATGCTTATAATGCCTTAGAACCTTTTATAGATGCGCAAACGATGGAAATCCATCACACCAAACACCATCAAGCTTATATCACAAAACTGAATGAAGGACTTAGCAAAGAACCAGCAGTGTTGCAAAAAAGTTTAGAAGAATTGTTTCATGATTTAGATAAGCAATCAAAAGAGTTAATTCCAGTTTTACGCAACCATGGTGGCGGTCATTGGAACCATAGTTTTTTCTGGGAACAACTAAAGGTTGGAACTTCGATGGGAGAAAATTTCACAACTCTTGCTATAAAAAGTTTTGGAAGTGTAGAGATGTTTCAAAATACATTTAACAAAATGGCTTTGTCAATTTTTGGTTCTGGTTGGTGCTGGGTTATCCTTCAAAACAACCAATTGAAGATTGTTAATTCGCCAAATCAAGAGAATCCATTAATGAATGCACCTAAAGAGTCGCAAAATAAAATAAAAATTTTGTTTGGCATTGATGTTTGGGAACATGCCTACTATCTTAAATATCAGAATAAAAGAGCAGATTATGTCACTGCATTCTGGAGTGTATTGAATTGGGATGTGGTAGAAAAGAGAATTAATTAAAAAAATATTTTGAAATTCTTCTTTGAGTACTAAATTTGCATCCCTTTAATGGTGGTTTTAGCTCAGTTGGTTAGAGCGCCTGATTGTGGTTCAGGAGGTCGCCGGTTCGAGCCCGGTATTCCACCCAAAAGCCTTTACGAAAGTAAGGGCTTTTTTTTGAATTGCTTTTAACTCCTTTCAATCACCCTCTGGCTTTTTAGGTTCAACCATAATTACCTCTTCCTTCTCAACAAGCACCTGACCTAAATTAGCACCTTTGGGTTTTCTAACAAACTTTTTCGGTGTATAAATCACTGGAACCAAGCCGCTGCCCTTTGCTTTAGAATAATAAGCTGCCAATTGTGCGGCATATTCAATTACTTCCTTTGGGAAATCTTTAGCTGGTTTCTTCTTAATAACTACATGACTGCCGCCAACTCCTCTAGCATGCAGCCATAAATCATCTTTCTTAGCAAATCGTTGGGTTAGCTCATCATTGTTTTCTGCACTTTTTCCTATAAAAATATCAAATTCTTGTAGTTTAAAGTGTTTAAATTTATCAGGTTGAACCGAACGCTTTTGCTGTTTTGTTTCGGGTTGGACTGATCTCAATTCCTTTAATTTTTGCGCAGCAGCAACTTTTTCAACCAGTAATTCTAAATTGCTAATTTCAGCATTCAATTGAAGCACCCGCTTCTCAAATTGATATTTTTCTACACTTCTATTCTTTGCTTTCTTGTAATAATAAGCAGCATTGTCTGCTGGCGATAAATCTTTTTTAAGTTTTATTTTAAGAGGTTGATTTCGATAAAAATCAAATAAGCTCACCTCTGTTTCACCTTTTTTTATTTGATGTAAATTGGCCATTAAGATATGACCTAACTCTTCAGGTGGGATCTCTTCATCAAGCTGTATGAGCCTTTTTTCTGTTGCAATTAATGCTGCTTTTTTTCCTTTTAATTGTCTGCTAAACTTTTGCTCTAATTCAGCTTTTAAGGTTTGGTACTTAAACTGCTGAAGATATTGTGAAGCAAACTCATGTAAACCTTCAATAATATGCGAACCTTGCCAAACAATTGTTCCATGAGGTTCTGTTAGAAAAGATAATTCCTTTTTCAAACCTTCTACTATTTGGCCTATATAAAAGTAAGAATCAGCTGTAACAGGTGTAACAACATGGCTTTGGTTCAAATCATTAAGGTTGCTATTTTTATCATTTTGAATGCTGCTTCTAAAGAGACTTAACACTTTTACATCATCTGCTAAAAGCACGTTGCTTAAGCCGCCATACAACTTAAAAATCAATTGTTGTTTATTCTCAAATTTTATTGCAAAAGAGCGGTTATTTAAATGAGCCACAACCGATGTTATACATTGCCCAATTAAACCTTTAAACAAAGGCATTGCCCCTCCCTCTCTGATTAACTCTTTATCATAAAAGAACAAAAGTCCAGTTTTCGCTTCCACATTTAACGCTAAACTCAACTGCTCCTTTTCTTTTACAAAAATTAGGTTCAACTCTTCCTTATTAGCCGCAAAGGCATCTTGTAAATAAAATCCTAAAAGTACTTCATTCAAATTTTCTGCTAAAAGTGGGATAATTGAAGCATGTTGATGTAGGGACCTCATGCAAAAACTAATTCTAAGCCGTCATATGCCAAATGAATATTACTAGGCAATTCTTTTTCAAGCTCCTCGTGCAAACCCAATTGATGGCTAATATGTGTAAAATATGCCACTTTGGGTTGAACCAACTTAACAATGTCTATTGCCTCAGCCAATGTGAAATGAGATATGTGCGGTTCACGTCTGAGAGCATTTAATACCAAAACCTCACATCCTTTTGCTTTTTCTAATTCACTAGGTTCAATTCGATTTGCATCGGTGATGTAAACAAAATCTCTAAACCTAAAACCTAATACTGGTAGTTTATGATGAAATACTTGAATTGGAATAATCATTTCATCCCTTAAAATGAAAGGTTCATTATCAATTGAATGTATTGTCATTTCTGGCACTCCTGGATATTTGGGTTCTTCAAAGGCATAAAAGAATTCTTTACGAATTGCCTCTTCTACCCTTTTTTCGCAATACACATCAATTGCCTTTTTCATTCTGAAGTTAAATCCTCTAATATCATCTAATCCAGCAGTATGATCTCTATGCCCATGGGTAAACAATATTGCGTCAAGGTGCTTAATTCCACAATTAAGCATTTGCTGCCTAAAATCTGGGCCAGTATCAACCACAATATTAAAGTCATTATACTGCACTAAAATACTAGAGCGTAGTCTATTGTCTTTTGTTTCAATAGAACTACAAACCACACAATCACATGCAATGATGGGCACACCTTGCGAAGTGCCAGTACCTAGAAAAGTAATTTTCATTTGAGGGCACAAATTATTAAGTTTGTCTATCAATAAAAACATATTTTTATGCGCATTAAATTCTACCTACTGCTAATATTCGTTTCTTCCTTATTTAATGCATGTTCTCAGGATGCAAATCAAGTTCAAAGCACAGAAAAAACGCCAATTCTTGAATTACTTGGTCCAAAAGAATTTGCAGAAAAATTAAAAACTCAACCAGGTGTTTTAATTGATATAAGAACTGCCTCCGAACATAAAAAGGGTATAATCCCAGAAGCATTATTAATGGATTTTTTCTCTGAAAATTTTGAAGTAACATTAAACAACTTAGATAAATCTAAAACCTACTATATTTATTGTGCATCTGGCGGCAGAAGCAGTGAAGCTGCAGAACTTATGTCAAAGAAAGGATTTATGCATGTGGTAGATTTAGATGGTGGAATTAAAAAATGGAAAGATGCTAACTTTCCAATTCAAGCCTTGCCAAATTAAATAACCTTTACTTTTACCCTTCTTTCAAGTCTATTTCCTACTTCAAAGGGTAGCTTAAAATTCTCAACCTCTAGCTTGTCATTTATCTGATTTTGGTTTGAACCAAGATTTTTCTTTTCTGTGATTTCATTATCCCATTTAATGCACAAGAACATATAAACCATTGTAAAATTAATTACCGTACCTGTTGGCATTTGTCCTAAAATTTGATTCCCATAACTTGCAAATACAATTCCAAAATATCCACATACTAATGCCACCAGGCGCTGTCGTATATCAGGATCTTTTAATTTAAAAATATTAATTATTCCAATGATCAAAATTAGAATTAAACTTGCAATATGTAGGACCAGCCCTATAATCCCTGTTTCAACCCAAATTTTCACATACCAACTATCTAAAGCGACTTGAGACAAAAAAGAACCTGGCGAAAATCTATTACCCCAAAATCCTCCAGACCCAATGCCACCTCCCATTGGTCTTGAAGAAAGATAAACAGCTAGCTTTTTTTGATTTTCAATGCGCACTATTAATGAGGCATCATTGGGGTCGAGCGCCGTTCGCATGCGTTGAATTTGGTAATTAGAACTCCCTATTGAGGTATACTTTAATATTCCAAAAAGTAATCCACCAATGGCTAACCCAAGCATTACAATTCTAAAATTACCAATCAAAAATAAATATAAAAAACCACCTGCTGCCAGCACAAATAAAGGTCCTCGCGACCCAGAAAGCGCATAACCCCAAAAACAAAAGGCTGTTATAAACCAATAAAATTGCTTTTGCTTTTTAGGATAAGGTCCAATTGCCATTAACAAGGCACTTAGCGTAGTATGAGCCATGGCAGCACCAAATTGTCCTGCGTCGCAATAAAAAGAGAAAATCCTAAGTCGTCCATGAATCTCATGGGTAATCTTCCCTCCCTCATCCAACCATTTCCGTTCTCCAACATTTGGACCCAAGATATTCATTTTAAAACCATAAATTGCTGCGACAAGAGACCAAATAAACCAAATTTTAATAAATTGGTCCATATCAGCCTTGGTATTCATTAGTATAAGTATCAAAGGAACAAGTTGTATTTGGTAAAGTGAAACTCCTCTTACTGCGTAAAACCAAGCTTCCTTACTTCTGGCTTCTGGATTTACCAATTCAAATAAGGTGTACAAAAACCAAATAAATAAAATATAAAAAAGTGGATTTTGCATTAATCCAGCTTGTTTCTTATTTACTTTAAAAATGGTTGCAATAATTGTTAGAATTAAAAGGCCATCCACAAATAATCCAAAAGGTATGCCTGCAGGTGAAAAACGCCCTAAACCATTAACCAAAAAAGAAAAATGCAAAACAGATAACACGCCAACTTTAGGATCTCGAAAAATCCAAACTAGTAAGGCCAAAATAAATGGAAGTGCAATAAAAAATCCCGCACTAGCAACCTGCCCCTTTTTAATGATAAAACCCATGATAGCCGCTAATAGCAAAAAGCCTATCAGTGGAACTATTTCTTTGGTGTATTTATTTTCATTGATAGTAAACAAGGATTCTAGAATTAGTATTTATCACCGCCTAAAAGAGACTTCAAACGTTTGCGTATTTCCGACCGTCTTTTAGGAATTTCCCCATAAATTGGTTCAAGTAAATCTGGGGCAACATGATTTAATAACACACTCACCTTCCCACTTGCCAATTTTAAATAGGTATTTATTAAAAAGTTGTCAGCGCTTGTCCATGAACGATTTGCATCAGCTACTAAAATAGAATATTGGGCTTGCTCAACCAAATTAGCTGGAATTGGATACTTGCTTAGCTTAGGTATTTCAATCACATTGTAGGAAACATCATTCATATCGGGAGAAGCTGTTTCAGCCAAATTGATGAAATCTAAAACACTATTGTAATCAATAATCCCGTCGTTTACTTTGTATTTATAGGTTAACAATTTTGAATTGTTTTTCTCCAAATATTTACCAGATTTTGCGCTTACCTCAGGATATAAATAGATTACCTTCTTTCGAATCCTACTCAATTTATTAACGATACTTTCTGCAAAATAACTCTTTCCTACTCCGCTTTGAGTGCTAAAAATAATAATTGTATAACGTTTTGCTTGTGGGTCAATTTTCTTCAAGTCAATAAAAATTGTATTAATAACTTGTTGTAATAAGCTATTACGCATTTCTTCAACTTTTACCCCCTTCACAATTTTAAGGTCATGTTCTGGGAATGCACTAAGCAATGGCAAATCAATCATTTTCGCAACCCTATCTGGTGATTTAATCGTGTTGTCCAAAATTGCTCCTCCTACATAATAACTGAGTAAAATTACAAAACCAGCAATAAATGAAACTACAATTAATAGCCCCCTTTTTGAAGCATTAGGGTTTAACGGAAAATTTGGATTGTCTACCGTTTTAAGCTGATTACTCATTTCTAAATTTTGTTGACGCAACCTAGCTAGGTTCAAACCGTGTAAAACAGAAAGATACTGCTTCTCTTGGACGCCAACTTCACGCTCTAATCTACTAATATCTGAACCTAATGGTGCAAATTCTTTATAAATGCCATCATATTGTTTTAATCGGTCTTCAAAAACTTGCAATCGGCCTTTGCTTTCCTCCAATTCTAGAGCTTTACTTAGCCACTCATTTAATAAAGCTTCTTGAGGCACCCATTCTATGGAATTATTAAACTCGTAATATTCTCTAGCTTTCTCTTTTAACTCAATTTTTATTTTATCCGCTTTGTCTTGCAAAGCACCTATACTTTCAATATCATATTTGAAAATTTGTGCATTTGTGATTTTATAATTTAGGTTTGATAATTCTTGTCTTAAATCCATTAAGTCAACATTAGAAGAAACAAAGTCACTGTAACTACTCATTTTTTCTTCTATCCGCGCAATGGCTTTTTGCGCCGCTTCTAACTTCATTTTTTCTTTGTAGAACTCTGTTGATAAATCTTCTTTTGATTCTGCCACAAACTTTGCCTGCTCGGAATAACTGATGATATTATTATTTACCCCATAATCTCTTAATTTATTTTCTGAACCCTGAAGTCGGTCAAATGCCGAATTTAGCTGCTCTTCAAAATAATTTACTACATTTACTGTTTCAGAGCCTTTTATGTTCTTATAACGGATAGCAAAGGCCTCTATTAAAAATTTCAAGGTATGCACACACACAGCTGGGTCATTCGTTTTATAACCCAATTCTAACATATCTGAACTGCTCTTCCTAGCAACAGAAAGGTTTCCAGTTATCTTAGAAATAGCATATGGACTAGATCCATCAGTTAAAAGATATTGAACCACATTGCTATTACTGCTGTCCTTAATTGAGTAAAGTCTTTCAACTGTTTTCTCGAAATTACCTGGCACGATGAGCTTAGAAATTTCGCTCATGTCTAAAATTCTATGGATTTCTTCAAAACCTTTTACCCCAAGTATATCATTATTTGGCTCCTTCAAAAGTAAGTGTTGGGCAATAAGTTTAATAGAAACTTCCTCCATAGTTTCTCTAGACTTCACTGTGGTTATTAAGTTGTCAAAAGCGTTATTAACCGCAAAATAATCCACCTTTTCGCTGCCATCATCCGTAATACTATAACCTGAAGCCAAACCTGTATAAACCGTAGCAGATGTTTGATATTCCTTAGGCAGGTCACGAGTTAAATAAATTACCATAGCGGCCAACATGGAAGGAAATAAAACCAACCACCTTAGTTTATTAATGATAATTCTAAAAAAACCTATTAATGTCATGAATGTTCAGCTGCTACTTTTTAAATTTACTTAATTTTCTTCCAACTAAAGATTCTAATTGATAATAATAAATCATAAAATCTCTTCTAGACATTTCAAGACTTGACTCTGCTAAAGCATGAACATTTTTTAATCGAGATAAATCGGATGGACGAATTTTTCCTCTTCGCATTTCAATCATAGCAATTTCAACCGTTAACCTTGCACTTTCAGTATCTTGCTCTTTAATTTTCATTTGCTTTTGTGCATTTAGTAAATTAAAGTATGCTGAAATAACGCGCTGTTCTACTTCAATTTGTTGTAATTCTCGATTATGAATTGCCATCTGATTTTCCGCTCGTAATTGCTTCATACGATTGGGTCTGCCAAAAAACTCTGTCAATGGAATTACCACATTAAAGCCATACCTATAACCTAAACCTAAACTATTGTTTAATATAGCAGAATTATTATCTATTGAATTTAGATTGGTTTGGTTACCAAAACTGTAATTATAAAAACCTGTTATTCCATTCATCCATAGAAATCTGGTATACTTTAAATTATACATTGATTTTTGAATGGCTGCATCTTCAAATTTTAAAGTAGGTGAATATAATAATGCATATTTAAGAATTGAATCTATTGGCTGAATTTGTAAGCTAAGATCTTTGTCAAAATCAAATAATATCGTATCAACAGGTATGCTTGAAAATGGCACATACTTAGAACCATTCCATACCAACGAGTCTTTTTTTTCGGTTTGACCCAAAAGCAGACCATTGCATATCATCAATGCAAAAAATGTTAAAACTCCTTTAAGAAATATTGACAATTCTCAGCTAATTTAGGTATCAAATATATCCATTAATATCAATTTAAAGTAATAATTAACTAACATAATTTCCCACCATTTGTGATTCAATGTTTCTTTTTTTTAATTAAACCTTTTAAAGTTAATCTTATCCAATATCTATATTTTAAATAATTATGAAAAACTTAAATTTAAAGTTCTTTACTGCATTGTTTGCAGGATTTATGCTACTTAACTTAAATGGCTTTTCCCAAGGAAGGTCTAAAGGAAATGGAGAAGCCAAAGCCAAAATGGAAGAAAGAAAATCTGAATTAAAAGCTAAACTTAATTTAGATGCTAAACAATCCGAACAATTTGATGAAATTACAAAAAGAAACCGAACTGAGGCAAAACAAAAAATGCAGAGTTTACCAGCAGATGCCTCTCAAAAAGAAAAACGAGAAATCATGAAAACTTACCTAGAAAAAGCAGATGCTGAAATCATTGCAATTCTAAATGCCGAACAACAAAAGATTTATAAAGAAGAAAAGGAAAAGATGAAACAAGAAAAGAAAGAAAATGCAAAAAGTAAAAGGGCTGGCAAAACAATGTAAATGAAGTATATATTCTTTAAAAAGAGGAGGCCAAAAGCCTCCTCTTTTGTTATATTGCGACTTTAGTTGATATCCTTGAATCGCACTCAACAAACTAATTTTATCAAATCTCAAGCCCTGGCTTTGGGATTTTCTGCTTGCGGTATTTCTAAGGCTGCCTTTTTAGAGGAGGAAGCACCTCGCCTTGAAAAATGGTTAAAAGAAGAGAGAAATGGCCAAATGAAATACATGGAAAATCACTTTGATAAAAGACTAGATCCAACTTTGCTTGTGCCTGTTGCAAAATCCGTTGTTTCGCTTTTATTCAATTATAAAGCCAATGAAAAACTTCCTAATGACCAACTTAAAATTTCGACTTATGCCTATGGCGAAGATTACCATATTGTTATAAAAGATAAGTTGTTTGAATTACTAAATATTATCCAAACTACTATTGGGAAGGTAGAAGGCAGGGCTTTTGTAGATTCTGCGCCAATATTAGAAAAGGCTTGGGCCATAAAATCTGGATTAGGCTGGCTTGGCAAAAACGGAAACCTAATTCAGAAACAAGCTGGAAGCTACTTCTTTCTAAGTGAGCTTATCATAGATTTGGAATTAGATACTGATACTATAACCACAGACCATTGTGGTACCTGCAATGCCTGCATGGAGGCCTGCCCCACACAAGCTATTTATGAACCTCACAAAGTTGATGGTTCAAAATGCATCAGCTACTTAACAATTGAACTTAAAGAAGAAATACCTCCCCAATTTAAAGAAACTTGGGAAAATTGGATTTTTGGTTGTGATGTTTGCATGGATGTATGCCCTTGGAACCGCTTCGCTAAACCGCACCAAGAACCTAGGTTCAAACCGAAACCTGAGTTCTTAGAAATGAAAACTCAAGATTGGATTGAAATTACTGAAGATACTTTTGGGAGATTATTTAAAAATTCAGCACTTTCACGCGCCAAATACAACGGGCTCAAGAAAAATATTGACTTCTTAATTAAACCAAGGTTATGAAAAAACTAGCTTTCTACTTTATATTGATACTTTTTGCCAGGCAAGCTTTGGCACAAGGAGGCAAAGGATTTGAACCAAATTTTGGCATTTCACTTTTAACTAATTTCCCAACCATTAATGCTAAAAATCCAGATTTACTTGCAAGAACACTTGGAGGTTTTGGTGTCTTTTACCAAAGACCCATTACTCCTTATAATGTAAATAGATTCTTAAATAGCCTAGATTACACTGTAGAAGCTGGTTTTAGTAGCATTGGCGCGCGTGATGAAAACTTAGATAGAAGATATAAAACAAATTATGCCGACCTAAACCTCTACCTTAATTTTATTCCAGATAGAATGTCAGATGACCTAAGATTATACCTTGGTGTTCGACCATCTTATGTGTTATATACCGAAACTCAAGCAATGCAGGATGGAAATTATAGAATTCTGAACAATGACACTTATAACTTAAATAAAGCTGGTAATTTCGATTTCGGAGCATTTGCCGGCGTAAATGTAAGTTTAGGGGCCGTTGCAAGCATAGAATTGCGATATGTTTATAGCTTTACAAACCAAATCAGCACTGTTAAATATTTAGGCAGACCAAGTACTATAGAGGTTGCATTAAAATTAAGTGGTATTAGAATACGTGATAAAATAATTACAACAGAACAATCCTTGGTTAAGGAATTAACGCAACTAAGCAAAGGTACTATGTTAGTAATGTTAGAAACACCCGATGAAAAGCTCATTGCAGACCTTAAATTAAATGGTTTAGTTTCTGAGGTTGATCAAGTTTATAAAATGCAGGAGCAAACCAACAAAACAATTATTCAGGAGTTTAGAAATAATTTCAACTTCTGCAAACTCCAATTTTTCATGAATACCGATGCTCAAAAAGTTGCAAAAGGTGATTTCGAAAATGTATTTGTGGACGATAGATTAAACATTATTTCAGGAGCAACCCTTGATTCAGGTATTTACTTTATCGCCTCTTTTATTGAAGACATTTCTGATATAACTAATAAGCCTAATTACGGGTTATTTGTATACGATAAATCTTTTGTTCAATTGGGCAAACCGTATAATGTAAATCAAAATTCAATGGGAATATTTGTGGGTGGAGACCCTATGAATTACTTTAGAAGAGTAAAAGCAAATAATTATACGCCTGATGAGTTTAGAAAAATCATCAAGCGTTTTAATGACAGACTACAATTAGGCAAAATTCCAATTAACTAAACAATTAATAGTTGTTTAACATCATTGGCATGATCAGCATTAGGATA
>CAMDHZ010000008.1 GCA_945898275.1 Chitinophaga pinensis | reverse complement strand
ATCCCCCCATCTCTAAGGGGTGGCAAAGGTAACCTTCTTTTCTTTACTTCCAAATTTTATTTTAAAATTCTTCGTAAATCTTCACTCTTTCACTCCCCCTCTCTTCTCCGCTACCCGCTCTCTCAATGGGGGTGCAAATGTATGAATCTCCACCTCCCTCGCAAATCTATTTTCTTAACTATTACCTAACATCCTATTCCTCTGTTAGTAAAATTTGAAAAAAGCTTCTAGCTTCTGGCTTTTGGCCATTAGAAGCACTCATCTTTCCAGTTATTTACTAGCTGTAAATGGTGATTGGGTCAAACCGGAGAAAGAGAAAGAGTTGGAGAAAGAGTTGGTGTAGGAGAAAGTAAAAACCTAAATTGTATTTATAAGTTAGTGTTCTATCTTCGCAAGGCTAAATAAACAACATGAATACAGCAATGAATTTATTTGAAAAGCATCAATCTTTATTGAATGATGCCATTGAAGCTTTAAGTAAAAGAGCTTATTATTCTCCTTATCCAGAAAGTCCGAAAGCCTATGCAGAAGATGGAGATGCCAAAGCCAAGGCCTGGATTAGTGCTACCATGAATAATAACTATGAAGGATTGGATCAAACCGGCTCTTCTGAATTTATTGGAGAAGAGATCTCTCCTTTCTTACAAATGGGCATTGGCGTTAGGTATCCTTATTTTTCTGAACAAATCTTAATAGAAAAAGCCGAAGCTGCCCAAAAAACTTGGGGAAATACAAATCCAGAAACCAGAGCAGGTTTATTAATCGAGGCATTGGATCAAGTTAAAGCTAGATTCTTTGATATTGCCTATGCAACCATGCATACCACTGGCCAAGCCTATATGATGAGTTTTCAGGCAAGTGGACCACATGCCAACGATAGGGCTTTAGAGGCTGTTGCGATGGGTTACAAGGAATTAAAAAGTGTACCTGAAAGTGCAGAGTGGGTAAAGAACTTGGGCAAGTTTGATTTAAAAATGAACAAAACTTGGAAGGCTGTACCAAAAGGAATTTCATTGGTAATTGGTTGTTCTACCTTCCCTGTTTGGAATACCGTACCTGGGTTGTTTGCCTCTTTAATTACAGGGAATGTTACAATTGTGAAACCTCATCCTAAAGCTATTTTGGCTATTGCGATTGTGGTTGAAGAATTGCAAAAGGTTTTGGCGGCTAATGGGTTTAGCAAAGCAGTAGTTCAATTGGCTCCAGATACTCAAAATGCACCTATTACTAAAAAGTTGGCTGAACATAAGGCTGTGAAAATGGTTGATTTTACTGGAGGCAGTGAATTTGGGAATTATATAGAGCAATTGCCAAAAACTACTTTTACTGAAAAGGCTGGTGTAAATTCGATTATCTTAGACTCTGTTAATGATTTAAAATCAGTATTAGGAAACATTGCGTTTAGTGCCAGTTTGTATAGTGGCCAAATGTGCACTGCTCCTCAAAATATCTTTATTAGTAAAGACGGTGTTAAAACATCAGAAGGAACTGTTACTTTTGATGACGTGGTTGCTGGACTTAGCGCTGCAATCACTGGATTGGTGGATAATCCAAAAGCTGGACCTGGCACGCTTGGAGCAATTCAGGCCGACCTAACTTACAATAGAACAAATGAAGCCCTAAATTTAGGAGGCAAGGTTATTTTAGCAAGTAAATCTATTGTAAATGAAGAATTTAAAGATGCAAGAATTGCTACTCCTGTAGTTATAGAATTGGATAAGTCGCAAGGAAATATCTATAACAAGGAATGTTTTGGGCCAATTGTATTTGTGATTAAAACCGATTCAGTTGAAAATTCAATTTCATTGGCTAAGACATTGGCTGAAGATAAAGGGGCTTTAACATGTGGAGCTTATACTACTTCTGAAGAAACTAAGTTAGCAATAGCTGAGGCGATGAACACCGTATTTGTACCTGTGAGTTTTAACTTTACAGGTGCTGGCTTTATTAATAGTCATGCAGCTTTTAGTGATTTTCACTTAAGTGGTGGCAACCCTGCGGGAAATGCCTCTTTTGCCAATAGCGAATTTGTGAGCAAGAGATTTGTTTGGGTAGGAAATCGTTATATGTAAGTTTGGTTCAAACCGAAACCAAAAGGGAAGGCTTATTAGTAAGCCTTCCCTTTTTTTTATCTATTAACCATTTCAAAAGCGTCATCTGGTATTCCTTCAATATCCACAATAAGGAAACCATCTAAAGAGTCATTAAAATTTGGGTCAACATTAAAGGATACGATTTTTCCATTCAGCTTAAGGTATTTTTTAACCAGAACTGGAATTTTCAGCTTTTGATTGCCTTCAATGTCACCAATAAAATTATCAAGACGTTTAATATCTTCTGAATGGGCTTGAAACAATAAATTTTTACCTTCAGTTTTTGAGGTATAAGAAAAGCGTTTTTTAGGTTCAATCCATTTTGAAATTTTGTTATCCCAATGGTTGTGTCTGATGTAAGCAACTAACAAATCTTTAGACAAATTTGAGAAACTGTTACTAATGCTTACAGGCCCAATCATGTACTTAAATCGATGTGGTTGATTTTTGATGAAAAGATTTATTCCTTTCCACAACAACATTAGGCTTGCAGGCTTTTTTTGGTAGGCTGGAGCAACAAATGAGCGTCCTAATTCAATAGATTGGTAAACCATTGGATACATTTCTTTGCTCATTCTAAAAAGTTGGTTCAAGTAAAATCCTTGAATACCAAACTTTCTAAAAAGCACATCTCCCTCCCCTATTCTGTATGAACCAGCAATTGTTTTAGCTTCTTTGTCCCAAACAAATAAATGTTTGTAATGCTTGTCAAAGTCGTCTAAATCAATGCTGCGGTTGGTGCCTTCTCCAACTTCTCGAAAGGTGATTTCTCTTAATCTTCCAATTTCATGAATGATGAAAGGGATTTTATCATAATCGGAAATGTAAACTTCGAAATTGTCATAGTTAAAAAGTTTACACTCACTTGAGATGCTTTCAATTTCCTTTTCTAGCAAGTGACTTGGGACAGCATTTACTATTTTATGTGGTCTAGCAAGTTTCTTTAGATTTAACTTAAATTTAGTATTTTGTTCTTCAGTTGCGCCAAGTGCATAGGTTTTGGCTCTTAGAAAGTCTAACAGTTTGGGTTGATCCAAATCTGCAAGTTCTTTGAAAGGAATTGGCTTTCCGATTCTTAGTTTAACTTTATTTTTTGACTTGTTAAACATTTCAGAAGGAAGCTTTATTGTCCTTAAACCTGGATGAACTAAGCCTAGCAGGTTAAATGCTAAACTATTATGGCCTGAAAAATAAACAGGAATAACTTTTAGGCCAGCTTTAGAAATAATTTTTCCAACCGAAGGTTCCCATTTTTTGTCTGAAATTTTGAAGTTATTCAGTTTTAAAGCACTCACTTCACCTGCTGGAAAAAGGGCAATTGGACTGGTTTTAAGGTGGTTTAAAATCTCTTTTACACCCTTAATGTTCATAGCCTTGTCCCCAACATCTTCAAAAGGGTTTACTGGAATAATCCAGTTTTTGAGTGGTTCAATTTGGTTCAATAAAAAATTAGCAAGAAATTTTATATCAGGACGATGTTTGGCTAAAATAGCCATTAGAATCATTCCATCTACGCCACCGTAAGGGTGATTTGCAATTAAAATAAAGGGTTCTGTTTTGGGGATATTCGCCAAATCGGCATCACTGATTTCATATTCAACCCCCATTCTTTCTAGCATTTTCTCTGCAAAATCAGCTCCTTCTAATTTGCTGGTTTGTGAATATATTTCGTTAACCTCGTCTAATTTAAGCAGTCGCATCAAGGCGGGCGCCAAAAGATTCAACTTTACTTTTTCAAGTTTTAGGGCTTTTGCAAAATCTTCTTCGCTAATTAATTCGGTCATGTCTTACGATAATATGGTAAATATAACAGAAAGAAATTATGGATACAAAAAAAGTATTTAGTTATCTAAATCACCAGTATCTTCAATGGCTTTATCTATCATTTCTGCAATGGCAATTTTCTCTTTTTCGCTTAAGGTACTTCTCTCTTTTGCAGTTTGCTTCATTCTCTTGTAAATATCTTTTTTTCTAGCCTCTACTGCTACCCAAACTTGGTAGGATTTATCAGTTTTCATAAAAACTTTTTCATCAAAAGTTCGCATTCCATTGATGCTTGTGCTCATCACTTCTCGGGTAAGTTGTTGAAATCGTTCGCCATAATCACCAAGTTGGTTACCATCTTTTCTTTCATTTAAGTAGTTTTCGGTTACATTTTTTATTTCGGTTTGAACCGAGGATGCGATGCGTTGGTTTGCGATAAGTAAGGCTTTACTGCGCGCAGTTTCTAAGTTAATACTTTCGCCACTGGCAACACTTCTAAAAAACCTGCGATTAGATTCATAGGCATTGCCTTTAAAAGGTATCTTCACTTGGTTCAGACCATTTTTAGATGAGCCACAAGCAATTAGGATTAATAATAAAGATAAGGGAAAGTATATTTTAAGATGTTTCATGTTGAATAATTATAACTTTTCTGAGAGAAATTTTCGTGCCACAATTCTATCAATTGGGAAGCTTAAATCTTTTTCTGGGTCTAGTTCATCTAAATTTTTCCAAAAAAACCTTAAGGTTTCATTTTTATCGCCAATGGTTAAGGTAATTTCTTCAAGCGAAACAGTTTGTGCAGGATGGGAAAGTTCAACTTGGTAGTAAATTGCCATAAGCTGGTCGCCTTTTCTAAATGCGCTAGGTTGAAAGAAATCTGTCGTATAAATATGATCTTTTACTCTAATTTCTAAACCCGATTCTTCCATAAATTCTCTAACCAGACAGTCTCGAGTGCCTTCACCAAATTCTAACCCACCTCCTGGGAACTTGGTAAAATGTAAATGTGGCATTTTCTCGTGCACCAATAAAACTTGTTTATGTTCATTAAATAATAAACCATAAACCCGAATGGTAAATCTATTAATTTCCATTACTTATTAGAGGCAGAAAATATTGCACCAAATTGCAGAGAAATAGACCAAGGCACAGCTTTTAAATCTGCACTTGTTACAGAAAGCGGATATACCATTGCCATGGGCTGTAAAAAATAAGACTTCCCATCTTCATCCTTTTTTTGGAACCTAAATCCAGCGCTAAAATTGATAGCAATTGGTCTTGCTTTGAATCCAGTTGAGTCTAAAGTAAATTTATCTTTTAGGTCAATGGTAAATCCATCATCTAAATTAGCTATCATTTTATGGTTCATTAGAATATTTAGGGCGGCACCAGGTACAAAGCTAAATGTCCATTTATAATCGCTTGATCGTCCAGTATTTAACATCATTTGAAAAGGTAAATTTAAATAGCTAAAACGATAGGTATATTGTATTCCCCTTTCAAGATTAGAGAGGTCTTCTATTTTACCAATTCCGATACCAGGATAGGTGTAATTTTTAAAGTTTAAATTACTTTGTCTTCTACCAAAAGCAGCTTCTTGGTAGCCAATTCCAAAAAGCAAGTCTACTTTCTTACTGAAACTATACATGAACCATCCATTTACAGATTTGGTTAAAACACTATTGGTTTTGGATTGCATGGTATCCATGAATTGTTGGTATTTTTCATCAGAAATAAAAGCAGACCCATAACCAATATTGACCGACCCTACAAAACCAAATTTGGATTTAGATTGGGCATTCGAATTTTTAATACATACTAGGGCAAATAATGCCATTAAGAGTAATTTACTCTTCTTCAAATTCAAGTTCATCAGGGTTATTATTATTGGTTTCAACTTTTTTAAGACTGGTATCTTTCTTAATTTGAAATTCTTGTTTTAGAATTTCTTTGATGTTTTCTTTTTCTTTTTTTACTTCTTCTTTTAACTGAACGGTCGATCCATTTTTGTCGAAAGAATATCTAAGGTTGTTTAATGAGCCTTCAATGCTAACATAGATAATCCAGTTTTTTGAAACGGGATCTTCCTCCCCAAATTCGTTAGGTTGAATTTTTCGTTTTTTGTTTAGCAACTGCGATAAAGCCAATTTGACCTTGTAATTTACTTCATTGTCAAAGCCATGTTTACCGCTAAGACCTAAATTAATGGCATTGGTTTTAATGTCCATTTCTGGAATACTAATGATATTATTTTTAATTGTTAAAGTATTATTCAATTCGGAGAACTTAAGGTGTTTAAGTTCTGAAACATCAGCAAATCTAGACAAACCTAAAAGCGGTTTATAGTCAATTAATTCCCCTTGTTTCATATTGAGGGTTGAAACCAACAATAACTTTTTATTTAATACTTTCATTTCGGGGTCGAAGTAAATAATCATATCGGTTTGAGCCGAAAGCAAGCCTTTTAAGTGTTTTGAGGTAATTTCGGTTTGACCAAAATCATTAAAGGACGCTAGTAATTGAGTTAAATCTATATGCGTTGCTTGGTGATTGGCTTTGAGAACGTAGCCCTCTGGAACCATTTGCCAAGAGGCTTCTCCAGCAAAGCTTCCTGAGCAAGTTTGCAAGCTAAAATATGGAATTTCTGTTTTATTGGGAACAAGAATAGTTTTACAACTAAGGTTGGCAGCGATGAAATTACTATATACAAATTTATTGGCTATAAGGTTTAATCCAATTTTATATTGGAAGGAAGCATCATCATTCTCTTTAGGATCACTTGCATTATAAATCAGCAAATCATTTGAGTTAAGAAGATTGCATTTGAGATTGAGATTACCTTGAAATACCTCTTTTTGTTTGCCAAAAGCAGACAAGAAACTTGGAAACTTCCCATTTAAATCAAAATCGCTTTCGCCAATTTGAAAAGTTAGTTTGTCTATTGATAAATTACTACCGCTAAGTCCTGCAACTAATTGAACCTTATTAAAAGGCTTATTAATATAGGTAAGGGTAAGCTCAGGAATTTCCATTTTAAATATCCCTTGAGAAAAATTCGAATCCCAAATCCAAGCACTATCCTTTTGAGATCCTTTTACAGTTAGAGAAAATTCTAGGTTTCCATTGATTGACTTTACGTCTTCTAGCTTTAAAAAACTATTAAGCGCTTTTAGGTCGGCATTGCCGTTTAATTCTGCAAATAAAGACGGATTGAGCAAATTTGTTAATTGCAAATTTCCTCTTATTTGCGAGCCTGAAAATTTAGCATTTAAAGAAGGGATAGTAAGTGTTGATCTTGATAAATCGTTATTGCCTTTGTAACTCCCATTTAAATTAATATTTTCAATTTTAATACCGGTTTCAGGCTCAATTAATTGCCCCTCTTCAATTCCAAAATCGACTAATAATTGTGGACTTGCAAGATTGGATTGTGTGCCAGCATATTTACCTTTAAAGTACACTTTACCTTGAGAAGCGTAGGTTTTAATATGACTTGGCATTTCAAACGGCATGATGGAAATAAGGTCTTGAATGGTTATTTTTTCGGTTGAAAATGCAAGGTTATAATTTGCTTTTTTGGGTTCAAACCTCAAATCGCCCGTAAGGTGTAAAAAAAGCGTATTTATGGCAAATTCTCCTTTTTTGATAAGATAATTATTGGTTGTATTATCAACTTGAAATGCTAGGTTAAGGTTTAATGTTTTTTGCTTAAAAAGAGCTAAAGTTCCAAATTTCATTTGATGACAAAGGCCACTAAGTTTGACTTCCATTTCAAATTCTTTCTCAGTAAACTGTCCGTGTATTTCAGCTTCTTTGGCAAAAACGTCTAGATGTGTTAAGGCAGATTTGTCTTCATAATTGATTCTGATTCGGTTCAAACCAACCTTATTTAACTGAAAGGAAAATGCATCGGAAGTGTTTAATTTTTCTTTAGATTCTGGTTGCGATTTAAGAATATCAAAATTTTTGCGACCCTTTTTGTTAACGTACATATTTATGCTGCCGCTGTCAATTTCAATAAGTTGAACTTTATATTTTTTATTAATAACATCAACAATATTAAAACCAAGATAAAGTCTTTGCGCCTCAATCAAACTGATGTTTTTCCTTAATGGATCAGCTATATTTACCTCTTTAAATTCTAGGCTCACCATAGGAAAAGTAGTGAAAATAGAAACTGAAATTTCTTTTGTGGTGAGGGGAGCTTTTAGGTTCTTGTTTAATTCGTCTAATGCATATTTTTGTAAGGTCTCAATGTTTTGATAGATAAGTACAAAGGTTAATCCTATTAATCCCAAGATGCTTAATAGCGAAATTAAAAAATATTTGAAATACTTATTCATATGATGGATGCAAGGTATTTCTATCCAACGAAAATTCAACCTAACTAATACACAAATAAAGGCGGAAAACTTTTAAAAGGCATAAGAAAATAGTCATACCAGCGCTGAAGTAAAATTTTAAAACATTGTAAATCAATTTTTTGAATAGTACTAAAATTTAAAACTAGTTTATATTATAAACTACTCTATATGTTTGTATCACAATATTAAAACATATGAAAACAAATAATTTTTACACTTTAGTATTTTTGCTATTAGGAGTGCTGTTAACCAATAAAAGTATTGGGCAGGCGCAGTTGCCAAATTTTGGATTTGAAAATTGGGAAACCAAAACCTTTAATGGCACCAACTATCAAGACCCACAAGGCTGGTATACCTTAAACCTGCTGAAAGCCTTTGGATTTGAAGAATCCACTTTTGAAACAAGCAATGCAAAAGTTGGCAGTAAGGCTGTAATGCTAGAATCGATGTTAGGACCGACAACTAGCATACCTGGCCTATTAACTGCTCAAAATATTATAGGTATAAACGGTTTACCAGACATAGAAAAAAACAGAGTTGCTTTTAATGGTAGGCCAAATTCTATTCTATTTTGGTATCAGGCATTTCCTGAACCAAAAGATGCAAATATTGTTTTCATGCTTTTAACTAAATGGGTTGATGGCAACCGTGATACAATTGGCTTTGCAAATTTTGAAATGGATTCAATTGTATCTAGTTATACAGAGGCAAATGTACCTTTTGTGTATGTTTCAGATCTTACACCAGACTCCATGTCATTTATTGCAAGCTCAAGCAGAGATGGATTTAGTCCAATTGCAGGAAGTTTACTTATGCTAGATGATTTAAAATTAACCTATTCAAATTCGGTACGCGAACATTCACAAAGTCAATTGACCTTGTTTCCAAATCCTTGCATAGAAACTTTACATATTAATGGATTAATTGAAGAGGCTAATTTTACTATTTATGAATTAACAGGAAACTTGGTAAAGGAAGGCGTAACTGTTGCGTCAAAGGTTTACGGTTTGAACCAACTAGCGTCAGGTAATTATATCTTAAAATTGAGCAGCAAACAAAGCTGTAGCTTTCATCGTATTGTAATAAATAAATAAACAAAATGGAAACAAATCAAGCCTTGGCACTTATAGAAAACATGATTCTAAGTGCAAAAAGAGAAATCAAAGACAATGGTTTTTACTATATGTTTTGGGGTTATTTAGTATTTTTATCTGCCATAACAGATTATATAATGCTGATGATGAATCACCCGAAACATGCCTTAGTATGGGCTATTGCAATGCCTTTTGGAGGATTGGTGAGTATTATTAAAGGTATTAAAGACAAGAAAAAACAAACAACCATAACCTACATTGACGAAATGTTCAGACATTTAATGATTGCCTTTACCATCAGTTTATTTATTGTTTGTTTTATCATGCCAATGACACAAAACAACTGGCGTTCATTCTTTCCAACTCTGATGGTAGTTTATGCTTTTGCATTGTTTGTATCAGGCGGTATTCTCAGGTTTAAGCCCTTACAATATGGGGCTTTAGCTGTTTGGGCATTGGGTGCAATAGCTTTTTTTATGCCTTATCAACATCAATTGTTATTGTTAGCTGCTGGCGTTTTGGCTGGATTTGTAGTTCCAGAACATTTACTAAATATGTTATTTAAAAAGAATGTTTAAGGAGCTTGACCCGATACTTCATTCTCAACTTAGGTTGGCCGTCATATCACTTTTGATTTCGGTAAAAGAAGCCGACTTTACATTTTTAAAAGAGAAAACTGGAGCAACTGCAGGAAACTTAAGTGTTCAATTGCAAAAGCTAAAAGAGGCAGGTTATATTGAAATTGAGAAATCATTTAAAGACAATTTCCCTCTAACTACTTGTAAAATCAGCAAAGATGGAATTGCTGCATTTGAAGCTTATGTTAAAAACCTAAAGCAATATATTAGTATCAAAAAAGAAAATTAAGCGCTTGATTTTGAATAAATAGAATAATTATAATCCTGTTTAACTAAACATTTTTAAGAAAAGGCTTGCAAATATCCACTTCAAAATTATCTTTGCACTCCCCTTTCGGGAATACAATAGGAGGCTTAGCTCAGTTGGTTTAGAGCATCTGCCTTACAAGCAGAGGGTCATAGGTTCGAATCCTATAGCCTCCACAAAAGACCCAAAATATTTTGGGTCTTTTTTTTTGCCATTTTTTTGCATTAATTGTTTAATCATAAAATGAAATAAAAAAACAATTATGAAATTTAAACACATAATTATTATTGTCCTTCTGTTTTCATTTGGTTTGAACCAAAAGTTAATGGGGAATTGGATCAATTCAAATGATACTCTTCCTAAAACCACTCTTAGCATTGTGCAAGGAAAAGACAGCTTGGTGATAACAGATAAAACTAAAGAAATTGTTTTAAGCACAGACTCTTTTAGATTATACTTTTCTACCCAAAATACAGATTGTGTGTTTCTAAATTGCAGTTATGATTCGATGGCCTATCATTATGCCAACCTCAATCAATTAGAGAAAATTGATGTATTTACGCCACCACAAACCTTTGCCGAAAACAGTAAGAACCAAGACCATGATTTAAGTGTTGTAAACAATGCTTCTGACGGTTACCACTGCCTATATGCGTTTTCTGAGGATGAGGAATTTATTCGATTTGATCAAGTTTGGGGAACCACAAAGGATAATTGGATAGGCTTAAGAAGTGTTAGCAGTATTTTTGAACCTGGAAAAAGCAACATTGATTTAAAAGAATTGAAAGGAAAAACACTTTATTTAGTTTACAGCCCTGGCATAGAAAACCGCGCTATAGGCTTAAAAGTAAATTTTAAATAAAAAATGCCGACTCATAATTTTGAGTCGGCATTTTTATTATCGGTGTTTGGTTCAAACCGAAACTTATTTAAAAAATAGTTTTTAGTGTGCTACAACAAGTTTTTGCGTTAAAACAGCATTGCCATTGTGCTTAAAAATTTGCAAGAAATAAACGCCATTGTTTAAGTCGGTAAGGTTTAGCTTGGTTTGAACCAAGAACTGTTGCTTCACAATTCTCCCATTGATATCAATGATTTGGCAAACATCATTTGCATTAGCCAAAGGATAATCGATATTCACAAAATCATTGGCAGGATTTGGAAAAAGTTTAAATGAGGCATTGTTGTTAAAGTCATCTATGCCAGTTGGCGGCGCATTAAGCACATGTTTGTGCAAGGCTGGAATAACTACAGATAACAGAAAATCGTTATCTAAACTATCTTGATTGGTTAATACAGAAATGGTAACGCCCGAAAGTGTGTCAACTGCATTCTCGTTGATGAAGCCAATAAAAGTTCCGCCATGACAGTATATAGTGCGGTTATTTATTTCTCTGTTATACCTAAAAATTCCAAGGCCATAAGACACAGAATTATTTAGCCTAACGGTGCTGGTCATTTCTTGAAGCGATGCTTTAGATAATAAATCACCTTTGATAAGTTTGTACCAGAATTGAACATTCTCCTCTGCTGTTACCATCATGGCCCCTGCGGGGCCCGCAGCACTAAACAATTGATTGATAATATTTATTGGATAAGTATTCATTTCAACCAAGCTGGTTCCTGTAAGGTTCATGGTCCACTGACTAGGAATAGGTGCCGGATTTGGTTCGCCAAAAAAGAAAGTACTATTCCAATTATTAGGTTCAAGAACATAAACACTCATTGCATTGGCAAAAGACATTTTAGCCACCTTTTCAATAATGATTCCAGCTACTATAAAATTGGTATTTGAATAGCCCCAAGAAGCTCCAGGTGCAAAGTTGGGCGCACCAACAGTACTTAATACTTCTTCCATGGTCCAGATTTTAGGTGGATTTAAAAGAAGGCTATCGTTAAAACTAGCGTTCAAATATTCTTTATTACCAGAGGTGTGATTTAGGCATTGCCTAATGCTAGCGCTGGTATTGATGTTTGGGTAACCTTGAATCCATTTACCAATAGAATCATCTAAATCTAACAAACCTTTTTCTTGTAATTTTAGCAGGAGAGCTGCAATATAGGTTTTGGTATTGCTACCCATTCCTAAGGCCATTTGTGGAGATATGGGTACACCTGGTTTAGAGATTCCAAAGGTGCCTGTCCATGTGCCAACATTAGGCAAAAGCAAAGCAGCAGAAGCACCTTTAACCTTGTATTTTGTGCAAATACTATCAAGTGTGTTTTGCAGTCTACCCGTTAAATCTGGCGAAATTTGTGCAATAGCAGCGCTATAACTTAAGAAAAATAAAGCTAAAAAGTAAATTTTTCGTTTCATGATTTTTGGTTTTGTTAACTCAAAGAAAAACCATTTGACTTAAAAATTTTCATTTTGAAAAAGTAATCCAAAAATACTTTTATAAGGTAAGGTAGTTTGTAATATTAAATTTAACTTAACCTATTCTTAAGATACGGCAATTACATTCGTAACTTCTTATTTAAGAAAAATAATGTCAAATCAAGTAAAAGTATCTGTTTTAATGGCTGTTTACAATACTGATTTCGCATTGGTAAAGAGGGCTATAGATTCGGTTTTGAACCAAGATTTGCAAGATTTTGAATTTATTATTATTGACGATGGCAGTGAGTTGAGTTGCAGCCGTAAAATTGCAAAATATGTTGAATTAAATGAAGATAAAATCATTTACATGAGACATAGCAACTGCGGTCAATCACAGTCTATCAATCGCGGGATAGTTAAGAGTGTGGGAGAATTTATTACCATCATTGACAGCGATGATGCCTATAAACCGCATCACTTAAGCGCCTGCCTGCAAGAAATGGATTATGTAGATTTAATTTCTTCTTCTACAGAAACAGTTGTGGATAGTTTGGAAGACTATTATGTTCCGGATAAAAATGACATAACTCGCTTAATACATGTAGATGAATGTACCTTATTTGCCACCTTATTTGGGAGAAGAGAAGTATTTACAACTCTATTTTTTAGGGACAGTTTTGCAGCAGATGCAGAATTTTTTGCTCGAGCCAAAAAACAATTTAGGGTAAAAAAAGCTAACCTAAGAACTTATGTTTATTATAGAAATGTTCCCAATAGCATTTGTTCATCTCTTAAAAAGCAAAATCTAATTCCACAAGTTTAATGGCAGATGAAATTCGGAATTACATTCCAACTTCCAAAAACCTAATCTTGGCTTGTCTTTTTTCTGGTATATATGATGTCAATAGAAAAACTACTTTACCAGATGACTATTATGAATTGGTGCGAGAATGGGCAGAATCTATCTCAGCCTTAAAACTTCATGGGGTTATTTTTCACAACAAATTTTCCAACGAAACCTGCAAGCAATTTGAAACTGAATAC
Source organism: Chitinophaga pinensis (assembly GCA_945898275.1). GTDB lineage: Bacteria > Bacteroidota > Bacteroidia > UKL13-3 > UKL13-3 > B1. The sequence goes on along the minus strand of CAMDHZ010000008.1, from coordinate 120,587 downwards.
ATCAAATTTGTTAAAGTAGATTTTAACCCTCAGTTCAACACAAATACCTATCGTTATTTTGTTTATAGAGATTTTATTGAAAAACACTTTCATAAATTAGAAAGTATTTTTGTAACCGATATCGCGGATGTAGTTGTGGTTAAAAACCCTTTTAAGGAGCAACTATTTTTGGAAAATCCTCAAGCTATCTTCTGCGGAGATGAGCCAATCATCCTTAACAACGAATGGATGCATGCACATTCAACCCACTTGCGCAGTAAAATTAAGGATTATGTTGATTTCGAGGAGCAGCATGCAAATGATTTCCTCCTAAATTGCGGCATCATTGGAGGAAACATTACTGTGATGAAAGAACTAATTCAAAAACTCTGTGACATCCATTTAAAATACAACCTAGACAATCAAAGCGAATATACGGGCGACATGGGAGCCTTTAATTACCTAGCAAGAACTCAATTTAACAGCCAATTAATACACGGCACACCCGTTAACACTATTTTTAAAATGTATGAAAATGAGCGAAAGGATTGTTGGTTCAGACATAAATAATCTAAACTATTAAACTTAGATCAAACAGATTTAATTAATCTTCCTCATAAAACTCTTGCAATGCGCCTGCATAAGAGTTGTCCCAGCCTTCAGTAATATCATCATAAGCTTCATCAGGAATATTACTTTGCCTTACTTCCATCGAGGTTCCCTGCTTGTGTTCATGTAATTTGATGGTAACAATACTTGGCGTATCTGTTTCTTCTTCTCCAAAATACCATTGTTGCTCAATTTTTTTACTCGGTTCAAGTACTAAATTTTTTCCAATAATACTACCATCCCACATAGAAAATTCAGTACCCGGCTCTGCAACAAAATGCGCAAAATCACTGGTCCATAATTGAATGGTAATTTCGGTGGTTAAAGCCAAATAAACCTCCTCTGGCGTGGCTGTAATGATATAGTATTTCTTAAAGTCTTTCAATGGAATAATTTTTCCAAATGTAATCATTCGGGTTTAACCACACAAACCTAAGCCTTCTTTGGCCGAAGCATTGGTTGATTGTTGCAGTAAAACCTTGTTAAACATCTTTTTGGCCTCCACTTTATTGCCCAAGAAATAATGCGTCCAGCCCAAAAGCAAACAAGCATCTAAATCGAAAGGATAAAGTTGATATACCTCCATTAAAAACTTTTTAGCATTGGTATAATCTTTCCTATTATAATAAATTAATCCCATGTAATAATTTGCTTTGGTATTCTTTGGGTCACGCCTTAATATTTCTTTGTATACATTTTCTACGTTGGTCCATTTTTCTAAAGCACTCAAAGGATAAATAATGCCCCAAAGTGGCTCTATAGCAGTAGGAACTAAGTCTCCAGCCTTTTGATAATGCTCTGCTGACTTAGCAAAATTGCCAGCTAAATAATTTAACCAGCCCAACCTTAATTGAGTTTCATAAACACTTGGGTCATTAAAAGCCATGATGGTTTGCAAAGCTTCTTTGTATTGCTTAGCCTTTTCTTGCTCATAACTTTTTTGAAAAGCAATCTTTAAATTTTCTTGAGCTAGGGCTGAAAATCCGGAGATTAACATGAAAACAGAGAGTATTAGCTTGTTCATAATTAAGGTGTATATCTTAAGGTTAAATAAATTAAGTGACTAAAATAAGAATATTCTGTATTGCTATAATCTTCAATATTGTTTAGAGATTGAGATTGTGAATAAAAACTACTTCTTGATTGCAATTGATACCCTGGTAACCAAGTTAATTTACCTTTTTTAAATTCGGCTTGAACCGAACCAATCCAATCAACTGGATCGAAAGTATTGAGGGTAACAAATCCTAGATTTCCCATATAGTTATCTAGCTCACCATATAAAAAAGAAGTTTGAACCATGGTGCTTTTGTTAAAATGATAACCCAATTTCTGTAAAGCTATCAAACCACTTGTTTGTGTAAACTGATTATTTGCATAACCAATTGAAGAAAAAGAAAAGAAGTTATTCTTTTTAAATGGGAATAAAGTAATTCCAGCCTCAACTTGAATTCTATCGGCAGCGTCAACATCAAAAACTGAAACTAATACAACAGGCTCAAACGATTTAAATCGCTTACTTATAGCCGCAGCAACACCATAATAATTATTAGATAGCAAACTCTGTTGAGTATTCTGACCATTTGAGGTAAATCTTTCATGATAATAACTTGCAGAAAAAGATGCACGAATGCCCTTTGAAAACAACTTTGATAAACCAAAATTAAGCTGAACATTTGGATCGCTTTGGCTTAAGGAAAAGCTATCGGGTGGTGGAAATTGGTTTTCGGTCCAAACATTTGAAAAACTTTGCACCTGATACATTCCAGCACCAGCAAAGATTCTCCAATTATGTTTAAATCTTTGTTCATGATACAACCTTAAGTAATGCATGGAAGAAAAGAAACTCCCACCAGCATAGGCATCACCCGTTTTTCTTAACACCTGATCAAAGTAATTCTTTTGGTTTTGGGTTTGCAGTGTGCCTATTTCAATTTCGCTTTGTTGTTTATTGGCTATTCCAGGGAGAATGCTTTGAACCAAACTTTGATATTTTTCATACAAGGCATTTGCCTTATCATTTTGTCCTGTATATACGTAACTCCAATAGAGATATTCTAAAACCACATTATCGCCAGATTGCATTTTTTCTGCTTTTTCAAAATGATGCCAAGCTGCTTCATAATTTGCCTCTCTAAAAGCAACAATTCCCAATCGCGTTCTGAGGTAAAAGAAATCTATTCCTTGCTTTAAACTTTCTTTGCCGAGTTGTTTTAATTCTGAATAGTCATACTGATTAAAAAAGGCATAACTAAGACTATCAATATAAGTTTCAGCAGGCGTTTGAGCATTTGAAACGAAAGAAAATAACAATAAAAAACCTATTATTAGTTTATGCATAGCCACTCTTCATTAACACCATTTTGTTGAAATTCTATTTTTTCTAAGCCCTTCTTTCCAATAGCAACTTTGTAACTTTGAGCTGCTACTTTTAACCCCATAAAACGCGTTACAATTTCACTTGAAAGCAAATAATTAGACTGCATTGCAGAACTATTAGTTAAACTACTTTCACCTTCGAAAACAACTTTGTTAAACACATAAAATGGCGCAATTACATCTTGAATCCAATGCAATATTGGCACTTGAAAATGTATTTGTGGGATGTTATCTTTCATTTTGAGCGAGGGATAATGCGCTAATAAAACAGAAAAACAAGATAGATACAATTGAAAAAGAAAACCCTTCTTATCCCCTTCAAAATCTGTAAAGTAAAAGCGAGAGCCATCATTAATGAAATAGGCGTAAGAACCTGTTGAAGCGCAAAAAATATAAGTTCTATTATAGGCGTCTGTAAACACTTCAAAACTGGTTAATTTAGAAGGATGTTTTTGGTTGAACCAAACTAATTTTTTGCCAGGTTGCCAATCGAAAGCTTGCTTTAAAGAAGTTTGGGTTTCTACATTAAAAATGAGCGCATCTTCTTTTGGTATCTCAAAATAATTTAACTGCAATCCAGAAACATCTTGACTCATATAATAAGCAATTGGGTAAATCAAAGTTTTTGAACCAATCAAAGGAGATTGTTGAATTTGAAAATGAATATGTGGCTCTGGAGACCTTCCACTTGCTCCACAACTTGCTATAACAGTTCCTTTGCTCACCCATGCGCCTTCATTAACTTTAAAAGAATCTTTCTTCAGATGACTTATTTGAGAAAACAAACCTTCGGCATGTTTAAGAATAATGGTATTTCCCCAATTTTGTTTGGTATCCACCTCACCAACTTCATTATCGTCTATGTGATTAACAATCTGAATCACGAGCCCATCAGCAGGAGCTAAAACAGGTTTATTGTAGCAATAATAATCACTCATTTTTAATCCACTTAGCTGATACGTTTTGTTTTGCTCATCGCTAATTACAAAATCTAAGGCATTACTCCATTCGCCCAAGTGAGTTAATTTTCCATCATACCCTTGACTTACCTTCCAGCTTCCAAAAAAGGGAAGTGCAAATTGATTGTGTTGCGCATATTTTAACCTTTTTACTGCGCTTAGATATTTATAAATTGTAGTTTCTGCAGAATAATACTGGATTTGCACCAAGTATAAAAAGCGAGGAATCCACCTGTGGTGTAAGGCATACAATACCAACATGGTTAACAAAGTAAAAGCGAGGGTAAACCCATTTAAATGAAACACCGCAAACGCTTGGTTCAAACCGACCAATAACAGCATTAAAATTGGTGTAAAAACAATCACTGTTAAATAAGAATACACATTTGGAATAAGGTAAAAGCAGCCAATTGCAATTCCAAAAAAGATAAAGTTTGAACCAACCAAGTTATCTGTTAATGCTGCTACATCCACGCCAAAAACTTGATAAGCACCATAAGCAGAAAGGTAGGCTAATAAGGCTAAGCTAAATGCAATTCTCGAGGAAAGAAACAACGCAATTGCAATTAATAAACCACCCCAAACAGATTTATTGAAAAAGGTAGCAGATAGCGTATTAAAAAACACTTTCCAAAAAGCTGGAAATTCAAAGTAACTAAATTCAACTTGCAAAGTTTGTATAGTCTTAAAACTTAAGGCACTTAATTGAGGAGAAGCCAATGCAATCATCCAATAGCAAAACAAAAATGGCAGGCTTAAAAATGGTAAATTTATTTTACCCATGGAGGCCTGTAAAGCTGCTGTGATAAAAAAAACGGCAAAAATGGAAATGATGAATAATAAAAGAAAGGCAAGTGAAAAGGCATATAAATAACCCAATGCCAAGCCAAGTAACAAGGCATTAAAACCATAAATCCCTTTTTCAACTTGCTTTTTATCAAAGCCTAAAACATAGGCCATCACATTGCTGCCCAAGACACTTAGCAATCCGAATACACCAACACTTGGATTAATAAAGGTTACTGCAAACAAGGTTATGGCCAAAACTTTATTAAGGCTAAAAAACACTTGTGCATAGCTATTCAATACACTATTTATCCAGAAACTAAAACGTTGGGGAATCTTCAAATTTTACAATTTAAACTGCTCTAAATGTTCTGGAACAAGCTCATATCTCAACATAGTATCAATAGATTCTTTGGTTCTAATCAAATGTACTTTTTGCTTAGCATCAACCATAACAACATTTGGTCTCATTTGGATAAACTGCATCCATTGGGTCATATTATAAGCTCCTACCCTATGCACCACCACTTGATCTCCTTTTGACAATAATGGTAAATTGATGCTTTCTCTAATACAATCGATGTTCATGCATAATGGACCATATAACACCATATCTTCTGTGTGATGAGAAAACTCTTGGGCTGGTGATATTTTATGGTTATACCAGAAGGCTGTAAATAACAAATTAACACCAAAATCCATGATGGTGGCTCTTCTTCCATCGCTAAGTCGCTTAGTTGCGAGCACAGACCCTAATAAGTAACCAGCATCGTCAATGAGCGATCGTCCAGTTTCTAAAAACAACATTGGCAATTCATCTGGTTTGAACCCAAAGTTAAGAATGGTTGTTGCGATTGCATCTGCATAATCTTCTGTACTTGGGATAATATCTGAGCCTTGAAGGTAACTTCCTTTCAGTGTATTAGCTGAGGCAAAGCCACCACCCAAATCTAAGTACTGAATCATGTGATTCCATTTGAGTTTCACATTCCAAGCCAAATCACAAAGTTTCCAAGCAGCAGTGGCATATGCACCTGCACTTAACATAAAAGTTCCAATATGACAATGCAATCCATGGAGTTCTAACTCTGGGGCGCTCATGATTTTATTAATGGCATTCCAGGCTTGTCCATTTTCATAATTAAAACCAAACCTATCCCAAATTGGATAAATGCCAGTATCCATGTTTACCCTAATGGCAATGGTAGCTTTTGTTTTTAATTCTTGAGCAATTTCTATCAACATGTATAATTCATCAAAATGGTCGATATGAATTAAAGAATGATTGTTGATTGCAGTTCTTAAATCATCAGAAGATTTATCAGGACCATTGAAAATGATTTTATTCCCAGGTACCCCATTTTTAATTGCCTTTTGGTATTCAAAAATAGAAACAACTTCTGCCCAAGCACCTTCTTGATGAAATACGTTACAAACTGCATTGAGATAATTGGTTTTATAACTCCATGCAAATTGAACTTTTGGGTAGCGCGTTTTGAAAGCCCTTACCGCACTTTGGTAATTTCTTCTGATCTGAGGCTCGCTAATGACAAACAAAGGAGAACCATAGTCGGCCATTAAAGACTTTACAGAAACTCCTTCAATATGAGTTACAGGTGTGTATTCGGTTCTTGAACCAAACTTATTCATTGTGCCGGTATTCAATTTCTGAATGACAGGTCTTTCGTATGTTAACTTGGTCATTTTATAATTCTCCTAAAGTTGATATTTTTTCAAATTCTGCTAAATCGACTATTTGGTCGAAGCTATAGCGCACAAACAATTTTCCATTCTGATAAGATTCAAAAGGCTTTACTTCTTCCCCTAAAGCCATTGCTACCAATGCCTCTGGGTGATTTTGACCACATCCAACAGCTAAGTAAACCCAAGCAGGAAAGCGAGGATTCATTTCTAATAAATAATAGTCGCCTGAGTTGGTTTTGATAAATTCTAGTTCGCAACCACCACGCCACTTAGAATTTCCTATTACCCTATTGGTGATTTCAATTAATTCATCATCTAATAAAGAAATACCAGCCCAAGCTTTGCCTTTATCTGTAATGTAAAGTTTTCGCATTGGAACTGCGCCAATGCAGTTCCCATTTCCATCCCCTATTGCTGTAACATTTACTTCATTACCACTTACAAATTCTTGAAGAATAATAGGTAAACCCCATTTGGCAGAAATCTTATGAAAATAATTAATGGCTTGTTCAGGTGTTGCTGCAATGCTGGCATCGTAGTATTTTCCTTTAACAACTAACGGAAAACCAAAGCTATTTCCTACGGCTAAAATTTCATTCGGACTGAAAATCATTTTGCTTTTAGGGACTTTCACTTCGTTTTTTTCGCCAAACTCGAACAATACTGATTTATGGCGGCTCTCGAAGGTTTCCAAATCGGGCATAAAACTTGAGATACCATAATCTCGTTTTAAAATCGGACCTAATTTTATAAAACTGTGCAATTCTGCATCAAAATTTGGGATGATAACATCTAAATTTTCAATGCTATTGATATAGGCAAGTCTTTGTAACAAACTATCCATACCTGAGGATGGCAAGGGAATGGAATAAGACTTATCAACCAAATCATGCAAGTAAAGGCCTGGCTCAAGATTCTCATAGGACAAACCAATTATTCTAACTTCAAATTTGGAGCTTTCTTTAAGTCCTCTTATAACAGGAATTCCTGGACCTGGACTATCAATATTGTTTAGGCCAGAAACTGCAACGGTAATCTTCCTTTTACTCATGCTCAGAAATCAATTGATAAGACAATAGCATTTGAAAAAAATCAACCAAATCCTTTTCAATATTAGCCTCTTCAGAGTTGTATTTTTGAGCCAATGTTTTAACGATTTCCTCTTTTGTTTTTTGTTCCTTCATCAAACGAATAACTTCTTGTCCAATAGGATTGGTGCTAAAAGAATCACCACTTAGTGGGTTAAATATAAACCCATTATCACTTACAGCGATATTTTTATTCAGTTTCATGGAAGTAAATTTATTGCATTAGACGTCAAAAGAAATGTTTTCCTTCGGTTTGATAAAAAAAAAACAGAAAAGTTTAATTTATTCACTTTAATTGTATAGGTTGAAAACCAATAGTTAGCAATTTTATGAAACAATTCTTTTTGTATTTAAGTAGTTTATTTCTTCTTACTGGAACCATAACGGCGCAAACAAACCTTAAAGAATTATCACTTGATAGTTTAATAAAAGTCAGCGAGCGCCAAACGAAACAAGATGGTTCAAAGTTAAAAACACTTAATGCACTAGCTTTTTGCTATGCTAAAATAAACCCCAACAAAGGTATTGAAAGCAGCACATTGGCCATTAGCTTGGCACAAAACCTCAACAATCCAATTTTATTGGCAGAGGCATACCACAACAAAGGATTAAATCATACAGCTAAGAATGAATATTCTCTTGGATTGGATTGTTTTAATAAAGCACTTGTCATTAATCAAAAACAGAAAAATAAATTTGGAGCAGCAATAAACAATTTAAATATTGGATATATTTATTTACGAGAAGGAGCAGGAAAAAAGAGCCTGGATCTTTTTGAAAATGCTTTACATCAATTTGAGGCATTAAACAATCGAATGGGTATTTCCCTTTCAAATGAAAGTATTGGAAGTTACCACCTCAAAAATTCTAATTGTTTAAAAGCTTTAGAATATTATCAAAAAGCACTACGCACACAAGAGCAAATAGGGAATCAAAGCAACATAGCAAATAATCTATCAGGTATAGGGCAAGCTTATAAATGCCTTTCCGAATTTCCTAAATCATTTGAAAACCTACAAAATGCTTTGAAAATAAATGAAAGTTTAGGCTATAAAATAGGAATGGCTTCAAATCTAAACAGTATTGGGTCGGTTCATGCTGCGCTTTCAGATTATGCCAAAGCACAGGAAAAGTACTTAGGAGCCTTGAGTATTTATGAACAGATAGGCAATAAAAGTAAGGCTGCAAATTTATTGGTAAACATAGCTATGATTTCTTACAATAATTTGGACTACCCAAATGCATTAGTGAATTTTCAAAAAGCCTTATTAATTCATGAACAATTAGAAAATAAAGGAACTACTGCCACTATTCATGGGAACTTGGGTAATATATATTTGAGTTATTCTGATTATCCCAAAGCATTTGAAAACTTCCAAAAAGCACTAAATATACATGAACAGATTGGAAATAAGGTAGGAATGGCGTTTGCTTATGGCGGAATAGGATTGGTTAATTCTAATCTTTTTGAACATGAAAAAGCAATTGAAAACTATCAAAGGGCACTTAGCATAAATGAGCAAATAGGGAATAAAACAAGCATATCAAATTTTTTGCACAACATAGGTCTTGAATATTATTACTTGGCAAATTATTCCAAAGCGCTAGATTATTATCAAAAAGCACAAAGCATCAATGAGCAAATTGGCGATAAAAATGCTTTTGCCGAAACGCTTGGAAATATTGGGGATGTTTATCAAGCACTTTCTGATTATCCCAAATTTTTAGACTATAATCAAAAAGCCCTAAGCATTTTTGAGCAACTTGGAAACAAAGCCAATATGGCCATTAACCTTGGTAATATTGGAAAGGTGTATTATAATGCCTCGGAGGCAGGTCTAACTGCTATGGGAATTGTTCCTATTGAACGTTATACAAAAGCCATAGAATACTCAAGCAGAGCTCTTTCAATCAACAAGGAAATTGGGAGGTTATTGGGTCAAAAAGAAAACTATGCTAGCCTAAGTGAGATTTATCAAAAGCAAGGAGACTTTCCAAAAGCCTATGAAGCATATAAGAATTATATTATGCTAAGAGATAGCATTGAAAAAGATGCAATCAAGGGTAAGAATGAACGCAAAGAAATGTTGTATGCTTTTGACAAAAATGAAACTAAATTGAAATTTGAAAAGCAACTAAGTGAAGAAATGTTCGCCAGAAGCCAACAAGAACTTGGCCTAAAACAAATGGATTTAGAACTCAGCCATAAAGAAAAGGATTTACAGCATCTTGCCTATTTAAAAGAAAAAGCTGAAAAGCAAAATAAAGAAAAACAACTAACAATATCTGAAAAGGAAAAGCAACTGCAAGCTACCCAATTGACAGTATTGGGTCAAGAAAAGGAATTACAACAAGCCTTAGTTGAAACACAAAAACAAGAAATAGAAACTAAAAATGCGCAAAGAAATTTATTTATTGGTGGTACTATTTTAATGCTTTTACTAGCAAGTTCTATTTTTATGGGATTGAGAAGAACTGCAAAAGAAAAGAAACGCAGTGACGAGTTATTACTCAATATTTTACCAGCTGAAGTTGCGGAAGAATTAAAATCGACAGGGGCTGCAGAAGCCAAATTAATTGAGGAAGTTACCGTTTTGTTTACAGATTTTAAAGGATTTACAGCCTTGTCAGAAACACTCAGTCCGAAAGAATTGGTACGTGATTTAAACGAGTGTTTCTCTGCATTTGACCATATTATGCATAAACATGGTATTGAAAAAATTAAAACCATTGGAGATGCATATATGGCAGCAGGTGGTTTGCCTATGCCAAACCAAACACATGCAGAAGACGTGGTAAAAGCAGCTCTTGAAATTTGTCAATTCATGCAAGAGGGTAAGGCAAAAAAAATTGCAGAACAATTGCCTTATTTCGAAATTAGGATAGGTGTACATACAGGCCCAGTGGTGGCAGGAATTGTGGGTATAAAAAAGTTTGCCTATGATATTTGGGGAGACACTGTAAATACCGCTTCACGCATGGAATCTTCAGGAGAAGTAGGCAAGGTAAACATAAGCCAAAGTACCTATGAATTGATAAAAGATAAATTTATGTGCATCCATAGAGGTAAGGTTTCTGCAAAAGGCAAGGGAGAAATAGACATGTATTTTGTGGGTTCAAACCAGGCCTAAGCTTGGTGAATAAATACTAAATATTAACTTTGAGTTATGATTGATAAAATAAAGTCATTGGTTGGGCAAAATGCCGAAGAACTAAGTAAAATAAGAAGACATCTGCATGCTCATCCAGAATTATCTTTTCAAGAGCACCAAACAATGAGCTATGTTAAAGCTCAATTATTAGCATTAAGAATTACAGATATAAAAGAAATGGCTACTACAGGTTTAGTAGTTATAATAGAAGGTAAAAATCCCAGTAAAAAAATAATTGCTTTGCGCGCAGATATGGACGCATTGCCAATAACAGAAGCAAATGATGTTCCATACAAATCTGTAAATGTTGGCGTAATGCATGCTTGCGGTCATGATGTACATACCACTTGTTTGTTAGGTGTGGCAAGCGTTTTGAACCAACTTAAAAATGAATTTGAAGGAACCATAAAGTTGATATTTCAACCTGGGGAAGAAAAACTGCCGGGTGGTGCTTCATTGATGATAAAAGAAGGTGTGCTTCAAAATCCATCTGTTAATAATGTCTTGGGTCAACACGTAATGCCTTTAATTCCGGTTGGAAAAGTTGGCTTTAGAAGTGGCTTGTATATGGCAAGCACCGATGAAATTTACGTTACCATTAAAGGCAAAGGAGGCCATGGAGCCATGCCACATCTTGGGGTAGATCCAGTTGTAGTTATGGCACAATTAATCAATGCACTTCAAACAGTGGTTAGCAGAAGCGCCAATCCTATTGTGCCAAGTGTATTAAGTTTTGGAAAAGTAATAGCCAATGGTGCTACCAATGTCATTCCGAATGAAGTATACCTAGAAGGAACATTTAGAACCCTTGATGAAAAATGGAGAGCTGAGGCACATGAAAGAATGCTAGAAATTGCAGAAGGAATTGCTAAGGCAAACAATGCTAGCATTCATTTTGATATTAGAAAAGGCTATCCCTTTCTTATGAATGACCCAGCGCTCACGAAAAGAGCTAAGCAAGCAGCAGAAGCCTATTTAGGTAAAGAGAATGTGCTAGACTTAGACATTTGGATGGCTGCTGAAGACTTTGCCTATTTCTCTCAAACAGCGCCTTCATGTTTTTATAGGTTAGGAACTCGAAATGAGTCTAAAGGGATTATTTCTGGCGTACATACACCTACCTTTGATATTGACGAAGATGCTTTGGCAATTGGCGCCGGACTAATGTCTTGGCTTGCCTTAGAAGAATTAAAAGCATAAAAAAAGGGACAAATCTATTAGTTAGACTTGTCCCTTTTTTTAATTATTAATTATTGAGTTATTCGCCAATTATCACCTTCTTGGTAACAATACCTTCACTACATTTTACTTGTAATATATAAACTCCTCTAGGCAAATTTGCTACTTCAATTTTATTGCTATTTAAACCGTATTGAGCAACTAAATCGCCATTAAGGTTAAATATGTTACTAGAAACAATTTGCTTACCTAGCATTTCAATATTTATGGCATCGTGGGCTGGTTGCGGATAAATATTTAATTTAGAAGCTAAATTCTCGTTAACTCCCATTGGAATATTCATTCCTTCTGTACCTGTTTGAGGAAATTTTCCAGATTCGTCGTCATATCCTATTTTAACAATTTTCAACTCTGAAGCGTCTTCACTTAAGTTAACCAATATCCAAAAATTTATGGTATCTCCTTCGGTAAAAATAGCCTGACCAGCAATATATTGATTACCTAAACCAGAAAATCTATTTACAAAGCCTAAAGAATTATTCGAAAAAAATATAGGTGAGGTATAATAATTTCTATAGCCACTCGCATTGCTGTTATTATAAAGTCTAGTTGGATGGTAGTTGTTTTGAATAATAAGGTCAGCAACTAGTTTACTTTTAAATTGAGCAACATTTTTTCCAATAATAGATATTGAACCTGGAGCTGCAAAATAGTTAACAGAAAATAAAGGTGACTGTACAAATGAAGGTGTAATGTTTGCAGTTGGATTAGCAGCATTAACAGTTATGTTTAAATTTTCTACCATCAAAGCAGAAAAACCTTTAGAACTAATAAATAGTAAAAATAAAAATGAAAGTATATTTTTTTTCATATAAATAAATAAAATGTCTTCAATTATATCAATATTAAAAATACTCTGCAAGAAATTAATTAACAAAAATTTCTTAAGGTTTTTCAACACTAAGTTTAATAGTTTCTATTTCATTTCCTCTTAGAAAGTAAATTCCAGATGGCAAGTCAGAACAATCAATTTTTCGCAAACCTTCACTTGGTTCAAATCGCTTTAACAATTCTCCAGCAGTATTAAACAACTCCAAAGTACCATAAAAGCCTTTTAGGTTAAAAACGCCATCGCTAGGCACTGGAAAAACAGTAATATCTTCATTTCTAGATGTAATTTTAGACAATGAGGTTGGTGGATTATCCAAGTAATTTGCCAATAAACTAGATAAATTTAGCACATGAATTTTTTGAGGATTATTTGCTAATGGTTGTTTAATAAAATGCTCATTACTAATAAATGCCTGTTTCCCATTTAATGAAGCAATTCCTTCAACTTGGTGAAAACCTAAATCCAATTGTACTTTTCTCTTGTTGCCACTAAAGAAATTACCTGGTTCATAATCATACATCAAATATAAAAATGGTTGAAGCAAAGTGGAGTAACCACAAAGCAATAAAACTCTCTTATCCTCTAGCAAGGATGCGCCAGTAATTAAACCTTTAACATCATAAGAAGATGAGGGCCTGAGTTTATAATTTCCAGGAACTTTTGGCACCGAATATACTCTCGTTATATTGCTGCTCCATTCTTTAGAAAATAAAAACAAGGAATCTTTGCCAGCTGCCATTGCCTCGCAATCGAAGTTGGTTTGATTAGCGGCTTGCGGGCTAAAATCGGTTTGGGGTTCATAAGAAAATGTTATGGTTTGAACCAAAGGATTGCGAGAAAGCAATGACACTTTGCTAATCTTATAAATTTTTAAATCCTTTCTATTGCCGCTGCTATTGTTTCCAAAATCTCCGATGTAAAAAAATTCTGCATCTTGTGTAAGGTCTTCCCAATCGATATTGCTAGCACCTTTTACCTCATAAGTATTAACAATTTTGCCCGTAATTGAATCCAAGGCATATAAGTTTAAATTGGTATTGTCATTGTGCGTGAAAAGTCGGTTTCCATAAATAATTAAGCCAGAACTTTCATTCAGTGTGTCAGAAATTAAGGTAGACTTAACAGGAGCAATACTCGTATTAGCATAAACGCAAGAGCCATTATTTCTAGTAGCTGCATTATTATAATTAGTTGCTAAGGGATCTGTGCAACCATACACCTGTGCAAAGCTAGGTTCAAACCGAAGAAATAATACTAAAAGTAAAAGCAGTAATTTACGCATGCTGTTATGGTTTTAGAAGTCCCTTTAACTTCTTTTTAGCCTCTTCTTCAGCTTGCTTCTTAGCTTTGTCGGCTTCTGCTTTGGCCTTGGCCTCTGCTTCTTTCTTTTTAGCCTCAGCTTCTTTCTTCAATTTTTCTTTCTCGGCATTTACCTTAGCCTCTGCTTCTGATTTCAATTTTTGGGACTCAGCCTTTGCTTTATCCTCAGCCTCTTTGCGCAGTTTTGCAGCATCTTCACGTGCTTTTGCTTCTAGCTCTTTGGCTTTCTTTTTTGCCTCCTCTAAGGCTTTATCTTTAACAGAACCCGCTTGATTACTTAACAAATCTTTTAGGTTAGTTTTAACTTCTGGCTTGGTAAAAGTGCCTCCAATGTTTAACACCAATGGTAATGTTTCATTTAGTTTAAGGTCTGAACCTAATGCTGAGTTAAACTGTTTAATGGCCGAATTGATTGCGGCATCGGCTGCACCAAGATCTTTACGTGGAATATTTATTAATCCATTATAGGCAATGGTTTGATCCAAACCAGTTGAACCACTTAACTCAATGTTTTGTGTACCCATTTTCACATTAAAAGGTTCAGTATAAACTCTACCATTTAATACCTTCCAGTTTATTTTTGCATTTGTAACTGAAACTTGTTTGTACTCTGGTTTTGCTAAGACCTCGGCAACCTTGTTAAGGGCATTAATGTTTCCAATTGATGCCTGTGGAATACTCAAATATCCTTCAGCTATCAAGGTATTTAAATCAGGTTGCATGGTGGAAGTTAAAGCTGTATTCATAGTAAATACTGTACTAATTTTTCCACTGATGTTTTCTGCTGCTGGCGCCAATTTCTTAACAGTATTGAAGGTTTTATAAGCAGCCTGAACATCTAAATTCTGGATGCTAAAGTCAATTTTGGTTGTTGGCACCATTGGATTTTTAGTTTCATAAAAGCCATCCAACTTCATGTTTGAACCTAATAAGTCCAATGCAATTTTTTGTAAATCTAATTGCTTATTTGCCAAATGAACACCTCCCTTGAAGTTGGTAATTTCCATGTTGGTGTATAGTAATTTCTGAATATTGCTATTAAATTGAAAATCTATATTTTCTGGCAAAAGTACAATGCTCATTGCAGCTGTATCCTCTGTGGCAGCCTCTGGGTCTTCACTTAACCATTCGTTAGCATCCAGCAATTGGCTGTTAAGGTTTAAGTTCCCTTTGAGCACTGCATTGCCTAAGTAGTATCCATAAAAATTCTCTAAAGCACCATTTAGTTTAAAATCGCTATTGCCAATGGAAGCGTCGAAATTATTAAGCAGCACTTGCTTTGGCGTAAAATTCATGCTTGCTTCATTAATCTTGAAAGGCTTCGGCAAATCAGATGAAGCATATAGCAATTTAGAAATTTGCAAGCTTCCTTTGGCTTCGAAGGCTTCATAATTGCCTTTATCTAAGGTGCTCATATTTCCTTTTGCGGCAAGGTCTGATGTTAAAACGCCTTGCAATTGTGTGCCTGTTGGCAGCGGAACTAAATTGCCTAGGTTTCCTAGGTTAATTTTCCCTGCAAAAACAGCGTCAACATAAGGATCACTTTCTGGTGTTTTTGCAATTAGTTTGGCGTCAAAAGCATCACCTTGTAATAACCAATGTAATTTCTCAAGGTTGATCTCGGTATGGTCTGGCACTCCATCAGGATTATTAACTGATAACTTCACATTCAATGCTTCTAAAGGATAGGGCAAAGCGGTGTATTTAAACCAACCCTCTTCAATGCTTAGGTTCAAACCGAAACCTGGCATTAAGGTTTCATTATAAGTTCCTTTGATAAAACCGTTTAAAGTAAGCTTACCTTTTGATTGAAGGTCTTTCATATCGCTGGCGTAAACTGCAGGAATTAAGGATAAGAATTGTGCAATATCATTTTGTTTAACCCCCCATTTGAGGTCCATAATCATGTCATCACCTGGCATGGCCAAGTTACCATCAAGACCCATTTCTAGGGCATTAAGCTTAAAAGTATTCTCTTTAAAGGCAAACTGCATTTGGTTGAGATTTGCCTCAATAGTTCCGTCCATTGCAGCCTTAACTTTGTTTAAATAAGTTATCCCATCCATTTCATAGGTTAGCGCTTCAATAGAAAGATTGCTTAACATTGTCATAAGTGTTTCTGAAAAATCTCCAGAAAGTTTATAATTAAGGTTATGAAGAGCGGCTTTCATATTGCCTTGTTTGTCGTCATAAATTAGATGCCCTTCTTTGATTTCAAGGCTTCTTAATTTGAGAGAAAAGGCTGAACTAGCAGTATCCTCTGGCGTTTGTGACGCAGTTGAATCTACTAAGGTAATATCCCAATTGGCAGAACCATCAGGGAGAATTGCTGCATAAATTTTGGGTTGATCCAAGAATACTTTTCGAATATTGATTTGCTCCCCATTAATAACGCTCATAATATCTAAAACAGCGTTAAATTCTTTGGTTGCAAAAAGCGTATCTCCAAGAAATGGCGCTTTGTTAATTAGCGTAATATCTTTAATGGTTAAAGATAGATTAGGGAAACTACTGATTAAGCTCAAGCCAATGTCTTCATTAAAAGAAAGCGTGGCATTGAGTTGCTCGTTTGTTGCACTTTTTACAGCAGCTACAATTTTACCTTTAAAAAGAAAAGGAGCGATTAATAAGAGTAGGAATAAAACAACTAAGCTAATTCCAAAAATTTTTAAAAATTTCATTCACGCAAGTTAAGCAAGAAGAGCTGTTTGCGCAAGAATTTCTATTTGCTCGGAATTTTAAGAATGAAGGCTGTTCCTTGTCCTGTATCAGACTCAATGGCTATTTCTCCGCCTAGTTTATTAAGTGCCATATTAGCGTTATAAAGGCCAATTCCAGAGCCCATAGCTTGAGAGGATGCCCTAAAAAACATTTCAAATACCCTAGGTTGGAATTCTTTGCCAATGCCAATTCCATTGTCTTTTACAATAATAGTAACTTCTCCCCTGTTCACTGTTGCAGACATTAATATTTGTTTATCAGGATTATCGAGTTTTTGATATTTGATAGAATTGGATATTAAATTTTGAATCACAATTAACAAAACAAGTTTATCGCTTCTAAATTCTTCATTTTGGGTAACAAAAATTTCACAATTGATTTTCTTTTCCATCATCTCGATGGCATAAATACCCTTGATTTCATCCAATAATTTATCAAATTTTACACTGGAAATGGTAAGTTCCCCGCGTTTAACTTTATAGTACTCCAATAGGTTAGAGATAAATTCATCTAATCTAGTAACATTACTGGTAATCATGTCTCCAAACTCATGCACCTCATCCATTTTCTGAGTTTTTTGAAGGAAACCTGCAATGGCTAAAATACCCATAAGTGGTGAACGTAAATCATGGGAAACAGAGTAAACAAATCTATCCAATTCTTTGTATGCTTCAGCCAATTCTCTATTTTTTTCTTCTAGCAACCATTTGGTATGGTAATACTCGGTGGCATCTTTTACTACGTTTCTTATTTCATCTTCTATCCAAGGCTTTTTTATGTATCGAAATATTTGACCTTTATTAATTGCATCAGTTAAAGCTTCAACATCTCCGTACGCAGTTAGCAAAACGCGAAAAGGTTCTGGATGGATTAAGCGAATTTTCTCAAACATCTCTACGCCAGTCATGAAAGGCATTCTATAATCCGAAATGATTACTTGCGGTTTATGCTTCTTCAGTAAATCAAAAGCTTCATCTGGTGAATTTGCTAATAATACTTCAAAATCCAAACGGAAAGAAGCCTTAAATGACATCAAATTATTGCGTTCATCATCTACATAAAGAACAACTGGTTTGGCTAATTTTAATTCAGACATTTTTAGAAGTTTGGTTTATAGATTTTTTCAAAATTATTTCAAAGGAAGTTCCCTTTCCTAATTGGGATTCTACCTTAATTTTCCCATGATGCATTTCTATGGTTTTAAAAACTATTGACATACCTAATCCTGTTCCGTCTCCAACAGGTTTGGTAGTAAAAAAGGGTTCAAACACTTTATTCTTCACCTCTTCAGACATGCCAGTTCCATTATCCTCAAGTTTAATAAAAACATCATCTTCCTGTTGTTCAACCTTTATAATAATCAATCCATTTTCAGAATCTTTATGTCTTTCATGAATAGCATAAATTGCATTACTTAGCAAGTTAAGAAAAACCTGATTGAGTTTTCCTGGATAACATTGAATAGGAAGATGCGTTGGCATATCCTTTTCAATCTTAATTCCAGCTAATTGATTGTTCAAAATGACAAGCGTTGAGTTAATCCCTTCTATTAAATCAGCTTCGAGCAGTGCGTCTTCATCTTGCCTTGCAAATATCCTTAAACCTTTTACTATTTCAGAAGTTCTGTGGGCTCCATCATCAATTCCTTTTAGCAAAAAGCCAAGTTCTTCTTGCAAATATTCATAGTCAATTTCCTCCTTTAAACTTTCTATTTTAGCTTTCTTCTCTTCAATGCTGCCTTCTAAACCAACTTGTTCCTCGAGGGCATGTATTAAATCAGTTAGCATTTTAATATCCCTTTTCAAAGGACTAATATTCGAAGTTACAAAGTTTATTGGATTGTTTATTTCATGCGCTATTCCAGCAGTAAGCTGACCCAAAGACGCCATTTTCTCTTGTTCAATTAGTTGGGTTTGGGTGTTTCTTAAATTGGTAATTGCTTCAGATAATTGGTTGTTTGATTGATACAATTCGGTAGTTCTTTCCTTAACTTTATGCTCCAAAATCTCATTTTGTTCTCGCACTAGTCGCTCATTCTCTAACATGGCTATCATTACTTCCTTTTCCTTTTCACTTTTTTCGGATTGAAGCGTGTTTATCTTGTTGGCTAGGGCAAAAGATAACAGAGCAACTTCTATTGCCGCTCCAAATGGTAAGGTATAGGTTGTAATAGGTGTTAAAGGAACCAAACCAAAATTCCGCAACACAAAAAGGGCAACCCCAATAATGAAGACAGTCCAAGCAATGATAAAATAAATGGCCGATTTAACTCCCTTTTTATAAATTCTTATGGCAATTATGTAAACCAAAGCTGCACCAGGTAATCCAATGCTATCCATCATTCTTGCACTAATTTGATGATAGCCAATTATTCTCACAAAAGCAGCCAATCCATAAGAAACTAAAACCACCCAAAGCGCCTTATTTAATTTAGGTTCAAACTTTTCTACTTGCAAAAAATGTTGAATAAATAAAATCGCAGTAACACCCGACATTGCTGGCAAAACAACGATAGAAAGTTTATGTAAAACGGCATAATCACCCAACAATAAAGCGTAAATATGTCCACTCAAGGTGGCTTGACCCAAACCTATAAAAAGTATATAAAGAATGTAATAAAAGTAATTTTGGTCTCTTGTGGAGAAAAACACAAAGAGGTTATAAAAGAACATTACAAGCACTACACCAATAAAAATACCGTAAATTAAATTTCGTTCCATGGAACTAGAAAGACTTTCCTTTTCGGTTTGAATTGAAAAAGGCAAAAGCATTTGTTCTGTACCTGATACTTTTAACAAAAATGTACTAGTATCCCCTATTTCAGAAGGTAAATTAAATCTTATATAAGTTCCAGCTAAGGCACGATTTTTATACCCCTCACCTAGATAATTTTGTTGATAAGGAAGTGGCGAATCATTAATCAAAAATAAGGCGGCTGAATCTATTAATGGATTTTCTATGGTTATGGTTAACCGGTTACTTTTTGATTTATTCAAAACTTTTAAATATACCCAAACAGGATACTTTGTATAGTCTAAATCTAATACCCCTGCAAAACCCTTTCCTTCATGTATAGCTTGATTTACTTCATTTGGACCAGCAACTTTTGATGAATCAATAAAATAAATACTTTGTTGAAAGACAAGTTGCTTGGTCCCTTCAAATAGAATAGGCTTCTGCCCAAATGAAAGCATTGAAGTAAGCAAGAAACTTAAAAAAAGTATAATTTTCTTCATCGGTTTATTTGCAAATCATATATAAAATCCATTACGCCTTTTGGCCCTTTTTCTGTAGCTCCGCCGCTCAAGTTAGATTTTATTTTTTCAATTGCCAATTTTTCATCTGGATTGGCAAAAGGTAAATTAACTAAATCATTAATTATAAGTGCAGTTGCCGTTAAATCTTCCTTAGGATAATAAAAAGTTCCGTTGTTCCCTAACTCTCTTATGATATCAAATCCTACTTTTAAGCAATTGCGTAAGGTTCCTGGTGAACATAAGGCCATTAATTGCACACCAAGCTGGGAGGCTACTGCAACGCCCACTCTGCCCATATAAATGCTACCTATTCCATATCCAGCTATTTCTTTAGAATTCCAAAGCCCACAAAACTCTGCAACCTGATACTTCCCAATTTTTTCAGTATAGTCATAAATTCTATCATCCAAAATGGCTATTGCATCTTCCATAGGCATTTTTAAGGTATCACTTTTAATCTGAACCCTGCCTCCACCATAAACCTTTTTGCTGTCTTCTGATTCAACTATAATCGCATAAGTATTGGGGTCATCTATCCAATCTGCATTTAAAGATGTAACCTTAGTAACGCCATAAGACTCTAATACCAAATGGTGCCCCTTGATGTACCTCAAGCAGGCGGAGTGGTCATCCGTCACCTTAAATGCACGAATTCTAATCATTTAGTCTTTAATTACCATTGTTTCAATCTCCCTTCTCATAGCCATGACTGGTGTTTTTTCGGTGTAACCAATTCTAAAAATAAATACAATCTCCCTTTGATTTAGATTTGGAAACCTTAAAATTAATTGATTTTTTAACTCAATCAATTTTTCATATTCGACCCTATTCAATCCATTTCCATTGTTTACAGCTCTTGCTAATAAATAGCTGAACTGCGTTACAGGTTGAAAAGCTAATCCCATTGCATTGGATTTTATCCAGATGCGCTCCATTAATTCTCCCCCATGCAAATATGCCTCAACATTTTGAAATGGCATACTTAATATTCCTATTGCAGAAGAGGCAGCAATGACTTTTTTAGTGTTTTTCTTAAATGCCTCGCCCCCATCAAATTTACTCACCCACTCCATTACTTTTCTGCTGCCAGCTACTTTTAAGGCAATTACCTCTGCCTTGCTCATGTTTAATGTGGCTAAATCAATTCCATCCCTTTTTGCCTCAGCTTCCTCCTTCGTCCAACGAATTTCTCTTTCAAATATATCTTGATGGCCGCGGGGATTCAATAACAACAACTTTTCTGCTTCAGTTAATATTTCAGCAACTTCCTTCATTTCAGCTGCATCTTTAATCAAGGTCAGGTTGCCAATTCGGTTTGAACCAATCAAGTCGAGCAAGGCTTTTTCATGTTCAACATCTAATTCCTTTCTTATTGTAAATAACCGATTTGTATGGCGCTCAAAGAGTTGTTGCACAGTTAAAACATGACCAACTTGACCAAAAGACTTTTCAAAGTTCAATGCCGCCACAAGCATTGTATTACTTGCATCTGGAAAATAACTACAATTCAAAAGCAAACCCAGTGAATTTGCATAAATTCTAGCATTTTCAACAACCGCTCCAATGGATAGATAGGTACCAAAATGTCCAAAATCTAACATAGAAACAGAATGGTGCAGCTCATGAAAAATATACAAATTTCCTTGGTGAAAATAGAATTTCCATGGCTGGCAATTCCCTCCTGACGGCGCATGTATACATGCTTTCAATAAATTTTGCTTCTCTATTTCATCTAACAAATCTGGTCTAGGTTCAAACCGAGCCTTGTTAATATATGTTTTTAACTCTTGTTCTTGCAACAAAGCCGGTCTGATTTCCAATTCAATTGCTGTTTTTAGTTGAATAGGTTGTGGAATTAACTCGTCTAAATCAACATAAAATCTGCCTGAAACGGTGGACTCATTTAATAGAATCTTTCTACTTAAATCTGCTGCCACTCCAGCTCCCATAGTCACGGCAGAAGCCAATTGCGGCCAACTGCTTATAGAACTTTGCACTTCAATCATTGAGGCTTTCATGCGCTCGGATAAAGCTTGCAAGCCCACCATTGGCATCAAATAAGTTATTTTTTCTTCCTGACTTAATCCTTTCAGTTTCTCAGGGTCTAGGTCTCCCATTAAGCCGTGAAGCAAAGGCCTTTCTGGTTCCAAATCAAAGCGTTCAATGTCAATTAAACAGCGGTCATTGGTTTCCATTAAAACTGGAATTCCTAGCTCTTTTGCCTTGTGTCTAGCCAAAACTTTAATGTCCAAGGCATCGCATTCTTCAATCAATAAATTGAGCTTAGCTCCTTCTGTAAAAAATGCGTCAATATTTCCGGCATGAAGACCCTCTTTAAAAATTCGAACCTTAAGATAGGGGTCAATTCTCCATATTTCTCTAGCACAAATCTCTGCTTTGTTTAAATCGATATCAGTAATTGAGCAACGTAATCGATTGAGATTACTTAGGTCAATAGTATCAAAATCTGCCAATCTTATTTCTCCAGCACCACGTTCCATGGCAATGGCAATGGCAACCGTTTGACCAACACTAAGGCCAATTATCCCAACAACTTTTTCACTCAAAATATCCTGCTCTTGTTGGGTTATTTTATATTTATTTCGGTTGGTTCGAACCAAAATAAATTCTTCTTCTGGCAACAGATGAACTAGGTCCCGCTCTCTAGGGTACCAAATCCAATTACCATAACAACTCAATGGCTTATCTGCCAATCTATCTTTAAGCCAAATTTCAAATGCAGCGGCTGCAAAGGGCAATTGAGGATGTAAACATTTATAAAGGTCTTTAAGTTGTAATTGAATACTATCAAATACCTTTAAAGGACTGATTTCTTTAAGACTTGAAATACATTCCTCAAGTTCAACAGCTTGGGTAAATTTTAAAATTTCAGGCGTAATTTGCAAAGTCGTATACTCCATTAAAATATTATAATTGCTGTTAGAATAACAATAATAGCAAAATAAATAATTACTTTTATATTTGATTTTAAGTTTAGGTAAACATTATGAGTACAAAGATTAAGGTATTGTATGTAGATGATGAAGAAAATAACCTCATGTCTTTTAAGGCATGTTTTAGAATAAAATATCATGTATTTATTGCAATTAGTGCTTTAGATGCTTTGGTTGTTTTAGAGAAAAATCCTGATATTCAAGTTGTCATAACCGACCAACGCATGCCAGAAATTACTGGAGTAGAATTTTTAAAAAAACTAGTTGACCTGCATCCTTTTCCAATCAGAATTATGCTTACAGGTTTTGCCAATTTTGAAGACACCGTTGATGCTGTAAATTTAGGGAAGATTTTCGCTTACTTAAACAAACCTTGGGAAGAGCCTTTATTGGATGAAACCATACAAAAGGCAATCGCTAAGTTTGCAGAAGAAGAGGAAATTAGAACAAAAGCCAAGCGCACAGATGCGGCAGAGCGCAGTGCTGATCAAATGGAGTTTATCCTTAGACAAGAGTTGTTGTCGTAATTATTTTAATTTAACCAAGGTGGCGCCATTGCCAAATTGTAATAAATCGGCTTCTTCAAACTCGCTTACCATTTCGGGATGCTTACTTAACCAAGTACGAATTTTATTTTTCAAATAGGCGTTGCCAACTCCGTGGATATAGACTATTTCTTTCATTTGATGTACAAAGGCCGCCTCCAAAGTTTGCGTAAAGACATCCATTTGAAAAGCTGTAATATCTGTTGCACTTCCGTATCCATTGCGTTGCAAAGCCTCATAGTGTAAGTCGATGATGCTTGAAGGTTTATCCTTTAAATTTTTAATATTTGAAACAGGTGCCTCAGCAAAATCTCTTTGTGTTAATGCCTTTAAATTCAAGGGTTCTAAAACTTCATCTAACCTTAGCATATAAGCTTGTCGGTTCAAAAAGAAACAATGTTTTAACCATTGATGGAATTTTTTAACGCCAAAGTTTAATTCGGTTTGAACCAAACTCCCTGGTTTCAAGGTATGCGACTCAACAGGCAGCATTTGAACCAATAAGGTTTTCCAATCTTGTATGGCAGAAAATTTATATTTCCCTAACAGTAAAGTTTCTTCTCTTTCTAATTTCAATTGTTGCCACAAATGGTAAACACCATCTTCTTTTTGAAACACATTTAGGATAACCCACTCGGCTAAATTATTGTGAACAAATAATTCAATACCGTCTTCTCCAACCCTATCAAAGGCAAAGAAAACTCCTAAAGGATGAATTGAATTTCCTTTGAAAGCCTTTGCTGCTGGTAGCTCTGGTTGATTATTACCTGCCTTTTCTTCAAATTTAATTTTTACTAACTCACTCGCCATTACAGGAATTTCAAAGTCGTCTTCTACTGTAACACCAACTAAGTTTTTATCTTTCAATGAAGTAACAATTCCTTCCATCGACTCATTTACAAAACGAACTTTGTCACCTAATTTTAATTGATTCATATTAAGGCAAAGCTAATGAATGCAGCGATGGTTTGTTGTAAAAATATTATTTTGCACCTATGAAGAAAACCGTATTTTCTATATTTTTTGGACTTCTTATTACCTCAGGTTTTGCCCAAGATTTTGATTTTGCTTCTGCAGAAAATCCCTATTATTGGAAAAATAGAAAACCCCACAATGCTTACTGGCAGCAAGATGTACATTATAAAATTAATGCTGAGGTAAACGACCAAACTGATGTAATAAGTGCGGAAGAACTACTTATTTATACCAATAATTCCCCCGATACTTTATATGAAGTGTATTTCCATTTATACCAAAATGCCTTTTTAAAAGGAGGCTACCTCGAGCAATTAAACTTGGCCAATGGGTTCAAACAGAAATTTGGAAAATATGAATTGGATGGCAAAGGCACAACTATACAAAGGGTGCTTGTTAATGGCGAATTAGCTACTCCCATCATTGATTTTTCTATCATGAAAATCAAACTCAAAAATCCGATTTTGCCTAATGCAAAGGCCACTTTTCAAATTAATTTCGAAACTTATTTTGACGATGGCGGCAACCAACGTCGACGTATGAAAACATTTAAAGACCCTCAAGGCAACAAACAATACGATGGTGTGCATTGGTATCCGCGTATATGCGTATATGACAGAAAATTTGGTTGGGAAACAGCTCAACACCTTGGCAAAGAATTTTATGGAGATTTCGGCCAATTCGACATTAACCTCACCCTTCCTTCTCATTATATTTTAGATGCCACAGGTGAGTTGCAAAATGAATCAGAAGTACTCCCCGAGGAACTTCGAGCCAAGTTAGAAATTAGCAATTTTAAAGATAAACCTTATGGCGAAGCAGCCTCTGTGATTATTCCAATAGATGGCAAAACAAAAACTTGGCGATTTAAAGCAGTAAACACGCACGACTTTGCGTGGACTGCCGATCCAACTTACCGCCTTGGGGAATACGTATTGCCAATGCTTGGCAATCCTCGCGGAAAAGTTCGTTGTATCTCGCTAGTACAAGAACCACATGCTGCTGGTTGGCAAGATGCCGCAAAGTTTAACGCCCTCATCATTCAAACTTATAGCAAAGATTTTGGAACCTATGCCTACCCAAAAATGATTGTGGCCGATGCGCGTGACGGTATGGAATACCCAATGCTAACGCTTGATAATGGTCGCTCGCCCGGCTATTACGGTTTATTTGCCCACGAAATTGGCCACAACTGGTTCTTTGGCATGGTGGGCAATAACGAAACCTATAGAGCAAGCTTGGATGAAGGCTTCACACAATTTTTAACCCATTGGAGCATGAGTCGTTTGCGCGGCGAAACCAAAGTAAACAGGAATTCATATATAGGAAAAAACTATATCCCCATGTCTAGTTTGGATCAAACCGTAATGTATGGTTACCTTAGAGATGCTATCTTAAACTTAGACATGCCACTTAATACCCACAGCGATGACTTTAACGGCGCACTGCACCACGGTGGGGGTTACAGCAATGTATATTACAAAACAGCTACCATGTTGTATAACTTGCAATATGTGTTGGGCGATTCGCTTTTCTTAGCAGCCATGCAACATTATTTTAACCAATGGAAAATGGCTCATCCCTATTTTGAAGATTTTAGAAATAGCATTATTCAATACACCCATGTAGATTTAAATTGGTTTTTTGACCAGTGGATGGAAACCACCAAAACCATTGACTACGGTGTACCTCGCGTGAAGCAAATAAATAAAGATACAGTAGCCATTACCTTTAAAAGAAAGGGCGAAATGCAAATGCCCCTTGATTTTAGCATTCTATATAAAAACAATACTTCACAAAATTTCTATATCCCAAATACTTGGTTCAACAAACAAACTGCTGCTTCCGTTTTACCTAAATGGACTGGTTGGGGATTGTTAAATCCTACCCACACAGTTTTGGTGCCTGTTACTGGAAAAGTAAAGGATGTAATAATTGACCCAAGTAAGCGATTGGCAGATGTTAACCTGCTAGATAACTCCAAAAAGTTACCTGTGCTATTTAGTTTTGATCATCAAATCTCGTCGCCTCCAAATAGGCATAATTATTCGCTAAAATGGCGACCAGATGTTTGGTACAACAATTATGATGGCGTTAAAGTGGGCCTGCATTTAAATGGTAATTATCTTAATCTAAAACACAAATTTAGTTTAAGCATTTGGCATAATTCAGGCATAGCCACCAATCGTTTAGCAGAACAATACAGAAGAGGTCCAGAAATTAATTTATTCCATTACCAATTCAGCTATAGTCATCGTCTTAAAAAGTTTCAAGAAGTATTTGTTCAAAGCAGATTTTTGGATGGTTTAACCCTTTACAAAGCTGGCTGGGAAAATACAATAGGCAAAAATAAATTTAGTGCTTCAATTAAAGCCATGAAACGCCACCAAATTTATTACTTGGGGCATAGCCAATCTTATACATTTAATCCAGTTAATTCTGCTCCTGAAATTTTGTTCCCAGGTATGCCCAATGTTTCAAGTTTTAATAACTGGGTAAACTCCCTTAACCTTACCTATGAAAGAAACTACCAACTGCTTAATGGTCTGGGAAAGATTACCCTAAACGTGAAAGGAATGGCGCCATTTTCAAATTACAATTTTGCAGGAATAGATGGGCAATTGGTTCAAACCAACAAATTGCATAAGTTTGAATTACGCAGCAGGTTGTATGCCGCGTATATTGATGGCAGCAGCGTGCCTGGAGAATTTTTAATAAACCTTGCTGGCGCAAATACTGAGGAAATGTTAGAAAATAAATTTACCCGTGCTTCAGGCATTGTGCCTGAGCAATGGATGAATTATACAACTGAAGGGAATCATTTTCAGGTAGGGGGAGGTTTGAACCTAAGAGGTTATGCAGGGTATGTTAATTTTATCACCTTTGACAATACAAAGTTCGAAGCAATTAGTGGCAAATATGGCAGCTCTATAAATGTAGAAGTTGATTTTGACAATTATCTATCCTTTATCAATCCTAAGGGACTAAATAAATATGTACACTTTGATAGTTACTTGTTTGCAGATGTAGGATTTTTAGGTAAACAATTTGGCAACCTAAAACTCGAAACAAGTGTTTTAGCTGATGCAGGTGCTGGAATTGCATTAACCATCAAAAAATGGGGAATCTTGGATGATCCAAAACCTTTGACCCTTCGCTTTGATATGCCTTTTTATCTCAGCCAACCTTTATCAGGCGAAACCCAAAACACTGCCTTTAGATGGGTAGTTGGGATGGGGAGGAGTTTTTAGAGGGAGATAAATGGCGGTTTGGAAGATTATTGCTTGGGTAAAACCGCACGACTTTTTCCAGAAAGGCTTTCTTTGAGCAAAAGGCTGATAAATTTAGCAAAAGGTTCAATATCCATGGCAACACTGGCACTTTCTAGCGCCTTCATGTATTCATCTCTATTTTCAAAGGGAATCACAATCCATGGATAGCCACCGGTGACTAGCATAACATTCATTAAAAAGCGACCAATTCTTCCATTTCCATCCATATACGGATGAATAAAAACAAATATAAAATGACCTAAAACTGCCCTTACTGCAGCTTCTTTTTCTTCTTCCAACAATTCAAACAAAACGGGCATGGCATCGCGCATAGCGTCAACACTTAAAGGCACATGTTTAGAATTGC
Source organism: Chitinophaga pinensis (assembly GCA_945898275.1). Lineage (GTDB taxonomy): Bacteria > Bacteroidota > Bacteroidia > UKL13-3 > UKL13-3 > B1. The sequence goes on along the minus strand of CAMDHZ010000008.1, from coordinate 92,449 downwards.
CAATATACACTTGATGACTGCGGTATCCGGCCAAATCGGATGGGCGCAAAATTCCTGCTGCTACACTTGGATCAAACAATTCTCGATACCACTTTGAATGTTGGTTGTTTGCAACAACACCTGGATTGCCGCCATCAAGTATTGATTTAATGGATTCTTTAACTGCTAAGAATGATTGATAATAACCTCTAGCTGCCATGGCATCTCTTTGTTTCCTATCCTCCATATTATCCTTTAAATTCCATTTGCCAGAACTAACTTTCTCTATCAAAGCTGGTGTTACTTTATATCGCTCTATAGATAATGAATGGTAAGCATCTGTAAGATAAATATCATCAATAACTTTAAACAATTTTTGTTGCTCATTAGGTAATATCACTGAAGGCGGCAAATGTGCTAAAACAACTTCTCTCATTTGCTGCCACATGAGGCGAATACGGTTTACATAAGGAGAACTTGTGCGATTTGAAAGCTGTATGGTAAGTTTCTGGTTGAAGGGATCTTCTACCCTAATTTCATAATCCGCTTGCTTAAAGGTCTCGATGATTTGAACTGCAATTTTTTCTTGGGTATTATTTCGAAAAGCACCTGCCAAGCGACCCGCATATTTTGTATGTCCGTTTTCTAAAAGAATTGGTAATACCTCTGAAGCATCTCTGATGAGAGAAAGCGCGGTGCGGGCATCAATGGGGCGATAAGAAAATGACGCTGCCGTGCAATAAACAAGGGCCGCTTGTAAACTGTATAATCTAATGCCTTTGTAAACAACTAAATGCCCCTTTGCGGGTATATCAGTTTTTAAATTAAAAAAAGAGGTTGAATATGGTAGAGGTGTCGGCTTGTTATTTCCTTTCGATGACCTTACTATCAATTGTTCTGGAATTGTCCAATTACCTGCATGTATGGCCAAAGATTGATCGGCAGACAAACACCAATTTTCATTGTATTTATGCTCGAGATATTGTGCAATAAACTCCCAATAGGAACTAAACCATGCGGTTGTTTCTCCATTTATTTCAGCAGGATCAGTAGCAATGTACCACCCTTTGCTTACCTCTCGAATAAAGCCATGCTTGATAAGCAATTGCCTGTGCTTTATGTTGGGAAGGCTAGAAATATGTATGCCCACTACTCCCCTGTCTTGTAGTTCTTTTAAAAGGCGTAGCGCCTCAACAAATTTCTCCTGCGGAGTTGCCATTATCTTAGTTTTTATGTACTAATTTTAGTAAACATACATGCACAAATCTTAGCAAACATACATGTATTAATCTTAGCAAACACAAATGTACTAAAATTAGTAAACATTAATGTACTAAAATTAGTAAACGTCCTAATTTTATGTTAAAAAACTAATGCCAAGACGAAACCAAAACATCTTCTTAAAATAGACAATTGGGATTAGGAGGAGTTTTTTAAAAGCAGATGGCCAATTCCAAGTTTTACCCTATTTTAGTGCACTATATTCAAACATCATGTTAAACAATATTGAACCAAAAGCTTTATGGGACCATTTCTCGGCCCTGAATGCCATACCAAGAGCTTCTAAAAAAGAAGCGCAAATCATTCAGTTTATGTTGGATTTTGGTGCTTCATTGCAACTTCAAACTACCAAGGATGCCGTAGGAAATGTTATCATTAAAAAGCCTGCAACAATTGGTATGGAGGCTAGACCAACCCTTGTTTTGCAAAGCCACTTAGACATGGTGCACCAAAAAAATGCAGATACCCAATTTGATTTTGCAACTCAAGGCATAGACATGTTTATAGATGGAGATTGGGTGCGTGCGCGTGGCACCACTTTAGGAGCCGATAATGGAATTGGGGTGGCAACCATCATGGCGCTGTTAAGTTCAACTGAGATTCAACATCCTGCCATAGAAGCCCTCTTTACAATAGATGAAGAAACGGGCATGACAGGTGCTATGGGACTTGAAGCGGGTGTTTTAAATGGAAATATTTTACTAAACCTAGACACAGAAGACGATCGAGAGCTTTGCATTGGATGTGCAGGTGGCATAGACGTTTCTGGCGTTGGAAAATATACTGCAGAAGCTGTTCCAGGCAACTGGAAAACCTATACTTTAACAGTAAATGGATTAACTGGCGGACATTCTGGTATGGACATTCATTTGGGTAGAGCCAATGCCAATAAATTAATGACACGCACCTTAAAAGAAATTCAGAAAACCATTGCCTTTAGATTGGTTAAATTTGATGGAGGTAGTTTGCGCAATGCCATTCCAAGAGAGGCAGTTGCTGTGATTGCCATTCCTGCTAGTGAGTCTAATATTTTAGCAAATATCATAAATCGTTTGGCGGGTATTTTTAAAATTGAAAATCTTTTAACCGACCCACAACTGTTACTTAGCCTGAAAGAAGCTGAAGAAACCAGCCATTGTTTGCCAGCTGCTTTTACTAAAAATCTCATTGGGGCTTTATATACTATACCAAACGGCATATACCGCATGACACCTGGTATAGATGGATTGGTTCAATCCTCAAATAACTTAGCTAGGGTGTTGGTTCAAAACGAAACCTACGAAATACACTGCCTTTGCAGAAGCTCTGTAGATTCTGAAAAACTTGACTTGGCCGAAATGATTGTAAGTGCATTAGAATTTTTAAATGGCGAAACCCAAACCAAAGGGGAATATCCAGGTTGGGCTCCCCTACCCAATTCGGCTATTGTGAAAATGATGCAACATCAATATGAAGAAATGTTCAACGAAAAACCCCATGTAAATGCCGTACATGCAGGTTTAGAATGTGGCATTTTAGGCATTAACTATCCTCAAATGCAAATGATATCATTTGGACCAAACATTAGAGGTGCGCACTCTCCAGACGAATGTGTGCAGATTAGCTCGGTTCAAAAATTCTGGAAGTACTTCCTTGAAGTAATTGCAAATATTAAAGAGGCTTAACCTAAGTGTCGGAAGAAAATTTTGCTGTTTTTATTGATGTAATGCTTCCTTTGCACCTCGATGCACTCTTTACTTATAGAGTGCCTCGAGAGTGGGAATCTGAAATTGCCATTGGCAAAAGAGTGGCAATTCAATTTGGTGCACGCAAAATATATTCTGCCTTAATTGCCAAAATACACCACTCACCTCCCAAAGGCTATGAAGCAAAATATATCTATAGTGTTTTAGATGATAAACCCTTATTGCATCCCATTCATTTTCAGTTTTGGGAATGGATGAGCCAATATTATTTATGCAGCCTTGGGGATGTTATGCAAGCGGCTTTGCCAGCTGGACTAAAACTAGAATCGGCTACCCGCATTGAGGCCAATGAAGAATTTAACCCGAATGCCGTTGAACTCGATCAAAAAGAATTTCTAATTTGGGAAGCCTTGGAAGTGCAAGCAGAGTTAACCTTGGCAGATGTTTCTGAAATTGTGCGTCTCAAAAATGTATTTCCGCTCATCAAAAGTATGGTGAGCAAAGGCATGATTAGAATAAGGGAAGAATTACAAGGCAAATACAAACCTAAAACCCTTACTTGTTTTGCTTTGAACCCAATTTATGAAGGAGAAAAGGCCCTTGCAGCACTTTTTGATTCGCTTGAAAAAAAGCCAAAACAACTGCAAATATTGATGTCGTTTTTGCACTTAAAGCAACAGAATGAAGTAACAGACAGAAGTAGTATTTTAAAATTTGGAGGAAATGCAGCTTCTTCCTTACAAACTTTAATTAAAAACGAAGTTCTTACACCATACGAAGTAAACATAGACCGCTTGCAAATGGAACTTTTGGCAAAAGAAAGTTTTAGTTTGAACCCAAACCAAGAAGAAGCATACTTGGCCTTAAAGCAATCATTTGAAGAAAAAGAAGTGGCCTTGTTGCAAGGTGTTACGGGAAGCGGCAAAACACACGTGTATGTTAAACTCATTGAAGAAGCACTTGCCAATGGCAAACAAGTTTTATACCTCTTGCCAGAAATTGCCCTTACCTCTCAAATCATCAAACGCATCAATAAGTATTTCGGTGAACATTGTATAGCTTATCACAGTAAGTTTAACGACCAAGAGCGGGTAGAAATTTGGAATAAGGTAAATGACGGTCAATACCGCGTTGTTATTGGTGCTCGCAGTTCTATTTTCTTGCCGTTTCAGGAGTTAGGTTTGGTAATTGTAGACGAAGAACATGAGAGCTCCTACAAACAACAAGAGCCTGCACCCCGCTACCATGCGCGCGATGCAGCTATGATGTTGGCAAAAATACATGCTTGCAAAACACTATTAGGTTCAGCCACCCCTTCAATGGAAGTCTATTTCATGGCCAAAACAGGCAAATATGGCTGGGTAATAATGGATAAACGTTACCATGATGTAGCACTTCCAAAAATTGAAACTTCCGACCTTGGCGAAGAAAGAAGAACCAAGAAAATGATGAAGGAGGACATTGGTTTTGCTTTACACCAAGCCATTGAAGAAACTTTGCAAAACAATGAGCAAATCATTCTTTTCCAAAACAGACGCGGCTATGCCCCCTTCCTAAGCTGTAATAAATGTGAATGGGTGCCCAAATGTAAAAACTGTGATATCAGCTTAACCTACCATAAATACATTGACTCTCTAAAGTGCCACTACTGCGGATATACAGCTGCTATTCCGAAAAGCTGCCATACCTGTGGCTCTCCCCACATGAGTTTAAAAGGAACTGGCACCGAAAAAGTGGAAGATGAATTAGGAGAACTTTATCCCAAAACACGTGTGGCGCGGTTAGATTTAGATGCGGCCAAAACCAAACATGGGCATGAAGAAATTATCAAAAGTTTTGAAAACAGGCAATTTGACATTCTTGTTGGCACTCAAATGTTGAGCAAGGGGCTTGATTTTGAGCATGTAAATTTAGTAGGAATTATCAATGCGGATGCTTTGCTGCAATTTCCAGATTTTAGAGCGCATGAACGTGCCATGCAATTGCTCATGCAGGTAAGTGGAAGAGCCGGAAGAAAGCATAAACAAGGGAAAGTAATTGTTCAAACCACCTTGCCTAACCATTATGTTTTGCAACTGTTGAAGCAACATCAATATTTGCCATTGTTAGAAAAAGAATTGGAAGACAGAGAAAAGTTTGCTTACCCCCCATTTTTTAGACTGATAAAACTTGTGGTAAAGCACCGAGATTATAATATGGCTGAATATGCGGGAACTAAACTAAGAAACTTGCTTGAACCCAATTTACAAGCAATAATGATGGGCCCAGCCAGCCCATATGTGAGCAAAATTAGAAACTATTATATCAAAGAAATTCTCATTAAAATTAATCGGCAATCCAACAGTTTGTTGCAAAGTAAAACCTTGATAAAAAGCGCATTGAAACAACTTTATGAAGACAAATCGCTGCGTGGACTAATTGCCTTTGCAGACGTTGACCCAGGTTAAACCTTTTTTCTATTCGGTTTGAACCAACCCAAAATTACATAAAAAAATAAGATTAAGGTGGTGGTAGCTAAGGTTAGACTCATACTATTTTTCTTTCTTAATTCCTTTTGTAAACGCTTTTTTATTTCTTCATCTGCTAGCTTATTTTCATGCCATTTCAAGCCTTGAGCAACTAAGTTATTAGGAATGGTATCATTGGCTGCAAGACGCATCAATTCTTTGGTTTCGTCTTTTCCAGCATCTGGGTCTACCCCTCCAGATATAATAAAGTTGTTTTGCATAATCTCTTTACTACGTGAGCACAAATCGGTTTCAACACCCAATACGCCCTCGTGCATGGAGGCGTAAACCAAATAGTTTTTGCCAGCATTAAAACAAAAGCCACAAGAAGTTTCGTTGCAAGTAGATTGCAAAGAAATTTTAAAGGCGCTGTCTTGTTTTAAAACAGCATCATCAGCACCCTTATAAAAGCGAATGACTTGAAAATTCTCAACTTTTAGGGGTTTACCATTTGCATCAAAAACTTCTTTTGAGGTAAAAGAACCTAAATGTTTACCATAAAAAATTAATCCGGCACGTTTGTAATTATCTTCAATGGAAATAAGGGAACACTTGCAAGCCTGAACTGGCTTTAGGTTCAAACCGAGCACAAAAAAGAAAAGGATTATTAGTCTAAAATTCATGCCTCGAAAGTAGGGATAAAATGATACTTTTTTCCTCAGTCACTCGTAAACTATGCACTATGGATAATTTGTGACTTACTATTTTTATTTAGTTTTTACCTTAGCTCTCTTGATATTTTTTACAGCTTTATGAAACCTGAACAAATGGAAAAAACACAAAACCACCCAAATCCAATTGCCTCGAAAAACCCAATTAGCTTGTCCGAAACTATAGCAAAAATGGATCTTTCAAACGTATTTAATGGAAGAAGGGATATTTATATTAATGAAATGACGCTTTTTGCAGCGCATTTTAATTGTATTCCAAATTTCATCAGTGAAATAGACATTGACTGCCAAAAGGCAAATAATTGGTTTGTAAAAAATTATGAGCCTGAGATTAACGACTTTTACTTTAGCAGGCAATACATTAAAAAGCAAAACAAAGCAGAATTAGATGATATCTTTTACTTTCTATTTGAAGATTTGTTAGTTGATTTTGACACAAACCAATCCATGGTGCGCTTTTTATTCCGCAAAACAGACTTACCCAAAGTAGAAGAAGTGGTAAAAGGCATCCATAAATTTAAGAAACGCATTGTAAAAGGGAAGCCAGAGATTTTGTTGCTTTACAGTGGCATGACTGGAATTGAGACCGTTCATTGCCCAATCAAAAAACCCAAACTAAACATCATAGACAATTACAATGATGATTTTCAAGAAATTCACAATACCATTATCAAACGACTTTCTCGCAAGAATGACAAGGGTTTGGTAGTGTTACATGGCAAACCAGGAACTGGTAAAACCTCCTATATTCGTTACCTTATTGCTTCCTTAAAAAAGAATGTAATCTTCTTGCCTCCGAACATGGCTTCTGCCATTACTAATCCCGAATTGATTTCTATTTTGGTAGACCATCCCAATTCTATTTTGGTTATTGAAGACGCAGAAAACATAGTTGTAGACAGAGAAAAAGATGGCAATTCACCTGTTTCTGCGTTGTTAAATATTTCGGATGGACTTTTGGCTGATTCATTAAACGTTCAGATTATCTGCTCTTTTAATACAGATATTTCTAAAATAGATGGTGCTTTAATGAGAAAAGGAAGACTTATTGCAAAATATGAATTTAAAGAACTAGAAATTGAGAAAGCCCAAAAACTCTCCAATAAATTAGGATTTAAAACGCAATTAAAAGAACCCATGAGTTTAACTGCAATTTACAACCAAGAGGAAAAAGATTTTCAAGAAGCTAAAAAAGGCAGACCTATTGGATTTCAAAAAGTGTAGTTGAAATATTTAACTTGAATTTTATTTCTAAATTAAGTTGATTGTTTAACCTCTTAAATTAATTCTTGATAGTGGTTGTTTTTAAATAAATTTGTAGCAGCAATTTCTTTATAGAACAATTTTACTAAAAGAATAGTATAAATCTAAGAATTAATAAGTTATGAAAGTACTTTTAGATATTAAGGACAATAAAGCTTCGCACTTATTAGAAGTGCTAAAAGGTTTATCCTATGTTAAAACAAAATTATTAACAAATGAAAAGGCTTTACTTCTTGAGGAAATTAAGGATGCGGTAAATGAATTATCTTTAATTAAACAAGGTAAGCTAAAAGGAATACCTGCAAAAGACTTATTGAATGAGTTATAGTATTATTGCCATTCCAACTTTTAAGAAGCAAATTAAACGTTTGGCAAAAAAATACCCATCGCTTAAAAATGAGTTTTTAACTTTAATAGAAAGTTTACAGGAATTTCCTCAACAGGGAACAAACTTAGGGAATAATTGCTTCAAAATCCGCATTGCTATTGCATCTAAGGGAAAAGGTAAATCTGGTGGAGGAAGGGTAATAACAAACATAATTATTGATCAAAACATTGTTTATATATTATCAATTTACGATAAATCAGAAAAAGAAAATTTATCTGAAAAGGAACTTAATGACCTGTTAAAAGATATACAAGACATTGAAAAAATTAAGACCTAACGATATTACTATTCAATATCATTTCTAAATAATTGGCTTCTTAAATCAATTGAATTTGAAAATTTATAGTTTTTTAGATCAAACCTAGTCATTCTCAAGTTGCGGTTTTATAAGGTATAAAGCTTACCATGTTATTGGAATAAAATTTATCCCTTACCTTCGCCCACAATCCTAAAGGGTATGGAAATGATAAAAATGGTTGCCAAAACACAATTTGGCTTAGAAGAGTTATTGGAAGAAGAGTTGCAAAATTTAGGGGCAACAGAGGTACAAGCCCACAACCGCGCCGTAAGTTTTAGTGGCGATTTAAGCATTATGTATCATGCTAACTTAAGCCTTAGAACGGCGCTAAAAGTATTGGTTCCAATTCATAAGTTTTATGCTATTAACGAAGACAAACTTTATAAAGGGATTCAAGAAATTGAATGGGACAAATACCTTGATAAAGATGGAACTTTGGCAATTAATACAAGTCTAAGAAGTGACTTTTTCTCTCACTCCCATTATGTTTCTCTTAAATGTAAAGACGCTATTGTCGACCAATTCAGAGACAAATATGGTGTTCGACCAAGTGTAGATTTGGATCAACCCGACCTGAGCATAGACATTCACATACATGATGATGAAGTAAGCGTGGCTCTTAATAGTTCTGGCGCAAGCTTGCACAGAAGAGGATACCGCACAGATAGTACTTTGGCCCCTATCAATGAAGTTTTGGCTGCAGGTATGATAATGCTTACAGGCTGGAATGGCGAAGGCAATTATTATGATCCCATGTGCGGAAGTGGCACTTTATTAATTGAAGCAGCAATGATTGCCAAAAACATGCCTCCAAATTTATACAGAGAACGCTTTGGTTTTGAAAGCTGGAAAAACTTTGACAAAGGCATTTTTGAAAGTGTGAAAGCTACAGCCATTAAAAACATGCGCCCCTCAAAAGCCAGTATTGCTGGTAGCGACAAAACCTTTAAAGCCATTGAAATTACTAGGGAAAATGCAGAAAGGGCACATGTTGCAGAAGACATAACGGTAAGCAACAAAAGGTTTGAAGAGGCAAAAGGCCCCGAAGGAGGCGGCCTTATGATTATTAATCCACCTTATGGAGAAAGATTGCCTATTGAAGAAATCGGTGCATTTTATAAGTTAATGGGAGACATCATGAAAAAGGAATTTAATGGTTATGATGTGTGGGTTATCTCCTCAAACATTCCTGCCCTTAAAAAAGTAGGATTAGCCCCATCTAAAAGAATTCCCTTATTTAATGGCGCCCTAGAATGCCGCTACCATAAGTTTGAAATTTATAAAGGCACAAGGGATAAAAGAAAATTAGCGACTGAAGAAGAAGTTTAAATTTATTTTCTCAAAAAAAAAGCCACCTACGAAAATGAAATCTTCGCAGGTGGCTTTTTTTTTAAGGTTAGGTTTGAACCCAATCTCTAACTGAAACTAATTTCCTATGACTAGTCTTATCTGACTTTGTTTGTCGTCTGAACTTAATTGAACAGTGTAAACCCCAGCAGCAAAAGTTTTAAGGTCTAATTGCTCCCCTTTTACAACTTCTTTGGTTAAAAGTAATTTTCCTAATTGATCATAAATTTTCATTTGCAATTGGCCAACACTTTCTCCCCAGTTAATGGTAACTTTATCATTCGCAGGATTTGGATATAACTGCATTCCTAGAGCATTTGCTGCATCCAATAAACCTGTAGCAACAACATTTACAGGTAAGCTTAAGCTACCTTTACAGTCATTTGCAGTGAAGGCGTCCATTAAAATTACTTTTGAACCCGCAGTGCCAAAAACATGGCGGTAAACTTTATTGGTTGTTGGGAAAGTATCACCATTTATGATCCAATTTCTTCTTACAGTATTGCTGCTCGTATCTGTTAGCTCCACTTCTAAATTAGCTTTAGAAATGGTAAACCCTACATTTGGCAAAGGATCCACATTAATGGTTGCATTATTTGAAAAAATGCCACAACCAGAAGCAGAATCTAAAGCTTGCGCAGTTACAATTGTTCCGTTGGGGAAATTTGGAATAAGCGAAACGGGGCCAAACTTATAATTAGGTTTAGCTTTAGCGCCAAATTCTGTTCGGTTTGAACCAACAACTGTATAGTAAATCATTTTATTGATATTTGTTGGAATAGGATTTGAAATGTCAAAAGTTATTGACTCTCCTGAACAATACTTAACTTTATCTAAATTCAATTGGAGGCTCAGCGCCTGAATATTTACCACTGTAATAGTAAAACTAGTATCCTTTGTTGGGCAAAATGCATTTGCAGAATCAATAACCGTAACCTTATGAATTCTATCACCAGAAGGTGAAGTTTGAGCAGGAAAAGAATCTGATTTTGTCCAACCGCTGCCAATAAAAGGCTGAGGGTAATCAAACTTATAATATGGGTTTGTTGCGTTTGTAGAAACCACTTTAATCATTTTATCACTTGTAGGATTGTTAGCGCAGATGTAGCGTGGAGCTTTTATTTGCAAGGTTAATGGAGTACAGTTTGCACTTGCACAACTTTTACCGCTTGCCAATGAAAATAAACAAGGAGCCGATGTACTTGTTCTAGCAAATGCTAAAATCTGTGTATTAGGACTTAAACCAGTTATTAAATGTGTGTTTCCTTGATTTGGAGTAATATATGTTTTACCACTATCCAAACTAATTTGTGGATTGTTCCCTGTAATTGTAAAGGAAACAAAGTTAGAATTTACCGGACCACAAGATATACTTGGAGCAGAAGGTTTGGTTGAAATACTAACAGATTTTATATCTGGATCACTCGTACAAACCCCATTTGAACCTGTAACAAATACTGTGGAGAAGCCTGTGTTAATCAAGAACTTTTTCTTATTGTTGGCACTTGAATCCATTAGGGTTGAACCAAAAAAGTACTTATAGTTTTGTAATCCTGGTGTGGCAGTAATTTCTAAGCTATCACCAATACAAAGATTATTGCTAGAAAGTGTGGCGGTTAAACTAGGCTTAACTCCAGCTGTGAGCGTAGTTACTGCGCTCGTTATTGAACAATTGCCCGTATTTGTTACACGAACCGTATAATTTCCAGGTGTTGCTGTTTTGATAGTTTGAGTTATTTGCCCTCCTGGGCTCCATAAATAGCTAAGTCCGTTACCAGAATTAGCTGTTAAGGTAACTGAGTCGGTTCCACAAATTATAGTATTTGAACTTGAAATAGTTGCTGTTGGCTTAGCCACAACATTTATTACAATTTGTGCATTGGGTGAAGTTCCACCTGCGTTGGTTGCTCTAAACCTAATGGTTCTAGAACCTGCATTTGGCCCTAATACTATTCTTGGATTTTGTTGTGCGGATGAGGCAGGTGTATTACCTAAGAAATCCCATGCAAAACTAGTAGGGCTATTGGTAGCAGTTCCAGTAAATTGAACAGTATCACCTACGCAGAATACAGCAGCATTGGCTGGTGAAGTGATGGTTGCTACTGGCGCAGCTACGGCACTTGTGATGGTAAATGTTTTCGCATAAACTATATCGCCGCTAGTCGCCGAGTTGGCATTGGTGGCGTTGAAAGCCAGGTAAAATGTAATATTGCCAACGGAAGGATTTGGTGCTGTCCATTGAAAGCTCCATGAAGTTTGCGTATTACCAGTTGAATTATGAGTAACGTAATTTCTACCTCCAGCGCTGCTTGCTGTGTTTCCAGTTCCAGCTGTAAATGTACCAGCAGCAGCATTTGATGAATTAAGCGCAGTAATTTGGAAACCATTGCGTGAAGTAGCCGCTGCATTGCCGCTGATAGTTACAGTATAAGTTTGACCCGCAACATAACTATTACCTGCGATACCTGTTAGGGTTATAGCGTTATAATTGGTACCGGTAATTGTGGCTACGCCATGGCAGCCACCACAGGCGGATTCTGAAGGGGCACCAGTATTGCCAGTTGACGGTCCACTGCTATTTGTATAGCTGGAAACTGATATGATGATTAAGGCTAGTAAAAAGAATACCCTAGCAAGTTGCTTTGGTAAAGATTGTTTCATGGTTATGTTGTTTAATTAGTTCAAAATTAAGAATTACATTTCTTAATAATTTACAAATTAAAAATCCAAACAAAAACAACATTTATGTTTTTATCATCGGTTCAAACCGAAACCAAAAAATTAATTAACAACCCAAGTTTCTTTACCTGCAATCAATTTGTCTAAATCTCCTTTGCCAAAAGTTTCTTTGGCATATGCGATTTGCGCATTGAACAAATTATCGAAGGTTTCTTTCTTGTTGTTAACATAGAAAATGCCAAACGGTCTTGGGAAATGACCTTCAATACTTGGATCATCATAAAACCTAGAGAGTATAGTGGCTTTAACCAAGTCTTCTTCATCATGTATCCAAAGGTCGTTTACTGAAGCATCGTTCAAATCAACAATTATCGGTTTGAACCCATCGAGTTTTATACCCTTATCATTGTTTTCACCAAACACAAGTGGCTTGCCATTTTCGAGCATAATGGTTTCTAATTTCTTAGAACCTTTTTCGGTAAATATTTCGAATGCGCCATCATTGAATACATTGCAATTTTGGTATATTTCCACCAAGGAAGTACCTGCATGCTCATAGCCTCTTTTGATTACCATTTGCAAATGCTTCGGGTCTCTATCCATGCTGCGTGCCACAAAAGTTGCATCTGCACCAAGACTCAAAGCAATAGGATTAAAAGGATAATCCAAACTTCCCATTGGCGTTGATTTGGTTACCTTACCTTGCTCAGATGTTGGAGAATATTGTCCTTTTGTTAACCCATAAATTTGGTTGTTAAACAACAATACATTCACATCCGGATTGCGGCGTAGCAAATGAATGAAGTGGTTTCCACCAATAGATAAGGCATCTCCATCGCCAGTGATAATCCATACTGAAAGCTCTGGGCGGGTTGATTTTAAGCCCGTAGCCACGGCTGTTGCACGACCATGAATAGAATGCATACCAAAAGTATCCATGTAATAAGGAAAGCGCGAAGAGCAACCTATCCCTGATATGAAAACAAACTCTTCTCTTGGTCGGTTCAATTCTGGTAAAACAGTTTGAACTTGCTTTAATATAGAATAATCTCCACAACCTGGGCACCAGCGCACCTCTTGGTCTGAAGAAAAATCTTTAGCTGTTAATTTTTCTGCTAGATCTGTCATAATCAGTCGAGTATTTCTTTAATTTTAGCAACAACTTCTGCGGCCATAAAGGGCTGACCTTGGATTTTGTTATATGGAATAGCGTCTATAAAATATTTGTCACGGATAATTTTAACCAATTGTCCATTGTTGAGTTCTGGAATCACCACCTTTTTAAACTTACCTAACAATTCTGCCAAGTTAGAAGGAAAAGGATTAAGGTAACGCAAATGGGCATGTGAAACATTGTACCCCATTCCTCTAAGTTGCAAGGTTGCAGTTTTAAGTGCTCCGTAAGTTCCACCCCAACCTAAAATCAACAAATCACCTTCTTCCGGACCATTGTCTATAGCTTGTGCTGGAATATAATTTGCAACTCTATCCACTTTTTCTTGACGCAATTTCACCATATTTTCATGGTTCATTGCATCATAACTGATATTACCTGTAATGTTTTGTTTTTCTAATCCACCAATTCTATGCTCTAAGCCTTTTGTTCCTGGAACTGCCCATGGTCTGCCTAGTTTTTCATCACGCAGGTAAGGCATAAAAGGTTCATCTCCTTTGTTTCGAGCCTCTGCAAAAGCAACTGTAATTGCAGGTAATTCTGCAGCAGTTGGGAATTTCCATGGTTCTGCACCATTTGCAATATATCCATCAGAAAGGAAGAAAACAGGAATCATATGTTCAAGGGCTATGCGGCAAGCCTCATAAGCCATGATAAAACAATCTGCAGGCGATTGCGCAGCTAAAATAACTACTGGGCATTCGCCATTTCTTCCATAGAAGGATTGTAACAAATCTGCTTGTTCGGTTTTAGTTGGTAAACCTGTGCTTGGGCCAGCACGTTGAACATTTACCACCACAAGCGGCAGTTCAAGCATGGTTGCCAGGCCAATGGCTTCGGTTTTAAGCGCAATACCAGGGCCAGATGAACCAGTAACTGCAAGACTTCCGCCAAAAGATGCACCAATAGCAGCACAAATTCCTGCAATTTCATCTTCTGCTTGGAAGGTTTTGATGTCGAAGTTCTTATACTTGCTTAGTTCATGCAGGATATCAGATGCGGGAGTAATTGGATAGGTACCATAAAACAACGGCAAACCAGATTTCACTGCTGCGGCGATTAAGCCATAGGTAGCTGCTTGATTTCCCATGATACCTCGATAAACACCTGGGTCCATTTTTGCTTTGGCTACATTGAACCTATTGGCAAACATTTCTGTGGTTTCACCGTAATTCCAACCAGCCGTCAGTGTCTTGATATTGGCATTCATCACTGCTTCATTCTTTTTGAATTTAGCCTTGATAAAATCTATGGTATTGTCCATTTCGCGGTGGTACATCCAATAAATTAAACCCAAAACAAACATGTTTTTGCAACGGTCTATTTCCTTGGTTCCTAATCCGCTATCTGCTAAGGCAGTCCTTGTAATTTTGGTAACATCGATGGTTTTAACATCATACTCGCTCAAAGAATCATTTTTCAGTGGATTATCTGCTTCGGGCACATTCGCTAAACGAAGGTTTTTGGCATCAAATCCATCTGTATTAACAATGATAACTCCCCCCTTTTTGAGGCCGTTTAAGTTAACTTTCAAAGCCGCAACGTTCATAACCACCAATACATCGCATTGGTCGCCAGGGGTATAAACTCGGGTTGAACCAAAATGAATTTGAAAGCCCGAAACGCCAGCCAGCGTGCCCAATGGGGCGCGTATTTCAGCAGGAAAATCTGGGAAAGTAGCTAGGTCATTCCCGAAAAGGGCGGTTGAATTAGTAAATTGAGTACCTGTAAGTTGCATCCCATCGCCAGAGTCACCGGCAAAGCGAATTACTACAGATTCAACTTCTTTATCTATATGTGCAGTCATTAATTTAGATGATAAATTATAAATGAAGCTACGAAACTATGCAATTCACTTTAAAATACAAGAATTGTGGCGTAATGGCTTAATCTATAAATGTTGTAGAAAATTATGACAATTAGCGTTTAAATATGTTTGAATATGATTGTCAAATTTGCGAATCAGATGAATACGGAAAACATATCCAATAAATTCTTTTCTTTGCATTATGGCAATCAGATTATTTGTAACAGGTGGCACTTTTGATAAAGAATACAATGAATTAACTGGAAAGCTTTTTTTTCAAGACAGTCACATTCATGAAATTTTAAAACTTGGTCGCAGTAAATTAGACCTCTCCATTCGCACGTTAATGCTTATTGATAGCTTAGACATGACAGATAGTGATCGCAAATTAATTGCAGAAAATTGCGAAAATTGTGAAGAAGAACGCATTGTCATCACGCATGGCACTGATACAATGACTGACACTGGCGCTTTTTTGGCTCAAACCGTAAAAAACAAAACTATCGTTATAACTGGCGCAATGATTCCCTATAAATTTGGCTCTAGCGACGGTTTATTTAACCTTGGAAGCGCACTAGCTTTTGCTCAAACCTTGCCTCATGGTGTGTATATTGCCATGAATGGAAAATGTTTTACTTGGGACAATTGCCGCAAAAACAAACAAACTGGCTCTTTTGAAGAAACTAAGGTTTAAAGGTCGGTTGAATTATGAATTAAGTCGTAAAGTTTATCTTTTAATTCATCAATTCCCATTCCAGTAGCTGAGCTAATAAAAACATGTGGCACGCGAGGCAACAGCTTTTTAATGGCTTTTATTTCTTCTTTACTTACCAAATCACATTGGGTAATTGCCAACAAACGAGATTTATTAAGCAATTCTTTATTGTAAAGTTTGAGTTCCCTTTTTAAAACTGCAAAATCGTCTTTGATGTTTGCTGAGGTGGCTGGAATCATAAACAACAAAGTTGCATTTCTTTCAATGTGCCTTAAAAAACGAGTACCTAAACCTTTTCCTTCGTGGGCGCCTTCAATGATTCCTGGAATATCTGCCATAACAAAAGACTGGTATTCTCTATATTTTACAATTCCTAAATTTGGCACCAAGGTAGTAAAAGGATAATCTGCAATAGCAGGTTTTGCAGCAGTTACAACTGATAACAAGGTTGACTTCCCAGCATTTGGAAATCCTACCAAACCAACATCTGCTAATATTTTCAACTCAAGAACTTTCCACTCTTCCTTACCTTCTTCTCCTGGTTGCGAATGTCGTGGGGTTTGGTTGGTAGAAGATTTAAAATGGTGGTTTCCCTGCCCACCTCTACCTCCTGCTAAAAGCACATGAGTTTCTCCTACATTGGTAATCTCAAAGAGAACTTCACCAGTATCGGCATCTTTAGCAACTGTTCCTAAGGGTACTTCAATGATTTCATCTTTGCCATCCTTACCGCTTCTAAGGGCAGATTCTCCGTTATTGCCAGGTTCTGCAATAACATGTTTTCTGAATTTTAAATGTAAAAGCGTCCAAACATTTGCGCTTCCTTTCAGTAGGATATTACCACCTCGGCCGCCATCTCCGCCATCAGGGCCGCCCTTGGTAGTATGCTTGTCGCGGTGAAAATGCATGGCACCTGCTCCGCCTTTTCCACTGCGGCAACAGATTTTTACGTAATCAACAAAATTAGACTCGGCCATGTGCTATAAATTAAAAATGCCTGCAAAGATAGCTTTTGCAGGCTTCAACACAAAGGACCAAATATTATGGCCTGTCAATATGTTCGCAAAGTGAATTGAAAATATCTTCAATTTCACCAATTCCATTGATACCGTGGTACTTTCCCTGACCTTCATAAAAAGTCTTTACAGGCATTGTTTCGGCATTGTAAACATTGATTCTATTTTGAATAATCGTTGGGTCTTGGTCATCTGGTCGGCCACTGTCTTTGCCTCTAATAAGCAAACGCTTCTTGAGTTCTTCCTCCTCAACTTCCAAAGCCAACATCATAGAAATTGCGGTACCTTTTTCAGATAAAAGGTTATCCAAGGCTTGGGCTTGAGCAGAAGTTCTTGGGAAGCCATCAAAGATAAATCCTTTTGCATCTGCTGATTTATTTACTTCATCGGCAAGCATACCAATAGTAACTTCATCTGGAACAAGCTGACCCTTGTCGATATAACTTTTTGCAAGCACGCCTAATTCAGTCCCACCTTTGATATTGGCTCTAAAAATATCGCCTGTCGAAAGATGTACCAAATGGTATTTATCAATAAGTTTGGCTGATTGAGTGCCTTTGCCTGCGCCAGGAGGTCCAAATAATACAAGGTTGAGCATAGAATTAATTTTGATGCGAATAAAAAGTATAATTTGGGTTAGTCAAATGATTTTTATAAAAAAATAAAAGTTGAACAGTCTTTTTGTGAAAAACAAACCAAAATAAGTTGAAAAATAATTCAAAATCTGTTAGATAAACAATTATCTTTGTTAACTTATATGGCAAAATCACAAGAAACCTTCAGCAAGAAGGAAAAAGAAAAACAAAAAGTACGCAAGCGTAAAGAAAAAGAAGAAAAGAAAGAGCAAAGAAAATCTAGTTCTTCAAAAGGTATGGGCATGGAGCACATGATGGCTTATGTTGATGAAAATGGAAACTTAACTTCGGTTCCACCAGATCCTAGCAGGAAAAAAGAATTTAAATTAGAAGATATCGAAATAGGTGTTGCCAAGCAAGTGGCAGAGATATATGACCCACATCGCACAGGTATAGTAACCTTTTTTAATGAAAGTAAAGGTTATGGGTTTATCAAAGACGACAAAACTAAGGAAGGCGTATTTGTGCATTCATCTGGTTTAACTGTAAATATCAAAGAAGGCAACAAAGTGAGTTTCGAAATAGAAACTAACCATAAAGGCCCGCAGGCTGTAAATGTAAAAATGGCTTAATTAAAGCTGGGTTCAAACCGCTTTATAAATATGTGGCAAATTTCTGCCATGGCCATCATAATCTAGGCCATATCCTACTAAAAAATCATTGGCTACTTCAAAACCAATATAATTAACCGGAAGTTTTACTTTTAAAGCTTCCGGTTTCAATAATAAAGTACAAATTTCTATTTGTTTCGGTTTGAACCGAGCCAAGTCGCAGAGTAAAAAATCCATGGTTAAACCAGAATCGATAATATCTTCGAGGATAATTACTGTCCTATTTTCTATAGATTTACTTAATCCCAACACTTGTTTAACCTCTCTAGTGCTTTGGGTTCCTGCATAACTACTCACTTTTACAAACTCTATTTCGCAGGCAAAATCGAGTTGCCTAAGCAAATCTGCAGCAAAAATAAAGGAACCATTGAGTACTGATATGAAGAGTGGATTGGCGTTTGAATGCCCTTTTGCCAATAATTTTGCTAGTTGCGTTATTCTTAATTCAATTTCTGAGTTCTGAATGTGTAATTCAAAAGTAAGGTTATTCAATACAACATTTTGTTCAGCCAAGGTTAACTATTGGTTAGAGATTACAATTGGTAAAACAGTTCTTGACCCACTTGAATTGATCACCACCAATTGATAAACACCATTGGATAAATCACCAACTAATATGCTATTTGAATTTTCTAAACTACCTTCCTTGCATTTGTTTCCAGCGATTGAATAAAGAAAATATTCCATTGTGTTTCCTTGAGCATTTTCCATCTTAACGTTTAACTTCCCATCAAAAACGGGATTTGGAAAAACACTAATGTTTCTTGAAAAGGCTTGTTCGCTATGGTTATTTGGCAACGTAAAACAAATTTTCAAACTTGGTCTTTTGGCAGCATCAACGTGATCACTTGAAGCGAAAATTAAGCTTCGATAATCATTCTCATCAACCAAACTTAAGCTTAATCCTATCGCAGTTTGATTTGCTGCTTTAGCATCATTTACCAAACCAATAATTTCAATATCATTATAATCTTGATTATTGCTTGTTGATGCATTCAAAAATACTTGATTGTTGTTTGTAGCACTAGGTTGATTATTCCAAGTAACTGTTGATTCATTCCATGTTCCTGTAATCCTCTTAAGAATAGATGAATTCGCCCCACTATGTAATTGAGGAATTGAAGATGTAGTGTTACATTTTAAACTCAACTTTGCACTTGTCATGGTGGCCCCTTGTGGCAAGGTCGGTAATTGAAACTCAATCAAACTTCTAGTAATAGTAGGTTCTCCCGTCAATGTCCAACTCCAAGTTGCAAAATCAACATTATTGCCAAAATTTGAGTTTACAGTAGAATTTCTTAATTCAATCATTGCATCCTTTCCAGTAGCAGCATTTGGCACGATGGTGATACAATCACTTGGTCCTGTGGTAGGCATAGTGTATGTTACTGTTAGTAATGGACGTTTGGTAGAATCCCCGTGGTCACTTGAAGCAAGAATTAAACTTCTATAAATTGATTCAGTTTGTAATTGTAGCATTAATCCAAAATTTTCATTTGAATCAGCAACCCAAGTACTTACCATGTTTTTTAAATCAATGTTGAGATAATTTTGGTTGCTTGAAACACTTTCACTCAGGGTGACTTGATCAATTGAAGTGGTAGAAGGTTGGGTAATCCAAGTAACTGTGCTTTCTTGCCAAGAATTAGTTATTCTTTTTAAAAATGAATTATTTGAACCATAATGAAGTTGAGTAATTGCCGAGGTAGTATTACAATATAAGTTTAATGTGGCCGACTGAATAATTGCATTTGCTGGAATAGCCGTTAAGTCGAACTGCATTAACGACCTAGCAATTGTAGGACCATTGCTGGTCCAAGTCCAACAAGCGAAGTCTTGAGAATTCCCTTCATTTGTTGTAGGGGTTTGACTGTTAATTAAGGCATCTTTACCTTGGTTTACATTTGGCCTAAGGTTTACAGTAATTTGAGAAAAGGAAGTGAAAAAGATACAGTTTAAAAGAAGCAAAAGGGGAAGTTTTGTTTTCATGACTTTAAAATTATATAATGCAAAGAAATAGAAAAATAATTTATTTAACTCTTGAAAATCTACGCCATCATCTCTTATCCCTTTTTGCCAGCCACCACCGGTGGAGAAATTTCTACCCAAAACATTTTGGAGTACATGGCAAGGGTAAATGAGGTGATGGTGTTTACGGTTGACCCTTATCAACCCATAAATCCCAAAGCATTTAGCTTTCAATTAGAATTTGGAATGCGCTTTAAAGCTTCTAGGTATGCCAATGTATTTTTACTTCCTAAGCTGCTGAAAAAAATAAACGCTTTTGAAGCAGATGCCATTTTCTTTGACCAACCTTGGATGGGTTGGATGATTCCTTTTATCAAATGGCTTACGGGCAAAAAAGTTTTCTTAAGAAGCAATAACATAGAATACCTGCGCTTTAAAAGCATGGGGAAACCTTGGTGGCGCCTGCTTTACGTGTATGAAAGATTTGTTTATAGGCAAAGTAATTTGGTGATTTTTGTGAGTGACATAGACCAACAAAAAGCAATCCAGCAATTTGGTTTAGGTTTGAACCAAACCTTACTCACCCCATATGGTATTCCACAAAGTGAATTGCCAACCAAGACTGAAAATGCGCGCCAGATATTGCTTGAGAGGCACCAGCTTCCATCAACACATAAGTTATTGTTGTTTTTTGCAACGCTAAGCTATAAACCTAATTACGATGCAGTGGCTTTTATTAAGGATGAAATCTATCCTCGCCTACAACAACAAATTGGAGAAACGTTTAGCATCCTTATTTGTGGCAAGAACTTACCAGCAGAATTGGTTCAAGGCATTTCTGTTCTAAAAAATTGCCATTACCTAGGCTTTGTAGAAGACATCGAAACTTATATTGATGGTGTCGATGTTATGATTAATCCCATTCTAAGCGGAGGTGGCGTTAAAACCAAGGCCATTGATACTTTGGGAAGAGGCCAAACGGTAATTTCAACTGTTACAGGTGCAGAAGGAATTGACCCAAAGGTTTGTGGCGATCATCTCAAAATTGCCAAAGACAACGATTGGGATGCATTTATTCAACTGATTCAAACGCATTTTGGTTCAAACCGAAACACATTACCCAAACAATTTTTTGAAACCTATAGCTGGAGCGGGATTATTCAAAACTTGATGCAGAAATTAGGGACTTAGGTGAAATTTAGTTACTTAAGGGCAAAGACGAAAACAATTCTAGCGCATTTAATTTGTAATCAAAATATTTTAGAACAGTTAAAATATTTTAAATAAATTTGTTTATGCAAACGATTACAATTGATATCATAAACGATAAGGCTATTAAGCTTCTTCAGGATTTAGAGCAGCTACAACTTATTCGACTGAGAAAAGTAAGTCAACATGCTGAAAATTTAACTAATTGGGAGTATAAATATAAAGGAGCAATGTCCAAGCAATCTTTGTCCGAAATTGATAATCAGCTAAATGAACTTCGTGAAGAATGGGAGTAAATTATTTATGGGATACAAATACAGTGATTTATTATTTGCAACAGCAATTCCCAGCCAATGCTGAAATCTTTATAGATGAACTTTTAATAAGCGAACGACCAGTTATTTCGGCTATTACAGAAATTGAATTGCTTTGTTGGAAAACAGCTACACCTTATGACCTTGAAATTTTGAGAAATTTTATAAATGATTCATTAGTAATAGAGTTAGAAAAAGAGATAAAAACTAAAACAGCAGAAATTCGAAGAATTCACAAAATTAAATTACCTGATGCAATTATAGCTGCAACAGCTTCCGTTTATGGGCTTACTTTACTTAGTCGAAATATTACTGACTTTAACGCCATTATTGGTTTAAAATTAATCAACCCTTGGGAAAAATAATCTAATTCAGAAAATTCATAGTTTTTCTAGCAAAGAATGTACTATTAATTCTCAAAGCAATTGCACTTGCGATTCTTGCAGGAGCTTTTCATTTTTAAACCGCAACAACAATTGAGCTGTGGTTACCACATCTTTTTGGCAATACGTATTAATGCGTTCTAAGTTGTTTTCTTCCCAATACACCTTCCAAACCATGCTCCCATCAATATCATCTTTAGGTGTAGGAATATTAAAAGAAGCGGCCAATAATTCCAAAGAAGTATAACTTTTATAATCGCCAAACTTCCATAATTCCATGGTGTCTAATAGGCTTATTTCCCATGGTTTTTTACCTGCTATATCTAAAATCGCGGGAATTTCCAATCCATTCAGCAAACATCTCCTGGCAATAAATGGATAATCGAATTCTTTACCATTGTGGGCACACAAAGAATGATCGGGTTTATTGAAATGGGTATTGAGCATGGCCGAAAACTCATACAACAACTGTTTCTCTTCTTCCCCATAAAACGACTTTACCCTAAACAAATATTCGCTTCCATTTTTACTAAAAAACCCACAAGAAATGCAGACTATTTTACCAAACTCGGCATAAATACCCGCACGTGGATAGATATCTATTTCCGTTTGGTCTTCTTCTTTTTTAAGAGAGGCAGCCTTTTTCTTCCAAAGGTATTGCCATGTTTCTGGCATTTTTTCGTAGGAAGAATACTGTGGCACCGTTTCGATGTCTAACACCAATATTTTGGTTAAATCTACATTTTGCAGCATGGTCAAATATAAAAAAAAGGGGCTCGGTTTGAACCAAGTCCCTTTTATAAAAATAAGGTTTATAGGAAACTATTTTACTTCTTGCATTAACTTTTTCACCAAAGGAGAAATGATTATAAGCACCACCCCTGCTATTAAGGCATATAAGGCCAATTGCTTGTAGCCATTTGTATAAATGATAAGTTTATCGAGGTTATTAGAATTTTCTGAGGCACTTGCAATATTTGCTCCTAAGATTCCGGCTAAATATTGTCCATAAGCGCTAGCCAAAAACCACATTCCCATCATTACTGCTTGTAACTTTTGAGGAGACAATTTTGTCATAATAGACATACCAATTGGAGATAAACAAAGCTCTCCAAATGTGATGATAAACCAACCAAAAGCAAATAGATTTAAAGAGGTAATACCATTTTCATTGGCAAAGAATTGGGTTTGATAAAACACATAAAAACCACCTGCCAAGAAAAGAAAACCAAGTCCAAATTTAACAACAGTATTAGGTTCTATTTTGCGTTTTGCCATCCATATCCAAAGGATACCAACTAAGGCAGCAAAGGCAATCACAAAAAACGAGTTGGCGGAATTGTTAATGCCATTTGGGTCAAGCTTAACGCCTAACAATTCATTGTTTAAATTATTGGCAG
Source organism: Chitinophaga pinensis (assembly GCA_945898275.1). GTDB lineage: Bacteria > Bacteroidota > Bacteroidia > UKL13-3 > UKL13-3 > B1. The sequence continues at coordinate 69,119 of CAMDHZ010000008.1, read as the reverse complement.
CAAACAAGCTTAATGAGCCTCCGCTTTGTTCAAAAAAGGCCCAAAACAAAATAGAGAATAAGATAAATACCAAGGCAGCCAAAAGCTTTTTATTTTCTTTGGCATTGAAATTTTTCATTTCATAAAACAAATACAACAAAGAAAACGGGCCAATAATTTTCATGAATAAATCAGTATATTCAGCATTAGAAACCATTAATATCACTACTGGAATAAATGCAATCGAGCCTGCAAAGGTTAACCACTCATACAGGTTCTTTTTATTTTTGGGTAAGTCTTGCAAAGGCGACTCCCCTATTTCTCCTAAACTTTTTTGGGTATTTACAAAGGTGAGTAAGCTAATTACCATTACTACAGAGGCAAAACCAAAGGCTACATTCCACCGCAAGGCAATCGGAACAATATTTTCTAACAGGTTACCATTGGCTACAGCTATACATAAATAACCGCCAATGAGCGCACCAAGGTTAACTCCAGCATAGAAAAGAGAAAAACCTGCATCGGTTCTTGAATCTCCTTCGGCATATAGTTTACCAACGATAGTAGAAATATTGGGTTTAAAAAAGCCAGTGCCAATAATTGTAAAACCAATTCCGGTAAAGAAAAACCGTGTTGGGTCAACCGCCAAAATAATACTTCCAATAATCATTAAAATACCGCCCCAAAATAGGGATTTTCTATACCCTAAAATCTTATCAGCAAACATGCCACCCACAAAAGTGAATGCATAGACAAAAGCTTGGGTTGCGCCATATTGCAGATTTGCCACCTCTGAGTTCATGTTAAGTTTGCTCACCATAAAAATGATAAGCATACCGCGCATGCCATAGAAGCTGAATCGCTCCCACATTTCACTAAAAAACAAGTACCACAATTGCTTGGGGTACTTGCCTTTAAAATTTTGTATTTCTGATAAAGTTAATTGGCTCATGACAAATTAATGTGCATCCATATCGGGTTTAAATTCGTTATGGTTTTCGTTCATCATTTTTTGCAACCAAGAACTTAGGATAAACAAAATGCCAGCAGAAATTCCGGTCATTACAATAAACACCATAAAGAATTCATATAAATTGGTAATTTCAAAACCAATGATGCTAGGGTACTTAACAGGAACACTTGGGTCGATATCTCCAGAAGGTGGAATTAAAGCACTCAATGTTCCAGCAAATTTATTGGCAGCAGCATTGGCTAAAAACCAAGTTCCCATCATAAGCGATGATAATCTTAGAGGCGCTAATTTGGAAACCATGGATAAACCAATTGGCGACAAACATAACTCTCCAATAGAGTGAATTACATATAAAGAAATTAACCACATCATGCTCACTTTATCGCCAAGGCCTAATCCTTTAACAGCAATTGCAATAACTACGTATCCTAAGGCAACTAATAAAAGTCCAAGCGCCATTTTCTTTGGAGAAGATGGTTCTAATTTTCTGCTATATAAAAATCCCCAAACTATCGTAAGCACTGGTGCTAAAATAATAACAGCCAAAGGATTGATAGATTGGAAATACGATGCAGGCATTTCCCAACCCATTAACATACGGTCTGTTTGTCTGTCTGCAAATAAGGTAAGTGAGGCTCCAGCTTGTTCGAAGGCTCCCCAAAAGAAGATAACAAAAAAGGCCAAAATAAAAATTACAATGATTCTTTTTCTTTCAATGGTGTTCAAACTTTTATCGCTTAAAATAATGATGGGCATGGCAACCATTGCACCGTAAATAAGATAACTGATAATTTCAATGTCACTTTTAAACATTTGCTTGAAATTAAGCATAAAGAAAATAATCGCAATTGAACCTATGATCATTCCAATACTTTTGAAATCTAATTTTTGTACAGGTAAACCAATTTCCTTACCTTCTTCTGAAATAAGGTATTTCTTTTGGTAGAGAATGAAGGTTACCAAACTTACTACCATTCCGATACAAGCTGCCAAGAAACCGTATTTAAAATCCATTGAACCACATACTAAAGGCGAGAAAAATGCTCCTAGGTTAATTCCCATGTAAAAAATGGTAAAGGCACTATCAATTCTGCGGTCACCTGCAGGATATAATTGACCCACCATAGTAGAGATATTTGGTTTAAAAAAGCCATTACCAATAATGATAGCAGTTAAACCAGCCCACATGATAGACACAGCCGAAGGGCCACCACCCGTAGAGGCACTTAAAAACATCAAAAACTGACCAAATGCCATAAGAATTCCACCTAAAATTATACTACGACGATTCCCTAAGAACTTATCGCATAAGTAACCTCCTAAAAGCGGGGTTAAATAAACCAAACCTGTATAACTTCCATAAATTTCTGAAGCATCTGCATCCTGCATCATTAACACTTTGGTCATGAAAAGGATAAAAATGGCACGCATACCATAATAACTAAAACGCTCCCACATTTCTGTAAAAAACAAAAAATAGAGCCCTTTTGGGTGGTCTGTTCTTGTTTGTATTGGTTGACTCATATATGTATTGTTAAAGACGCAATATATGTATTGTTAGCACTTTTTCAAATTTGGTTAAATTCCCTATTTTTGAATCATGAAAAAACTAAGAAACATCTTTTTAATGGCCCTAATGGCAATTTCTTTTTTGAGTATTCAATCTTGTGCAGAGGCTTCAAAGATTTTAGAAGACCTTGGATTAACCAATGATGAAGTAGTCTTAGGACTAAAAGAGGCACTACAAGTTGGCACAGATACTTCCGTTTCCAACCTTTCTGTTGCAGATGGTTATTATAAAGATCAGTTTGTTAAAATTCTTTTGCCAAAAGAAGCAGAGCCTGTATATAATGTTTTAAGTAGCATTCCAGGCGGACAAATTCTTTTAGATAACGCAGTGCTTGCCATTAATCGTGCTGCTGAAGATGCGGCACCAGAAGCAAAATCAATTTTTGTTTCAGCCATTACAGGTATAAGCATAGCAGATGGGTTCACCATTTTAGAAGGTGGAGATACTGCGGCTACTGTGTATCTTTCTTCCAAAACAAGAACTCCTTTAACTGATTTATTCAAACCAAAAATCCAAACTTCTTTAAGCAAACCTTTATTACTAAATACCTCAGCAGAAAAAGCCTATGGCGACTTAATCAATGCATATAACAATGCATCCCTAGGCGGCATCCTTTGGCCAGAGATAAAAACCAATTCATTGAGCCAACATGTTACTGAAAAAGCGTTGGATGGCTTATTTGTAAAAGTGGGTGATGAAGAAAGAAAAATTAGAAGAGACCCTTTGCATAGGGTGAGTGAAATTTTGCAAAGAGTGTTTGGGGAGAATTAGGCTTACATAAAAAATATTAATCGAACCAAAAACTATAAACTAAAATTAAACTTAGCTATGAAAATTAATTACATATTCATATTTCTATCTTGCCTTACCTTAATTTCTAAGGCCCAAAAAATAACACTTAGCCCAGCCTTCAAATCAGAATATTGCCAAGGTGGGAAATATTTAGGTAAAATTAATGATGAACATTATATAAAATTTGATAGGGGCTCAGGTAAAGAACTCATTAGAAATACCACTGTATTCTCTAACGACTTAAAAACCGTTAAACGGGACTTAGAGAATGTTTATGGGCATTACGGATTTATCTACAAAAACGAAATATTCTATTTAAGTCAAAATTCAACCGTTGAAAAGAAAATAGAAGAAAACACGCTAACTATTGAAAAATTTAACAAAGATGGAGGTTCGCTCGATAATAAAGTACTTTGTAAGGAATCAAAGAAGGCAATTACAATTACATCAAAAGGTGAATTAACTTTGGATTTTAGATTTTTTCATAGTAGTAATAATAAATTATTGGGAGTAGCAGGGCATAAGAAATTCTGGGTTTTTGATTTAGAAAACCTTAATTTATTAAAAGAATATTCCTTAAACAATTATGTTGTAGTTGACTTTTCTAATTGGAACGTAACCAGTTCAAATTTGGATTATTATCTCATGGAAAATGGAGACTTAATAACCGTGCAAAAAGATAAGGCACCTATAACTTTGCAGCAATACAAAATCAATGCTGAAGAAGTAGCTACTTTAAAATTGGAAATCAACAATAAAGAAAATTTTGGCACCTTTTCTTGTTTGAATGACGAAAAAAATGCTTTACTAGTTTCAACTTTATTCAATGGGAAAGTAGCAAAAAATAAACTTTCACAGTTTGAAAGAAAATCGGATGCGGAAGGGTGCAATGTTTTCAAAATAAGCTTGAATGATTTATCAATCATTGACCAAAAAATTGCAACTTTTAATGAAAAGGTAAAAACAATTGAAGGAAAAAATGCAGATTTAGATAAATTAGAGATTTTAGGGCTTCACGAAATCAATAAAGAGTATTTTTTGATTGCAGAAAAGCATTATTTGTATCAGACTGATAAAGGCGCAACTGACAGCCATGACAACTTGGTTCTGGCCAAATTATTTGGAAATAACCAATCGATTCAAACTAGTATTAGAAAGAGACAATATCATACAAAAGGTGTAGCCTCTTATATTAAAAATGGGATGCTTTATTTAGTATATCAAAATGAAATTGGAAATATTTTGCTAAATCTTGCTCAGCTTGATACAAATCTAATGGTTAAAAAGATTTTAGAAGAAGACGTTGAAAAGAAACAATCAACCTTTATACCTAGTCATAACTTATATCCATTAGATAATAACAAATTCTTTCTTATTACTTGTTTGAGGTATAAATATGGTTTTGTTTTCATAGAATAGTTTCTGAAAATTAGTTTTACATATTAATTTCTTTTTAGTATCAATAATTAGGCAAGAAGTTAGGTTAATAAACTTTGAACTAATTAAAACTTATCCTGCAAGACAGGAGAAGGCGCATTTTTAATAACACCCAAATAAACATTGGAATTATCATTGCGTAGTAAAAGATGCTAGCTTGAATATCGAATTGGCTCAATTCATAACATCATTTAGAACACCAAAGCGCCCCAATTGAGCTCAAAATGCTATTATTGTGAGCCAATTCAATACACATGCTAAATAATAGAGAAAATCAGGTCATTGAGTTTATTGAAAAAAATGGACCAATTTCTTCAAGGGAAATATTTGTTAATGGCAATATTTCTGCTAGTTATGCTACAATTAAAAGGATCTTGGGAAAACTAGTTGAAGAAAACTTCTTATCGGTTCAAGGTTTAGCAAAAGCAACAAAATATTCTATTTCTCCATCCCACAAGTTAATTCAACCAATTGATATAAAAGCATATTATGAAAATGAAATTGACGACAGGGAAATAATTGAAACATACAATTTAGAAATCATAAATAAAGTTTTTGCAAATCATAGTATTTTTAGTGAAAATGAACTTCAAAATCTAAATGAATTCCATAATGAATTCACAAAAAACATCTCACAATTATCTATAAATGATTATAAAAAAGAATTTGAACGATTAGCCATTGACTTAAGTTGGAAATCATCACAAATTGAAGGAAATACTTACTCGTTGTTAGAAACCGAAAAGCTTCTTAAAGAAAAAGAAACAGCAGCAGGAAAAACAAAAGAAGAAGCTTCGATGCTCTTAAATCATAAAGAAGCTTTAGATTTCATCATTGGAAATCTAAATTACCTAAACCCGATTAGCGTCTCCAAAATCGAAGATATTCACAGTATTTTAGTAAAAGAATTAGGCGTTGAAAGAAATTTAAGAAAAAGACGAATTGGGATATCAGGCACTAACTACAAGCCATTGGATAATGAATTTCAAATACGTGAGGCGTTACAAAATACTTGTGATTTAATAAACTTGAAAACAAATGTTTTTGAAAAAGCATTCTTAGCATTAGTCCTTATTTCATATATACAACCATTTATGGATGGGAACAAAAGGACGGCAAGAATTGTGAGCAATGCAATTCTAATGAGCCAAAACTATTGCCCACTTTCATTTAGAACTGTTGATTCAATTGAGTATAAAAAAGCGATGCTTCTGTTTTATGAACAAAACAACATTTCAAATTTCAAAATAATATTTATGAATCAATTTGAATTTGCTGTCAAAACCTATTTTTAATTGTTGGTGAGCATGCTGTTTTTCCTTCAAATTGGTTTTTACACCATTTAACTAGGATGACCACTATTCGCTAATTCTTAATTACCTTAACTGTTCTAAACCCTTCATTGGTTTGAATATGCAGCAGATAAAGCGCTGGCTGCAATTCGCTCAGGTTGATACTTTCGCTCGACAAACCAGAAAGCACTTGGATTTCCTTATTCAACAACACTTTTCCGGATAGATCCGTTAAAACGAGTTTAACTTGTGATGAAGTCTTTAGGTTCAATCTATGGACTGAGGTCTATGGACCATGGTCTCCTTATAATTTCTCAACCAAAAACCTTGTCATTCGCTCATACAAATGCAAACGCGTTTTGCTTCCTCCAATACCATGGTTTTTATTTGGGTAAAATTCTGAATCAAACTTCACTCCTTTTCTTATCATTTGATCCACCATTTCTACAGCATTCTGAAAATGCACATTATCATCTGCTGTACCATGAATAAGTAAATAGTTTCCTTTGATTTTCTCTACATGGTTCATAGGCGAATTATCATCATAATTTTGCCCGTTTTCTTGCGGTGTGCGCATAAAACGCTCGGTATATATATTGTCGTAATAACGCCAATTGGTAACAGGCGCTACAGAAATTGCAGCCTTAAATACATCATTGCCTTTGCTAATGCCAAGGCCTGCCATATAACCACCAAAGCTCCAGCCCCAAATACCCATTCGGTTTGCGTCCACAAAAGGGAGTTTAGCCAGTTGCTTTGCAGCATAAATCTGATCTTCTATTTCAAACTTGCCTAAGTTTAGGTAAGTACATTTTTTATATTTCTCTCCTTTAAAACCAGTTCCTCTGCCATCTACAGATACTATGATATATCCTTGTTGAGCCAACAATTGATACCAAAAATAATTTCCACCACTCCATCTGTTCATTACGGTTTGGCTACCCGGACCGCCATATACATACATCAAAACTGGATACTTTTTAGTGGTATCAAAACCCATTGGTAAAATACTAAAGTAATTCATTTTGTCTCCAACCTCATTTTGCATTTCGGCAAAACCCGCTTTAGAAATTGAATACGTTTTTAATTTTTCTCTTAAAACGCTATTGTCTTCTAAAACTCTGATGGTTTCTCCCTTTCTATTTAACAAATTATAAACTGGAGGCGTATTAATGTTACTGTAAACATTAAGGAAATAAGAAAAATCAGAATTGAAATAAGCATTGTTCCAACCTTTACCTATGCTAAGTTTAACTTTATTTTTACCATTTAATCCGATTGCATAAACATAACGTTCTGCAGCATTTACTTCAGCGGAAGTATAATACACTAGCTTATTTTTTTCGTCCACTCCAAAAAACTCATCCACATCATAATTGCCTTTTGTTAACTGCTTTTGAAGCTTTCCATTTAAATCAAATAAATAAATATGGTTGAACCCATCGCGCTCACTGGTAAAAACAAAAGACTTTCCATCCTTTAAAAAACTAAGGTTATCAGTAATGTCAATATAATATGCATTAGTTTCTGTGTAAATCACCTTCGACTTCCCGTTTTTTGCATCAGCCAACAACAGGTCTAATTTATTTTGCAATCTATTTAAGCGTTGTACACAAAGTACTTCACTGTTTTGCGTCCATTGCATCCTTGGCAAGTAAATATCGGTTTCCTTCCCTGTTTCAATTTCGGTTATGAGCTCTGTTTTTAAGTCGTATACAAAAATATTCACCAATGAGTTTGACTCACCTGCCTTTGGGTATTTAAACTTTTCTTGCTTAGGGTATAAGCTTCCATAGATGGTCATTTCAAATTGAGGAACTTTGCTCTCGTCAAAACGATAGAAAGCAATCTTATCTCCATTGCCATTCCAGGCAAAACCTTTCCAAATCGCAAATTCTTCCTCATACACCCAATCCGTTGCTCCATTGATAACCGAATTTTCCTTGCCATCTTTGGTAATTCTAATTTCTTGGTTCAACCTAAAATCATAATAGTATAAATCGTTATCTCTTACAAATGCCAACTTAGAAGCATCAGGTGAAAATGTAGCATAACGAACCATATCCTTTATTGGATTGATAAGTGTTTTCTTGTTTAAATCGTAAACATAAAATACACTTTTACTACTATGTCTGTAAATACTTTCAGTTTGGGTTGCAATCAATAATTTTGATTCATCGTCACTAAATGAAAAGTTAGCAATGCTTAGGTTCAAACCGCCATTTGCCTTTTTAACATCTCTTATTTTCACCAAAGTATCTACTACCTCTCCACTTGCAAAAGCATATCGCAATAAGTTTTGTTCCTCGTCTAAATTACAATAATACCTACCATCGTTTAGTGAATTGAATCCCGCAACCCCACGAGCAGAAAACGTTCCTTTGGTCCAAATGTCTTCCAAGGTTATTTTTGTTTGGCTGTTTGAACCAAAGACGATGCAGGTGGTAAAAAATAAAAGTATAAAATATTTTTTCATAATCGATGTTTGGTTCAAACCTAATAAAAAAAAAAGCATATTTGAACCATGACATTTAAAAAGCTGGACGGAACAGATATTAATTACTTTAGCGGTATTTTAGGACCAGAATATGTGCTTACAAACCAGGATGATTTAGCCAAAAATGCCAAAGATTATACTGAAGATTTATGTTATTTTCCTGAAGTGGTTTTAAAACCAAATACAACTGCAGAAGTAGCATCAATTTTAACCTATTGTAATTCGCAAAATATATGTGTGACCCCAAGAGGAGCCGGTACAGGGCTGAGTGGAGGTTCCTTGCCAATTATGGGTGGTGTGAGCTTAAGCATGGAACGTTTCAATAATATCATTGAAATTGATGAACGCAACTTTCAAGTTCATGTAGAGCCCGGAGTAATTAATGAGGCTTTACAAAATGTTTTGAAGGAAAAAGAGTTGTTTTACCCGCCTGATCCTGCAAGCAAAGGCTCATGCTTTTTAGGCGGCAATGTGGCACATAGTAGTGGTGGGCCAAGAGCAGTAAAATACGGTACCACAAGAGATTACGTTTTGAACCTAGAAGTGGTTTTAGCCAATGGCGATATCATAGAAACGGGTGCAAATACACTTAAATTTTCTACTGGTTATAACCTTACCCAATTGATGATTGGGAGTGAAGGAACCTTAGGCGTAGTTACCAAAATGGTATTGAAGGTGCTGCCTTTGCCTAAAAACACTTTGCTATTATTTGCTCCTTTTGCATCGCCAGAAAAGGCTTGCGAAGCCGTTAGTGGCATATTTAGAGCAGGCGCCAATCCATCTGCTTGTGAATTTATTGAACCAGATGGTTTTAGATTGGCTGCTAATTTATTGAATATCTCATTCCCTATTGCGGAGGAAATTGGAGCCTACCTTTTAATAGAAGTAGATGGTAATGATTACACAGCTATGATGCAAGAATGTGAAACCATTAGTGAGGTATTGTATAATCATCAAGCAATAGATGTATTGTTTGCAGAAACTGCAGCCCAAAAAGAATACTACTGGAAGCTTAGAAGAAGCATTGGCGAGGCTACCAAACATAATAATACCTACAAAGAAGAAGATACAGTTGTGCCGCGCGCCGAATTACCAGAACTATTTAAAGGCGTAAAAGAAATTGCTAGCAGATATGGCTTTAGAACAGTTTGTTATGGACATGCTGGTGATGGAAATTTGCACGTAAACATCCTTAAAGACCAATTGAGCGACGATTTTTGGAACCATGAAATTAACTTAGCCATCATTGAGATATTTGAGTTATGTAAAAAACTTAAAGGAACAATTAGTGGTGAACATGGTATTGGTTTGGTTCAACAAAAATACATGCCAATTGTAATGCCAGCGCACCAGCTACAATTGATGAAAAATATCAAAGCAGCATTTGACCCAAAAGGCATTCTTAACCCAGGAAAAATCTTTAATTAAGCTTGTGTTTTTGATTGGTAATGATGGAATCGAGATTCCATATTATTTTATTTGAAAACACCTCTTTTCTTTCTGAACAGTTTGCAAGTTCGCACACCGCGCATGAGGTTGTAACACATGGGTCAGCATGAATGAATAACTCTGTTTCATTATTAAAATGTTTTTCAATAATCATTTCTAAATTATGCAGTTCTTCATGGGCTTTTTCTAAAGTCCAATACCAAGGTAAAGTTACATGTGCATCTATATGATAATTTGCACCATGTTTAACCACTCTAAGATTATGAACATCTATCCATTCTGGCTTTCTGACTTCATTTAAGGAAACTATAATCCCTTTGATAATTTCTTCGTCGGCTTCATCAAGTAAGCCAGATAAGGAATGTCTAATTAACTTTAAACCAGTTACCAAAATTACTACTCCCATAAGCAAGGCAACTAGAGAGTCTATCCAAAGTAAATTAGTAAAATAAACCAATACCAAACCAAGAATCAATCCAGCAGAAGTATAGGTATCTGTTAGCAAATGCTTACCATCAGCAACCATAGCATTGGAGTTGTTTTTTCTTCCATAATGCATAAGAATCAATGCCAATATTAAATTAACTATTCCTGAACCAAATGTGAGCCAAATACCAATGTCTAAGGATTGTATGCTTGTAGGAGTGATAAATGAATGAATGGCTTCAAATAATATATATATGGCTGCCAAAACAATTAAGCCTCCTTCAAAACCTACCGATACAAATTCAATTTTCCCATGTCCATAAGGATGATTTGTATCTTTTGGACGGCCAGCCATTCTAATACTATAAAGTGCAAAAGCGCCAGCTGCCACATTGATTATTGACTCAAGCGCATCACTTAAAATTGCATTACTGCCTGTAATAAGGTGCGCCACAAATTTAACAATCATTAAAATGAGGCCAGTGATTAATACAATGGATTGAATTCTAAAAGATTCTTTGTGTTGCTGCATTGCCGTAAAATAAAAAAGGCAACCAAAGGTTGCCTTTTTTAAGATGAATAACAATGATATTATTCAACAATCATTTTGCGAGTAACTTTAATACCTTCAGCTTCTACTGTGTAGAAGTAAATACCAGTATTAATATTGCTTAAGCTTACTTCGATATCTGCATTTCCAGCAGGAATATTTTGGTATGATTGGCTATAAACAAGTTTGCCAGTAACGTCAACAATGCTAATTGAAGCAGAAGTGTTATGCTTGAAGCTAACAGGAATATTAGTTGTTGTGTTAAATGGGTTAGGATAGTTTTGACCAACCATAAATGATTCACTGTTATATTTAGCTAATGCAGTAACACCAGCGGTTAAATCTGCTGTATCAATTACCAAATACATAATATCATGTGTTCCAGCAGCTCCTGGGTTATTGGTAGCATCATAACGTCCAATAGAAGTCTTTTGAAGGAAAGTAAGGTGTAAACGGCCATCCATTTTCTTAGAAACAGACGGAAAAACTTGTTCAAAATTGATACCAATCCAACCAGTTAAGTTTGTAATTCCGCTCCAAGTTGTTCCGCCATCTGCTGAGAAAGTGCAATAAACATCGCGGAAGTTCTTGCTATCAGAACTAATATCATCTTCTGTTAATGAAGAATAGGTTAAGTAAATGATACCATTGTCTGAGATTGCAGCAAATGGCATAGTTGGGATGGAGTGATTACCATAACGTGCACCAGCTTCATTCCAGCTAGTAGCAAGGTCTAATTCATTGTTATTATTTTCATCTGGCATACCTGCAATAACCTTAGCCGAATCAACTAGCATAGACTCATTCCAATATAAAATAGCATTTTGACCAGGGAAATAGGTAACATTATTATCATCTGTATTATCGTCCAAAACACGCGCTCTAGACCAAAAGCAATGTGCTTTGCCACTATTGTCTAGTGTTACATGTACTGAACCATCATTTGAAAAAGCAGTGTCAAATAAAGTCTTGTAGTTGTAAGCTGGAACAGGGAATGAATCAATAATTGTTCTTGCCCAAGTTGCACCAGCATCAGAAGATTTGTATAAAGATAAATCATCAGTTAAACCTCCAATCAGAATAGCCACATTTGAGCCATTTGCATCAATGCTATAGTTATCACCACCACCAGCATAATAACGCGAGTTATCATATGTTGGAAGGCATGCATTTTTAACCAACCAAGTGTTTGTACTAAATTGGTAACGAGAATAAACCTGTGGTGTACGTACACCATTTTTAACCACACGGTTAGGTTGAGTTTCTGAAGAATCAGTGTAAGAACCGATTACAATCATATAATCACCAGAGATGGCTGTTTGAGCCCACAATAAACCAGGAATTGTTGCTGTAGTATCAAGAACAGTTGTTGAAGTCCAATTTCCAGGACCAACGCCAACTTTACGGTTCATCAATATTCCACCTGCATTACCTGTACCAGCTTTAACTATATGAGAAGTAATAATTTCTTCGTTGGTTGTAGGATTGTAAACATAGCAAGGAAAACCTGCTCTTTCTACATCTATACGATTTGAAGAAACTGGTCCCCAAGTAGTTCCATTGAAATGGTTATACCCAGCACCACGCGTAGCATAAGGAGCTGGATCACCACTTGTTGTCCAAGTTAAAGATACTTTTCCGTTAGGCAATAATTGAACGCGGCGATAGATAGATGCGTTTGTTTGTTGGTCATTTTGAGTTTCACCAACTTTATTTAAAAAGGATTTTTTTCCTAAAGTACGATAAGTGAAATCAGATTTAGGAAAAGTTTTGGTTGGAGCAGCTTGTTCTGCTTCTGTTACTTTAGTTGCTTGACGTGCCACATTTGGTCCGTTTAGTACCTTTGGGGTTTGCGCAAAGGCAATACCAGAAAGGGCTGTAAGGGCCATTAAGTAGATTTTTTTCATTGTATATTAATTTAAGGTTATTAAGCTTGTTTTGTCAAAAGTAGTGAATTCGGTAAAAAATGCAAACCGCTTTCGAATACTTTACATAGGTTCAAGATGCGGTCTGTAAAGAATTTTAAATAAAAACTCTTTCATTAACTCGCTATCGTCAACATTATTCTGGTTATATCCCTTGCTTTTTAAATCATATTCAGCCACCAGGGCAATAATTTTTTCTAACTCCAAAACACCATAATTGGCTAATAATTTTTCATATTCCTTAGATTGTGGGAACCTAACACCCATAGCCGCCATGGCTTTTTGGTCACGTATATTTTGCTGTTTCATAATTATAGCTTTCATAAAAAAGCTATTAAACTGCGTCAGCAAAGGAATTATAGAAAAATCTTTATTACTACTTAAATGATGGTTGATAAAAAATACACGTTTCGAATTTCTATGCGCAATGGCAGACATTAATTCAAAAACATTAAAGTCTTTGCTAATTCCAATTTGTTGTTCAATTAAAACTTCAGAAATCTCTGTTTCATTTTCAACATTTATCAATAATTTATCCAACTCGTTGGCCAACTTAGATAAATCACTGCCTACGTGGTCGGCAATTAACATGCAATTGCTTTCGCTTATTTCCTTTTTTCTATCTTTAAAATAATGCCTAATCCATCTAGGCAATTCACTATCTTCATATAACTTCTTAGATTCAAATGAAACATATTTTTGAGCCAACTTATATAGCTTACTCCTACCATCTACCTTTTTGCCTTTTACAGCAATTACTAAAATTGTAGTTGGAACTGGATTTTCAAAGTAGGCTTCAAAATCATCTAATTTTTTATAAACCTGCGCTTCCTTTACAATTATCACCTGATGACTTGCCATCATAGGATAGCGTCTGGCGCTTTCTATAACATCCCCTATTTCAATATCCCTTGCATAAAGTATGCTTTGATTAAATGCTTTTTCCATGTCATTTAAAGCATTGTTTTCAATATAGTCTACAATTTGATCAATAAAATAAGACTCATCACCATGCAATAGATAGATTGGTTTGAACCTTTTGGCCTTTAAATCACCAATCAATCTTTCATATTCCATTATACTATCTGCTGGCACTTATTATTTGTTCTTTATTGAAAACAAATTAACCAAATTATTCCCAATCTTTGTTAAAAAAAATCCTTCTGCTTTCTAATGCCATTATACCTTAAGTGGCATTCAGTGGTTTAGGTTTGAACCAAGACAATACATGTGGAAAAGTGTTTATTGATGCTCAAATGATTATTTATTTTAAAGCAGCTTATCAACAAGTTTTCCTAATTCATAAATCATCTGTTGAAAAGAAAAATAAGCTTCAAATTTCGGACAAGAGTAGCTATCTTCCGAAACGGTTTAAGAGATATGACAGAAGACAGAACGAATACGAAGAAAAGGAAACCCTTTACCAAGCAAATTAATCATTTTATTGAAGGTTCAAAGATTCCCCCGCAAGCAATAGAATTGGAGGAAGCAGTTTTGGGCGCGCTCATGTTAGAGAAACATGCAATCACGCAAATTGGAGAAATTCTTTTACCAGAAAGTTTCTACAAAGAATCCCATGCCATTATTTATAAATCGATTAGGGATTTAGCCATTAATGCCCAACCAATCGATATCCTTACGGTGACAGCTGATTTGCGCAAAAAAGGTGAATTAGATTTAGTTGGAGGTGCTTTTTATATAACACAACTTACCAATAGAATTGCTTCAGCAGCTAATATTGAATATCACGCTAGAATTGTTGCTGAAAAATACCTCCAAAGAGAATTAATAAGAATATCTGGGGAAATACAAACAGAAGCATACGAAGATGACTCAGATGCTTTTGATTTACTTGATAGTGCTGAAAGAAAACTATTTGAACTTTCGCAAGGCAATATCAAAAAGGCCATGCAGAGCATGAAAAAGGTTATCATCGATACCTTAAAAGATATTGAAGACCTTAAACATAAAACTGGAAAATTCACAGGTGTCCCATCTGGTTTTTCAAAATTGGATAGATTAACTGCTGGTTTCCAAAAATCAGATTTAATCATTGTGGCTGCTCGTCCTGGTATGGGTAAAACAGCATTTGCCTTAAGTGTGGCTAGAAATGCTTCCTTAGAAAGTTTAAATGTTGGAGAAAAGCCAAGAGCCATCGCCATTTTCTCTTTAGAAATGGGTAACAAACAAATGGTGAGCAGGATGATAAGTTCTGAAGCAGAAATTCATGGGCACAAATTAAGAACAGGAGAATTACAAGATTATGAATGGGCACAACTAAATTCCAAAATTGCCCGCCTCAGCGAAGCGCCCATTTTTATTGATGATACCCCTGCCCTTTCCGTTTTTGAATTACGCGCAAAATGCCGTCGTTTGAAACAACAAAATAATATTCAAATGGTGCTCATCGATTACTTGCAGCTAATGCGCGGAGATGATGGTAACAATAAAAATGGAAATCGTGAACAAGAAGTAAGTTTTATTTCAAGGTCGCTTAAAGCGCTTGCTAAAGAATTAGATGTACCTGTAATTGCGCTTTCACAGTTGAGTCGTATGACCGAGAGAAGAACTGGTGGTTCAAACAGACCCATGCTTTCAGACCTTCGTGAATCTGGCTCCATTGAGCAAGATGCAGATATGGTAATGTTTATCTATCGTCCAGAGTATTACCAATTGGCTGAATGGGAAGATGGAGAACCAACCAATGGCCAAGCAGAAGTAATTATTGCCAAGAATAGACATGGCGCCTTAGAAAATATTCGCCTTAGATTTATCAACGATTTTACAAAATTTACCGACCTTAACGAGGACGCTTTCAGCAATATAGGTTCAAACCAAATACCAGATAACCCTGGCTTTATTACTATAAGCTCTAAGCTTAACAATGATGAAGATGCTGTAGAATTTTCTGGTCAAGTTCCATTTTAAAAATTATGTCAGACAAACCCTTAATTTTAGTAACCAACGACGACGGCATCAGTGCTCCTGGAATCAGAAATTTGATTGCAGCCGTAAAGCACCTTGGCGATGTTGTAATTGTTGCGCCTGATAGCCCTCAAAGTGCTATGGGACATGCAGTAACTATTTCGAAACCGCTTAGACTAGAAAGAACACCCATTTATGAACCTTTATTGGCCTACCAATGCAGCGGCACACCAGCAGATTGCGTAAAAATCGCGGTTGATAAAGTATTACATCGGAAACCAGATTTGTTGGTTTCAGGTATCAACCATGGATCAAATAGTTCCATTAATATTTTGTATAGCGGCACCATGAGCGCAGCCGTTGAAGGCGCCATTGAAGGCATTCCATCCGTTGGTTTTAGCCTTTGTGATTTTTCAATAGATGCCGACTTTTCATTGGCGGGTAAAATTGCAGGTAATGTTGCAGAAAACATCCTGAAAAACGGTTTACCTCAAGGCGTTTTGCTTAATGTCAATATTCCTAAAATAGGGGAAGAAGATTTCAAAGGAGTTAAAATCTGCCGCCAAGCATGGGCTAAATGGGAAGAAGATTTCGATGAAAGAAAAGACCCAACAGGTAAAAGTTATTATTGGCTCACTGGCAAATTTGTAAATTTTGATAAAGGAGAAGATACCGATGAATGGGCGCTTGCCAATGGTTTTGCTTCCATAGTTCCTGTTCAATTCGATCTTACTGCTCATAATGCCATTTCCTATTTGCATCAATGGACAATAAATCCATAAGAATTGGTGTTATTTGCACTAATAAATAGCGTTTTTTTATGAAGTTTGGATGGCTAGATAACATGATTGTTGGTTTTGTTTGCGGTGTCATTGCACCAAGTATCGTAATTTATATTTTCTATCTTTTCAACTTTAGCACCTCTTCTCTAGATGTATTTCTAAATCTGGCAGTTAAACAAAAATTACTCTCGCCATTATTGGCACTTTGTTGCGTAATAAACCTAGGAATTTTCTTCTCCTTTTTGCATTTTGATAAGCTTTTTGCAAGTCGTGGAGTTATTTTATCTACCTTTTTATATGGTTTTATTATTGTGCTGCTAAAGTTTTTTCTATAAAAGCATGTTTGTTAAGTGATTGATTTAAGTATTTTTGCAGCATGCGCAACTATTTCTATTCAATCCTATTTCTATTTCTCGGCTTGAACCAAACCCCGACGTTTGCTCAAGACACGAAAGAAATAACCTCGATAATTTTGCAGGGTGCAAGAAATGATCTTAACACCTGTGCAATGAGTCCAAATAAATATAAACGCATGGCTGTTGCGGGCTGGGACAATGAAATTTTGATATACCAAGCTGATAGTCCTTTTAACTTGGTTCAAAAATTACTAGGACACCAAGCCCCGGTAAATAGTTTAGCGTATAATTTTGCAGGAAACATGTTTGCAAGTGGCTCTAGCGACCAAACAGTTAGGTTATATGACAGCTTGTATCGATTTGTTCCATTAAATGAAGTAGGTAATAACAAACATGAAACTGCAGTACATTCGGTGATTTTTGACAGAGGAGGAAAATATTTATTTAGCGGTGACAAAGACGGAAAGCTTATCATTTGGGATTTAAATGGCAAAAAGTCTGTAAGACACTATTTAACAGGCAATTCAATACAAGACATATGTTTGAGTCCTACTCCTGCAAATATCTTTATCGCACACAGCGACCCACAAATTAAAATTTTCGGGTTAGCCACTGGAGCCTTGGTAAGAACTTTAGACGGACATACTGATGTTGTAAATTGTTTAGCAATGAGCGCTAATAATAAGTACCTCATTAGTGGTTCAAATGATAAAAGCGCTAGAATTTGGGATTTAAAGACAATGAAAACACTTTTTGTGCTCAATACAGAATGTTGGAAGGTTACTTCGGTTGGCTTTACAGATGATAGCAAATATTGCGTAACAGGCTGCAATGACGGCTCTGTTAGGGTTTGGGAAACAGAAACTGGAAAACTAATCAGTAAGTGGAATGATGAGCAAATAGGGGTTAAAGAATTGTGTTTTTCAAAAAACAACCAATATGTATTGATAGCCCCAAGATCAAAGGAATCTAAAGATTTTGGCGCACGCATTATATTAAGCGGATTAGAACCAACTTTTAAACCAGCTACTTCAAGCGTAGGAAACGAAAACAACCCAATGAGAAGGCAATTAGATAGTATTGCAAACTTAAGGACACTCACTAAGCAAGATTCTATTAAGTATAAGGCAATTTTGAAGCCTGAGGATATTAAACCAAAAAACAAACCTAAAAGCGGGAATTTAGATAAACCAGTTATCTACAAAACCCCAATGTAGGCTTATTCTGTAAAAAAATTAAAAAATTAAAACCTTAGAAAAACTCTCATGTTCAATACATATGCAGGATTTTTTAAGGTTAATTTCAAAAAAAAATGCTTTGTTTAAAAAATGAAGTATTGCAAAAAAATTACTTTACTATATTGCACCGCAATTTAACCTAACTGTAATCCTATCAATAATCTAAAAAAGATGAAGATTTTCAAACTGTTACCGAAAACTGCCTTATTAATAGCGCTAACGTTTTCTATGATTTCTAACCTTTTTGCCCAATCAGCAGAAGAAGGAAAGACGCTTTTTCAGGCAAATTGTACCTCTTGCCATGCCATCAATGAAAAAGTGGTTGGCCCAGCCTTAAAGGATGTACATAAAAGAAGAGAAGAAGCTTGGTTGGTAAAATGGATTAAAAATTCTCAAAAACTAATCGCAAGTGGCGACGCCGTTGCTGTTCTGGTTTACAAAGAAAACAACGAAAGTCCAATGACTGCGTTTGAAAACCTTTCAGACAATCAAATTAAATCAATCATTGCTTATGTAAAAGTAGAAAGCGAAACAGCAGCTCCAGCTAAAATAGCAGAGATTCCAACAACAGTTGCTGCAGGAGGAGGAAATTCCAATGATTTTTCATCCGCAATCAATTGGCTGCTAGTTGTAATTGGCCTTCTTTTAGTAGGTGTAATTAGATATGTCTTCCTGATTCTCAATAGAATTAGCGATATTCAAGGAAAACCAGCAGTAAATTGGAATTCGATCAATTCAATTTTAATGATAGTATTTCTTGTAGTAGGTTTGGGTGCTACTGTTTGGGAATTCATGGTTCACGGAAAACTAACTTATTTCAATGAAGGCCCAGCTTCTGAGCATGGTGTAGAATATGACAATATGTTTATGATTACGCTTGCTATTACAGGTGTAGTTTTTATCATCACACAAGTATTATTATTCTGGTACGGATTTAAGTATAAATCAGATGGCAAAAGAAAAGCACTTTACTATCCTGATAATCATAAATTAGAATTATGGTGGACAGCAGTTCCAGCAGTGGTTTTAACAGTATTGGTTATTCGTGGTCTAATTACTTGGAGTCACATGACCGCTAAAACAGAACCAAGCACTAGAAATGTTGAAATATTCGCCTACCAATTTGGATGGAACGCTCGCTACGCTGGTGCTGACAATAAACTTGGTAAACATGATTTTAGACAAGTAGGAAAAGTAAATGCTTTAGGGGTAGATACAGCAGATGCTAATGCATATGATGATATCATTGTAAATGAATTACACTTAGAAGTTAATCAACCTGTAGAATTTGCTTTCAGAGCCAAGGATGTTATTCACTCAGCATATTTCCCTCATTTTAGGGCTCAAATGAATGTGGTACCTGGATTGCCTACTCGTTTTCACTTTACTCCTACTGTTACTACTTCGGAAATGAGAGAGAAAAAGAAAGATGCTACTTTTGATTACATCCTTTTATGTAACAAAATATGCGGCGGAGCCCATTACCGTATGAAAATGAAAGTGGTTATAGATACCAAAGAAGATTTCCAAAAATGGTTAAAATCTCAACCAGTTTTAGTTTCTGGCAAAAGCAATTCAGCAGCAGTTGCGCTTAAATAATCACTTAAATAACTAAATAATAACTATCTACACTATATGAGCGATCACAACATGACACACAGCCACGACGATCATGAGCACCATGAAGACAACTTTATTACAAAGTATGTTTTTAGCATGGACCATAAAATGATTGCTAGGCAATTTCTCATCACGGGTATTATCATGGGTACCATTGGTATGTTAATGTCTATGATTTTCCGTTTGCAGTTGGCTTATCCCGACATGACCTTCCCTTTTCTTGAAGGAATCCTTGGTCATTGGGGAAAAGATGGTAAACTTGACCCTAACTTTTACCTAGCACTTATTACTATTCATGGTACCATCATGGTATTTTATGTATTGACTGCTGGTTTAAGCGGAACTTTTTCTAACTTATTAATTCCCCTGCAAGTTGGCGCAAGAGATATGGCATCACCTTTTATGAATATGCTTTCATATTGGTTTTTCTTTACTTCATCAGTAGTATTACTTTGGTCATTATTCGTAGACGGTGGACCAGCTTCTGCAGGTTGGACAGTATATCCGCCATTATCTGCCTTACCAAAAGCTATTCCTGGATCTGGAACTGGTATGACATTATGGTTGGTTGCAATGGTATTATTTATCGCTTCCTCATTATTAGGAGGTATCAATTACATAGCAACTATTTTAAATATGCGTACGAAAGGCATGAAAATGTCTCGTATGCCATTAACCATTTGGGCATTTTTAACTACAGCTATTTTAGGGTTATTATCATTCCCTGTATTATTAGGTGGTTCTCTTCTTTTAATTTTCGATAGAAGTTTTGGAACCTCATTTTACTTATCAGAAATTGTTGCAGAATTTGCAGGCGGCATCGAACGTACTGGTGGCTCTCCAATTTTGTTTCAACATTTATTCTGGTTCTTAGGTCACCCAGAAGTATATATTATCTTATTACCTGCATTAGGTATTACCTCAGAAGTTATTGCTACAAACTCAAGAAAGCCAATCTTCGGATACCGCGCCATGATTGGTTCAATCCTAGCCATTGGAATTCTATCCTTTATCGTTTGGGGTCATCACATGTTTATAACAGGTATGAATCCATTCTTAGGTTCAGTATTTATGTTAGGAACCTTAATTATTGCAGTTCCTTCTGCAGTAAAAACATTTAACTACTTAGCAACACTTTGGAAAGGAAATTTAATACTTACGCCGGCCATGATGTTTGCAATTGGTTTAGTTTCTTTGTTTATTTCTGGAGGTTTAACTGGAATTTACTTAGGAAACGCAGCATTAGACATTAATCTACATGATACTTATTTCGTTGTAGCTCATTTTCACTTAGTAATGGGTAGTGCCGCAATTTTTGGGATGATGAGTGGCGTTTATCACTGGTATCCAAGAATGTTTGGCAGAATGATGAACGAAACTGCTGGCCATATTCATTTTTGGTTGACCCTAATCTCAGCGTATTGCGTATTTTTCCCAATGCACTTTATGGGATTAGCCGGGGTTCCTAGAAGGTATTATGCTAATACAGCATACGACCAATTCAACGTATTCGTAGATATGAACGAATTCATAACTATTGCGGCTCTTCTAGGAGGTTTGGCTCAAGTACTCTTTTTAGCGAACTTCTTTTATAGTATTTTTAAAGGTAAACGTGCTGTTCAAAATCCTTGGAGTTCAAACACCTTAGAGTGGACTGCTCCTGTTGAGCATTTGCATGGCAACTGGCCTGGAGAAATTCCACATGTTTACCGTTGGGCATACGATTATAGCAAACCTGGTGCTGAAGATGATTTCATTCCTCAAAATGTGCCAGACGCAGGACAAATTGACCCAATGGAAGAAGCTAATGGATTACCAGAAGTGTCAGTAAAACCATTAGTGGCTGCTGAGGCCGCTCACTAACTAACAAAGTTATCGAACTCAAAAAGCAAATAAGATTTAGACGCTTTGGTATTCTTACCATCGCAGCAGTGTTCTTTCTCATTTTCGTAGGTGGATTAGTACGCAGCACAAGTAGCGGAATGGGCTGTCCAGATTGGCCAAAATGTTTTGGGCAATGGATTCCCCCTTCCGATATCAGTGAATTGCCAACTGATTACAAGACCAAATTTGCAGTTGCCGGAAAGGAAATAGCAGATTTTGATGCCTTTAAAACTTGGACAGAATATTACAATCGCCTTGTTGGAGTGCTTATTGGAATCTTTATTTTTTTGACAGTTATCTTTTCTTTCCCATACCTGAAAACTGCCAATAAAAAAATATTCTGGCTAAGTTTATTGTCTTTTATTTTAGTTGCATTTCAAGCATGGATAGGAGCTAAAGTGGTCTCAAGTGATTTAGCGGTTTACATGGTAACCATTCACATGTTAATTGCACTTGTAATTGTTGCATTGCTAATTTTCACCATCACTGCAAGTCAGGATTTCGAAATTCCAATGGCTAAACCAGATACTTTCATCAAACCATTGGTTGTGCTTATGATGTTTGTAATGTTTGTTCAAATCATACTAGGTACACAAGTTAGAGAGGAAGTTGATGAAATCGCTAAAAGAATTGACAACAGAGACCTTTGGCTAGATGAAATGGACTGGATATTTTATATTCATAGAAGCTGGAGTTTAATAAATATTGGATTGGCTATTTTCATTCATTCTAGGTTCAAACAAACATTTGAGCGTCAAAGCATTCTATATAAAGCCTCCCTTGCAGTAATCCTAATGATGTGCGCCCAAACATTTACAGGAGCTGTGTTAGCTAACTTTAGCTTTCCCGGGAATGCGCAAAGCATTCATTTAACATTGGGTAGTCTAACTGCTGGATTGCAAATATTTATTTTCATTCTGGCTTTTAGCAAAACAACATTCAAAGAAGAAAACATAAAAAGTGGAAGTTAAAACTTCAGTTATAGAAAATAACCTTAAAGGAGAAATGAGTTTCTTCAGGTCGAAGGTGAGCGATTTTAACCAGTTGGTTAAATTTAGACTTACTTTTCTTGTTGTATTCTCATCGGTAGTTACTTACTTAACTGCTAGTAAAGGCGCAATTAATTGGTTTGAAGTGGCAATATTAACATTAGGTGGTTTTTTAGTTACTGGAGCCTCCAATGCCATCAACCAAATAATTGAAAAAGACTATGACAAACTCATGGTAAGAACGGCAAACAGACCAATTGCTACCAATCGAATGAGTGTAATGGAAGCATCAATTATCAGCATGATAATGGGATTAACAGGTGTTTTCTTAATTTCATTTTACTTAAATGCTGCCTCTGGTTGGCTTGCATTTTTCGCTTTGATTAGTTATGCTTTTATTTATACCCCATTAAAAAGAGTTTCCCCTGTTTCTGTATTTGTAGGAGCATTCCCGGGAGCAATACCAACCATGTTAGGTTGGGTTGCCTACAGTGGAAGAATCGATACCCCTGCAATCATTTTATTTGCAGTTCAGTTTTTCTGGCAATTTCCGCATTTCTGGAGCATCGCTTGGATACTAGATGACGATTATAAAAGAGCTGGATTTAAAATGTTACCTTCTACACCAGGAAGAGACAAAGGAACAGCTCTTCAAACCTTGATTTTTAGTCTTGCATTAATTCCATTAGGAATGTTACCCATGCAATACGGCATTACTGGAATTACTTCTGGTATTGTTGGAATATTAGGAGGTTTGATGCTTAGCTACTATTCTTATAGACTATTGAAAACCTGTGAAACCAAAGACGCAAAAAAACTAATGTTTGCATCTTTTGTATACCTTCCGCTTGTCCAACTCGCTTATTTATTTGACAAAATTTAAAAACATGCAGACAGTATATAAAAAAGAAGAAGAAAATTATGTGATTAACCCGAAGAAATTCGTGTTATGGTTATTAATTGTGGCTAGTATAATGCTATTTGCTGGGTTTACCTCAGCTTACATCGTTAGAAGAGGTGAAGGTAATTGGGAAGTTTTTGAACTTCCATCGCTATTTATGGTGAACAGTATTATTGCTGTTGTTTCATCTTTGTTCATGCAATTGGCCTACATGAGCGCAAAAAAAGAACAAAAAGATAAAACAAAAATATTGCTTGGACTTACAGTTGCGCTAGGCTTAGCTTTCTGCCTTGGGCAATTTTTTGCTTACCAACAATTAATTGCTAACAATGTATTTTTCGCATTTTCTAATCCTTCAAATTCATTTGTTTATGTAATTTCAGGTCTTCATCTTGCACACGTTATAGGAGGCTTAGTTTTTCTTCTTATCATGTGGGGTCAATCTTTTATGAAGACACTACCAAATACCTTTCAGCTTTATCTAAATATGTGCCTAACATATTGGCATTTTATTGGCATTCTTTGGATTTATTTATATTTATTTCTATACTTATATCGCTAATTAACCTAACAAGCATAATCGAACAATGGCTACAAACACCTTAACAACAAACACTAAATTCACATGGGGTGGGGGAAAATCACCTTTCAGTGTGAGCTATGGAAAGCTCATGATGTGGATATTTCTGCTTTCTGATGCCTTTACTTTTTCATCGCTGCTCATTGCGTATGGATTTATCCGATACTCATTTTTAGAGCCAATCAGAAACACAATTGTAAAACCTTTTGACCATTTGAGTCATGAGTTTGTAAGAGAAATGGGAGAAAAAGGTTTATTCGTAAAAGAACATTGGCCTTCACCAGAATTGGTATTTAACCACTTTCCTTTTATTCATGGTGTTCATTTGCCACTATTCTTTGTAAGTTTAATGACTTTCATTCTCATCTTTAGTTCTGTTACTATGGTATTAGCTGTTGAAGCTGGTCACCGTATGGCAAAAGATGAAGTTTCAAAATATATGTTCCTAACCATTATTGGAGGAGCAGCTTTCTTGGGTTGCCAAGCTTGGGAGTGGACAACCTTTATTGGTGAAGGTGCAACTTTACATGGCAATCCATTTGGACCAACATCTTTTGCAGCACTGTTTTTTATTGTAACAGGCTTCCATGGATTCCACGTATTCTCTGGCGTAATGCTTAATGTAATCATTTATTTTAATGTACTTGCAGGGACCTATGAAAAAAGAGGTCACTATGAAATGGTTGAAAAAGTTGGTTTATACTGGCATTTCGTAGATCTAGTTTGGGTGTTCGTTTTCACCTTTTTCTATCTAATATAATTTTTTAAACAATATTTAAAATGGAACATACAGAACATTTAGAACACACCGAAACACCTTCGGATATGAAAAGTCAAATCTGGAAAACTTTCTGGATACTATTAGGCTTTACTGTTGTTGATATCGTACTTTATTTCGTTTTGCTAAGTACGCATGCAATGTGGAAGAATTGGGTATTTATAATTTTAGGTGTAGTTAAAGCCTACTACATTGTAGGTGTTTTCATGCACATGAAATTTGAAAGAAAAGCCCTTATGTATACAATTGTATTGCCAATGGTTTTTGTCATCTTCTTTGTAGCGCTTATGTTAATAGAAGGTGATTTTACTAATATTTTGAGATGGCTCAAATAATGAAGAAAAAAGGATTCTTTATAGCAACCGGACTACTTGTAGTGCCGGTTGTTATTTTTTATATGCTAAACGCAGGTAGCCAAAATTTCAAAAAACTTGGCTATTTAGGTGAAAGAATTGCACCTGATGGAATTGGAATAAAGGATACTATTTACTATTCTGTTCCTGACTTTATGGGAATAGATCAAAGCGGAGATACGCTTCATTCCAATGACTTATCAAATAATGTATTTGTAGCTAACTTTTTCTTTGCCTCCTGCAAGGATGTTTGTCCTTCCATGAACAGAAGGCTAAAAATAGTTTATGATAGATTCAAAGAATTTGCTGAAGTGAAATTTGTGTCTTTTACCGTTGACCCTGCTAATGATTCTACTCAAGTATTATTAAATTACAGCAAAAAATTTGACGCTGATCCAAAGATTTGGCATTTTGTAAACGCAGGCAAAAATGGCGTTTTTGATATTGGCCAAGGTATGCTTCTACCTGTTTCTATTGAAGACAAAACAATTGACCACAGCCAACAGTTAATATTAATAGATAAATCTAAACACATTAGAGGTGTCTATGATAGCGGAAGCGATATTGACATCAAACATTTAGAAGAAGATATAAAAGTTCTATTATATGAGTATCACCAACCAGGCAAATAAAGACAAACTCGTTTTTAACATTATAATGACCGTTTCGGTGGTCATCTTTATTGCAGTTATTATTTTAAATCGAAAAATATTACCAGCACCAGAAGAATTGCCTTCGTGGACTTACTTTCTTCCCAAGCTCAATGCATTTATCAATGGCACTTGTAGTCTTCTTTTGCTAATATCACTATACTTTATTAGGCAAAAAAATATTGCAGCTCACAAAACAGTAAACCTTATTGCCTTTGGATTATCTAGTTTATTCTTAATTAGCTATGTGGTTTTTCATTGGATTGCTCCTCAAACACATTATCCTGAAAACGCGCCTAATGCAAACTTGTATTTTTTTATTTTAATTACTCATATTGTACTCGCGGCTATTGTTTTGCCTTTGGTATTGCTAAGTTTTTATAGAGGTTTACAACTTCAAGTTGAATTACATAAGAAAATTGTAAGGTTTGCCTACCCTATTTGGCTGTACGTTACCATTACAGGTGTAATTGTTTACCTGATGATTAGTCCGTATTACCCAGTATAACATGAATAAATTAACTAAAACGCTTATTCCTCTATTTGTAATTGGAATATTATTGCTTCCAGATGCTGCTGCACAATGTACTATGTGTAAAAGCAATTTAGAAATGGCCAGACAAAATGGGAGTACCAATGTTGGAAATACAATCAATGATGGTATTCTTTATTTGCTTGCACTCCCCTATTTAATTGCTGGAGCTTTTGCCTTTGTTTATTTCAAAAAATATAAAGAAAAGAAAAACTCACTCACCACTCAATAATTAATATGTGCGATTTGTATGAACCTTCAAAAGGAATGGCCCTTTTGAAGTGTAAATGTCCTCAATGCCAAAGTGGTAAAATGTTTACTCATCCATTTTACGACTTAAAAAACTTTACCAATATGGAAGCCATTTGCCCAGTTTGTAAACTAAAATTTGAAATTGAACCCGGCTTTTTTTGGGGAGCAATGTATGTGAGTTATGCTTTTTCAGTGGCACTCATGTTAATTATTGGCGGTGCTATTTTATTGTTAAGCAATGGAAAAGCTGATTTCTGGACTTATATCATCCCAATTATTTCAAGTTTTATTCTTTTTGCACCCCTCTCCTATCGCTTTTCAAGAGTAATTATGATTTATTTATTTAGTCCAATTAGGTTCAACCCAGATTTGGCTAAAAAGCATGCAAGCCTCTAGTCACTTATCCTTAATTTTATATGATGGACATTGTGCGCTTTGCAATGGCTTTGTTAAAATCATTTTAAAACTAGATCGTAAAAATCAATTTCATTTCGCGGCACTTCAATCTAAAATTGGTCAATACTATATCGGTTTGAACCAAGTTGATGCTGCAATAGATTCAATTGTTTTTATCGACAAAAATCAAGCGTTCGTTTATGATGACGCCGCTTTTAGAATTGCAGATTTATTAGGTTTTCCAGCCAAGTTACTCCTGATTGGCAAAATCTTACCTAAATCAATGCGTCGAAAAATCTATCTCTGGGTAGCTACAAATAGATACCGATGGTTTGGAAAATATGAAAGTTGTCCAATCCCGCCTGAGAAATATAAAGGAAAGTTCCTTTAGTGCGCGTGCATTAAACTTATCAATAGGGCAAGCGATATTCCAACAAAAACTGCTGTTAGTTTTTTCTTATTGAAAATATGGTGTTCGCTGTTTTCAAATAAAATGGTAGTTGAAATATGTAAAAATGTTCCAATTACAAAGGCCATAAAATATTCGAAAAACTCGGCTGGAATGCTCGATTCCAAGAATATACTAAGTAAGGCTCCAGCGAAAGACATTAAAGAATAAACAAAACCTGTTCGTATAAGAATACTCTCACCTAGGTTCAAACCTTTTAATAAAGCTAATAAGGCAAATGCTGCTGGTACTTCATGTATCATAATGCCAAATAAAAAAGGGAAGAAATGTGAACTACCTTCCAACCACAAAGCGCCTAAAGGTACGCCTTCTGATAGTGAATGAAGGCTCATTGATAACACCACACCGATTGGCAAAACCTTATGCTTTAAATGATTATGAGAATGTACATGCCCATGTTCAACACCCTCGGAAAAACGTTCTAAAAATATTTGAAAAAAGAAACCTAGCAACATTAAAGCACCTTTAAAGGGGTCAAATACCCTAAACACTTCTGGAATTAAATTTAAAATTGTAATTCCTAATAAGTAAGCGCCAGCAAAAGATAAAAACCACGCTAAATTACTTCCCACTTTCTTAGAGCCTTTAACCCCTAAATAAGTCCCTATCAGTGGACCAACAGGCAATAACAACAACCAAAACCAACTCATTCTATAATCTTTACGAATTTAAAAACATATCTAGAAAATGCTACCCCAAATAAAATTCCACATGCCGCCCCAATTGTAACATCCAAAGGGTAATGTACCCCAACATAAACCTGCGAAAAGGCAATGCTAAATGCCCAAAATAGCAGTACTGGCAACAGCCATTTCAAAGTTCTAAAACAATAGGCTAAAAAAATAGCCACTGCAAAATGGTTAGTAGCATGGGCAGAGATAAAGCTATATCCATTGCAAGAACCTGTTAAATGAAGAACTTTCCCTGCTAACAAAGGCTCTGCGCAAGGTCTTAATCTCATAAAGGTATTTTTAACCAAATTAGCACTAAACTGGTCGGATAGTAAAACCATTAAACCCGCTGCCAACAATATCTTCCAGGATTCTACTTTGTATTGTTTAATTAAAAAATAGATGAAAATGGCATACATTGGATACCAAGTAGCCTGGTTCCTTAGGATCAAACATAAACTATTTAAGAATGGGTTTGAAAGACCATTATTGACCCCTAAAAACAAAGACCTATCTAAACTAAGCAGTTGATCAAGCATATTTAGGTTGGGTTACTAAAATTAATCTATCGCTTTCATTTACCTCAAAAGACCCTAAACTATAATTGCCAAAAGTTTCTATAAGTTTTAGCCCACAAGCCTCAAAAAGCAATTCAAAATCTTGCAAGCTAAGGGCCTGCACTTTTTCTTGGTAATGAAAAGATTGCCCTTGATCCTTAAACCTAATATCTTTTACAATTATGCCATCAACATTTTCTTTTTTAATATCAAAGTTAATACCTTGAATTTCTTTGACTTCATGAGGAATTAAGCCTTTTAGAATTTTAGCTGAATTTAGAAAATCAATGATAAAATATGCATTTGGCTTTAAAACCTGCATAACTTGATTAATCACCAATTTGTTAGTATTCATGCAATCAAAATATCCAAAACTGGTGAATAGGTTCAAAACGAAATCAAATTTTTGAGGCATGGTAAAAGTTCTTAAGTCACCCACCTCAAAATGCAATTTTGAATTTTCGAACTGTTTAGCCAATGAAATACTATGGCTAGACAAATCAATTCCAGTAACCGAAAATCCCAAATTGTTAAGGAAAACACTATGACGTCCAGCGCCACAAGCCAGGTCTAAAAAGTTTGAATCGGGTTTGGGATGATACCTATTTACCAAATTTGTGAGGAAAAATTCAGCTTCCTTTCGGTCTCTTTCACCGTAAAGTATATGATAATAAGGCGAGTTAAACCACTCTTTAAACCATTCTTTATTTTTCTCCATTGAACTTTCGAAAGTAATATTTTGCCTTGGCTCAAACCAATCTTTAACCACTTATAATAAAATTCTTTAAACTTAGTTAAGAGATTGTCATTTTTGGATGCCTATGAAAACAATTAAACAATTTCATTTTCTTATTTTTCTATTTTTACCCTTTTTGGGTTTGTCCCAAACTGCAACGCTAAAAGGAATTATTGCTGATACCAGCAACTACAAACCCATGGCCTATTCTGCGGTGATTTTATTGAAGAAGGATTCGAGCATTTATAAAAAACAATTTGCAAATAGTAGTGGGATTTTCAACTTTACCTCAATAAAACCAGACACTTACAGAGTTCTTATTTCCCACCCTGGGTTTGCAGATTATGAAGAAATGATTGCCTTGCAAGCCGAGGAAATAAAAGATTTAGGTTCGATTAGTTTGATTTCTAAAACAAATTTGCTCAAAGAAATTATCATTAAGGATAGACAAGCTATCAAACTAAAAGGAGATACAGTGGAGTTTTTGGTGGATAGTTTTTTGGTAAACAAGAACTCAAATGTAGAAGACTTACTTAAAAGACTTCCAGGTATTCAAGTTGATAAAGATGGGAAAATTACTGCCCAAGGCCAAGAAGTAAAGAAAGTGCTAGTGGATGGCGAAGAGTTTTTTGGAAATGACCCAACCATTGCAACTAAAAACATCAAGGCAGACAATGTAGAAACAGTTCAGGTTTTTGATAAAAAGAGTGAGCAAACTGCCTTTACAGGAATTGACGATGGCACAAAAGAGAAAACCATCAACCTTACCCTGAAAGAAGATGCAAAAAAAGGATATTTCGGTAAAATAAATGCTGCATACGGAACCCCAAATCCTGTGGATGATCCTAAGTTAAATAATTCTGGAAGTGGGGCTAATAGATATGAAAGTAAAGTGCTTCTAAACAAATTTTCTGGCAAAAGAAAGTTAGCCTTTTTCTCAACCATTTCAAACACACAAAATTCGGATTTAGACTGGGAAGAAAGAGAGCAATATTTAGGTGGAAACAATATTGAATATGATGAGGCAAGTGGTTATATGTTTAGTTATTTTGATGGTTCGGAAGGGGATTATGAAGGAAACGGAATTCCTACCACTAGATATATTGGTGCACATTATAGTGATAAACTAAAAAATGACAAACAGATTTATAACCTAACAGCATCGCACAGAAACGCAATAGTTATTGGCGCCGAGCGGGATTTCTCTCAATGGATTTTGCCAGACACTACCTATTATAATGATGTAGTTTCAAGAACCAACCGTAACCGAACCAATAATACCTTAAATGGT
This sequence comes from Chitinophaga pinensis, assembly GCA_945898275.1. GTDB lineage: Bacteria > Bacteroidota > Bacteroidia > UKL13-3 > UKL13-3 > B1. The sequence goes on along the minus strand of CAMDHZ010000008.1, from coordinate 38,269 downwards.
AAAGCAGAGTTTAAACTAGACTCGTTAAGCAGTCTTATCATTAAAACCAATTTCTCACAGTCTTTCTATAATAATGTCTCTGAAATTAATGCAGATAATTTAAATGAGGATAACAGATTAGTGAACAGAAATAATAGGGTCAACAAAAATGAAGGAAGCAATACCACACTCAATTATTCCTTAGTACTAAATAAAAAGTTCAAAACGGTTGGAAGAACCATCTCTTTAAAATATGATCAACGCCTTACGGATAATAATAAAACGAGTAGTTTATTCTCTACCACACTTTTTTACAATGGTGATTCTAGTCTTAACAGCGAGCAGCAGCTAGACCAACTTACTCCCGCAACAGAAAAAGGAAATGCGCTTGGAGCAAGTGTTACCTATACAGAACCTTTAGGTAAAAAACTTTTTATTGTTGGTAGTTATGATTACCACTTAACCAAAAGTCAATCAAGCATAAACACTTTCAATAAAAACAGCAATGGTGCATATGATTTGCGCGTAGACTCACTTTCCAATGATTTAGATTATACCATTGGGATTCAAAAGGGTGAATTATTGTTACGCTTTGTGAACAAAAAAATAAACACCTCAGTAGGGGCTAAAATATCGCAAACCGCCTTAACTCAAGAAAACAAATCGCTTGATACCACACTTACCCAAAACTTTACAAATATTTTCCCCTCAGCTCGTTTAAATTACAAAATTAGTTCAACTAGGTCTCTCAACTTAAATTATAATGGTTCTACCAGACAACCAACTTTACAGCAAATTAATCCCATACAAAACCTAAGTAATCCGTTAGTTGTGTTTCAAGGAAATCAGAATTTAGGACAAAGTTTTACCAATAGTGTAAACCTTACTTATAACAACTATAAACCTATTTCAGGAAAAAGTTTATGGCTTAATTTTAACCTTTCAAATACCTTAAACGACTTTGCCAATTTCGACCAGGTTGATGAGCTTGGTAGAAGAGTATTCAAAACAGTTAATGTGGATGGAAACCAATCAATGAGTTTCTATACCTATTATTTCTTTAAAATACCAAAGCTTAATCTTGGTGTAGGGAGTCGATTTAATGGAGGCGTTTATAAAAGGTCAAACTTTATTAATGGACTAAGTAATTTAAATATTAATACCGATCTAAATTATGGGTTGAACCTAAGTTATGAAAAAGAAGAAAAATTTGAAGTCTATTTATCTCCATCTATCGGCTACAACCGCTCTAGCACTAGCCTTAGAAAAGATGTGATTACCGAATTTTATAATTATACCATCAACTCAAGTATTAGTTTTCATTTACCAAAAAAGTTTAAATGGGGTGTGGATTGCGATTGGAATAGGCGCGCAGGCATAGGTTCATTTGTTGGAAATACCAACACCATTGTTAACTTAAATTTTAGCAGAAGTTTTTTACCTTGGGACCAACTAGAAGCGCATGTTACTGTAGTAGATATTTTTAATCAAAATATTGGTTTTGAAAGAAATGCCAATAGTAATTATGTTAGTGAACAAAACTATTTAGTCTTAAAAAGATATGTATTGTTTGGGTTAACTTGGAATCTAAATAGCAACAGAGAGGGAGGAAACAACAATGATTAGGTTTTTTTTTATAGTTAGTTTAGTTATTGGTTTGAACCAAACTTTAAAGGCTCAACAACTTATTTTTTCTGGTAAAATTACCTACGAAAGAAAAGAAAACATTCATAAGCATTTTACTGAAGCAGACAGTTGGACTGAGGCATTCCTAAAAACCCTTCCAAAGTATAAAACGGATATGTTTGAGCTTCATTTTAATCTTTCTCAAACTGCATATAAAATCTCAATCGAAGAAGAAGCTTCTATACCAGGTTGGATCAAACCTGCAAATACAAACCTTGTTTGGCAGAATTATAAAGACACACAAGTAATGGCTGTTAAACAAGTCTTCGAAAACAATTATATTATACAAGATAGTTTGCCAATTTATGATTGGAAATACTTAGGAGAGTTTAGAGAAATTGCAGGATACAATTGCAGAAAAGCTGCAACCATATTGTTTGATTCGGTTTATGTTATTGCGTTTTATACTGAGCAAATCCCTATTTCTGGCGGTCCAGAAAGTTTTAATGGACTTCCAGGGATGATACTTGGAATAGCAATTCCTCGCATGAACATCACTTATTTTGCCACAAAAGTGGAGCCTCAAACACTCCCAGGAAATATATTTATTGTTCCTAAAATTAAAGGAAAAAAAATTAAACAAGCCGCATTTAGAGAAGAAATAAGTAAAGGATTAAAGGATTGGGGCAAATCTGGCACAAGGTTGGTTTGGAAATCAAGCCTCTAATTTTTAGCAATGATAGATATTTATGCTTTTAATTAGTTAAAACTATGCTTAGTATTGCTATATCAGTTGGAAAGATATTTTGGAAGAAAAACTCACACACCAAAAGCCTCAAAAATTCGTGATTATTGACGATGATGATATAACTATTTTTTTGACAACCCGAATCTTAAAACAGTATAACTCAGATTTCGAGATAATTGCATTTAAAGATGGAAAACAAGCCGTACAAGATTTCATTTTTAATGGATTTGAGAAAAATTGGATTGTTTTGTTAGACATTAACATGCCTATATATAATGGCTGGGATTTTTTAAACGAAATTGAAAAGCATCATATAAAACTTAACATTTTTATGTTTAGTTCCTCTATCGATGCACGCGATCAAGAAAAATCTAAAGCCTATCCTTATGTGTTAGACTATGTTTCTAAGCCATTAACTTCCTTAAAAATAGAAAAAATCCTTTCTCAAATATGAGTCAAATTAATTCTAAAAGCATTTTAAAAGTCTTAAAAGCAGCCTCGCAAGGTGGTTTAATTGCTGCGGGCATTAATATTTCTTGGTTGTTTATTCTAGAATATTCGTTCAAAATAACTGGATTGCCAAATGGGTTTCCAATTGCCGTAGTTATTTCATCTATTCTACCAATTTTGATTGGAGCAATTGTTTACTTTTTCTTACAAAAGAACTTTACAGAGGCAAACAGGTTGTTTATTTTTATTGGCGCTTCTTTTACTGCTTTAAGCATGTTTCCATCATTTGCAGCAACATTGCCAGATGGGACACCAACTCCAGAGCATTTTGCGTTACTTACTATTCCAATGCATTTTGTAGCTGGTTTTGTTGGTTTGTTTTATATTACCCAAAGAAGTTAATGTCCCTATTTTCCAAATGAAAAAACTTTTTTTCGGTTTACTTCTTTCTTTATTTTGTATGACAAGTAGCGCAAAAGATACCATAGTTTATGTGTTTGACCCAATGTGTGGTTGGTGTTTTGGATTTTCTGAAGTAATAAAAAAAGTTGCTCATGAAAATGATGAAACTTTTTATTTTGACATTCTTAGCGGAGGCATGGTTGTAGGAGAAAGAGAAGGCCCTATTGGCGACTTTGCAGATTATATTTTAGGAGCATATCCAAGGTTAGAAAAACTAACTGGAGTAAAGTTTGGCAAACCCTATTTGGATCAGCTTAAAACAAAATCTATCTATAGCAGCTCTGTTATTCCTTCAATTGCCATAGAAGTTTGTAAAGAACTAAACTTAAAACTAGCTATTCCATTTGCATCCGCTTTGCAAGCTAAATATTATGTGGAGGGCATAGATTTAAGAGAGGATACTGTTTATGTAAGTTTAGCCAAACAGTTTGGGTTCAACCCCGACCAATTTTTAACTTTATTGAAATCGGAAGAAATGAAGACACGCGCTTTCAATAGTTTTAAACATGTGAATGCCTTAGGAGTAAATGGATTTCCAGCAGTTTTGGCCATTAAAAATGGGAAGTGGTATGCCTTATCAAATGGTTATACCGATTACGAATCTTTGAAAGATGCGCTTGAAAAACTAAAGCAGCTTTAGTTAAACTTTTAAGGTGACAATGGTTACACCATCTCCGCCTAATTCAATGTGTTCATCCTGAAAAGTCTCTACCATTTTATTCATTTTAAGCGAATTCCTTATGAGCTTTCTTAGAATACCATATCCTTTTCCATGTACAATTCGGACTTGTTTCATGCCAAGCATTAAAGCATCATCCAAATAATCATCTAGTTGCTTTAAGGCTTCTTCTCCCCTAGTGCCAATAACATTTAGCTCAGAAGAAAAATGTTGCATTTTAGCATTGAAGTCAATGCCCTTAGGTGCTTGCTTTTTGTTGGCTGGCAGCTCTTTTTCAAGTCTTTCTAATTTACTTAATGCAACCGTACTGCGCAAATCACCCATGCCAATTACAGCCTTGTTTTTTTGAATTTCTAAAACCTTTACAGGTGTTTCTTGACCAATAACTTTAACCATATCCCCAACTTGAATTTGCCCCGTGCTTGCAACAAATTCCGACTTGCTTTCATTTAGCTCAGGTTCCTCTTCAATTACTTCTTGCCTTAACAACTGGATTTCGTCTTTAACCAAGGTTCTGGCTTTTCGTTGAACTTCGCTACTAGCTTGTTCTTGTTTTATCTCACGAATGGTGGCTTCTATCCTACTATTGGCTTCAGACACCAATGCCAAGGCTTCCTCCTTTGCCTTCTTAAGCATTTGCTTCTTTTCTGCCTCAAACTTCGCAGTTAAGGCTTCGTACTTTTGAAGCAAAACATCTGTTTTCTCCTCCTTTTCGGCAAAGCGTTTACGAAGTTCATTTACATGTTGCTTTTCGCGCTCTAATTCAACCAACAACTCCTCTACTTTTCTTTGCTTATCGCCAACTTTGTTTTTAGCATAGTTGATAATATGTTGGTTCAAACCAGATTTTACGGCTAACTCAAACGCATAGCTACTGCCGGGCTTACCAGTTTCTAAGACATATAAAGGTTGCAGCGCCTCATGGTCGAAAAGCATGCAAGCATTTAACAAACCGGGTGTATGATTGGCAAAGTTTTTAAGGTTGCTAAAGTGAGTGGTTACCACCCCAAAGGCATTCTTTCGTGTAAGTTGATGCAGAATGGCTTCAGCCAATGGCCCGCCAAATTGTGGGTCGGTGCCAGTACCAAATTCATCAATTAAAAACAAGGTTTTGGCATCTGCAAACTCAGTAAAATTTTTCATACTGAGCAAGTGAGAGCTGTAAGTACTTAAGTCGTTTTCGATGCTTTGCTCATCGCCAATGTCCACCATTATTTCCTTGAAAATTCCAATTTCGCTTGCAGAATCGCATGGAATAAGAAAACCGCATTGCAGCATATATTGCAACAACCCAATTGTTTTTAAGCAAACGGATTTTCCACCAGCATTCGGACCAGAAATTACCATGATATGAGATTCCTTGGTGAGTGAAACAGATAATGGAACGGTGTTCAATTTCAATTTATCATGGCTCATCTTTAACAAAGGATGATAAGCCTGAATGTAATGAATACTGGGATGACGAGAAAGCAAGGGCATGTCGGCTTTCATCTCTAAGGCCAAAAGTGCTTTGGCACGAACAAAATCAAATAAGCCTAAACGTTGAAGGTTTTTCTCTAACTCCGGAATTTCTGGGCGCAATTGGTCGGTGATTTCCAACAAGATTCTTTCACGTTCTCTTCTGTAAGCCAATTGAAGTTCTCTCAAGAAATTATTGAGTTCAAAACATTCTGAGGGTTCTATAAAAACAGTTTGCCCAGTTTGAGATTCATCATGCATAAAACCTGGAACATGGCGTTTGTGTTCGGCTAAAACTGGTAATACCATTCTGCCTTCACGAATGCTTACTCCAATATTATCTGCTAAATACCCAAGGTCTTGAAACTTGTCAAAAAGTTTTTGCGTTTTTCTTCTAATCTCAGTTTCCTTTTCGTTAATTTTTTGAGAAAGTTTAGAAAGTTCTGGCGATGCATTTGCTTTGAGTTTGCCCTCAGGTTCAAGAATTCTATCTATTCTACGAATAACCAAATCATTGATGAGTAAACCCTCCATTAAAGCCTCTAAATTTGGGAACAAGCCATTTCTCTCTCTCAAGAATTTAGCAATATGCAAAAAGGTTTGGACGGTTAATCTTATTTGGTGCAATTCTTCTTCGAGCAGCCAAATTCCTTCAATTCTTGCTTTGTAAAGCCAAGGTCCAATGTCGAGGTAGTTTTGGTCTGGAAATGGCATACGCTCCTCCAACACTCTTTTGAATTCTTTGGTCTGAAGCAAGAGTCGCTCAATCAAATCAAATTTATTTAAAAATCTAACTTTATGAGCATAACTCACGCCCATTGGAGATAGGCATCTAGCACTCACCAAATCTGTGATTTGGTTGAAGGCTAATTTATTTTCTATGTTTTTAGGATAAGGCAATAGTATAATAACTTATTTAACGGTAATCTTGTTTGTATCTGGAATAATTATTCCCCTTGATTTTGATTCTAAGGTGCTTAAAATTGTGATGGTTGTTTGGTAAACACTATCCATTTCTACTGGATTGGCTAGGTAATACGCAAAGTTATTGGCAAAACTCAAGGAGTCTATTTGATGCTTGGTGAAAATATAATCATAATAACCCGCTAAAGCTCTATTGGCAGAATCCAAGGTATAGTTATTCATCTGAATACCTGTTTCTACCATTTGAATATCTGCAAGGATAGCAGCCATTTTTTGTCTATCAAAAAAAGGTTCAGGTTTGTTTTGGTCTGAACCAAACTCGTTGCTGCAGGAGGTGATTAGCAGAAACAAAAATAGATACAGATATTTGAAAAATAATTTATTACTCATGATTGCTGCAAATATTGAAAAAATTAAGATACAAATTGGATTAAATACTAGATTAATTGCTGTTAGCAAAACAAAACCTGTAAGCGCCTTGCAGGAAGCCTACGATGCGGGACAAAGACTCTTTGGAGAGAATAAGGTTCAGGAAATGGTTGATAAACATACCCAATTGCCAGAAGACATTGAATGGCACATGATAGGCCATTTGCAAAGCAATAAAGTAAAGTATATTGCCCCATTTGTTTCTCTTATTCATGGGGTTGACAGCTTAAAGCTACTTGAGGTAATTGACAAAGAAGGTGTAAAAAACAATAGGATTATTCCCTGCTTACTTCAAGTTTACATCGCAAAAGAAGAAACTAAATTTGGCTTAGAAGCTTCGGAGATTGAAGAATTATTAGGTTCAAACAACTTTAAAGGATTAAAAAACATTGCTATATATGGTTTAATGGGTATGGCAAGTAACACCGAAGACTTAGAACAAGTAAGGTTAGAGTTTACGGGACTTAAATCACTTTTTGACAAATTAAAATCAACTTACTTTAACGAGGATGCAAGGTTTACAGAAATTTCAATGGGCATGAGTGGTGATTACCAAATTGCCATAGACGAAGGTGCAACTTTGGTTAGAATAGGGAGTTCCATTTTTGGTTCAAGATAAATTTCTTAATTTGAATGAAAAGAAAATGAGATGCCAGAGAAATTTTGTATTTTTTGTGGAGAAACCGTTTTAGGAAGAATTGACAAAAAGTTCTGTGACGACCATTGCCGTAGCAGTTTCAATAATTCTCAACATGTTGGTTTGAACCAAAAGTTGAAGGAGATTAATCTTTCTCTTAAAAAAAACAGAATGATATTATCCAAGATTTTGGAGGCCCAAAAGCTTGGATCAACACAAATACTAAATAGAAAATTACAGGAAATGGGATTTCAATTTAAATACCATACACATTATGAAATAACAACAACAGGAGAAACTTGTGTTTGTTGTTATGAATTTGGAATTATTCCAAATGGGGATGAAATAAAAGTAATCAAGTTTGGAGAACAAAATTAGGTGCTGGGGGCTTTATATTGCGAACCGATATAAAGAATATACATGAAGCTTTCCGAAATTCTGTCGACCTGGACCAGCTCTGAGCAACCGGCAGCCATCTTAAAAACACTTCAAGAAAAATTTGCAAAACATCTTCATATAAAAGGATTACAAGGCGCTGCACCTGCATTATTGAGTGCAAGTATTTACCAAACCTTAAACCTTCCAATGTTGGTTATTTGTCAGGATGTGGAAGAAGCGCGTTATTTTGCAGGAGATGCGGAACAGTTATGTGAGGGCAAAACGATTAATTTTTTTCCTTCATCCTATAAAAGAAGCTTCCAACCAGAAACCATACAAAACCAATTAGTTTTGGAACGTGCGGAAGTGCTCAATCGCTTAAACCAACATTTTAGCAAAAACGAATGGGTAATAACTACCGCAGAAGCCATTTGTGAATGGGTAATGAGTGAAAAAGATTTGAATCAAAACACCTTTGAGATAAAACAAGGTGACCCATTTGATTTAGAATTTTTTATTGAATTTCTAACGATGCACCATTTCGAAAGAAGTGATTTTGTTTATGAAGCAGGAACTTTTAGCATTAGAGGTGGAATCATAGATGTATTTTCTTTTAGCAATGACCTTCCTTATCGCATAGAACTAAACGGAGACACCATTGATGGCATAAGAATTTTCAACCCAATTGACCAATTAAGCACAAAAAAAGTAGATAGATTTTTTATCATACCAAATGTTCAAAAGGAGATAAATCAGAAGCAAAGCTTTTTTGATTATCTCCCTGCGGAAACATTAATTTGGTGGAAAGATGATAGTTTATCCTTTGATCAAATCTCTAAAGGATTAGAACGCGTAGCAGGGTTTGATCCAAAGAAATATGACGGCCCAAATGAAGTAAGCTTTACTTCTGTGCCAGAAACTTGGATGGAGTTAACGCAATTAAAAAAAGCGCTAGATCCTTTTACTCAAATTGGTTTTGGCACCAGATTTAGCAAGCGGTCTGCACAGGTATTTGAGTTTGATATGAGTCCGCAACCCCTGTTCCATAAAAACTTTAAACTATTAATTGACAATCTTAAAGATAACCAACAAAAAGGATACGTAAATTTAATCTTTTCTGAAAGTAGCAGGCAAATAGAACGCTTGTATACCATCTTTGAAGATTTAGATAAGGAGGTAAAGTTTAGTCCAGTTTACCATGGCCTTAGTGGTGGCTTTATCGATAGAGAAACTAAATTAGCAATTTATACTGAGCATCAAATCTTTGATAGATTTTACAAAGGCAAACTCAAAAGTGGATATACTTCTAGCAAGGTAATCACTTTAAAAGAACTTAGAGAGTTAAGGCCTGGTGATTTTGTAACCCATATAGACCATGGCATTGGCAAATTTGCGGGATTAGAGAAAATAGAAATCAATGGGCAAATTCAAGAGGCCGTAAGATTAGTTTATAGAGACAATGATTTACTTTATGTAAGCATCAACTCACTTCATAAAATAACTAAATTTGTAGGAAAAGATGGTGCAATTCCTAAAATGAATAAATTGGGAAGTGATGCTTGGGAAAAGCTTAAAAATAATACAAAGAAAAAAGTTAAGGACATTGCAAGAGATTTAATAAAACTATACGCCACAAGAAAATCTCAGAAAGGTTTTGCCTTTGCGCCAGACAACTACATGCAAGTAGAATTAGAAGCCTCTTTCATGTATGAAGATACGCCAGACCAAGTAAAGGCCACCATTGATGTAAAAAAGGACATGGAAAGTCCGCATCCAATGGACAGATTAATTTGCGGAGATGTTGGCTTTGGAAAAACAGAAATAGCAATTAGAGCTGCTTTCAAATCTGTTTGTGATAGCAAACAAGTTGCAATACTTGTTCCAACAACTATTTTGGCCAATCAACATTATCGTACTTTCAAAGAAAGGCTAAAAGACTTTCCTTGTAATATAGATTACATCAATAGGTTCAAAACAAATGCTGAGCAAAAAGAGGTAATGAAAAAATTACAAGAAGGAAATTTAGACATTGTAATTGGAACACATAAAATCTTAAGCAAAGAAATTAAGTTTAAAGAACTTGGGTTATTGATAATTGATGAAGAACAAAAATTTGGAGTAGCGGCAAAAGAAAAGCTTAAAGCTATAAAGACAAATGTAGATACCCTTACCTTAACAGCCACACCCATACCAAGAACCTTGCATTTTTCATTAATGGGTGCAAGGGATTTATCAGTGATAAACACACCACCAGCAAATAGGCAGCCTGTGAGCACAGAAATGCATAATTATAATGATACCACAATTGCTGATGCCATAAATTACGAGGTTGAAAGAGGGGGTCAGGTGTTCTTTGTGCATCATCGTGTGAAAGACATATATGAAGTGGCCAAGCATCTTGAATTGATTTGTAAAGGAATAAAGGTAGGTGTGGCCCATGGGCAATTAGAAGGAGATAAACTTGAGGATGTAATGATTAAGTTTATTGAAGGTGAGTATGATGTTTTGGTGGCAACAACTATTATAGAAGCAGGTTTAGATATTTCGAATGCCAATACAATTATCATCAACAATGCGCATATGTTTGGGTTAAGCGACTTACACCAAATGCGAGGCAGGGTTGGAAGAAGCAACACAAAAGCTTTTTGTTATTTGCTTGTGCCTTCTATGACCACTCTAACGAATGATGCAAGAAGGCGTTTGCAAGCCATTGAAGAATTTAGTGAATTAGGAAGTGGTTTTAATGTGGCCATGCGCGACTTAGATATTAGAGGTGCTGGGAATTTACTTGGAGGAGAGCAAAGCGGCTTTATTGCAGAAATCGGATTTGAAATGTACCATAAAATTTTAGACGAAGCCATTCATGAATTAAAAGAAGATGAATTTGCAGAGTTGTTTAAAGATGAATTAAACGTTCAAAAAGTTGAATCGGTAGATTGTAATTTAGAAACAGATTTGGAAGCGTTGATACCTGATGATTATGTTAGGAACATTGGAGAACGTTTAAGTTTATATAATGCCTTAGCTACCTTAAGTACAAATGAAGAGCTTGAACAATTTACAGCACAGCTCCAAGACAGGTTTGGGAATGTGCCTACACAGGTTCATGATTTAGTGAACCTTATCCGATTAAGAGAATTTGGGAAGCAACTTGGATTTGAAAAAATGATACTAAAACGAAACCAATTGATAGCCTATTTTCCACCAGAAAATAAAAAGCATTATTATGAATCAGAATTGTTTAGTAGAATTTTAAACTTTGTTCAAAGCAATCCTAAATGGGGAAGATTAAAACAAACAAATCAATCCTTAGCCATAGTGGTATTTGAGGTAAACACTATAAAGCAAGGCATGCATCATTTAGAAAGGATGCTAAGTTGGGGAGCAGAAGTAAGCAGCTAATTAACGCTTTACCCTGCCCTGCCTATCGCGCTTAAGTTTGGAATCACCATCTGTGTTATCAAACTGAGCACAGCGCTTTACTTTGCATGAAGGTACTACTAAGCATACATAAGTAAATAGTAAAATTAGGGCAATAAGTTTTTTCATAAATTTAGTATGATAAAAAAAAAGACCTCAATGAGGTCTTTTTTTTCTTTAACTAAGCTAAAATTACTTTGAAGCTTTTTTTGCTGCACCTTTTTTAGCTGCTGCTTTTTTAGGAGCTGCTTTCTTTGCTGCTGCTTTCTTAGGAGCTGCTTTTTTAGCTGCTGCTTTTTTAGGAGCTACTTTCTTTGCTGCTGCTTTCTTAGGAGCTGCTTTCTTTGCTACTGCTTTCTTTGGAGCTGCTTTCTTTACTGCTGCTTTCTTAGCTGCCTTCTTTGCTGCTGCTTTTTTTGCTACAGCTTTTTTTGGCGCTGCAGCTTTCTTAGCTTTCTTAATTGTTGCCATTGTTATTTTTAATTTGATTGATTACGATAACAAAGTTATATGTCCAAATAATATTTTCAAGTACTTACTGTAAATCAATTAAAAAAAATTACCACTTAGCCTTGTTGATAACTACAAGCAATTCATGTAACACATTGATTTTACTATTAACAACAGCTGCTATACCTTCACTAAAATTGTGATTAACTACTTTAAAAAAAAAGTAATAAATTTTAAAAATCAAATTCAGTTTTTTATAAAACCAAACTGAAAGAATTAAACAATGATTAGACCAATCCTTGTAAAGCTTTGTAAAATATGGCATTCACAAGGATGAACTAGTTAAGCTCATTTGCAATCCAACTTTTTGCGAGCAATTATACTTAATTGATTTTTTCAATAATTACATTGAGTTGAATTAAACTTATATCTAATTGAGTATATTTTTTTATACATATTTTTTATATTTACTTTTAATATTACCTCAACAGCTATTACCTTTAAACCAATATTTTTTCAAACAATGAAAGCAGAAATAATCACCATAGGAGATGAACTTTTATTAGGTCAAGTTATAGATACAAACTCATCTTGGTTAGGCCAACAACTTAATCAACTAGGTATTCAGGTGCATTATAAATCAGCATTACCCGACGATAAAGAAGCTATACTTGACGGGTTAAGACATGCAAAAGAAAGAAGTAATATCATTATCATAACAGGAGGACTTGGTCCAACCAAAGACGATATAACTAAAAATACGCTTTGTGATTTTTTTGAAACACGGTTGGTTCAAAACGAAAAAGTTTTAGAATGGGTAACTTCAATTTTTAAAATGCGTAATTTACCTATGTTAGAAAGCAACAACCAGCAAGCGATGCTGCCTGAAAATAGCAGGGTATTATGGAATAGAAATGGAACAGCTCCAGGCATGTGGTTTTTAGAAGATGGCAAAGTGTTTATCAGCATGCCAGGTGTTCCATTTGAAATGAAAACAATTTTTGAAGAAGAAGTTGTTCCGTTGTTAAAAGAAACCTTTAGCTTTCCATCCATTGTTCATAGAACTATCTTAACCTCTAGTATTGGTGAAAGCTTTTTAGCAAATAAAATTTCACATATAGAAGATGCATTGCCTTCACATATCAAGCTTGCCTATCTCCCATCGGTGGGGATGGTTCGACTAAGATTTAGTGCTTATGGTGAAAATACCGAGCAACTTAATTTAGAATTACAACCCATCATTGATGCCTTGTATGAAACAATTGGCACCTATATTTATGGAGAAGGTGAGGATAACTTAGCCCAAGTAGTTGGAATGTTATTAAAGGGTAAAGGAAAAACAATAGGAACTGCTGAAAGTTGTACAGGTGGTTATATGGCACATATGATTACACTCAATTCTGGAAGTTCGTCCTACTTTAAAGGTTCAATTATTAGCTACTCAAATGAGGTTAAAATAAATCAGCTTGGGGTTGATCCAAAAATTATTGAAACTTATGGAGCTGTTAGTGAAGATTGCGTAAAAGCGATGGCAGAAGGAGCAAGAATGGTTTTGAAAACAGATTATTCAATTGCAGCAAGTGGCATTGCTGGACCAGATGGAGGTACACAAGAAAAGCCCGTTGGAACAGTTTGGATTGCTATTAGCACCCCTAATCAAACTGTTGCTAAACGCCTAAACTTAGGCGATAACAGAGAAAGAACGATACAAAGAACAGCCATCCAAGCCTTGGATACATTGCGTAAAATACTTTTAGAAGAAACGGAATAATACATGGAATTTAAAATTGTATCACCCTATAAACCTACAGGAGACCAACCGCATGCCATCAAGCATTTGACAGAAGGTATTGAACGCGGTGATAGAGCACAGGTGCTATTAGGTGTTACTGGTTCTGGTAAAACTTTTACCATGGCCAATGTAATTGAGCAGGTGCAAAAACCAACCCTAATTATTAGTCATAACAAAACATTAGTAGCACAATTGTATGGAGAGTTTAAACAATTCTTCCCTGACAATGCTGTTGAGTACTTTGTTTCATATTACGATTATTACCAACCAGAAGCCTATATAGCTAGCTCAAACACTTATATTGAAAAAGACCTTCAGATAAATGATGAAATAGAAAAACTAAGACTCAAAACAACCTCTTCTCTTTTGAGTGGAAGACGAGATGTAATAGTACTTGCATCGGTAAGTTGTATTTATGGTGCTGGTAACCCAAAAGATTATGAAAGCAGCATAGTGCGTTTAAAGCGCAGCCAAATTATCCCAAGAAACAAAGTACTTTATCAGTTGGTAGATTCGCTTTACAGCAGAACAACTGCTGATTTTCAAAGAGGGAATTTTAGGGTTAAAGGTGATGTTTTAGACGTTTATCCAGCTTATGCAGATTATGCCTTTAGAATAAATTTCTTTGGAGATGAAATTGAAGAATTAACCATCATCGACCCAGTTAGTGGTAAGAAAATGGAATCAGTGGAATACATTGCCATCTTCCCTGCCAACATTTATGTTACGCCAAAAGACCAATTGCAAAGAGCCATAAGAGAGATTCAAGATGATTTGGTTAAACAATTAGAATACTTCAAATCAATAGGAAAATTTTTGGAAGCAAAACGCTTAGAAGAACGAACCAACTTCGACCTTGAAATGATTAGGGAACTAGGCTACTGTAGCGGAATTGAAAACTATAGTAGGTACATGGACCAAAGAAATGCTGGCGACAGACCTTTTTGTTTAATAGATTATTTCCCAAAAGATTTCTTATTGTTTGTAGATGAAAGCCATGCTACTATGCCACAAGTAAGAGGTATGTATGGAGGTGATAGAAGCAGAAAAGAAAGTTTAGTTGAATATGGTTTTAGGTTACCATCAGCATTGGATAACAGACCCCTTAAATTCAATGAATTTGAAACCATGATTCCTCAAACCATTTTTGTAAGTGCCACCCCAGCTGAGTATGAGGTGCGCGAATCAGAAGGGATTGTGGTAGAGCAATTAATTAGGCCTACAGGTTTGCTTGACCCAACCATTGAGGTTAGGCCCTGTTTGAACCAAGTGGATGACCTTTTGGATGAAATTGATGAGCGCATTAAAATGGGTGACCGCGTTTTAATAACAACCCTAACAAAACGCATGGCCGAGGAATTAACAAAATACATGACTAAAGTTAATGTAAAATGTAGGTACATTCATAGTGAGGTTAAAACCATTGACCGTGTAGAAATTCTGCGTGACTTGCGCCTTGGTAAATTTGATGTTTTGATTGGCGTAAACTTACTTAGAGAAGGTTTAGACTTACCAGAAGTAAGCTTAGTAGCCATTATGGATGCAGATAAAGAAGGCTTCTTAAGAAATGAACGCAGCTTAACCCAAACCATTGGACGTGCGGCAAGAAATGAAAATGGCAAAGTAATCATGTATGCAGATAACATCACAGATAGCATGCGAAGAACGATTGATGAAAATTACAGAAGAAGAGACAAGCAAATTGCTTACAACTTAGAACACGGCATTACTCCTAAAACGGTTAAGAAAAGTATTGATGAAATTATGCATCAAACAAGTGTTGCAGACATGATTTCTGGCGGTTCAAAAACAGCATATATAGAGAATGAAGAGATAAATATTGCGGCTGATCCAATTGTTCAAAACATGACCAAAGTTCAGTTAGAAAAAGCAATTGCAGAGGTTCAAAAAAGAATGATGAGAGCGGCAAAAGATTTAGAGTTTATGGAGGCCGCGCGTTTGCGAGATGAAATGTTTGCCTTACAAACTCAGTTAGAAAAGTTTAATAAATAGCTTGTGATTTATCTTATACCAGGACTTGGCGCAGACGCAAAGGTGTTTAAAAACCTTCAACTTAAGGGAGAATCCTATGTTATCATGGATTGGATCAAACCGATAAAAAAAGAAAGCTTAGCCAATTATGCGCAACGCTTGGCAGAAACTTATTTTATTCCAAATGAAGAAATAAACTTAGTTGGACTTTCTATGGGCGGGATGATAGCAAAAGAAATTTATAAATCATTTAAGGTTAATAAATGCATCATCATTTCGAGTATTCAAATTAGCAGTCAGTTTAGCACTTCTATTAAATTGGCGAGATTAACACCCTTGCACAAAATCATTCCAATTGGCTCTTTAAGAAAATTAAACCACCTTACAGCAAATTATTTTTTTAGTGTAAAAGATGATATTTCTAGAAGGGCCTTGCATAAAACCATTGACGAAACTGACCCTGAATTTTTAACATGGGCCATTGGTGCTATTTTAGAATGGAAATGTACTCAATTTGAACCCAAAATAATACATATCCATGGCGACCGAGATAGAATATTTCCCATCAAAAACATTGATACTCCTGTTCATTTGATTAACAAGGGAGGTCATTGGATGATTGTGGAAAGGGGAAAAGAGATTAGTGAACTCCTTTTAAAAATCATTTACAACAAAATAGATTAATAGAAATTTCATGGCAAAATTTAGCGAATTCCAAAAACACTTTAGCTTCGACAAATACACAGGGTTTGGAAGTGCGGCTAACAATCAGGGTGACCGCTTGTTGAGCAAAGATGGCAACTTTAATGTGAAGCGTGAAGGGCAATCTTTTTTTGAAAGATTGAGCCCATATCACCAGCTAATCAGAATGAGTTGGGGTAATTTTTTATTGCTAATTATTGCTTTTTACATTCTAGTAAACCTGCTATTTTCAATGTCTTATTACCTTATTGGTTTGAACCAATTAGCAGGTATATTATCCAAAGACCCAGTTTCAGAGTTTATTGAAGTAAATGCATTTAGTGCGCAAACTTTAACCACTGTTGGATACGGGAGAATAAATCCGATTGGACTTGGCTCTGATATTTTAACTTCATTTGAATCTTTATTTGGCTTATTAAGCTTTGCATTTATCACAGGTTTATTATATGGAAGATTCTCCAGACCGTTTGCGCGTTTGTTATATAGTGAAAATGCCATCATTGCTCCTTTTCAAAATAAAACAGCCTTAATGTTTAGAATAGCAAATGGTAGAAAAAACCAACTTATAGAATGCGAGACTACTTTATTATTTAATTACTTAGATAAGGAATCAAATATGCGTCGCTTTATAAATTTAACATTAGAATACAATAAAGTAAATGCATTGTCGCTTAGTTGGACTGTGGTACATCCAATTAATGAGGATAGCCCTTTAAATGGATTAAGCAAAATTGACTTAGAGGAAATGAAGGCTGAAATTATAGTGCTGTTTAAAGCCTTTGATGATACTTATTCTCAGGTGGTGCATACACGTCATAGTTATACGGCACCAGAGTTAGTTTGGGGAGCTAAATTTAATCCGATGTTTAATCGTTCTAATGATGGGAAGGCAACTGTGCTTAACCTAAAAAAAATTGGGGAGTTCAGCATGGCCGAACTCCCCAATTAACTTTCAATTTAAATATTTTAATTCAACATTTTTACAAGGAAAGAGCCTTCAGTAATTTCTACTGTATTTGTATTTTCCTCTTTTTGTAATGAACCATAAAAGATACCGCCAACTTTTCCACCTTTATTTGCATCAAATTCAGTAAAAGTGATATTTAATCCGCTGTTTCCAGGTGTATTTAAGCTTTTGTATAAAAATCCATCTTGGTCTTTAAACTCTGCAGTGCTACTTTGTTCAGTTTCATTTAAGGTATAAGATAAGCCCTTTACCCATCCTGGAGATTTACTAGCCATAGTGATTGTCATGTAAGGAGGTAATGAACTTCCTTCATTTGCATAGGCAACTAAAATTATGTAATTAGGGTTTAGGGTATCATCCTTAGCTAAATTAATGGCTTTAAAGGATTGAGCAACGCCATTTACCTTACATTTAAGAAAGTAGGTAACCGTTGGAACTTTAGTAGTGTCCGTGTTGTTATTGTTGTTATTATCACTCGAACTATCGTCCTTACTGCAAGAAGAAATTAAGGAAAACGCAATAATTGTTGCTAAAAATAATAGTTTTTTCATATTGTATTTATGTGGTTAAATTAGTCGAAACGATGATAAGCAGTTTTTTGCAATTCTTCAGGACTCAAAGTCTTAAAATATTCATAAGTTATTTTTAAGCCATCTGCTCTATTAACTTTAGGTTCCCAACCTAAGAGTTTTCTGGCCAAAGTAATGTCTGGCTTTCTTTGTTTTGGATCATCCTTTGGAAGCGGTTTTGAAATGAGTTTTTGAGAAGTTCCTGTAAGCTTAATGATTTCTTCTCCAAAATCTTGAATGGTAATTTCATCAGGATTTCCAATGTTTACTGGACCAGCATAATCACTGTGCAACAATCTAAAAATACCCTCTACCAAATCATCCACATAACAAAAGCTACGGGTTTGACTGCCATCTCCAAACATTGTTAAGTCTTCACCTCTCAAAGCTTGTCCAATAAAAGCTGGTAAAACTCTACCGTCGTTCAGTCGCATTCTTGGGCCATAAGTATTAAAAATCCTTACAATACGTGTTTCTAAACCATGATAAGTATGGTAGGCCATGGTCATTGCCTCCTGAAAGCGTTTTGCCTCATCATAAACCCCACGAGGACCAACTGGATTTACATTTCCCCAATACTCTTCAGTTTGCGGATGAACCATTGGGTCGCCATAAACTTCACTCGTTGAAGCAATCAAAACTCTTGCATTTTTAACTCTAGCTAAACCCAAACAATTATGAATCCCTAATGAACCTACTTTTAGGGTTTGAATTGGTATTTTTAAATAATCAATTGGACTAGCAGGCGAAGCAAAATGCATGATATAATCAACCTTGCCTGGTACATGAATGAATTTACTTACATCATGATGGTAAAACTCAAACTCTTTTAATTTAAAAAGATGTTCAATGTTCTTTAAATCTCCAGTGATAAGATTATCCATTCCCACCACATCGTATCCTTCTGCAATAAATCTATCACAAAGGTGAGATCCCAAAAACCCGGCTGCACCGGTAACCAAAACTCGTTTATTAGTCATCAAAAATTATTTAGAGGTGTTAATGCCTATGCAATAGTAGTCAAATCCATGCTCTTCCATTTCTTCCAAATCATAGATATTTCTACCATCAAAAACTAATTTACTCTTCATTAATTTACCCATAACTTTAAAGTTAGGCGTTCTAAACTCAGGCCATTCTGTTACAATTAATAATGCATCTGCATCAATCAATGCATCATTAGGATCTTTGCTATACTCAATTTGCTCACCTAGTTCCTTCTTTGCTTCATGCATAGCTACTGGGTCATATGCTTTCACTGAAGCGCCTGCACCTAGTAACTTTTCAATTATCACTAAAGAAGGAGCCTCGCGCATATCATCTGTTTTTGGTTTAAAGGATAAACCCCAAATGGCAAAACTCTTTCCTTTCAAATCGCCTTTGAAATGCTTAATAATTTTATCGAACAAAACACTTTTTTGGTCATCATTTACATCTTCAACAGCTTGTAAAATACGCATTTCATGGCCATTTTCTCTGGCTGTGCGAATTAAAGCTTTAACATCTTTAGGAAAACAAGATCCGCCATATCCAATTCCAGGATAAATAAATCTATTTCCAATACGTGGGTCGCTTCCAATTCCTTTTCTAACTAAATTAACATCTGCACCCATGATTTCACAAAGATTTGCTATGTCATTCATGAAAGAGATTTTTGTAGCAAGCATTGCATTAGCCGCGTATTTGGTCATTTCTGAACTGGGAACATCCATGAAAATAATCGGATGACCATTCAATAAAAATGGCTTGTATAATTTACGCATTACGTCTTCAGCCTTTTTGGTTTCAACCCCAACTACTATCCTGTCTGGTTTCAAGAAATCCTCAATAGCAGCACCTTCTTTCAAAAACTCAGGGTTAGAAGCTACATCAAATTCTAGTGCTAAATTGCGTTTTTCAAGTTCACTTTGAACGGCTGCGCGAACCTTAGCTGCAGTGCCAACAGGCACTGTACTTTTAGTTACAACAACAATGTAATCATCAATGTTAGCGCCAATTTCTCTAGCCACACCTATTACATATTTTAAATCAGCAGAACCATCTTCACCTGGAGGCGTTCCAACTGCAATAAAAGCTACATCAGCTTCCTTAATGCTTTCACCTAAATTTGTAGAGAAACTTAACCTTCCCTTTTCATAATTCCTCAGAACCATTTCTTCTAATCCTGGCTCATAAATAGGCATTATACCATTCTTGAGGTTTTCAATTTTTTTGACATCAACGTCAACACAAATAACATCAATACCCACTTCTGCAAAACAAGTTCCAGTTACTAAACCGACATACCCTGTGCCAATTACCACTATTTTCATAAGTTAAATATTATAGGAAGCGAAAATATAAAATCGATTGATATTCTTATATGAATAATGTCATTAAACACTTTTATTTTATTATTTGAATAAGTTTTTCTCATATTTGCCTAAACATGAAGGCTTTTATTTTTCATCTCAACCTCCTCCTTTTCGCTTTTTTGCTTTCACCAAAAAGCAATGCTCAGGATAAATATTTGTTTAGCAACAAAATAGTTGATTTGCAATTTCTATATAATTACCACATTCCTGGTGGTAAAATTGCTAAAAGATATGAAAATTTCAGTTCGGTAGGGTTTGGTGCAATGCTCAAGGCAAAAAACAACTGGGTTTTGGGCTATGAATTAAATTATCTTTTTGGACAAAATATTAAGGAAGAAACTATTCTCAATCAATTGGTAACTAGTGGTAATTACATTGCGAATGCAGATGGTTATCCAGCCAACTATTCTGTTAACATGCGCGGTATTTCAAGCTTTGTAAGAGGCGGACGCTTATTTAGTGTTAAAAAATTTAACCAAAACACAGGATTTTTAATACTTGGAGGTATTGGGCTATTAAATCACAGGATAAATTTTCAATCACAAGAAGGTAATGCTCCTTCTATTGATTCAGATTATAAAAAAGGGTATGATCGCTTTTCTTCAGGCATAGCTTTCAATCAATTTGTTGGGTACATTTATCATAGTCAAAATCGATATATAAACCTGTTTATAGGAATGGATTTTATGCAAGCGTTTACCTACAATCGAAGAGGTTTTAATTATGATACACAGCAATTTGACAAAGAAAGATATTTAGATTTAACCACTTCTTTCAGGTTTGGCTGGACTATCCCAATTTACATGAACACAAAAGAACAAAATGAATTTCAATTTAGATAAAATTCGATACACTTTTGGATTTCTACTTTATTGGTTTTCTACACGCTTCTACTTCCTAATTGTTAATGCTCTTTCTCCCTTTCATAGCAGAGCTAAAGCCTTATGGTTTGGCCAGAAAGATGCTTTAGTTGCCATGAAAAATGAAGCAATTGAAAAACCTCAACCTTCAATTTGGTTTCATGTAAGTTCCCTTGGCGAATACGAGCAAGGAAAACCAATTCTAGAG
The DNA here is from genome assembly GCA_945898275.1 of Chitinophaga pinensis. Classification (GTDB taxonomy): domain Bacteria; phylum Bacteroidota; class Bacteroidia; order UKL13-3; family UKL13-3; genus B1. The sequence continues at coordinate 17,185 of CAMDHZ010000008.1, read as the reverse complement.
GCACTTAAAAAAAAGTATCCCAATTATCGTTTCGTCATTACTTTTTTCTCCCCTTCTGGTTATAACGCGCGCCATAACAATGAACTTACCGATGCAACCTATTTTCTTCCTTTTGAATCACCAAAAATTGCTGCTGAGGTAATCAAAATCATTAATCCTATTCTAGTGGTTTTTGTAAAATACGACTTTTGGCATGATTATCTTAAAGCACTCAACTCAAGAAAAATCCCAGTAATTCTAATTGCTGCACTGTTTAGACCTAATCAACGATTCTTTAAAAAAAACGCTTTGTTTCAAAGAAATTTGTTGAGCCACTTTAATTTTATCTTTTGTCAAGACCAAAACTCTGGGAAATTATTAGAAAAAATTGGTTTCCATAACTTCCTTGTAAGTGGAGATACTCGCTATGATAGAGTCACTCAACACCTAACCCAAGCCATTAGTATTAAGGAAATTGAATCCTTCAAAAACAAACAATTCCTTATGCTTGCAGGAAGTACTTATAACTTTGAAGAACAACTATTATATACTTCAGAAGCAATTTTAGGTTCAAACCGAAAACTTATTATTGCCCCACATTTTACAGATGCTACTAGGGTTTCAGAAATCAAAAATCGGTTTGAACCAAATGCTGTCACTTTAAAAGATTTACTTGAAAATCCTGCATTACACGCGCAAAAGAAAGTTCTTATAATCGACAGAATTGGTTGGTTAGCCAACTTGTACCAATATGCTGATGTTGCCTTTATTGGAGGCGGTTTCAAGGAAAATGGCCTTCATAATATTCTTGAAGCTGCCACCTTTGGAATGCCTATATGCTTTGGACCAAAATTAGATAGATTTCCAGAAGCAAAAGAAATGGTTTCCCTGAATTTGGCTAGTATTATAAATAATGAAAATGACCTTAAAACTTGGCTAACATTTCATGAAAACAATACCGATGAAAGCGCAAATCAAAGCCTTAAATGCAGACAATGGATTCAATCCAAAACAGGTGCCACTCAAACCATTTTAAATTGGATACAAATCCATCTGTTTAGTTCCTAATCTTAAGGTCTTCTCCTCTGCCTTTCTTTATCTAAATAATTCTTCAAAGAATCTGTTTGCGGCTCAGCAATTGGCGAGGGATTTTGAATCACATCATTCTTCTCGGTCTTAGCCTCTTTAGGCGAACTACATGCAGTCATTAACATATTAATGCTGCACCACAAACTTATGACTGCTAACGCGACCTTCTTCATTTGATAAAATTATAATGTATAAGCCATTGCTCAATTTACTTACATCCATAACAAGCTTGTTTTTTCCTGACTTTGCTGGTTCTACTGATACATTGGTAATTTGACCTGTTTTTATATCCAAAATTGAAACTGTTAGCAATTGCTTATGCGTACTTTCAAATTCAAAAGACACTTGTTCTTCCGCAGGATTTGGATATAATTTTTGATTAAACGCAGCATCATTTTTCACCAAACCTAAACTAGGCTCATTGGCGCTAACCCTACCTATCCATGTTCTGTTTTGCCCATTTGCATTTCCCCAAGAACCATTAAGCCATGCCACTCCAAGTTCATTGTACTTTCTTTGAATTCCAGTATAATCACCCCAACGCTCAACACTATCATTAAGAACACGAACATTTCCTTCACCTTGCTTTACAAAAACTGGAGCCGAAACATTAAAACTTCTATCAACATAAACTACTGAAGTACCTGGAAAATGAATAGGTGATACATGAGAAAAAGTAATCATACTTCTATGATCCCCGTTTTCTCCAGTACCTACATAGGCAATACTTGGATAACCAAAGTCTAATGTATCAGAGGAAATAATTGTACTTTCAAGCCTTGGTTTTGCAGTCCAAGCCTCATGCACACGACCAAAATAAACAGCAGGAGAAAAAAGGTTTCTATCAATTGTATTACCTACATAATAAATTACGCCATTTTCATACATCGCACTCAAAACCCTAGCATCATTTGTTTGCAATTTTTTTCCATTAGGCATAATCGCATTGGGTTGCAAGCCATAAGCAATTGGTGCTTTCACAATCTTCATCTCAAGACTCGCCTTTCCTGATTTAATGGTATTAGAAATTGAATGAATAAACAAAGTATCATTAGACAAGTCGGATGGTCGCTGAGACAAGAAATAACTAAACGGACCATACAACCTTGAACCACCTTTTACAGGGCAAATACTCCATACAGACTTCTGGTTGTACTTTATATTTTGATATACTTTTTGAACCAAAGAATCACCTGCATATCCTCTCATTTTATCTACTTGCCAAATATAGGATTCTATGAAACCTTCTTGCCATGAAGTGTTATCTTTAAGCCTATTTACAGTAATAAAAAGCTCATCCTTTGATAAGGATACTATTGGATAATCACTCCAACTACTATCACCTGTAAAATTACCTGGAATGGCATATAAATTCCAAGTTTTAGAGGGGTCATTGGTTTCAGAAAACGCTACGATAATTCTAGTATCAAGACTCGTACTTCCTTGAAGAAAAACTACAATAAATCTATCTTGCTCTGGGTCATAGATGGCTCTGGGATCATAGGTTCTGTTCAAGGGTCCTAAGGCTGAACCTAATGAGGCTAGTGTTTTGCCGGCAACAATTCTTCCCGTGTCATTGTATACATTCATGTTTTGATTTACAACACTCACCAACATACCGTTATTTCCAACTGCCATATCATTGTCATTGGGAGTTCCTTGTGTTACATTTCCAGTGTAATTTCTGCTAACAATTGGTGGCAATGGTCCCGACTTTTTATTGGACATTTTAGAAGATGTTTTTTTTGCCCTTTGAGCATCCAACTGTAACTTAAGCAACTTTACAGGGTCATTCACAACTTGGGGATGTAAACTTATAATCTTAGCTTCTGGCAAGTTTGGCAAATCCATAAAATTAATGGTTGCGCCTTTTGAAGTAACTTGGTCAACGGTTGTATAGGTTAGTCCGTTTTCATTTGTGCTTTGAGACAACAATGTTTGGTTCAAACCGAAACTAAAAAATAATATTGAGATGGAAAAAAGTTTTTTAAACATTTCACTAAATTATAAAATAAAAGTAAATTTTAGTAAAAATATAATCAAAAAAAAAGCCCCGGTTTCCCGGAGCTGAACAATAAAACAACTGCTAAAATTATCATTACTGATTTTCTTAGCATTAATCAAATTTAGGACTAGTCAATATTAAATCAAAGTGCTAATTGGCATTTACTATAACAACGGGTGCTTTTCTTTCTATCATAATACCAATTGGCTCAACAAAATTAGTTAGGCCAGATTGAACCATTAATGCTTTCAACTCAGGATAAGTCTCTGGTGAAACAGAAATAAGCAATCCACCCGAGGTTTGAGGGTCATTAAGCAATTGAAACCATTTCATATCTGTTAAACCTTCCACTTTCTTATCCCAAGCATTCCAATTTCTGTAGGTATTATCTGGAATAATATTCTGTTCTAGGTAAGTTTGTAAAAAATCAAAATATGGCACTTTAGACGTATAAAGTTCTGCACTCAAATTTTCGCCGCACATTTCTATTAAATGCCCTAACAAGCCAAAGCCTGTAACATCTGTTAACGCATTTACTCCCTCAAGATTTGCGAGCTTGGCGCCTAATACATTTAGCTTACACATTTCTTCAATTACCAGTGCTGCATGGTTTTCTATATCTAAACCCCTTCTAATTGCAGTACCAATAATTCCAGTACCAATGGGTTTCGTTAGCAACAAATAATCACCCGCCTTTGCGGTGCAATTTCTTTTTATTTTTTCGGTTTGAACCAACCCATTAACAGCCAAGCCGAAAATAGGTTCTTTGCTATCAATGCTATGACCTCCAGCTAAAGGAATACCAGCTAATGCACAAATTTGCTTTGCTCCGTCCATTACTTTTGCAGCCATTTCAATGGGAAGTAAATCTATTGGCCAGCCAAGAATTGCATTGGCAAAAATAGGCTTAGCCCCCATTGCATAAACATCGCTAATGGCATTTGTAGCTGCAATACGCCCAAAATCAAATGGGTCATCTACTATTGGCATAAAAAAATCTACCGTGCTAACTAAAGCAGAACCGTTGCCTAAATCCCAAACCGCTGCATCATCATTGGCATGATTACCAACTAAAAGTGCATGAAAGCCTTCAACTTTCTTACCACTTAAAAGCTTCTCCAAATCGGCCGGAGCCATTTTGCAACCGCAGCCAGAAGCATGCGAATACTGCGTTAATTTCATATTCAATATTAATGAAAAAGGCCTTCATATTGCTATGAAGGCCTTTATACTTAAAGAAATTACTCTGTATTATTCTTCTTTTGAAGCCATTAATGCATCAAACTCATCTTTAGAACCTACTATAAGTTTTTCATAATCTCTCATACCAGTACCAGCAGGAATTAAATGTCCAACAATTACGTTTTCTTTTAACCCTAACATTCTATCAACTTTTCCAGAGATGGCTGCTTCATTAAGGACTTTAGTAGTCTCTTGGAAAGAAGCCGCGCTCATAAAGCTATGTGTACCTAAACTGGCTTTTGTAATACCCATAATGATTTGAGTTACAGTTGCCGATTGAGCATCTCTAACCTCTATCAAACGCATATCTTTACGCTTTAGCATTGAGTTTTCATCACGTAATTTGCGAATACTGATAATCATACCTGGCTTCACATTAGCAGAATCACCTGCCTCCATTACCACCTTTTTATCAAATATCCAGTCATTGGCTTGTTTTAAATCCCAGCGACTAACAAATTCACCTTCCAAGAAGGTTGTATCACCTGGATCAACAATCTCGATGTGCTTCATCATTTGACGGATAATGGTTTCAACGTGTTTATCATTGATTTTTACCCCTTGTAAACGGTAAACTTCCATGATACCATTTAAGATATAACGTTGAACTGCCAAAGGACCTTCAATTCTCAAAATATCTTGAGGAGAAATTGAACCATCAGATAACGGAGAACCCGCTTTTACGAAGTCGCTTTCTTGAACAAGAATGTGCTTAGAAAGAGGAACCAAATATTTCTTTTGTTCGCCATCTTTAGAAGAAATCATAATTTCACGATTACCACGCTTGATACCACCAAAAGTAACAACTCCATCAATTTCTGTAACAATAGCAGGATTAGAAGGGTTACGAGCCTCGAATAACTCAGTTACACGCGGTAAACCTCCAGTGATATCGCGGGTCTTTCCAACCACACGAGGAATCTTAGCGATGATTTCTCCAGCTTTAACTTTGTGACCTTCTTCTACGATGATATGAGCTCCTACTGGTAAGTTGTATTCCTTAACAGGCTTATCTTTTCCATCACCTTTAATGATAATAGAAGGAATTTTAGTCTTATCACGACTTTCTACAATTACTTTTTCTTTGTGGCCAGTTTGCTCATCACTTTCTTCCTTGAAGTTTACATTTTCAATGATATTTTCAAAATCAATTTTACCATTGAATTCAGAGATAATAACCGCATTGTATGGATCCCATGAAAATACTAAATCACCCTTTTCAATCTTTTTACCATCTTTAATCTTTAAATGGGCACCATAAGGTATATTGATGGTTACAATTGGATTTCTAGTTTTCTCATCTAAAATACGAACTTCACCTTGGCGACCGATAACAACAGTATCGCTGCTTTCTTCACCTAAAAGTTCTGTAGTACGTATTTCTTCAAATTCTAAAATACCACCAAACTTTGCCATCATTTGAGATTCAGTTGCAATGTTAGAAGCAGTACCACCCACGTGGAAAGTACGAAGCGTTAACTGTGTTCCTGGCTCTCCAATAGATTGTGCTGCAATTACACCCACAGAATCCCCAATGTTTGATTGTTTACCAGTAGACATGCTTCTACCGTAACACTTAGTACAAACACCATATCTAGTTTCGCAAGTTAATACTGAGCGAATTTCGATGGTTTCAATTGGTGATTCTTCAATTCTAAGAGCAATTTCTTCATTGATTTCATCGCCCGTGTAACAAATCAAATCACCAGATAATGGATCATAAATATCATGTACACTAGTTCTACCTAAGATACGCTCATAAAGCGTTTCAACAACTTCTTCGTTATCTTTCAAAGCACTGATTGGAATACCACGAAGAGTTCCACAATCAACTTCACTTACTACCACATCTTGTGCAACATCATGCAAACGACGAGTTAAATAACCCGCATCCGCAGTCTTCAAAGCGGTATCGGCCAAACCTTTACGTGCACCGTGAGTAGAAATAAAATACTCGATAACTGATAAACCTTCTTTAAAGTTAGAAAGAATTGGATTCTCGATAATTTCTCCAGTTCCACCACTTAAGTTCTTTTGTGGTTTAGCCATCAATCCCCTCATACCGCCTAACTGACGAATCTGTTCTTTTGAACCCCTTGCACCTGAATCTAACATCATGTACACTGGATTAAATCCTTGTTGATCTTCTTTTAACTGCTTCAACAAAGTATCAGCCAAACGAGAGTTAATACGGGTCCAAATATCAATTACCTGATTATATCTTTCGTTGTTTGTGATAAATCCATTATTGTAATTATCCCAAATCTCATCAACTTCTGCTTGAGCTTCCTTGATGAACATTTCTTTTTCATCAGGAATATTTACATAAGATAAGTTGAAAGATAAACCACCTTTAAAGGCATAGCGGAATCCAAGGTCTTTGATATCATCCAAGAATCTTGCACAATAATCTTGACCAACTACCTTAAACATATTACCGATAATATCTCTTAAAGATTTCTTGGTAAGTAGTTCATTAATGTATCCGTGTTTAGCTGGAACTACTTGGTTAAATAAGATTCGTCCCATGGTGGTTTCGATTAATTTCTCAACCAATTCCCCATTCTCCTTCACCATCACCATACATTTTACCCATGCATGCAAATGCACTCTTCCTTCATTATAAGCGATAATAGCTTCTTCAGGCGAGTAAAATCTAAGGTTTTCACCTTTAATAGGATGCTCTACTGTATGCTTACGGCCTTTAGTAATATAATAAAGACCCAAAACCATGTCCTGAGATGGAACGGTAATTGGAGCTCCATTAGCAGGATTTAAGATATTGTGAGGCGCCAACATCAATAATTGGGCTTCTAGAACTGCTGCATTCCCTAATGGAACATGCACCGCCATCTGGTCACCGTCAAAATCCGCATTAAAACCAGTACAAACCAAAGGATGTAATTGTATTGCTTTACCTTCTACCAATTTTGGTTGGAAAGCTTGAATACCTAATCTATGGAGTGTTGGGGCACGATTTAGCAAAACTGGGTGTCCTTTAAGAATATTTTCTAAAATATCCCAAACAATTGCCTCTTTGCGATCTACCAACTTCTTAGCAGATTTTACAGTTTTAACTATGCCACGCTCTAATAATTTACGAATGATAAATGGCTTGAATAATTCAGCAGCCATATTTTTGGGAATACCACATTCATGTAATTTTAGGTTCGGACCTACAACAATTACAGAACGACCAGAATAATCCACACGTTTTCCTAATAAGTTTTGACGGAAACGACCTTGTTTACCTTTAAGCATATCACTTAAAGATTTTAAAGGACGATTTCCTTCTGTTTTCACAGCACTTACACGACGAGTATTATCAAACAATGAATCTACCGCTTCTTGAAGCATGCGCTTCTCGTTACGTAAAATCACCTCTGGCGCTTTGATTTCAATTAATCTTTTCAAACGATTATTACGGATAATAACCCTACGGTAAAGATCATTTAAATCAGAAGTAGCAAATCTTCCACCTTCTAATGGAACGAGTGGTCTTAATTCTGGTGGAATAACTGGCAATATTTTCACCACCATCCACTCAGGTCTATTGTCACTATGACGTTGAGAATTTCTAAAGCCTTCAATTACTTTAAGACGCTTAAGGGCTTCATTCTTTCTTTGTTGAGAAGTTTCAGTACTAGCCTTGATGCGCAAATCATAGCTTAAATTGTCTAAATTTATTTTTGACAACATAAACCATAATGCCTCACCTCCCATTTTAGCAATAAACTTATTTGGATCATTATCATCCAAATGTTGGTTGTCTTTTGGAAGTGTATCCAAGATATCCAAATACTCCTCTTCAGTTAAAAGATCTAGGTTTTGAACACCATCATTTGCTTTAATACCAGGTTGACATACCAAATAGCGCTCATAGTAAACTACCATATCCAATTTCTTGGAAGGCACTCCTAACAAGTAACCTATTTTGTTTGGTAAAGATCTGAAGTACCAAATATGAGCCACTGGAACTACCAAATTAATATGGCCCATGCGCTCGCGACGAACCTTCTTTTCTGTTACTTCAACACCACAACGGTCACAAACGATACCTTTGTAACGTATACGCTTGTATTTACCGCAATGGCATTCGTAATCTTTTATTGGTCCGAAAATGCGCTCACAAAATAAGCCACCCATTTCTGGTTTGAAAGAGCGGTAGTTAATTGTTTCTGGCTTGGTTACTTCACCAAAAGAACGCTGAAGTATACTCTCTGGAGAGGCTAATCCAATACGAATTTTGGTGAAGTTTGATTTTATTTTTTGTTCTTTTTTCAAAGACATGTTTTGCGTTATTATTCAGTTATTACTCCAATGTAAGCTCTAATCCTAAGCCACGTAATTCATGTGCCAATACGTTAAATGACTCCGGAATTCCCGGTGTAGGTAAGTTATCCCCTTTAACGATTGCCTCATAAGTTTTTGCACGACCTATTATATCATCCGATTTAAGTGTCAATATCTCTTGTAAAATATTGGCAGCACCATAAGCTTCAAGTGCCCAAACCTCCATTTCACCAAAACGCTGACCTCCAAATTGAGCTTTACCACCCAATGGTTGTTGCGTAATTAATGAGTATGGTCCGATTGAACGAGCATGCATCTTATCATCAACCATGTGACCTAATTTAATCATATAAATCACACCTACTGTAACCGGTTGGTCGAAGCGTTCACCTGATAAACCATCATTCAAGTAGGTTTTACCCCAATCTGGAATTCCAGCTTTACGTGTATACTCTAAAACTTGGTCATCTGTAGCACCATCAAAAATCGGTGTTGCAAATTTTACTTGTAGTTCTTTTGCAGCCCATCCTAAAACAGTTTCATAGATTTGACCCAAGTTCATACGAGAAGGTACACCAAGTGGGTTCAAAACGATATCAACTGGATTTCCATTATCCATGAAAGGAAGGTCTTCTTCGCGCACAATTCTCGCAACAATACCCTTGTTTCCATGTCTACCAGCCATCTTATCCCCTACTTTCAACTTACGTTTTTGAGCGATGTAAACCTTGGCTAATTTTAAAATTCCAGTTGGTAACTCATCCCCTACACTAATTGCATATTCCTTTCTGCGGTAATCTGCAACCTCAGTATTCATGCGATTCTTGTAGTTGGTAAGAATTGTCTTGATAAGCTCATTCTTTTCAGTATCACTTGTCCAATTGTTAGCCATTACATTTGAGTAATCAATTTCATTCAGATTCTTCTGACTGAACTTAGTTCCTTTTGCAATTAACTCTTCATTGTAAACATTGTAAACACCAGCAGAAGTCTTTCCAGATAAAACTGAGAATAATTTTTCTATCAAAACGTCTTTGATATCCTTCAAATTCTTCTCATTCTCATCCTTCAACTTAGCCAATTTAGATTTATCATCAAGTTTGGCTGCCTTTTCTTTCTTAGCTCTAGCGAATAATTTTTTATCAATTACTACACCGCTAGAAGAAGGAATAGCTTTTAACGAAGCATCTTTAACATCACCAGCTTTATCCCCAAAAATAGCCCTTAGCAATTTCTCTTCTGGAGAAGGTTCAGTTTCACCTTTTGGCGTAATTTTACCAATCAAAATATCCCCTTCACCTACTTCACAGCCAATTCGGATCAAACCATTTTCATCCAAATTTTTGGTAGCTTCTTCACTAACATTTGGAATATCATTAGTTAATTCTTCTTCACCACGTTTTGTATCACGAACTTCTAATTCATATTCAGTAATATGGATAGAAGTAAAGATATCTTCTTTGGTTACTTTTTCAGATATTACAATCGCATCCTCAAAGTTAAATCCTTGCCAAGGCATGAAGGCAACTTGAAGATTTCTTCCTAGCGCTAGTTCTCCGCCTTGAGTAGCATAACCTTCACACAATACAGTACCTTTTTCAACTTTATCCCCTTTTCTTACAATTGGTTTTAAATTGATACAAGTATTTTGGTTGGTTCTGCGGAACTTAATAAGATTATATGATTTAGTATCTGTACCAAAGCTTATCAATTTATCTACTTCAGTTTGCTCATACCTAATTCTAATTTCGTTTGCATCTACGTATTCAACTACACCATTTCCTTCTGCTACTAACAAAGTTCTTGAATCTTTTGCAACTCTTCCTTCTAATCCTGTTCCCACTACTGGAGCCTCAGGATTTAACAATGGAACAGCTTGACGTTGCATGTTTGAACCCATCAAAGCACGGTTAGCATCATTGTGTTCAAGGAATGGAATTAAAGATGCAGCAATAGATACAATTTGATTTGGTGCGATATCCATGAATTCCAATTTGTCTGGCTCAACCATTGGAAAATCACCTTCGTATCTTGCCTTAATCTTAGTATCAATAAAATGCCCAGTTTTATCAAATTTAGCATTAGATTGAGCAATTACCTTTCCTTCTTCATCTTCTGCACTCAGGTATACAACAGGTTCTGCACTTTTAACTACGCCACTCTCAACCTTTAGGTAAGGAGTTTCAATGAAACCCATACCATTGATTTTTGCATGCACGCATAAAGATGAAATCAAACCGATATTTGGACCTTCAGGAGTTTCAATGGTACATAGACGACCATAATGGGTGTAATGTACGTCACGTACCTCAAAACCTGCACGGTCGCGACTCAAACCACCAGGCCCAAGGGCAGACATCCTTCTTTTGTGAGTAATCTCGGCTAATGGATTGGTTTGATCCATAAACTGAGATAACTGGTTAGTTCCAAAGAAAGAGTTGATAACAGAAGATAAAGTTTTTGCGTTAATTAAGTCTGTCGGAGTGAAAACCTCGTTATCACGAATGTTCATTCTTTCACGGATGGTTCTCGCCATACGCGCCAAACCTACACCAAACTGTGAATACAATTGTTCACCAACTGTTCTAACACGTCTATTACTTAAATGGTCAATATCATCCACATCTGCTCTAGAATTAGATAGTTCAATCAAATATTTCATGATTGAAACAATATCATCCTTACTAAGAACCCTATTGCTTAATGGCTCATTTTTATTTAATTTTCTGTTGATCCTATAGCGACCTACATCACCTAAATCATAACGCTTTTCAGAGAAAAATAATTTTTCAATTACGCCTCTAGCAGTTTCTTCATCAGGTGGATCTGCATTACGCAATTGACGATAGATATGCTCATGAGCCTCTTTTCCACTATTTGCAGTATCCTTTTGTAATGTATTAAGGATAATTGCAAAATCATTGTGGTTTGATTCATTTTTATGAAGCAAAATAGTTTTAACCTCTGCTTCAACAATTAAATCAATATGAGCATCTTCAATGATTGTATCGCGTTCGATAATCACCTCATTACGCTCAATTGATACCACCTCACCAGTATCCTCATCCACAAAATCTTCAATCCAAGTGCGAAGTACACGTGCTGCTAATTTTCTACCTAAAACTTTCTTTAAACCAGATTTGCTCACCTTAATTTCTTCGGCAAGTTCAAATAAATTAAGAATGTCTTTATCAGATTCGTAACCAATTGCGCGTAACAAGGTTGTTACAGGAAACTTTTTCTTACGATCGATGTATGCATACATAACATTATTAACGTCTGTTGCAAATTCAATCCAACTACCCTTAAATGGAATTACCCTGGCAGAGTAAAGTTTAGTTCCATTAGTATGGTAGCTTTGTCCAAAGAACACACCAGGTGAACGATGCAATTGAGATACAATGATACGTTCAGCACCATTGATAACAAAAGTCCCACGAGGTGTCATATAAGGGATAGTACCCAAATAAACATCTTGTACAATTGTTTTAAAATCTTCGTGTTCTGGATCATTACAAGAAAGACGAAGTTTTGCCTTAAGCGGCACAGAATAGGTTAAACCTCTCTCAATACACTCATCAATTGAGTAACGAGGAGGATCAACAAAGTAATCTAAAAATTCTAGAACGAAGATATTTCTAGTATCCGTTATAGGAAAATTTTCTAGAAATACCTTATAAAGACCTTCGTTAGTTCTACTTTCAGATGTTGTATCTAACTGAAAGAATTCTCTGAACGACTGTAATTGAACATCCAAAAAATCTGGATAGTCTATTACAGGATTGACAGAAGCGAATGAAATTCTCTCTGCTGTCTTGTTATTTGTATTAGCCAATGTTAAATATTTTAAAGGTTATCAGACTGAGGATATATATAAACAAAGAAGTGACCCTCGACATGAGTCGGGGTCACATTTTCAAAACCAACTGATTTTGAATTACTTAAGTTCAACCTCAGCTCCAGCTTCAGTAAGCTTAGCTTTTAGGTCTTCAGCAGTAGCTTTGTCTACACCTTCTTTAATAGGTTTTGGAGCACCATCTACTAGTTCTTTTGCTTCTTTAAGACCTAGACCTGTTAAGTCTTTAACTAACTTAACCACGTTAAGTTTGTTAGCACCTGCGCTCTTAAGGATTACATCGAAAGATGTTTTCTCTGCAGGAGCTTCAGCAGCACCACCAGCTGCAGGAGCAGCAACAGCCACAGCAGCAGCTGCAGGCTCGATACCATACTCATCTTTCAGGATTTTAGCTAACTCGTTTACTTCTTTTACGGTAAGGTTAACTAATTGTTCAGCGAACGCTTTTAAATCTGCCATTTTATTAGAATTTAAATTGTTATTGATTTTTGATTTTTACTTTAATTATTCAGGACGCTCAGATAAGGTTTTAACAACTCCTGCAATAGTGTTTCCACCTGATTGAAGGGCGCTGATAACATTTTGAGCAGGAGATTGCAATAAGCCAATGATTTCTCCGATGAGGTCGTTTTTAGATTTAAGCGTAATTAATGCTTCAAGTTGATTATCGCCAATAAAAACATCTTGGTCGATACAAGCGCCTTTTAAGGCAGGTATAGTATCCTTTTTACGAAACTCCTTAATTGCTTTTGCAGGTGCCTTCATATCTTCACAGAACATGATAGCAGTATTTCCTTTTAAAGTATCAACTAAGGCGCCAAAATCTCTACCAGATTTTTCGATAGCTTTCTTAACAAGGGTATTTTTAGCAACTTCTAAAGTGATGTCATTTTTAAACAACAATCTTCTTAACTCGCTAGTCTTTTGTGCATTCAATGATGCAATATCGGTTACGTAAACGTTCTTGTACTGATTAAACTTATCAGCTAGAGCATCTATTATATGTCCTTTTTCTTCTTTTTTCATTGCACAATAGAATTAAATGCCAGGAACTGATTTAGTATCAACAGGAATACCTGGACTCATTGTACTGCTGATATTTATACTTCTAAAATAGGTACCTTTTGCTGATGAAGGCTTCATTTTTGCTAAAGTTTGGATTAATTCTACAGCATTTTCGAATAACTTCTCAGGAGCAAATGAAGATTTACCAATTGATGTATGGATAATTCCTTCTTTGTCTACTTTAAAATCAATCTTACCTGCTTTAATCTCCTTAACAGTTTTGCCAATTTCTTGGGTCACCGTTCCACTTTTAGGATTTGGCATTAAGTTACGTGGTCCTAAAATTTTACCCAATCTTCCTAATTTAGCCATAACAGCTGGAACAGTGATAATAATATCGATATCAGTCCAACCTTGCTCAATTTTTTGGATATAATCATCTAATCCAACAAAATCAGCACCAGCTTCTTTAGCTTCTGCTTCTTTATCTGCAGGAACCAAGGCCAAAACTTTGATATCTTTTCCAGTTCCATGAGGCAATGCTACCACTCCACGAACCATTTGATTAGCCTTCTTAGGGTCAACTCCTAAACGAACATCAATGTCAACCGAGGAATCAAATTTAGTGTAGGAAATCTCCTTCACTAATTTTGAAGCTTCAGTTAAAGTGTAGGTTTTATCTGCACTTATCTTTTTTAAAGCTTCTTTTCTTTTCTTACTTATCCTTGCCATCTTACTACTTTTTAATTATTAAAAGGACTATCACCAGTAATATTCAATCCCATTGAGCGGGCGCTACCAGCAACCATTTTCATTGCAGATTCAACCTTGAAACAGTTCATGTCTACAATTTTGTCTTCTGCGATAACACGAATTTGATCCCAAGTTACGCTTCCAATCTTTTTACGATTCGACTCTGCTGAGCCTTTTGAAGTTTTAGAGGCTTCCATTAACTGATTTGCAACTGGTGGTGTTTTGATAACAAAGTCAAATGACTTATCACTAAAAACACTGATTACAACTGGTAAAATTTTTCCTGCTTTGTCTTGAGTTCTTGCATTAAATTGCTTGCAAAACTCCATGATATTTACACCCTTTGAACCGAGTGCAGGACCGATTGGTGGAGCTGGATTTGCAGCGCCTCCTTTTACCTGTAGTTTAATAAAACCTGTTAGTTCTTTTGCCATAACACTTACTTTATTTCTCTAAAAGAGATGATATACTTATTTTTTATTATTTTAACTTTCTTTTTCAACCTGAACAAAATTGAGTTCTAATGGTGTCCTTCTTCCAAAAATCTTAACCATCACTTTCAACTTTTTCTTATCTTCACTAACTTCTTCAATTACACCACTAAAACCAGAGAAAGGCCCATCAATTACTTTAACACTCTCTCCAACAATATATGGTTCCAACATGGTTTCGCCTTGCTCGGTAATCTCATCCACATTTCCAAGAATTCTGTTTACTTCAGAAGGTCTTAAAGCTGTAGGATTTTCTTTACCACCCAAGAAACCAACTACGCCATTAATAGAGGTAATGATGTGACCTACTTCACCACCTATATCTGCATTAATCAGAATATAGCCAGGAAGGTAAGCTTTCTCCTTGCTAGTTTTCTTGCCATTCTTAACTTGGTAAATTTTCTCTGTCGGTATAAGTATCTGTGGAACTTGTGGTTTTAAGCCAGCACGCTCCAATTCAACTTCCAACTGAGCCTTTACCTTCTTTTCTTGGCCAGTAACAGCACGTACAACGTACCACTTAAATGTTTCAGTTCCTTGTTCGGTCATGATTGATTACTTAGCTCTGGAACAACTGATAGAACATTCCCAAGGAAGTGCTAGATGCCAAGTCAATTACTCCTATTAAAAGGGCGATAAATAGGGAAGCTATCATTACAATAATGGTGCTTTCCTGCAAATCTTCCCATGTAGGCCAAGTTACTTTGTTCATCAGTTCCTCGTAAGAAAGCTTGATGTATTCCCTTACTTTATTCATACTCTTAGTTTGCACGGACACAAGGATTCGAACCCTGATCAAAGGTTTTGGAGACCTCTATTCTACCATTGAACTATGTCCGTATAGACAATGAATGTTGGTAGGTTGCCCTACCAACACTCATTATATACTGTTATTTTAATTATGCTATAATTTCAGTAACCTGTCCAGCACCTACTGTTCTGCCACCCTCACGAATCGCAAAACGAAGATTTCTTTCCATTGCAATTGGAGCAATTAACTCTACCGTAATAGTGATGTTATCACCAGGCATTACCATTTCTACTCCATCAGGTAACGAACACTCGCCAGTTACGTCAGTTGTACGGAAATAGAACTGAGGACGGTATTTGTTAAAAAATGGTGTATGACGTCCACCTTCTTCTTTGCTCAATACGTAAATTTCAGCTTTGAACTTTGTATGTGGCATAACAGAACCTGGCTTACAAATTACCATTCCACGACGGATTTGGTTTTTGTCTACACCACGCAATAATAAACCTACATTGTCTCCTGCTTCACCACGATCCAATAACTTACGGAACATCTCAACACCAGTTACAACTGAAGTTAATTTTTCTGCACCTAAGCCAATGATTTCTACGCCTTCATTTGAGTTAATTACACCACGCTCAATACGACCAGTTGCAACAGTACCACGACCAGTGATCGAGAATACGTCTTCAATTGGCATCAAGAATGGAAGTTCAACTGCACGAGGAGGAACTGGAATGTAGCTATCTACAGCATCCATTAATTCCATAATTTTATCTACCCATTTAGCATCACCATTCAAACCACCCAAAGCAGAACCTTGGATAATTGGAATTTCATCACCAGGGAATTCGTATTTGCTTAATAACTCACGGATTTCCATTTCAACGATTTCCAATAATTCTGGATCGTCAACCATGTCAACCTTGTTCATGAAAACAACAATACGAGGTACACCAACCTGACGAGCCAAAAGAATATGCTCACGAGTTTGTGGCATTGGTCCATCAGTTGCAGCAACTACAAGTACTGCTCCGTCCATTTGCGCAGCTCCAGTAACCATGTTTTTAACATAGTCAGCGTGACCTGGACAGTCAACGTGTGCATAGTGACGATTTGCAGTTGAATACTCAACGTGTGCTGTGTTAATAGTGATACCACGCTCTTTCTCTTCTGGAGCAGAGTCGATTGAATCAAATGAACGAGCTTCTGATAAACCTTTTTCAGCTAATACCTTTGTGATAGCAGCAGTCAAAGTAGTTTTACCGTGGTCAACGTGACCGATTGTACCAATGTTTACGTGTGGTTTACTGCGGTCAAATTTTTCTTTAGCCATTGTATTTTTAAGTTTAAGTTTTAATTTTTTCTTCTTCTTTTTTGGTTCAAACCGAAATTTTATTTCCGATTATTACCTATTGCTTTTTGAGCCGTTGAGCAGGATTGAACTGCCGACCTCTTCCTTACCAAGGAAGTGCTCTACCACTGAGCTACAACGGCAAGAAGGAGTCTTTTGGACTCCTTATCGTCGTGTTTTCACACTTTTGTGCTGGAAATTGTTGAAAGTAATTTAGTTTTCACTATTACTACTTACGCTACAATAACCAAACGCTCACGAGCGGGAGACGAGGCTCGAACCCGCGACCTACAGCTTGGAAGGCTGTCGCTCTACCAACTGAGCTACTCCCGCGTTTTTTTGATTCATTGTCCCAATAGTGGGGAGG
>CAMDHZ010000007.1 GCA_945898275.1 Chitinophaga pinensis | reverse complement strand
CAGTTGTAATAGCTATTTGGGAAATACACGCATGGTTGCAAAAACAAGGAATAAGCAACACACATCCTATGAATATTGGCGGCAAAAGAACCTTTGATTTTGGCAAGGTTACCATGACTTATGCGATGCATAGCAGCAGTTTTGCCGATGGAACTTATGGCGGTTCGGCTGCTGGATTCTTACTAGCGCTTGAAGGTAAAATAATTTATTATAGCGGTGATACTGCTTTAACGCAAGAAATGAAATTATTAGGCGAACGCTATACCATTGATTGGGCAATACTTCCTATTGGTGGTAATTTTACCATGGATGCAGTTGATGCCGCAGAGGCAGCGAGTTTTTTACGTACAAAGAATGTAATAGGCATGCATTTTAACACGTTTGGATACATTGTTATTGATGAAATAGAGGCCAAAACAGCCTTTGACAATTCTGGAGCAAGTTTAACATTAATGAATATAGGCGAGGAGATTGCCATTTAAATAGATATGACAAAAATTATTTCAATTGTAAACCAAAAAGGAGGAGTTGGAAAAACTACTACCGCCATTAATTTAGCAGCAAGTTTAGCTGTACTAGAGTTCAAAACTTTGGTTATTGATGCAGACCCTCAGGCAAATACAACTTCTGGCTTAGGCATGGACCCAAAAGATATTCGTACAGGCTTGTATGAGGTATTGATAAATGAAGTGCCTGCCAAAGACGCAATCTTAAAAACTATTTTTACTTATCTTGATATTCTGCCTTCAAATATCGACTTGGTGGGTGCAGAAATTGAGATGATAAATGTTCCAAACAGAGAGCGTCTGATGAAGCATGAAATACAAAAAATCAAAGATCCATATGATTTTGTGATTATTGACTGTTCTCCTTCTTTAGGTTTGATCACTACGAATGCTTTAGTGGCCTCTGATTCTGTGATTATTCCGGTTCAATGCGAATACTTTGCCCTGGAAGGTTTAGGCAAATTATTGAATACTGTAAAGATTATTCAAAATAATTTGAACACAGAATTACAAATTGAAGGACTTTTATTAACCATGTACGATATGCGCACGCGTTTGAGTAATCAAGTAGTTGAAGAGGTTAAAATGCATTTTCAAGATTTGGTTTTTGATACCATTATTCAGCGAAATACAAAACTGAGTGAGGCGCCAAGCTTTGGTTTAGCAGCAATTTCACATGATGCTGAAAGCAAAGGTGCTATTAATTATTTGAATTTGGCCAAGGAATTACTTCAGAAAAATGGCCTTACCAAATCTTCGAAAATTGAGTCAAATCATGAATTAAATTAAATAGGAAAATAAGAGAGAATGAGCAATAACAACAAAAGAAATGCCTTAGGAAGAG
The DNA here is from genome assembly GCA_945898275.1 of Chitinophaga pinensis. Classification (GTDB taxonomy): domain Bacteria; phylum Bacteroidota; class Bacteroidia; order UKL13-3; family UKL13-3; genus B1. Next base: position 156,504 of record CAMDHZ010000007.1, on the reverse strand, counting down.
GCTTGAGTGCTTTATTGGAAAACAGCAGCACAGATATCACTGCCAATGAAAGTAAACCCCTTCACTCTATTAGCGAAATTCCTATTTCGCAAGTACAGGCAAATCCGTTTCAACCCAGAGAAGAGTTTGATGAAACAGCCTTAAATGAATTAGCAGAATCTATAAAGGTACACGGCATTATTCAGCCAATTACCGTTAGAAAACTTGGATACGATTCTTATCAAATCATCAGTGGAGAGCGTCGTACACGTGCAAGTCGCTTAGCTGGATTAACAACTATTCCCGCATTTATTAGGTTAGCAGATGACCAAGGAATGTTGGAGATGGCGCTTATAGAAAATATTCAAAGAGAAGAATTAAATGCAATGGAAATTGCCTTTAGTTATAAGCGTTTAGTGGATGAATGTAGTTTGAACCAAGAACAATTAGGCGAACGGGTTGGAAAAAATCGTTCAACTGTAAATAACTACTTAAGGTTATTAAAGCTGCCAGATAATATTCAGGCCTCTATCAGAGATGGTAAAATAAGCATGGGTCATGCTAGGGCTATTGTTTCTGTTGATAATCCAGATGAACAACAATTTCTTTTTCAGAAAATGGTTGATGAGGGCATGTCTGTTAGGCAAATTGAGAATTTGGTGAGAAGTGCCCACGAAAGAAAAGATTCTGATTTATTAGAAGATGAGAAATCAACAGAGCCAAAGGCAAAAAAAGCTGATTTACCTGCTGCTTTTTTAGAAATACAAAAAACATTGACAAGCAAATTGTCTGTAAAAGTTAAAATTAAAGCAGATGAACGTGGCAGAGGCAATGTGCAAATTCCTTTTAAATCCCAACAAGAACTTAAAAAGATACTCGACTTACTTTGATAGGTAAAAAAATTGTATTCGGGTTATTATTGACCCTAAGCGTATTTCCTAGTTTCGGTCAAGATACTACCTACAAAGCACCACCTGCTGGAGCCCCAGTTGACCCTAGAGCTAAGAAGGCTACCCTTTATGGATTGATTCCTGGTGGAGGGCAAGTGTACAATAAAAGTTATTGGAAAGTACCAGTAGTTTATGCTGGATTTGGAGTTTTAACCTACAGCTTAATGTTTTATAATCGCGAGTATAACTCGGTTAGAGAAGCTTATATCCAAAGAATTAATGGTCAAGTTGTTACCAATCCTGAGTTTTCAAATGTTCCTGAATACATGCTATACAATGTCAGAGAAAGCTATCGCAAATCCAGAGACTTATCTGCCATTGGAATATTTGGTTGGTATGCCTTAACAATTTTAGACGCCACAGTTGAAGCCCATCTTAAAGAATTTGATGTAGGGGAAAATCTTTCGTTTAGAATTAAGCCAGCATACCAAGTGACATCCTTTGGTAATAATTTTGGGATTAAATTACAAGCTCGGTTTTAAAAGTTTGTTTGATTTTGGCTTAGCACTTTAATTTTCTTATATTTCCTCAATTAAATTCAAAAAGTAACATAAATGAGAATTGCATTACTAGGTTATGGCAAAATGGGCATGGCAGTTGAAAAAATTGCTATAGCTAAAGGACATGAAATTGTTTATAAGGTCAATTTAGAAAATGCTTACGATTTTATTCCGGTAAGTCTAAAAAAAGTAGATGTAGCAATAGATTTTAGCATGCCTACTGCTGCAGTTGATAATATTTTAAAATGTTTTGAAGCTCAAATTCCAATTATCGTTGGAACTACTGGGTGGTATGATCAATTTGAGTTTATTAAGGAGAAATGTGAGTTAGAACAGCAGGCTATGGTGCACAGCACAAATTTTAGCATTGGCGTTAACTTATTTTATAAAATAAATAGAATCATGGCATCTATGATGCATCACTTTGATGGCTATGATGTGCGAATTGAAGAGATTCACCATACTGCAAAACAAGATCATCCAAGTGGGACCGCTTTAAGTATGGCCCAGCAAATTATGGATGAGTTTAAGGAGAAAGTAAGCATAAAAGACCGCTTGATTTTTGGTAAAGAAAACAATGTTCCAGGTCAAAGTGCTAAACCAAATGAATTACTTATAGAATCTTATAGAGAAGGGGAAGTAACAGGTTTACATAAAGTAATATACGAATCTGTGATTGATACCATTGAATTAACCCACGATGCCAAATCAAGGTTTGGATTTGCTAAAGGAGCCGTTATGGCAGCTGAATGGATTCAGGGTAAAAAAGGAATTTATACCATGGATGATATCTTAAACTTAGACGAAATTCTTAAATCCTAACCTTTTAATTAGTTATAGTCCCATTAAAAAATCTCATTTGCCAAGCAAGTTAGATTTTAATTTCTTTGTTATAAGCAACAGTACACATGTCAACAAAAAGCATTTCGGGTCAAACCAACCCTTTTAACTTAAAAGAAACTTTCTCATTTTATTATAGAAGTCCAAAATCCTTTTCTAAAAAGCAATGGATTATCATTTCCATTTGGTGTGTACTCAACTTTATAATCGGTGGATTATACTTTAGTGCAGGCGCTACTATTGGTTTAGCAGCGCTCAATGCCTTGTATGGTTGTGCATTAATTTTTTTATACTTTACAAGACTGCTTGCCTTTGCTATTTCACCTATAATATTTTTGGTTTTGTATGTGTTATATGCTGTAAAACATACCGCAGACCAATTGGTTAAATTTGGCAAATCCAAAGAGAAATTCGACTATCTCGCCTTAGTTATAACCATTGCTTTGGGTTTTCTTTTGGCGTATAATTTCCCAACGTTTATAAGTTTTTCTATTCTAGTTGTAATTTATTTACTAGGATTTGAAAAACCAGAAAACAAATTAGTTTACGAATGGTCTGATGCTTTATGGTTTGCTACTCTGGCCGCAACAGTTATTAGGTCATACTTTATTGAAGCATATACAATTCCTACCCCTTCTATGGAAAAATCGCTATTGGTGGGCGACTTCTTATTTGTGAGTAAGTATCATTATGGAAATAGGTTGCCTGTTACACCCTTATCCTTTCCATTTGCACATAACATGATGCCTGTTGGAGATTCTATTCCAAGTTATCTTACATGGATGCAAATGCCTTATAAAAGGATGCCAGCGTTGAGTCAAATCAAAAATAACGATGTTGTGGTGTTTAATTTTCCTGCTTTTATCCATCCATTTGAAGAAACAAGGCCTTTTGATAAGCGCGATAATTACATTAAGCGTTGTGTTGGAATTCCGGGTGATAGTTTAAAGGTGGTAGAAGGTGAATTGTTTGTAAATGGGCAATTGAACTACAAGCCTGAGATGATGCAATACGGTTATTCTATTAAATTTGACCCTGCCTATTTAACTGATAATCTTGGCATGTTGGATCAAACCAAACTGCAAGAAATGTTATATTCCTATGACATTAACATGAATGATATCATAGACCAAGCTCATTCCAATGATTTGATTTTAATTTACCCTACCACACCCGATAAAATTGCTAAGATTCGCGCTGATAATCGTATTCTTTCCATTGATTCATTTAGATATAGCAAGGAGGGAAGAGACCCTAGAATGTTTCCAATTGCAAATTTACCTCAATTGAATTGGAACGTAGATAATTATGGTAGCATTTATATTCCTAAGGCAGGAGATATGGTAACTTTAGATAGTTTAAATTATGAGATGTACAATAGGGTTATAACCTTGTACGAAAATCATCCTGATTTTAGACGTGAGAATGGTAAGTTTTACCTTGATGGAAAAGAAATTACAACTTACACATTTACCTATAACTATTATTTTATGATGGGTGATAATCGCCACAATAGCTTAGATAGTCGCTTTTGGGGATTTGTACCAGAAACCAATATTGTTGGAAAAGCACTTTTTGTTTGGATGAGTTGGGATCAATTTGCTCCAAATCTGTTAAAGAAAGTTCGTTGGAATAGAATATTCATGGGGATTAAATAATTAGCTTATTTTACCTAATTAAAAATTTGAATTGAATTTACTTTCAAATAGAAACTACAATTTAAGTTTTGTAAAACAATAGCTAATAAATTCTTATCGGTTTGAACCTAGCCCAGTATTTAAAAGTACGTTTGTTAGCATGTTTTTAGAAGTTATTTATGAATGTAATTGCTGAATACAAATTAGAATAAACCTTAAACGTAAGTGTTGCTAAACCTTCTAAGTTTTATTGTTTAGTTTTTATCCAATAATTGAATTTCAAATAGTTTTGTCGTTCGTTACCCAATAGATGTTAAACTAAAAATCCTGCTTATCAATTGATAAGCAGGATTTTTAGTTTAATTGGTAAGTGATTATTCTTTAATCAATTTAAGGATTTGAACTTTCTCATTTGCACTTACTCTTACAAAGTATAAGCCATTGCTTAAATTGTTTGGAAGGGTAACTTTTTGAGCAGTTTCTTTAGAATTAAAATGATTGTAAACCACTTTTCCTTGCGCATCTAAAACTTCAATAGTTTGATTTGGTTCTAGGTTATTGATGGTAAAGCTATTTCTAAATGGATTAGGTGAAGCAATAATAGTTAGAGGCTCTTTTTCTGTTCCAACTTTAACGATATTACTGTATTCAAAAGTTCCATCTATATCAACCATTTTTAAGCGGTAATAAGCTAAGTTATGATTAGAAAAAATCTCTTTGTCATAGAACGCATAACTCTGAGTGGAGTTGCTATTACCGGCAGCTTTTACTGCACCAATGCCCACAAATTTCTCACCTTCTAATTTTCTTTCAACTTCAAAGTGTCTACTATTCTTTTCTGAAACTGTTTTCCAAATAAGCACAGCATCTGTTTCAAGGGCATATCCATTAAAGTCTGATAGCTTGATTGGAAGTGGCGTAAAACCGTCGGTTCCTGTAAAATTGCCATAATCTGTGACAAATAAAGCAGTAAGGGTATTGTTAATAGAATCAACAATACTTGCTGTTCCACTAAAACTTACCCAAGGACTTGATGGTGCTCTCCACGCAAGACGTGAATCTGTTTCAGAAGGGTTTGAGCCAATCCATGAATCCTTATATTTCATATCAATGTTAAAATTATAAGTGCCAGATGGAGCAATGATATCAAGGTACATATTAAAGCGAAAATCTGTAGGACTAGAAAACAGTGGATTAGTTCCAGAATATTGTCTAACAACTAAACTTGTTGGAAGGGTCGAAGTAGCATCATGCGAAATTCTACAAACAGTATCTCCAGCAAATAAAAAGCTTTGGGTGGTTCCTGCAATAATTGTAGCTGGAACAGCAGTACACATTGGAGGAACACTTGTTGGAGTTACTTCATAGGCTCCAATGTCAGGAACACCCGTTTGAACTGTGGTTGAGCGAGGATTTCCATTGTAGTCTGTCGTAATTTCTGGCAACTGAATACCTCTACCATTGATAGACCAAACAGCAGTATCTGCAGGATTTGGAGCAGGATTAGTAGCAGAAATAAAACCAGGTCTATATTGTATTGAATTACGTTCATAGTTGGTAACTGCAGTTTTAAATGCAGCCAAACTAGTATAGGTATTTGCAGGTAAACCTCTTTGAACAAAATTAGTAGTTCCGTTTGTATGAACTAAGTTGAAATCACTTGTTCCAAAAGTTGGATTATAGTGATATAAACATGCACCTGAGTTTGTATTACTAAAAATATTGTTTCTAATTCTAGTTGAATTAGAAATAGTAGTATTATAATAAAAATACCCAGCATAACCAGCTGTGCTAGTAGTGTTAATTATGCAAGTATTATTTGCAATTAACATGTTACTTGAGTATTGGTCTCTTAAAGCAAAGTTGGTAGTGGTGCTTCCTGTTCCAATTCTTATAACATTGTTAGCTATTGTAGCAGGTTTTGATGAGGTTCCATCGCAATAATAATTTACAATACCATACCCATTTGCAGTTGTTGAGAATACATTATTGCCAGTTATTTCTAATGCGCTGTCACTGTAATAAGAGTAAATACCATAATAACTTGTAAATGTTCCTGTTGTTGAAACAGTATTTTTTCTGATTTTATAGTTGGAAGTATACCAATTGTAAATTCCCATATAATAATGATTTGATATGGTATTACTATCAATAGTATTGTTATCAGAAAGCGAAGCGGTTGACGTTCCTCTGAAGTAAATACCATAAGCGCCTCCATTAATAATGTTGTTTACAAAATTAATATTACCAGGAGTATTATCTATTCCATAAACAATAGCCATGTTAGTGCTAGTGGTTGTGGTTATAGGTGCATTTAATTTACAATTTCTAACTTTAACAAATCCTGCATTTTGGCCAATATCAATTACATACCCAAAAGTGGAGCCTTGAGCAGTCATGGTAAGTTTATCGAAATTCACAAATCGGCAACCATTAAGTTTTACAATAAAATTGGATGCAGCGGTCGAATTATTTTTACTGATAGTAACCGAATCTACATGGTTTGCCAATGAGGTAAATGTAATAATATTAGTTTCTGAAGCTCCAATAATTGCAGGAATACTAAAGTTTTCGTTGTAAGTGCCTGTTTTAATTAACATATTTACCACACTATCAACGCCTCTAATAGTTAATTCATTAATTGCATCATTGATGGTTAAGAAATTGCTTGGGGCTGGTCCAATTATGTAATTTCCTCTTAAACCTGTTGCAATGATTGCTCTAGCAGTATCATTGGTTGCTACACTATCCAATTGGGCATTTGGACTATCTGTATAAACTTTAAGGTTGTTTAAAATAACAGGAGCAACATTGATTTGCTGAGTTCCAGTAAAATAAACCGAAGTTGTATCACATGTATTTAATGTGCCAGTCCAAAGTTGCGTAACATTTGCACTTGTATTTATTTTATAGCCAACATTTACACTTGTCAAAGTTGCGCTACCATAATTTATGATTTTTGCATTTAAATCTTGTAATCCTGAAATAGCTGGATTTCTTGGACTAGTAATTTCTAATACACCGGCATCATTTACAACCGTTTGAACTTCATATGCTCCTATATCTGGTTTAACATTTCTAGTGAGATTTAAAATATCTGTTGTAACCGTACTTATAGAATCTCCATCCATGCAACCATTGATACTTTTTAATAGGGTGTCTGATTCAAATTTTGGGTTGATTGTCAAGACATTTACATTACTTCCACCCACAGCGATGAAGTTTGATGCAGTGTACCATGAATTTATATAAACATAGTTTCCGGTTCTTTCGGTGCGGAAATAATTATTGTAATTCAATTGATTATTTGCTGTATAAGAAACCCCAGAAAAATATACTGGACTTCCTAAAGTGCTCGGATTGCTGCAAACAAAATGATTATTTCTAATGCGCATACCTGTTCCTTGTCCAAAATAAAAGGCGCCACTAGAATTTGAGGTTGAAGCTTGATTATTTAAAACTGAGTTATGGTAAATGTCTGTATTGGTTAAATTGTAAAAATAAAGTCCATTACAGTTTTGAAGGTTTACACCTACATTAACACTATTGTTATTGAATTGCCCACGATTATTTGAGTTGGTTAGAATATTATTAAAGTAAACCCCAAAGTAATTTGCATTAATTACTCGGTTTCCATTTACTCTAAATTGTTTATTTGCTGAAGATGTTGCATCATGGTTGCCGATATATAAACCATAATTGTAAACAGTGTTTAATAAGTCAATTCTAAACCTAATCGTGTTATTACTTATATCCAAACTAGAAGTCCCATTAGTGTTGATACCAAAATTATAAACATTGTTTATTGTGTTATTTCTCATTTTAATGGTTTCTGACGGAGCTCCATAAGAATAATAATAGTTATAGAAATAAGAATATTGGTAAATACCTGCATAACCATAATTGATGAAATTAGAATCAATTTCTATACTATCTAGCTCAAAGTTATCCGAATAGTACAAGCTATTATTAGACCCAGACATAACAACACCTGCGAAAACGTCTAAAGTTGAAGTCTGTGCATTTGGATGGGTTAATTCTATATTACAATTTTTAACTCTTATATTTCTAGTTAGGTTTTTATTGATATGCACAACCCAACCAAAAGAAGCGCTATTTCCTCTTAAGGTTAAACTATCAATTCTGATATGACTTTGCCCAATTCTTATAGTATGCCTTTGAGAAGCGCTAGTATTATTAGTTTGAATGATACAAGTATTTCTGTTTGTGCCAGCCATAACTACATTGTTTGTGCTGCTTAACCCCAAAATTGGATTGTCGATACTAACTTGGTCAATATAGGTACCCGGTCTAACTTCAAATCTAACTGGTCCAGTCATACCTGCTGATTGCAAAGCATTGAAAGCATCACTTGGTTTAGCAAAATCAGGACTTGTTCCACCAATATAATATACGCCATTTAAAGGAAGGAAGAAAGCCGGAATAATTGTATCATTTGTTGCATCTGAATCATTTGCAGCATTTGGCAAGCTTGAATAAATTTTAAATTGATTTACTGCACCGAGTGAAGGTTGTTGTGTACCTGTAAATGAAACTGAGATAGTATCACAGGCATTTAAGGTGCCAGACCAAGGATAAACCACAGGTGTTCCATTGTTTAAGGTATAACTCAAGTTAAAGGATGTAACTGAGTTGTTTCCGTTATTTCTTACTAAAACGGTAAGGTCTTGAGCACCTGATGTTATTGGAGCCTTAATGTTTGTTACGCTTAAAACAGCCAAATTATTACCAATGGAAGGTGTTTCATATGCACCCATTATAGGGTTTGTTGTTGATCTTGTTGTTCCAAAAATATCTGAAGGTACATAGCTTAAAGGCATTCCTTGATGACAAGCATTTCTATTCAACATGGCAGTGTCATTAGCAAACATTGGGTTGCTATAGATTGAATTGATATTTTGACCTGCAGCGCCTTTAAAACTTCCACTGTTTAAGATTGAACCTACATAAATAAGTCCACCTGTGGTAGTATCAGGACGATTAAATAGATTGTAATTCATTGTGTCGAATACAGCACTAGAAGAGGCATATAGCGGCAAGGCACTTGATGCTACTTTTTCATTACAAATATTGTTAATAAAGGAGTTGCCAGAACCAGAGCTTATAAAAACTGCCCCATTATTATTACTTTGCCCATTTATGTCATGGTTAAAGGTATTGTGGGCTATTCTCCATTGGCTGGTGCCTGAAAAATAAATACAATTACTGTATTCATATTTAATACCACCACCAATCATATTATTTGCAAATAACCCTTTGTTACCGCTTAGATTACTTGAACTAGAAATGTATACGCCATAATATCCAAATCCATTAATTTTATTATTAGTAATGATATGTCTATTGGGTGAAGTACAAGTTGAATTTAACATGTAAATTCCATAGTTATATAAATAGGCTGCTCTTGGAAAGATTAAATTGTTAGTTGCAGTAATTCCATTTATATAATTTAAATAAATGCCAAATAAATAAGAATTAAGAATTTGCGTATTGGTAATTTTTAAGCCAACGTGCAAGTTACTAACTGCACCTGCAGCAACAATTCCATAATAGCCATAATTAATTAAACAGCTATCAATTTCAGTTCCATCTATTCTTGTTCCAGTTGTAGCGGAGGTTGCACTGTTATTGATTACTACACCAATATAAAATGTTGAACCAGAAGTGATACCTGTTCCAGTTATATCAACTGTGCAATTCTTCAATTTGTTATTGTTGGCATTTAAACCCATGATATGAACCACCCAAGCATAAGTAGTGCCAGTACCCCTAATAGTCATGTCCCTAAAAGTAACATTGTTACATAAATTGAATTTTAGGGTGTGTCTATTGTTTGCATCTGCCGTTGCAAAAGTTAGTAAAGTATTGGTTCTTCCATTTCCTTTAAAAACGATTGTATTTGTGGTAGATGAACCTGTAATTGCTGGAATAGTAATCTGTTCGTTAAATGTGGCTGTGGCAATTTGAAATTCCACTGGCCCGCTTACCCCAACAGTACCTGAGTTTGCTGGACCTGCATCTGCTCTTACACCAGTACTAGTCATGTAAGTCACAGCCGACCTAATGTTTTGAAAGTTAGTGGCTGTTGCAGGAAGTGAAGGATTAATCGTGTAAATTCCACTGAGCTGAACGGCTCTTGTTTCTATTCCTATGAGCAGAAGGAATAGAATCAAAATTCTAGGTAGTAGTTTTTTCATGTTGTTTTAATATAATTGATTTACTAATGTATGTTTTTTTATTAATATTAATATTATGTAAAAATAAAAAATCAAGGTTGCAAGATTTTATCGGTTTCACTTTTTATTGACCTCACCGTTAATTGGGCTTGCCTTGGGATTTTAATCATTTTAATTTTTCCTGGTTTAATATCTTTTAAGTAAAAATTTAGATTTGAATTTTCTCCTTCGAAAAAAATTTGGTAGGAATCACTTTCGGTTCCATTGTTACTTATCAGCAAAAACTCCTTTCCATTTGTAACTTTTCTATCAATCGTAAAATGAAATTGATATAAAGAGGAATATTGTTTTATTCTATAAGAAAATACAGGCCTCCAAATTTTTCCATTTTCATGATACCTGTAATTTTGAAAAGTATAGGCTTGCCAAAGTAACTTTTTCTTTTTAGTGTCAATTTCAAAGAAATGCGGTGAACTTCCCATACATACTAAATACTTATTTTTCCCTGTTTCCTGAACCGAACCCATTTGAACCGCATAGTAATCTTTTGAAAGGTAATCTTTAAAGTAAATGTTTTTTACCACTTCATTAGCGCTATCTAAGTTTTCTCCTACTCTTAATTCTGTAATTCCTGATCCTGTTTTTTCGTTGCCATTGTTGAAAATTAACAAATTCCCGTTTTTATTAAATGTTGGGGCATGTTGTTGCTCAAAAAGCAATCCCTCTTCTAAAGAATCTTTAAAATTAATTTTCTTTAATCCATACTGATATAAAATTCGATTGGAAGCCATATCAATTTTCATTACAGTGTTAAAGGTCTTGAAGCTGGCATAAACCATCTTGTTAGTTGTATCTACAACCATGCCATTAAGATGTCCTAGACGAGTAGGATTAAACATGTTCACATCGGGAGCTATGTCGTATTGTCTTTTTAATTCTGGTAATAAGTTAAACCGCCAAACTTCTGTTCCCTCTTTGTCAAATCCAATAATAGTTTCACAAAGTGTTTCGCTAGGCACTTCCTCTAAGCCATAGGTTTCCTCAAAACTACCTACTTTCTTTTTACCTGCCGCCAAATAAAAGTTTTGATTTACCTTTTCAAATTCATGGTGATACTTGTCATCCCTACCTTCTGTGTTTTCATATTTCCCAGCGCCAATCCATACCATTTCACCATTTAATTGCAACTCTTTTATTTCCCCAAATCTATTATCAACCAAGGTTAAGGTTCCTTGTGGCGTTAAATTTATGTCTCTCACAGAATGGTCACTTTTATAATTTAGGAACAAAATTGGTTTTCCTTTTAAATCGGTTATTAATTTTAAACCATCTATGATTAGAATGCCTTCTTTTTTTGATTTGTTTATTTGAGTGTATGTGAGTTTTTGTAAATTAGTATCTAAGAGTTGGTTTGAACCAACATAGAAAGTAAAATCTTTAGAAAGGGTTAATCTTTTTTTATCCTTAAATGCAGCGTAATTCCATTTATATGTTTTCCCAAATTCTATTCCCGCTCTTATCATAATTGCATGCGATTTATTAGTAGTTTCAATAATTTCTTTGCATTTCTCTCCTCTTAAATCAAATTCACTTATGCTAATTTGGTACTTATCTGCTTGGTTATTAAAAGGCATTTCAAACATAATTTGAGTATAATTTAAAGTTGCCCCATCCATCGGAAAAACATCTTGAGCATTAAGGGTTTGGTTCAAACCGAAACAAAAAATTATTAAGATGGAATGTATTTTTCTTACCAACATATATTCTTATTAAAGTAATCAAATTAACTAAAAAAAATTAAACTTTGATTAGGCATTGGAAGTTTCCTATTTTTGATTTGCATGAAATATTTGATTGTAGCGAGTTTACTCATGATTTTTTATTTTGGTTGTTCAATTGAAAATCAAGACGGAAAAACCAATTCAGAAAACGCTAATTTTGTTTTTGTTGATAGCACATTGATTACAAATGACGAATTTGGGGAAAGTGTAAAGCTAGGTAGAGCATTAATGCTTCATACTTCAGAATTAATAGGCCCTGAGGGGAATATGGGTAAATACCTAGGGAATAAAATGAATTGTAGCAATTGCCATCAAGAGGCCGGCACCAAGCCGTTTGCTTTCAATTTAATGCGCGCACATCAGCGGTATCCACAATACAGACCAAGAGAAAACAAGGTTTTGAGCTTAGCTGATAGAATTAACAATTGTATTGAAAGACCCCATTTAGGAAAGCCACTTCCTTATGATAGCAAGGAAATGATCGCATTTTTATCTTATTTCAAATGGATAAATTCTTTTGTTCAAAAATTAGATTCCTTTCCTGGAGAGAAAAATTTAAAACTCGAATTCCCCAAAATACCGGCAGATTCAAGGATTGGCGCACAGCTTTATTTAAATAAGTGCAGCAGTTGCCATGGTGAAAATGGGGAAGGTGTTATGCATGAAAGTAATCGCTTTTATGTATATCCACCCTTGTGGGGTAAAAATGCCTATCAAGCAGGTTCTAGCATGCATAGGATAACAATAATGGCTTCATGGTTAAAGGCAAATATGCCACATTTGATTGCTAAGTACAATCAACCTGTTTTGACTGATAAGGAAGCTTTAGATATAGCTGCTTTTATAAATAATGATTCCTTGCATCCACGAACTGTTCCTATAAAGGTGGATTACCCAAATATTAAAACTAAGCCATTTGATTATGGTATTGGTCCATTTGCTGATACCTTTTCTTTGTTCCAGCATAAGTTTGGTCCGTTTGAACCTATTATTGCTTTCAAGAGAAATCAGTCCAATTAAAGAAATTAATGAAAATAAATAGGCTGTTTATATTTTTGGTTCAAACCTTAATTTCTTTTGTTGTATTTGCCCAAGAGCCCTATTTTACGGTGATTGACAAAAGCAAAGGATTACCTTCAAATTCTGTTTATTGCATTACACAAGATAAAAAGGGATTTATTTGGGTTTCGCATAATGAAGGCATCAGTAGGTTTGATGGTGTTAATTTTAAAACCTACTATTCGGTGCGGCAATCTTCTAAAGCAGGAAGTTATATCAATGAAGATAAATATGGAAGAATTTGGTACAGTAATTTTGATGGGTATATTTTTTATGTTGAGAATGATAGTTTATGGCCACTTAAAATGGAAGAACCTTTTGGATATACGCGTTATGGCATAACAGAAGAATATTTGTATGTGGTGCTTAAGAATGGTATAGATATTTACACCTTGAAGGATTTGAGAAAAGTGAAAACTTTAAAAATTGAATCGAAATATTACAGTGCATGTATAAGTAAAGATAACAAATTCTATTTACAGACTAAAAAGTTGTATGTAATTGAGGGATTAAATTTGGTTGCTGTGCATGAATTGATAAAAAGTAAAAGCACCAAACAAGCCTATGTTCCAATGTCCATTACTAAAAATGGTATCTTGTTTGGCGATAGGGCAAATAGCGAAGGTTTGTTTTATGATTGGCAACCTGATGGAAGATTTAGTATAAAAAGATTTCCTCAAAAGTACTTCTTTCAAAATTATACTTATGCAGGAAATCATTATTGGGCCTGCACACCAACTGGCGTTTTTGGAATTTCAGAAAATGAAAAAATTTTAAGTAATTATGGCAAACCGCTATTTGGAAGTTATAATATTTCAAGTGTTTTTGAGGACAGGGAAGGAAATTTATGGTTCACAACGTTATCAGATGGGCTTTTGCTAGTTACAGATTTGAAAACAAGTTACCACGAAATGCCATCGGAAAAACCGATAAAACTTGAAGAGGGGAAAAGTGGATTTTTTGTGGGAACTCGGAAGGGAAGTATATATCATTTTGACAATCGGGCATTGCCTAAAAAGATTATTAAAGGACGTGATCATGAGATTCTAAATCTAAAGTATGATTCTGTTTTGAAATACCTTTTTTATACTGATTTTGAATTTATTATAGCTAAAAATGATTATACGACTTACCACAAGCGAATAACTTCTGTTAAGGAAACTGTTCGATTAGACCATAAATATTATGCATATGCTTCCTCTGGTAATATTTGTTTGGTGCTTGTAAATAAAAATGTTGGGTACTCTGTTTGGGATTCTATTTTTTCTGCTTTTCAGGATAAGGAAATCAAAAATGAAGCAAATTTATTGTCATATGCCGTAAGAGGAAAGTCTGTTGCCGCTTTGCCTAATCATTCCAAAGTATTTTTTGCAACTAATTTGGGCTTGTTTGAATTATCTCCCTATGGATTAAATGAAATCAAAATAAATGGGGAAGATTTTTTTGCAAGCAAAATTATTGGATACAAAGACAATTTGTATTGTTTGAATGGTAATGGACAGTTGTTTGTAATGAACAGTGAAAAGCAGTTTTCAAAAATGCCATTGCCCTTTAACCTTAAAGACATAAAGATAAACTATGATGTGCTTTTTTTGATAGGTGAAAATTATTTGTATTCATTGCCTTTGGGTCAACAAAAGTCTAAACCATTTCAATTAGCATATCTTTCTAAAGGACAAGAAATAAATGATATTTTATACAATAAAAGTGAACTATTAATTGCTGTTAATAATGGTTTAATTATTGCTAAGCTTAAATCAAATTTACACCTGAAAAAGCGAGCACCTTTTTATATTACAAGTTGGCAGTTAGGTGGAGTGGAGCGCTCGCTTCAAAATATTGAAAGCGTTTTACCTAAAGATAATAAAGTACTCGTAAATTATGCTTTGTTGAATTATAATACAGCGAATGACATTGATTTGTATTATAAAATAAATGAAGGCGAATGGGTATTAACTTCTTCTAGTAATAGAAAATTAGAGTTGCCATCTTTGTCGCCAGGTTCATACGAAATTCAATTTAAACAAGGTGATTTTGAGCCTGAAGAACAAAAATTAAAATTTACCATTAATGCGCCATTTTACAAGCAGTTTTGGTTTTTGTTACTCATCATTTTTTTAATTATACTGGTATTTATTGCCTTTTATCAATTAAGAATTAACCAAATTAGTGAAAGTAATAGGTTGCAAATGGAAAAGGTAGAATTAGAAAAAAGTTTAGGTCAATCTATGTTAACTGCCATAAAATCTCAGATGAATCCTCACTTCTTTTACAATGCACTTAATACCATTCAATCTTATATACTCACAAATGACAAGCAATTAGCTTCTGCTTATTTGAATAAATTTTCTCGATTAACCAGAATGATTCTCGACATGTCGGGTAAGGAATTTGTTAGCTTAGATGATGAAATAAAAGCCTTACGCTTTTACCTTGAATTAGAAAAAGCTCGTTTTCAAACGGGTGATTTTGAATACGAGTTTATAGTTGACGAACAACTTGAAATTGAACTCATTCAGATTCCATCCATGATGATTCAACCTTATGTGGAGAATGCTATTAAACACGGTCTCTTACATAAAATTGGTCCCAAAAAAGTAATGATTAATTTTAATAGAACCGATGAGGCCATGTTTGTAATTGTGGATGATAATGGTGTGGGTAGAAGGGAGTCTTCTAGAATAAATAGTTATAAGGCAGAGAAATGGAATTCTTTCTCTACTTCTGCAAATGAAAAGCGTTTGCAAATTTTAAATACCCACAGAGAAAACCTAATTGGAATAGAGTTCGTAGATAAAATTGATGAAACTGGAATGGCAATTGGAACTAGGGTTAGAATTAGAATACCATTTGACAATTAAAAACTAACCATAACAAAAGGTAACTCTTTTCTAATTCTTTCTTTTTCCCTTTCAGTTAAAGGATTTCCAGACAATTTTAATACTTTAAGCTTCCTAAGTCTATACAAATAGGGTGGTAGTGAACCTAATTGGTTATTTTCTAAATTTAACTCTTCTAATCGGCTTAATCCAATGATGCTTTTAGGCAACGCCAATAATTGATTGTTTGATAAATCTAAAATTTGAAGTGATTTTAGTTGATTAATTTCAATCGGAATTTCACTAATTTTATTATTTGAAAAGTTAAGTGTTTTTGCATTCTTTAACTGATTAATTCCATTAATATTTGCTAACTGATTTCCTGAAACAAATAGGGTTTTAACATAGTACATAGAAGGAAAAAACTGACTTAAATCTTTGATTTTATTTTCATTTAAGTTAATGGCTTCCAAACCTTTTATACTCAAAATTGATTTTGGAAGTGTTGTCAAATGATTGCTCGAGAAATCTATCGACTTTAAATGTTTGAGTAGTTTTATCTTATTAGGAATAACCAGTATTTCATTGCCAGAAAGGTTCAAATCATATACATTTTCTAGTTTAAAAATTGCTTTTGGTATGCTTTCTAAATTTTGTTGTTTGAGTTCTAATTTTCTTACTACCTTTGGTTCAAGCAATGCGCTATCTAAATCGGTGAAGGTTTTGAAAGCTTCTTTGCCAAATTTAATTTCATTAGGCTGGTATGGCGAACAATCCATTAAGCTCAACAGAAATCTTTTGTCATTAAAAACCTTTATTTCTCCTTTTTCATCAATTTCTGTTTTGATGTTTTCAAAGTCGTTTTCTAAGGTATGTAAACTGCCACCAGTTGCTTTGGCTAAATATACCAAGTGTGGATTTACACCTAATTCTTTGATATAGCCGCAAACTAAAATCTTTACTGGTTTGCCAATTTTTGCTACCAATTCAATGTCTCTTATGCAAGCATAATTATCTGCAATTAATATTACATCGTTGGCCTCTGGGTATTCTTTTATGGCTTGAACCAAAGCCTCGACATCATTTTCTGGCCGATCTCCTCCATGACCATTTAGCCTTACCAAATTAAAAAGACTCATTATTTTTGGAAGGTCAGAAGCATCAGAACTGTAAATACCACCAGTTTCTCCAATTACTTTTTCAAATTGCGATTTCTTATCTCCATCATTAAAAAGTGTAATCCTTTTTACCCCTGATTGTCTAAAATTATTAAGATGCCAATGTACAATCTGCGCGCCATAACCGTACATAGAACCTGTCCAATCATTAATTACAATTGCATTTTGCCAATTTGGGTGGCGGTTCATTACTTTCCAAACTACTGAATCAGAAAAAGGATTGAATTTTAGAAATTCATTAATTTGTCTTTTATACATTTGAATCTCGGCGGGCGAACGCTGCAGTAGAGAAATTGAATTCTGTTTGTTTACTTCATGCTCTAAATAATTTTTAATAATCTGTTGCTGCATGTCAATTGGTTTGCCTGTAAGAGCATTTCTTAAAGAGTCATTCAATTGAACAGATTCCTTAGCTGTTTCAATGGCAGCTACGTATTCTTTAAATGAACCCTGGGAAGTAGAGTTCTTTTCTGTTTTTGCATCCGTTACGTTTAAGCTATCTTCATTTGATTTTTGGAATAAGATTTCTTCGGCAGTAGTGCGATACCAAATTACTATTCCATGGAATAGGGTATTTACTTGTTCATCTGATTCGCAATGCGTTTGTAATACTTTATTAAAGGCAATTTCTTCTGTATTTAATTCTGGGTCTAACTCAAATAGGTGAATTAATCGGTTGCACAACAAGCCATAAAATTCTTTGTAAACACTATCAATTACAGGGTACCTAGAGTATACCACATCAACTCTGTATGGAAATATGCTATCCTTTTTTCTTAAGTAAACGTTTGGGTCAAGAAAGGTAGAACTCCTTAAACCATTAGGCAAAAAAATAGCATGTTTACCTTTGCTTACTCGGTATTCATAGACACGTTTTTCAGATAGGAGGTTGGCAATTGCAACCCCATGTTTTTTGGGAGATTTTAATTTCTCGATATCAAATTTTTGCTGAGCAAAACTTAATATGGGGAATAATAAAAACAGTGCAACTAAGAGTTTCATTTGAAAATAACTTGTTTGCACTGTTTTTTGTTATCAGAACTAAGGTAAATATACCTTTTTAGTTAGGTTTGAACCGTTTAAGTTGAAATTTAACACATAAATTCCAGCTGGTAATTCTGTAATTTCTTCGCTAATATTATTATTTCCGGTTTGAACCAAGAAAGATTTACTCCAAGTTTTTTGGCCTTTTAAATTATATAGGGTAACTTCCATTAAGCCATTATCATTTGAATGGCCATTTAAGTTAATTTGGTTTGAACCAAAAGGCTTATAGGCAATCCAATTAGAAATATTTGTTTGTGTTTCTTTTACTGAAGTAAATCCTTTTCTAAAAACGCGCAGGTTTGTGGTTGTGGTTTTATCTGAGAACTTGTGGCCATCCATATTGGAATTGAAGGCCCCATAAAAAGTAACCTCATTCACAGTTTCATCTGGCGCCTTCCAATCAAAGCTCCAACTTTTGCTGTCTTGTCCATCCACTCCAAAAACTGTATAAGTGATGTATTTATTATCACCTACCAATTTGGTTTCTGTTTTATTGGTTACGATAATTTCACCTACCAATTTTCCATCCTTGGCTTGAGGCGATACTTGAAAACCAAAAATATTGAAGCCAATATTGGTGTTGGTAGCTGTAATAGTATATGTTTTTCCTGGCTCAAATCCAGATTCAGGGATGTTAGAAGTTATCCATCCAGCTTGGAATTCATTTACTCCACCATGACAAACAATACAGGTTTTTAAGCTATCGCCAGGTGAGCCTGTATGGCCAGGATCTGTGCCATCTCTTCGCTTTCCAGCTTCAAACGACTCAAGCGTTATAATTGCGAGTAAAGCTGTAAAAATTAATAATATAGGTTTTTTCATGGGAGGTGCTAACTTATTTTACTAAAATAAGAATTTGCTATTAAATGACAAATTTTTATTTTAATGAATCTGATAGATTAATCTGGTATAATTCCGACCAACATTTTCCTTGCTCTGCGCGACTTATTAATTGTTTAGGAGAATTTGCTAAAAAGTCTTGTAAAATATTACTTGACTCAATGTTACTAACAATTACAAACTGAGTGTGATTACTTACTTCAGATGCTACATTGGTAAAAGGCTTTTTATTAGTTAAATAGCCTAAGCTAGGATTTTCTAAGTTATATTTCATTAAGAAATGCGTGGCTATTTCGCTTTCAGTTTCGACTTCTTTTTCTAGTGTACTGATAATTTTTTGGTGAACTTTAATCATATCGCGGTATCCGAGTGTATGGTCATTTGGTTCAAACCGAAAAAAACTATGATACCCATTATTGATAATTAACACAAGTACTAAAGGTGTAAAAATCCAGTTTTTATGAGAAAATGCTTTGACAATTAGAAAACTAAACATCACAATTGTAATTGGTAGTATTGACAATAAATACCTTGGAGAGTAAAAATTGAGTGAAGAAAACGCCAAGTAACTAAGAATAAAAAAACTTAATCCTAGTAATTCATTTTGCTTATTTTTAAGTTGTTTATCTTTTTTATAAACCAAAATGAAAAGTCCTGCAATTCCTGCAAAGGTTAGTAGGTTTCTTCCTTGGAAAATCAATAAATATCCAATGTAATTATTAGCCTTTTCTAGGCTTTCTGAAAGGTTTATATATCCTAAGTGTTCTGGAAAGAAAACCCAACCCACCCAAAGTTTTTGAAGTACAAAAAAGATAGTGATTAATCCGAATGGAATTAAGAGATAAGTACTTTTAAGTAGGCCTATCCAAAGCGAAGTGTTTTTTTTATTTAAATAAACCTGCACCAACTGCCAAATGATTAAACTTAGTCCAAGCACAAGGGCACTTTCTTTGGTATAAAGCGCACATGTTACCCAAAATATAACCTGTAATCTCAGGTTTTTTATAAATGCATTTAAGGCAAGAATAGTAAAAAGGCTTAATAAAATTTCAGGTAAAAGCAAGCTTGACTGTGCTAAAAAAACAGGTTGAACGGCCAGTAAAACAATGGAAAGATTGCCAACTTTTTTATTGAATACTTCAGCTGAAAATTTATAGGTGCATACAAGTAAAAGTATACTGATGATTAAAGGAAAAGTTTTAGCCCAATCAATATTATTTGGCAGAAAATTCATCCATGTACTTTGCAGAAAATAGAATAGCAAAGGGTGTCCTCTATAAAGCTGCGGGTCAATTGCGTTGGGAAGTAATGATGGCCCTGTTTCTTGCATGGCTTCTAATGCAGGAAAGTAAGACCAGGCCTCATCCCAAAAATAGGGGAGAGAGAGGTCTTGTATTTTATATAATCCAAATAAAAGCGCTACCAACCAAGGAATAAAGTATTGCCATTTTTTTAACATACCTTATGTGAATTTTGCTTTTAAAAATAGCTTAATAAAGTTGGAAATCTCTTTAGAAACCACCCTAAAATTCATTTTTTTAACATCGGTTTCATTTCGCAATTCTATGGGTTGAATTCCGATTGTTTTCTTCTCTTTTGTAGCTAAAAATAGGAATTCCAAATCAAATAAATATCGGTTGATTTCTGTCCGCAAGAATAGCGGTTTAATAGAAGCTCGCATTCCTTTTAGTCCACCTTGTGTATCAGAAGTTGGCAATCGAAGACTCGTTTTAATCATAAACTTAAGAAACTTTGAGATAAAAGCGCGGTGTTTTGGAATGGCATGAAAATAGGAGTTATCCCTTATTCCAATAGAAATTTCAAAACTTTCAAGTGCTTGTACAATATTCTTAAAACTATTACTTGTATAAGGGAAATCAATATCTGTATAGACAATGTACTCACCTTTTGCATCAATGATACCGCTTCTTATGGCAGCACCCTTTCCTTGGTTTACGTTATTGTGTATATAAGAGAGGTTGGGAATTAGTTCTTTTAACATCTTAACTTCTTCAGCTATTTGATTTTTACTTCCGTCGTTTACTAAAATGAGGTCAATTTCAAATTCCACTAATTGATCACTAACCGCTTCATATTGTTGCAGGAGATTTTTATGCCAATTTGTTTCTGGATTAAAGCAGGGCAGAACGATGGTGAGCGATTTGCGAGGCATATTTCATTGCTAATATAAGATAAAGTTACAATTTATTGTTTCCACTAGCTATAATAGTGAATTTGTCTTTTAATTTTAAAAATTGCTTTTCCATTAGCTCATAAGAAATAGCTGCAAGTGAAATTGAAAAAACGATACTTAAAACGTAGATAAAAATATTATTTATTTGGCCCAAAACCAACGCTAAGTGTAATGTAAAAAAAATGGCAATTGGATGCCACATATAAATACCATAAGAAATATTTCCTAAATATGTAAAAGTCTTGTTTTCTAATGAAAAAGGTAGATTCTTATTTGTTGATAGATTTAATATAATTATTGCAAAAAGAATTGAATAAATTTGATGGTCTATGTATCTTATTTTTACTCCGAATAATAGACCTAATGTAACCAAAATTAGGCTTATATAAAAAATCTTACTGTTTTTGAAATTCTCCAAAAAAAGTGATTTTTTAAAGTGTAAAAATGACAAAATACCACCAATTGCCATACTGTCAATATTGAAGAATTCCAAATACTTGATAAAGATTTTATAATTACTTTCTTGATAATAATAGTTTTGCAAAAAATATAGAATAATGGGGAATAAGATTGCAATAGCCAATAAAACTTTAATTTTATTATTTTTAAAAACTTTTAATAAGACAGGCCAGAAAAGGTAAAACTGCTCCTCTGTTCCGATTGACCATAAATGACTTGCATATGGTACCATTCCAAAAGTTGCTAAACCAAGATTTGGTAAAAATGCCATAAAATAGATTACTTTCATTAAACGTCCATTTAGCGCTTTTTCAGCACCAAAAGACTTACCAGGCCAAACCATTTCTGTAATATATGGTAATACAAAAAAGGCTAAACCCACAATTAGAAAATATAAGGGCCAAATTCGTAGAGCTCTTCTGATGTAAAATTTTATAATATTAATATTGTTTGTTTTACTTTCTTCTGCTAGTAGCAAATACGTAATTAAAAAACCACTTAAAACAAAGAATAAAATTACACCCATTTCACCTAACCGTCGAATTGGTTCACTTTCAAGCCAAATATTAGGAAGGTTTTTTATATTTTTAAATTGCTCAATATGGCAGATTACAACCAAAATTGCAGCCAAAAATCTTAATCCATTTAAATTGGGGAAATATACTTTAGAAACGTTTTTCATTTATTGCGAATAAAAACAAAAAATTTCATTAACTTGTATGGTCCTGCACAATCACCCATTTTCTTTTTATCTTTTTGAACCAAAGTGTAAAGTAGCCTTGGTATGTGCCCTTAGCATTTACAACTTTACAACTTCCTAAAACCAAGGCGTTCTTGTTGGATAATAGGTCGATTTTAAATATTTCGAAATTTAGCGTACCCATTTCACCTTTTTCAGCATAGCTTTTTTGATACCCATCGTAAACCGATTGCCATCCTTTTTTTACGCCATTTTTACTAACAAAGGTGAGAGAATCACTTTTCCAGTAATGCTTCATAAAGCCAGCTAAGTTACTTTGATTCCATGAGTTTTGTTGTTCATTTAAAATGCCAACTATGTTCTTCTCTGTATTTGATTGTGCAAATGATTGAATGATTAAGAAAAGAAAGATTATTGTGAATGTAAAATATCTCATGATAGGATTATTAATACTACATCATCTTGTTCTATTAAAATCCCTTCATTAAGCAGTATTTCAGATATTTCTCCTTCACTAGAGGCCACAACGGTATTTTCCATTTTCATGGCCTCAATGGTAAATAGTGGTGTATTCTTACTTACTTTATCTCCTTTTTTAACAAGAACCTTTGATAGTTTTCCTTGTAATGGTGAACCAATTTCTCCTTCATTCTTCACCTTTCTGTGACTAGGCTTAATGCTTACAAATCCTTTTTCCTTAATTTCGATACTTCTTGTTTGCCCGTTTAGCCTAAAGAAAACTGATTTTTTTCCATCACCTTCGTCTATGACATTTAATAACCTAACCAGAATATTTTTTCCAGGAGCAAGCTCTATAAGGATTTCTTCATTTTGCTTGAGCCCATAGAAAAATGGAGGTGTTGGAAGGTGCCATAAGGAACCATAACTTTCTCTATGATTTGCATAATCTTCAAAAACCTTCGGATAAAATAGATAAGAAAGTAAATCAGTAAAACTATATTCTGCTCCAAATTTTTCCTGAAACTTTTTCCATTCTAAATCAAAATCAATAGGGGAGAGGTGCTCATTTGGTTTGTCAGTAAAGGCTTCTTTATCCTTTAATATCATTTTACTTAATACCTTAGGAAAGCCTCCTGGATTTTGTCCTAATTCCCCTCTAAATAGCTCTATCACGCTATCTGGAAACGAAATGCTATCACCATTGTTTAGAATGTCTTCTGCACTATAACCGTTTGCCGTCATAAATAATGCCATATCGCCAACTACTTTAGAGGATGGTGTTACTTTAACAATATCTCCAAATAATTGGTTAACTACTGTATAGTTTTGCTTGATGGTTTCAAATTTGTCTTCTAACCCCAAGCTTCTAGCCTGAGGCTTAAGATTAGAATATTGACCACCAGGTATTTCATGGTCATAAACCTCTGCAGTACCTGCTTTTAATTCGTGTTCAAATGGATAGTAATATTCCCTTACATTTTCCCAATAATTAGAAAGTTGGTTAAGTGAAGCAAGGTTCATTGGTTGTTCTCTTTCATGGCCTTGCATCATGGCCACAATTGAATTAAAATTAGGTTGAGAGGTGAGACCGCTCATGGACGCCAGCGCAACATCTATCACAGAAACGCCTGCTTCAATGGCTTTAAGATAGGTGGCTGACTGAATACTGCTAGTGTCATGCGTGTGCAAATGGATTGGTAAATCAACTGTTTTCTTTAATTCAGTAATGAGTATTTCTGCTTGAAATGGTTTGAGCAACCCAGCCATATCTTTAATGGCTAACATATGTGCACCAGCATCCTCTAATTGTCTAGCCAAAGAAAGGTAGTATTCAAGATTGAATTTATGATTTCTTTGTGGGTCTAGAAAATCTCCAGTATAACAGATACAAGCTTCTGCAATACCTTCTGTTCTTTCGTTTACAGCTTTTATGCTAGTGCGCATGCCTTCGATCCAGTTGAGGGAGTCGAATATCCTAAAAATATCCATTCCTTTGGTCGCACTTTCTTCAATAAACCGCTCAATTAAATTATCTGGGTATGCCTTATAACCTATTGCATTTGCACCTCTAATAAGCATTTGGAATAGTACATTCGGGATGCAATCTCTCAGCATTTGCAATCGCTGCCAAGGGTTTTCATGAAGAAAGCGTAAGGCCACATCAAAGGTAGCACCTCCCCAAAGTTCTAAAGAAAACACCTCTGGAGCCAATTTTGCATAGGCTTCTGAGATTTTTAATAAGTCAATTGTTCTTACCCTCGTTGCCAATAAACTTTGATGCGCATCTCTCATTGTACAATCTGTATAATGAATTGCTTTTTCGTTTTTTAGCCAAGTTATAAAACCGTCCCTGCCAAGTTCTTTTAACTTATCTTTTGTTCCTAATGGATAAGCACCATATTTATCAAATTCAGGGATTACAGCAGGTTTTAGGACTTTATCCTTTTCAACTTTTTTAACATCAGGATTCCCATTGACAGTTATATCAGCTAGGTAGATTAGTGCTTTTGTTCCTCTGTCTAGGCGTTTAGAGTATTTAAATAATTCTGGATGCGCATCTATAAAGTTTACAGTACAAGCCCCATTTAGAAAAGTAGGATGTTGAAGTACATTTTCAAGAAAGGAGATATTTGTTTTAACCCCTCTAATCCTAAATTCCTTTAATACCCTTTGTAACCTTTCTGAAGCTTCAAATAGATTTTTACCGCTTGCAGTAATTTTTACTAAAAGTGAATCAAAAAAAGGAGAAATTTTCACATTTGGATAAGCGCTTCCTTCATCAAGTCTAATTCCAGGTCCACCTGCATTTCTATAAGCAATAATTGTCCCATGGTCAGGTTTGAACCCATTTGCAGGATCTTCTGTAGTAATCCGAACTTGCACAGCAAATCCTTCCACCTTAACACTTGCTTGGTTTGCAATTCCAATTTCTGGAGAAGTTAAAGGTAAACCTTCTGCAATTCTAATTTGACACTTTACAATATCAATACCAGTTACTTCTTCTGTAACTGTATGCTCAACTTGAATGCGTGGATTAACTTCTATGAAATATATTCGTTCTTCTTTGTCAACTAAGAATTCAACAGTTCCTACATTGTTATAACCTACTTCTTTACAAATCTTAATTGCATAAGCATGCAAGGCCTCCCGTGTTTCTTGTTTGATATTGGGAGCTGGAGCCATTTCTACCACTTTTTGAAAGCGTCTTTGTACACTACAATCTCTTTCATGTAAATGTATGAGATTACCATGGTGGTCACCCATAATTTGGACTTCAATATGCCTAGGTTGGTCAATAAACTTTTCAATGAAGATAGTGTCATCTCCAAAGGCTACTCGAGCTTCATTTTTGGCTTCATTGAAATTTTTCTCTAGTTCCTCAGCATTTCTTACCACACGCATTCCTCTGCCGCCGCCTCCGGCGGCGGCCTTCAACATCACTGGAAACCCAATGCGTGCAGCTTCCTTTGCAGCAATTTCAAAGCTTAATAATTCTTCTTTACTATCAGCAATAATTGGAACTTCTGCTTTAATGGCCACTAACTTCGCCAAAACTTTGTCTCCAAGCTGTTTCATTACCTCACTCGAAGGCCCAATGAATATAATTCCTTCTTCTGCACACCTTCTTGCAAAAACTGAATTCTCACTTAAAAATCCGTAGCCAGGGTGAATGGCAGTTACCTTATGGCTTTTCGCTACATTTATAATTTCTTCAATATCTAAATAAGGCTTTAAAGGCTCTGTCTCTTTGCCAATTTGATAACTTTCATCAGCCTTATAACGATGTAAAGAATACCTGTCTTCATAGGTATAAACCGCTACTGTTTTAATGTTCAATTCAACTGCTGCTCTAAAAACGCGTATCGCAATTTCACCTCGGTTTGCAACCAAGATTTTTTGAATTTTCATAGGTTTAAATTTGATTGAAAGTTATGATTTACAGGTTAAATTACAAACCTAATAAGGATGTGTTAATTATTTATTTAATTTTTGCGCTAAGTATTTGGCGGTATGACCCACATTTTGTTTAACCAATTCCTCCGGAGTGCCTTCAAAAACTAAGTTTCCACCAATGTTCCCGGCTTCTGGACCTAAATCAATCAGCCAATCTGCACATTTGATTACATCCATATTGTGTTCAATAACTAATATAGTATGACCTTGATCTAACAAGGCATTAAATGAACCCATGAGTTTTTTAATATCGTTAAAATGAAGCCCTGTGGTTGGTTCATCAAAAATGAAAAAAACAGGATCAATATTTTTACCTTTTCCTAAAAAGGATGCAAGTTTAACACGTTGGGCTTCACCGCCACTTAGTGTATTAGAACTTTGTCCTAGTTGAATATATCCTAATCCAACTTCCTGCAACGACCTAAGTTTTCCTGCTATGGATTTTTCTGTGGCAAAGAATTCGATTGATTCATCTATGCTCATCTTAAGCACCTCACTAATGTTTTTTTGATTGAATAATACCTCTCTAATTTCCTCTTTGAATCTGCTACCACCGCAGTCCTCACAAGGTAAATGCACATCTGCCATAAACTGCATTTCTATGGTTATCTCACCTTCACCTGAGCAGGTTTCACATCGTCCTCCATCCACATTAAAACTAAAATGTTGTGGTTTATAGCCTCTGGCTTTTGACATGGCTTGGGAAGCATATAATTCTCTAATGCTATCGTATGCCTTAATATAAGTTACAGGATTTGATCTTGATGATTTTCCAATCGGATTTTGGTCTACAAACTCAACTTGTTTTATTTGCTTTAAATCACCACTTAAATTATCAAATATGCCTGTTTTCTCTCCTGTATAATTGCCCAAATGCTTAAGCAGGGCAGGGTATAAGATGCTTTTTATAAGCGTAGTTTTGCCACTGCCACTAACACCCGTTACCACCGTTAAAACATTTAAAGGGAATTTTACATCTATATTTTTTAAGTTGTTTTGCTTAGCCCCTTTTATGGCTATTGCATTTGACCATTTTCTCCTTCGCTCTGGCAAAGGAATACTTTCTTCTCCATTCAGGTACTTGGCAGTTAAACTTTTACCTTCTTTGGTTATTTCTTTTAAGGTTCCAGTTGCTACAACTTCTCCACCATGAATGCCAGCAAACGGTCCCATATCCACCATGTAATCAGCTTGCTCCATAATGTCTTGGTCATGTTCAACTACAACAACGGTGTTTCCAATGTCTCTCAGCGTTTTTAAAACTTCAATTAATTTTTCAGTGTCTTTGCTATGCAATCCAATACTTGGTTCATCTAAAATATATAATGAGCCCACCAAACTAGAACCCAAGGAAGTTGCTAAATTAATTCTTTGTGTTTCTCCGCCACTAAGGGTATTCGACAATCGGTTCAAGGATAAATAGCCTAAACCAACTTTTTGCAGAAACGTTAACCTACTTACAATTTCTATTTTAATTCTTTTAGCTATTTCTTCATGATGCACGCGTTGGGTCAAACCATTAAAATACAACAAACAATCGTCTATGCTTAAAAGCAATAATTGGGTTAACGAAGTGCGTAAATCATCGTCTGTTTCATTCCATTCTGGTAAGTAATTAGCAGGCGTTAGTTTTACATAACTTGCATCTTTTCTGAGTCTGGTTCCTCTGCAATCAGGACAAGTTGTTTTACCTCTATACCTTGCCAACATTACCCGATACTGAATCTTATAGGTTTGTTTTTCTAATTCATTAAAGAAGCCGTCAATGCCTTCCCAACCGCTTCCACCATGCCATAAATAATCTTTGTGTTTTTGAGATAATTCATAATAAGGTTTGTGAATAGGAAAATCATTTTTGCGGCTATATGCTAAAAATGCTTTCTTCCAGTCCTGCATTTTCTCGCCCTTCCAAGCAACTATAGCATCTTCAAATACGCTTAGGCCTTTATCTGGTATCACCAAATCCTCATCAATCCCAATTACACTGCCAAAGCCTTCACATGTTTTGCATGCACCATAAGGATTGTTAAAACTAAAAAAGTTTACAGAGGGTTCCTCAAAACTCATTCCATCTGCTTCAAATTTATTGTTAAAAACAGTTGTGGAAGTTTCGTTTTGAACCAATAACTCAAGTTCCCCATGTCCTTCAAAGAAAGCGGTTTGAACCGAATCACTGATGCGGTTTAGAAAATCTTCATCATTTTGTAATACAGCAAAACGATCTACCAAAAGGAATACCTTTTCCTTAATTTTTGACTTTGGTTTAATGTTTCCTAAGAAGTCTTCAATCTCAAGCATTTGTCCTTCAACCCAAACCCTGTTAAACCCATTTTGAAGATGCAATTCAAGTTCTTTTCTTAGTTCTACACCTTCCTTTTTAAGGCCTACCAAAAGGTATAAGCGCGTTTCTTCTGGATAACTTAATATCTTATTACATACATCATCAATGGTATGTCTGCGCACTTCTTCTCCGCTAATTGGTGAAAAAGTTACCCCAGTTCTTGCAAATAATAGTTTTAAATAATCATAAATCTCTGTGCTGGTAGCAACCGTGCTGCGAGGGTTTCGCGTATTTACCTTTTGCTCAATTGCAATTGATGGTGAAATTCCATGAATATAATCTACATCAGGCTTATTCATTTTTCCTAAAAACTGCCTCGCGTAGGCAGAAAGGCTTTCCACATAACGGCGCTGACCTTCAGCATAAAGCGTGTCAAATACCAAACTGCTTTTTCCAGAACCAGAAACACCTGTAACCACTATCAATTTATTGCGCTCAAATGTTACATCTACATTTTTTAGATTGTGCATTCTAGCGCCTTTTATGAATATTTTATTATCTTGCATGTATATGAATCCTATAAGAATTGTGTTGCAAAATAAACCATCTGTATTCAAAAGAAGTTTTTCATTCTTATTATTCCTTTTATTTTTCTCTCATTTCTATTGTTTACAAGGCCAAAGTCTTAGTTTTTATGGTGGTCCAAGCGTTCCATTTGGTTTTTATGGAAGTAATAATATAACCCTCAAGGAATCTGGGTTTGCTAAAACTGGTTACCATGTAGGGTTTATGCTTGAAGATCAAAGAAAAGTAAGGATACTAAATACGTATTTTCAATTTTCTTACAATCAAAATGCGGTAGAAGGGGAGGTGATAAAAAGTTTTTTGTTAATAAATGCCCCTCGTACTAAAGATGCATTCATTACTTCACCTTGGAGTCAATTTGTCTTTTTACCTGGATTAAAGGCCAATTGGTTCAAAAATGGTTACGACTTATATGCCAAGGCAGGCGTGGGATTCGGGCTTTTTAGATCGTTCTCCCAAATGCGTTATTTAGATTCAGCCTTGTTTGTGTTAACCGAAAAGTCAACTAGTAGCGGCTTGTTATTTAACGCAGGGTTAGGAATGAATGTAGCGTTAACCAATCATATTGCCATTAGCACTGGGATGGATCTACTTTATGCGAATCCAAACTATGGGAGAATCGTTTTTACAGATGGCAATGGTAATAGAATAGACTTATCTGAAAATGATGAGGTCATTCCATTTCAAACCATACAGTGGCATTTAGGGCTTCGGTTCAATCTTGGAAAAAAATAAATTTTGACTAATGCTTGTTTTATTCAAATACTTTTCTAAATTCGTTTTCAGATAACAACAACATAATTCACCAACTAATAATATTCGCTTATAGCATAACAACTCTACACTAGTTTTTCTCTTGGTTTAACCTTTAATTTTTAAAGCCATGTCTATTCAGAAAATTAGTGACCATGAGTTGGTGAAATTATACCAATCAGGCACTCAAGCAGCTCTCGAAGAATTAATTCGCCGCCACAAGCGTTCAATTTTTTCTGCCATCAATTTAATTGTGCGTAATCGCCCTTTGGCGGAAGACATTTTTCAGGAAGCATTTATTAAGATTATTCATACCCTTCGATCTGGTAATTATAATGAAGAAGGGAAATTCAGCGGTTGGGCCGTTAGGGTGGCCAGAAACCTGACCATCGATTATGTGCGCAAGATGAAGCGTGATGTAACCATTACCGATAGTGAAGGCAACGATATCTTTAGTTACCTAGTAATTGCTGAGGAAAGCAAGGAAGACAAAATCATGCAACTCCAAACCGAAAGGCAAATAAAAGACTTAATTCACCTTTTGCCTGAAGAACAGCGTGAAGTATTAATCTTACGTCATTGGGGTGATTTAAGCTTCAAAGAAATTGCCGACAAAACAGGTGTAAGCATCAACACAGCACTAGGGCGTATGCGCTATGCCCTCAACAATTTGAGAAAATTAATGGTGGCCAAAGGGGTTCAACTGTAATGGTTTGAACCAAAATAGCTACCTATTTTTTAACCCTTAATCTATATAATTTATGAAATCACATGCAGTAAAAGCATTGCTATTGGTGGTTCTGGTAGCAATGTACGCCTTCGATGTACCTAAAGGTTGGTATAAAGCAGGCAGCAATCCTGATCGTTATGAAATTGGGATTGACAAAGGAGCAGGAATTGAAGGCAGCAATGCCGCAACCATTCGCTCAGAATCTGGTAAAGTGAAGGGGTTTGGAACATTGGTTCAAAACCTAAAGCCAGGGAATTTTGCAGGTAAAAGATTGAAAATGTCTGGCTTCATAAAAACTTCTGAGGTAAATGGTTGGGGTGGATTTTGGCTAAGAATTGATAGTGAAGTACAAGGTGCTCCTTATGTTTTTGATAATATGGCAAATAGAAAAATTAAAGGAAACACTGATTGGGTAAAATGCGAAATCATTGTGGATGTTCCTAAACAAGCCTCCAATATTGCCTACGGCGCTTTGCTAAGCGGAGGTGGTCAGCTTTGGTTTGATGAACTTACTTTTGAGGTGGTAGGGAAAGATGTTAAACCAACTATTCCGTACGCAAAAGAAAATGCCCCTAAGGATCAGCCAACTAACTTGTCTTTTGAAGAATAAAGTCTTGGGTTTTGCTTTCGTATAAAATATTTGAGGCTAATCATGCGTTTTTTAGTTGTTCATTAAACACATGCTTATGCTTCAAATTTACACAGAAAACGAATTGCTATTGTATTTTTATGGTGAATTATCTCAAGAAGATTCACAGGCCATTGAAAGGGAATTAGCAGTAAACACAGACTTGCAAACTAAACTCAATAACCTTAAATCTGCTATTGGTTTAATTGCACAATTAGAAGAGGAACCTTCCAAAACCAGTATAGATTTGGTGATGGAATATTCCAAAACTGTATCGGAAACGTCAACTGAAAAGGTTTAGATAAAAGAGGCCGGCACCATTAAGTGTCGGCCTCTTTTATTTTCTTTGGTTATATTCGCAGTTCTTTTTTGCAACAATGGTACAAGATTTAATCAAAGAACAACTTTCCTTATCCTTACAAAAGTTATATGGCACAAACCTAAGTGCTCAGGATATTTCTATAGAACAAACCTCTGATGACTTTGAAGGTGATTTTACTTTTGTAGTATTCCCTTACCTCAAGATCTCAAGAAAAAATCCAGAACAAACAGCCAACGATATTGGAAATGAACTCTTGGTTCAAACCGAATTATTTGCCTCTTTTAATGTTATAAAGGGATTTTTGAACCTAATTGTTAAGGAACAATTTTGGTTAGGTTTTATTGCAAAAGAAGCAAGCAATCAAAGTTTTGGGTTGGCTGAACCAAATACTAAAGAGTCAGTTTTAGTTGAATATTCATCGCCAAACACCAATAAACCTTTGCACCTAGGGCATATTAGAAATAACCTTTTGGGGTTTTCTGTAGCCCAAATACTAAAAGCAAATGGTCATAAAGTTTTTACTTGTAATTTGGTAAACGATAGGGGAATTCATATCTGCAAAAGCATGCTTGCTTGGATGCGCTATGGAAATGGTGAAACACCTAATTCTGCAGGAATAAAAGGAGATCATTTAGTAGGAAAATATTATGTTGTTTTTGATAAGCACTATAAAAAGGAAATCGAAGATTTAATTGCTACTGGACTTACTGAAGAAGATGCCAAGAAAAATGCGCCTATCATTTTGGCAGCGCAAGAATTGTTGCTTAAATGGGAACAAAACGACCCTGAAACCATTGCGGTTTGGGAAATGATGAACAATTGGGTTTACGCCGGTTTTGAAAAAACCTATCAAAAACTTGGGGTTCAATTTGATAAATATTATTATGAGTCAAATACTTATTTGTTAGGCAAGGAAATTGTTCAGGAAGGTTTAGAGAAAAATGTTTTTTATAAAAAAGAAAATCAATCAGTTTGGATTGATTTGAGTGAAGACGGATTAGACCAAAAGCTAGTTTTACGTGGCGATGGCACCTCTGTTTACATTACCCAAGATTTAGGTACTGCCGAATTAAAGTATAATGATTTCAATTGCAATCGTTCAATTTATGTGGTAGGGAACGAGCAAGATTATCATTTTAAAGTGTTGCAGAAAATTGCACAAAAACTTGATAAGCCATATGCCGATGGAATCTTTCATTTAAGTTATGGTATGGTTGAATTGCCAGAAGGCAAAATGAAAAGTAGGGAAGGTACGGTGGTAGATGCAGATGACCTAATTGCAACCATGGAGGAAACCGCAGCAGAAACTACCAAAGCCTTAGGAAAAATGGAAGGCGAATCAGATTCAGAATTGCAGAGCCTTTATCATACCATTGGCATGGGAGCTTTAAAATATTTTCTGTTAAAGGTTGATCCAAAGAAAAAAATGATGTTTAACCCTGCCGAGTCTATAGATTTTCAAGGAAATACCGGGCCTTTTATTCAATATACTCATGCTCGAATTAAATCTATCCTAAGAAATGCTGGTGAGATTAATGCTTTGTCTTTTGATAGTTCTAAGGTTCAATTGAGTAAAATTGAAAAAAACTTGCTTGTTAAATTGTATCAATATCTATTGGTAATTAAAGAAGCTGGAAGGGATTTAAGTCCTGGTGTAATTTGCAATTATGTTTTTGACTTAGCAAAAGCATATAGCAGTTTTTATCACGACCATCAAGTGCTCAACGAAAGTAACTTAGACCAACGAGCCTTAAGAATTTTAACTTGCAAACTTACGGCTCAAGTAATACAATCTGGTTTTGGCCTATTAGGAATTTCGGTTCCAGAAAAAATGTAACATGAAGAGAAGTAATTTAATAATTGGTTTAGCCTGTGTATTCATAATTATTGCTTCCTGCAACCCTTCCAAAAAATTTATAAAGGACGCAAATGCTGCTGCATTGGCAGGCGACCATGCTGCTGCTGCAAATTTATACTACAATGCTTTATTGGTGAAGCCGTCAGATCCAACAGCCTTGAAAGGTTTGAAAGAACATGGCGATATTGTTTTGCAACGTAAATTTGGTGAATTTGGAAAATACGTTGTTGCCAATGCGGAGGAAGAATCTGTTAACCAATATTTAGCTTGTAAGAAGTATTTTAATAGATGTCAAAAAGTTGGTGTAACACTCGAGTGGACCAATTTATACGATGATGTTTATGAAGAAATTAAAAATGCATATATCACAAAAAAATATGAGGAAGGCCTTCTCTTAATGAAGGAAAACAAATACGAAAAGGCAGAACTGATTTTTAATAAAATAGCAAACGCAGATTCAACTTATAAGGACGTAACAGTATTGCGTATAAAAAGCATTGCAGAGCCATTATACCAAAGAGGAACAAAGTATTTGACCGCCGAAAATTATAAAGAAGCTTTAGGTGATTTTGACAAAGTTTTAGCAGTAGATATAAACTACAAGAATACAAAATTTTTGAAGGAAGAAACCTTGCGCAAGGGTGCTGTTGGTTTGGGCGTTTTGCCAGTTCAAAATCAAACGCAAAGCATTGGGTTCGACCAAAAACTTTACCAGCAGTTGATTGCAACCTTGGTTAAAAATAAGAATCCATTTTTAAAGGTTATTGACCGCAGTGCATTAGAGGCCATGTTGCGCGAACAACAATTAGGTATGAGCGGCTTAGTTGACCCAGAAAGTGCTGCAAAAGCTGGTCTTTTAATCGGACTTAAATATGTATTAATGACAGCCATTTCAGATTTGGTTTATGAAGATATAGGTCCTATTACCGATTCAATTGTGGCATTTGAAGCCTTTACCGAAACGATTACTTTGCCAACGTCAAGTTTTCCGCAATCTGTTACTAGGTTCAAAAAGGTAAAATATGCCGATACTTTCCAGAAACGAAAATTATACTACAGGGTTTTTTATCAATTGGTTTCCACACAAACAGGCCAAGTGGTAGCCAGTGAAGTTATTAGTGAGGAAAGAATTGATGAATTTCATAATTCAAAGTACAATGGAAATGTAAATGCACTTTATCCTGAACTTCCTAAGAACAACCAATTGCCTCCAAAACCAACCGAGTTTAGAGAGCAGTTTAATCAGGTTAAGCGATTTATCACAAGTAAAGAAGAAATGACTCATGAGATTTGTCGGTCCATTGCAGAAAAGCTTAATGCAGATATAATCTTATATATAGACAAATAATCAGCAGTTTAAAGACAAAATGTCTTTTATTTGTTTGGTTTGAACCTAGATTTAGCTGGTTTTAAGTCATATTGTCTTGTTTTTTCAAGTGGTACAAGCATTGTTCGAAAGAGAGAAATCAAATTTAAAACAATGACCCTCGTAAAATTTAACCCAGCCCGTGAATTCTTCAAGGAAGGATTTTGGCCAAAAGAAGCAAACTCAATTTTTGATTCTTTATTCAATGAAAATTTAGGAAAGTTTGAACGCAATGTATTCTTTACACCAAGAACGGATGTAAAAGAAACTGAAAAATCATTTGAGGTTCATGTTGCCTTACCAGGAATTAAGAAAGAAGAAATTGCAATTGAGATTGAAAAGTCTGTGCTTTCTATTAGTGGTGAGCGCAAGATGAAAAATGAAAACAAGGAGGACAAATTCCATATGGTTGAAAATTTTTATGGTAAATTTTCTAGAAGTTTTACGCTTCCAGAAAATGTAGATGCCTCAAAAATAGCAGCTTCATATACTGACGGTATTTTATTGGTGGAGATTCCGAAAGCGGAAGTAAAACAAAACAAAACCAATGTCGTTATTAATTAAACAAGCAGGGTAGCTTGAGTTTTCATAGGTTAAAAGGGTCTTCTTGGGAAACCAGAAGGCCCTTTTTTTATCCCTTATTTTTTTAGGTTCAAGCTTTTGTTAATTTCGAACCATAGATGAAGGTTTACCGTAGCTTAGCTGATTTTAAAAAACTATCCTGTGCGATTGTAACGCAGGGCACTTTTGATGGAGTGCATGTTGCTCATCAAGTAATTTTAAATTATTTAAAGAATCTTGCCAAAGAAAAGCAAGGTGAAACAGTTGTGATAACTTATGAGCCGCATCCTCGAATGGTTTTATTTCCGGAGGATCATGGTTTACAATTACTGTCAACTTTAGATGAAAAAATAGAACTTCTTAAAGACCAAGGAATCGATCATTTGTTGATTTTGCCATTTACAAAAGACTTTTCAAGGTTAAGTTCTTTAGAATTTATCAGAGATATTATTGTTGATAAAATTGGAACCAAATGCTTGGTGATTGGTTATAATCATAGATTTGGAAAGAATCGAGAAGGTAGTTTTGAACACTTAAAGCTATATGGTCCTGCTTATGGTTTTGAGGTATTCGAAATTCCAGAACAGGATGTTGATCATGTAGCAGTGAGTTCTACAAAAATAAGAGAGGCAATTAAAATTGGAGATGTTCAATTGGCATCGCGTTATTTAAGTAAGGCCTACAGTTTCGAAGGTAGGGTTGTTGATGGTAGAAAGTTGGGTAGAACCATAGGATATCCTACTGCTAATCTTGAACCCGTAAATTCTTTAAAGTTATTGCCAGCAGACGGAGTATATGCCGCAAAAGCAGAAGTTGATGGTAAAATCTATGGCGGAATGTTAAATATTGGACTTAATCCAACCATCCCAGGAAAAGGAAGAAGTATAGAAATCAACATATTTGATTTCAATGAAGACATTTACTATCAAAACATACGGGTAGCATTTGTGGAAAAGCTAAGGGAAGAACAGAACTTTTCTGGCATAGAGGAACTAAAAACTCAATTACATTATGATAAATTGCAAGCACTAAGTGCACTTTCGAAAAGCACTTAAACAAACGAAAAAGTATTTTGAAGAAATTAATTATAGGTTTTTTTTTATGGGTTGGTTTTCATCAGGCAAATGGGCAAGTAGTAATTGGTCCAGATTCAACTGAATTTTTTGAAGATGGCCTTGAAGAAGAAGAAGGTGAAGAAGAGTCTAACGAATATGACAGCATTGTCTATTCTGAAAACGACCATTATTGGGATTTTATAAGGCCTCGAAACTTTAGGTTTGACACCACGTTTGCCCCAGCCAGAGGTTTTTATTTGGGTTGGGATACCATTACTATAAATCCTTATAAGGTTGATTTAAAAACTATGGAAGACACCATTAACTTGGTGCTTTCTGGTTATGAAGATTGCTCTTTCCATCCACCCGCAATTGGTGATGTAACTTCTAATTTTGGTTTTAGACGCTGGGGTAGGAGGCAAAAATTTCATTTTGGTACCGACATTCGTATGGAGGTTGGCGACCCTGTGTATGCTGCTTTTGAAGGAGTGGTGCGCATTGCTAAGCGCAGTGCAGATTATGGTTATGTTGTGCTCATTAGGCACAATAATGGTTTAGAGACACTTTATGCCCACTTCTCACAATTGCTTTGTTATCCCGGTCAACCAGTTAAAGGAGGAAACATCATTGGTTTAGCAGGTTCAACTGGAAGGTCAACGGGGCCACATTTGCATTTTGAGGTTAGGTTTCAAGGTGAAAAAATAGACCCAGCAACCATCATACATTTTCCAAGCGGCTCTCTCTTAGCAGATACTTTTCAGGTTGATAAAGGATGTTTTAAACATTTGTATGAAGTACAGTCGGCTAAATTAAAGGCGCAAAAGGCTAAGAAAGTTCCTAAATATGTTAAGGCTAGAAAAGGCGATACCATTGTTAAAATTGCCAAACGCTACGGCTTAAGTGCAAAAAAGTTGAGTAAGCTCAATGGAATAAAAACGACCACAAAATTAAAAACCGGAAGAAATATTCGAACCAGGTAAATGAGCTCCTTATTCTTGGTGCTCATTTACCTAGTTTAACTATTTTACTGTTCAGTGTATTTTTTATAATTGTTTAAGATGGCTTGCCATCCACCTTGTTGAAGTTCTAAAGGATTCTCATTTTCAGCATCAAATACTACTTTAACTTTTGTGTAGGTTTCATTTGGTTCAAACCAAACTTTAACTTTTCTTTCATCTGCAAGCACATAACATAAGTAATTTTCTATTTCAACTGCTTCATAAATTCCCTCAAAATCAAAACCAAAGCTGCCATCTTTGGCCTCCATTCTGGCTTTACTTTTACCTCCTACACGCAAATCATTTTCTGCGCTTGGACAACACCAAGAATCATCTGCAAAGTTCCATTGAGTAATGTGTTCAGAGTTTGTATAGCAATCCCAAGCTTTTTCTAGTGGCGCATTTACCAGTGCCTCAATGGTAATTTGTTTAAATTTTTCCATGATATTAATGAATATATGTTATTTCAAGGTTTGGTTCAACCAGTCAAAGAAAACCCTTTGCCATAAAATGCTGTTTTGTGGTTTTACCACCCAATGGTTTTCATCTGGGAAATATAAAAACCTGCTTTTTACTCCTTTTACTTGTGCCGCAGTAAATGCTTCCATGCCTTGGTTTAGTGGCACTCTGTAGTCTTTCTCATTATGGATAACCAATATAGGGGTGTCCCAATTTTTTACAAACTTATGAGGTGAGGCATCAAAGTTATTTGGACTGCTTTTTTGGTCCCAATACGGACCTTTATTATCGCTGTTGGCAAAAAACATTTCTTCTGTGCTGCCATACCAACTTTCCATGTTAAACATGCCACAATGTGCAATAAATGATTTAAAACGCTTGTTATGGTTTCCTGCAAGCCAATACACACTGTATCCGCCAAAACTTGCGCCTACCGCCGCTAATTTATTTTTGTCTACATAGGCTTCTTTGCTAACATCGTCTATTGCGCTTAAATAATCCTTCATACATTGGCCTCCGTAATCGCCTTGAATGGCATCGTTCCATTCAGAGCCAAAGCCTGGTAAGCCTCGTCTGTTAGGGGCTACCACTATATAACCTTGTGCTGCCATTAATTGGAAATTCCAACGGTAAGAAAAAAACTGACTCACGGTACTTTGTGGACCACCTTGGCAATACAATAGGGTAGGGTACTTTTTTGTTGCATCAAAGTTTGGAGGATAAATCACCCACACCAACATGTCTTTGTTGTCGGTAGTTTTAACCATGCGTTTTTCAACTTTGCCCATTTGGGTTTGAGCAAGCAGGTCTTTGTTTACAGCAGTAAACTGCGAGGCTGCTTCATGTTTGTTTGGTTCAAACAGAAATAACTCTGAAGGCATGTTAATGCTCATTTTTGTAGCCAAAATCATGGGCTTTTTGTTATGCATAAAGTAGCAGAAGCTTCCATAATCGTGGTTGCCATTGCTCAAAATAACTACTTGGCTCATACTCCTTAGCATTGGGTTATATAAACACACTTGTTTGGTTCCGGCAATGATGGCTGTAAACACTACCTTTTGATTGTCGGCCCAAGCAAAATTCTCCAAGCTAAAGTCGAAGTTATGGGTTAATTTTTGTATGCCTTTGTTTGCTTTTAGGTCATGCATTACCAAGGTATTTCTGTCGCTTTCATAGCCAGGAGTTGGCATGCTTAACCAAGCTATTTTACTGCCATCTGGCGAAAATTGCGGACTTTTATCATACCCTTTATTGGCTTCAGAAATGTTTTGGGTTGAACCAAGGTTTAAGTTATACAAGTAAATATCTGTATTGGTGGAAAGGGCATCTGCTGTGCCATTTAGTTTTTTGCAATCGTAGGCCAACAATTTCCCATCTGGACTCCAGCAATAAGCATCATCATCTCCATGTGGAGGTACTGGGCAATCAAAGCGTTCGCCAAGCATAATGTCTTTAGCATTGCCAACTAATTCACCATTTTTATAGTCACTAATAAATAAATGCGAATAAGCATAATCATGCCAAGCATCCCAATGGCGGTAGTATAGTTCGTCTATGATTCTTCCA
This sequence comes from Chitinophaga pinensis, assembly GCA_945898275.1. Taxonomy (GTDB): domain Bacteria; phylum Bacteroidota; class Bacteroidia; order UKL13-3; family UKL13-3; genus B1. The sequence goes on along the minus strand of CAMDHZ010000007.1, from coordinate 117,247 downwards.
CTGCATTTGTCTAGGTCGGGGTAGATTTCTTTTACCTCTAAGTCTAGTTTTATGTCGGCTACATAGGCCACATGTGTCATGGTAGGAGCATATTTGTATCCATTGATGCCACCTTTTACTTTGCTCACTTGAGTTTTGCTTTTGCCATCGAGGTTCATTTCAAAGAGCTGCACTTCACCGTCAACCAAACTTAGGTAGCTAATCTTTGTACCATCGGGGGTAAAGCGGGCCGAGAAAGCATTTTGTGCAGGTTCAGTTAAAGCTTTGACATCGCCACCAGCAATGGGTTTGCTATAAATGATATTAGTGCCTTTATTGGCTTTTACATCGTAGGTTTTAACGCCGTAAATGGCTAGGTTACCATCAGGTGAAACATTAGGATCGCTCACGCGGCCAAACTTCCAGAGGGTTTCTATGCTAAGGTTTTGCTGAGCCACAAGTAAATGTGGCACGAGGGCCATGAGTAAAAATATCTTTTTCATGCATTAATAGATTTGTATGAATTTTTAAATTTAACCTAAACTAGTTTTTCGAACCTTTTTTCAGCCTCAACCGCTCCTCACCAAACTGCAAAATCTTATCAATAAACTCATAAGGTTTATAGCCATTTAAGGCACATTGATGAAAGATTGCCGTGGCAGGGGTCATGCCGGGCAGTGAATTAACTTCGATAAAAATTACTTCTATTTGATTGTTTGCATATATTCTTACAAAGGCATCTATTCTGCAATATCCTTCTACGCCTAATGCCTTGGCTCCAGCCTTTAAAACTTCTTGTACTTTTTTGCTAATGTTTTGGTTGAGCCTAGGCGTTTTTGCATACCTGGCAGGAGTGATGTTTTGTCCTTGACCTGCTAAAAATTTCTCTTCCAAACTTAAGATTTCACTTTCTGCTAAGGTTTCGCTGGGTTCAAAAGTTTCGTACTGTAACTTGTTTCCTTTGTAGGAAGTAAGCATGCCACCTGTTACTTCCAAAAAATGTTGGGCTTTGCCTTTTTCTACAAATTTCTCTACTAAAAAGAAGCGTTTTTTTGGAAACTCTTCTTTTTCAGAAAGCATGAGCAAGCTCCTAAGTTCGGCACTTATCTCCAATGCTGGTCTAAATACGCCACTGGCATAGTTTTCTAGTTCGGCGCGATTCTTAATCTTTTTAACAGCACTGCTGCATCCATCATCAGCTGGCTTGGCAATAAGTGGGTAGCCTATTTTCTCAATCTTTGCAATGATTTTATCAGCATGCTCTTTCCATTCATTTTCTTGCACCAAATAATGTTCTGCTACCAAAAATCCTTTCTTTTTAAGCAAGGCATTGGTGTCAAATTTATTGATGGTAATTTGTGAACTGGCCACATCAGAACCGTTGAATGGAATCTTTAATTTATTTAATTCTTTTTGAACCGTTCCGTCTTCTCCCGGTCTGCCATGAAGCGCTATAAACACCGCATCCGACATTTTTTTGAGTTCTGCGTAGGTAATCTTTTTTGGTTCAAACAGTCCTCCCTGACTGTACATGGCAAGCAGGTCTTTGCATTCATCTGCAATTTTTTGCATGATAGCCGGGCGGTGATAATGCATTACTTTTTCTTTGATATCATCTGCATTGTCTTTGAGCATGATGTTGATAGGCAATAAAAACAATTCATGTGCCTCATCATTGCCCGTTACAAATACTGGGAATGGGGCATAAGTGTCTGAGGAAGCTAGTTTCTCATAAATGTTTCTACCACTTTCTACAGAGATATGTCTTTCTGTGCTGTAACCACCCATAAGCACTGCCACACGCTTCTTATTGGCTTTTTTGCTTTTGTTTAGGCTCAATAATTTATTTAAACTTTCTAATAATTGTGCATGTTTAAAGTGAATAGATTGGCTGTTCACCCTTTCTTTCAAGGAAGTTCTAATGATGTAGGTTAAAAATTGGCTTGGGTTCAAACCAATTTCTGCTGCTTGGTGAAAGAAAAAGGAAGAAGGCATCATGCCCGAGGTAGTGTTTGGGTCATTTAAAAACAATTGACCGTCTTTGCTCAAAAAACCATCAATGCGCGCATATACATGAAAGTTGAAAAAGTTAAACAAATGCGCACATGCTTTCCTAATGTTCTGAATTCCTTTTTCGTCTAAATCAATGGGAGTAATTTTTCTGCTTCTTCCCGGCAAGTATTTGCTTTTATAATCATACACTTCGCTGCCTTTCACAATTTCGGTAGGGGGCAACGCCACGGCAGAACCATCTTCATTTCTAAGCACAATACAAGAGAATTCTCTGCCTTCAATAAAGGATTCAATTAAACATTCGGTTTCGCTGTAAATGCTTTCAATACTTACCTCATTCCCTTTTTTAGACTGTGATTCTAAAACCTTAAACAATTCTTCTGGGTGGTGTATTAATTTTTGGTTCACAAATGCAGGCAATCCAACACCTTCTTTAACATCTGTGATTTTTTGAAGCCACTGTACTTTTTCTACTTTTGATTTTGAGCTCCATTCTTTGGCTTTAATGGTTTGAACAAAAAATGCTTTTTGAAGGGCTAGTTCAAATGTTTCAAGATTTTCTTCTTGAATGACGCTCACGCCCACAGAACTGCCTTGATTGGCGGGTTTAATTACAAAAGGAAGGCCTACTGTTTTCTTGGCTTGATTAAATGCTTTTCGTACTTCATTTAGGGCAGTTTTTTGCAGACTGATATATTTTGGAATTGGCAATCCAGCGGCCTGCATCCATTCTTTCTGCAAGCGTTTGTTCATGCCTAAGGCAGAAGGTAGAATACCTGAGCCACTGTATGGAATACCTTGCCATTCTAATAAACCTTGCAAGGTGCCATCTTCGCCAAAATTGCCATGCAGCGCCAGAAATGCAAAATCTATGAGCTCTTTGAGGCCTTCTACTTTTATGATTTTACCAATTTTGGTAGCCATGGTTTTGCCATTATCAGCGTAGGCAGTGGCTATGTTTTCGGCATATACTTGAACGTCAATTTTTGCTTCAGGTAAAAACTGAACAGGAGGGTAGAAGTCTCTAATAGAGCCTTTGTAGATAAAGTGCCAATCGAGTAAAATGAAGTTGTTAAAGGAATCAACAAAAATTGGAACTGGTTCAAATAGGGTTTTATCTAAGTTGTCGTAAACGGTTCTGCCACCGGCAAAAGAAACTTCTCGCTCGCGGCTATTTCCGCCAAAAAATATCCCAATTTTGATACGTGCTGTCATGGCTCGAACTTAAGGGAAATCTGATGAAGTTTCAAGCAGAATGAGTAATTTGAGTTGGACAGAACTTCATATCGATTGTTTAAATCGTGTTTTTGATATTTAATTCTATAGTATTGTGTTTTTACATCTTATAAATTTACTATTTTTGAATAAGCAATAATAAAATGACTTCCCCATCTCTATATACCATAATAGAAACACTTCCTGAAAAATTAAAGTTGGAAGTGAAAAGCTTTATTGAAAAACTAATAGAGAAATCTAAAAGTGAGACTTTTTCAAATGAAACAAAAAATAGGGGTAAAAGAGCGTTTGGAAGTTTAAAAGGAAAGATTTCTCTAACAGAAGATTTTGACGCACCTTTAGAGGATTTTAAATCCTATATGTAGTGGAGTTTTTATTAGATACACATTCATTTCTTTGGTTCCTACAAGGCAACGAAAATCTTTCTGTTATTGCGAGAGAAAAAATTGAAAATGAGGCAAACAAGCTCTATTTAAGTATTGCCTCTATTTGGGAAATAACAATTAAGCTTAATTTAGGTAAGTTGAAATTAGATGTGAGTCTAGAGGATTTAAAACATGAAATATATAAAAACAATATAGAGCTCCTTGCAATTGACTTTGAACATATAATTAGGTTAAATCAACTTGAAATTCACCATAGGGATCCTTTTGATAGAATTATAATTTCACAATGTATATTTGAAAATCTTACTATATTATCTAAGGACAGAAATTTTCTATTGTATAAAGAAGTAAAAGTAATTTGGTAAAATTTCAGTTTTACCAAACCCTCAATTTAAAATCTTCTTTGGCTTGTTCTGTTCTATTACTTAAGATGCCAATAAAAAACAGGTCGATGCTCACTGTATATTCTTTGCTTACCTCTTTCCAAGCCTTTGTCATGCCTGTGCTCCAGTAAATGTCATCTAAAATTAATAGGCCATTTTTAGACAAATAGGGTTGTAGCATTTTAACATAACGCAAGGTTGCTTCATAGCTATGGTTTCCATCAATGAAAATAAAATCATAAATGGGATTTTTAGCTAAAATTTCAGGAAGAGCAGCATCAAAAGTGCCACACAAACTCGTAATTTTAGGTTGTAGCTTGGTTTTTTCAAAGCTTAGCTGAGCTTGTTCCCAAACGGCTTTGCTGCCTTCAATAGTGGTTAAATGGGCATTGGGCGAATTTGCCAAATAGCAGGATGTAATGCCTAATGAAGTGCCAAGTTCTAATATGGAATGGTACTTTTTAAACTGAATGATTCTATTTAAAATTTGTCCAATTCTTGCCGGTTTCAAATGTTGCTTGGCAAGTTCTTTTACTGTTACCGTCCTGCTTTTTTGGGAGGCGCCAAAGTCTTCAAAATTAATTTCGGTTTGAACCGAGCGCAGTTTTGAGCGAATTTGCTCGATGGTATGATACGCGTTTAAGTTTCCTTCTTTGGCAATACAATTTTGGTACAGCTCAAATACAAAAGGAGAATGCAGCACATCTATACGTGTTGCCGTAAGATAGTGCTGCATTAAGTTTTTTAAATAATGTGAATTTAGCCCGCTCAAGGGTTAGGATTCGATAGTATCAGCGGGTTTGTTTTTGATGTCTCTCAACATTTTTACCTTTTCTTCCAACCCTGCAATGTGCTTATGAGCGATTTCAATTTTAGCTAGTATTTGCTCTGCCAAAGGATTCTTTTGGTTTCCGCCTTTGAAGAATCCTAAGTTATTGTCCCAAGTTTCAATGTCCTTTTTCAAGCCACGAATGCGCTCCATTAATACTTTTTCTTCTCTTTGTAACTTTTGTGAACCATTAGGAGAGTTTGCCAAAAATTCAAAGTTTTGTTTTTCGCGGTCTTCTCTTGAATCTTTATTTAATTGTTTGTTTTTACCATACAACTTATCTAACAATTCATTGTATTTCTTGGTAATTGCGTCTTTATTTTTTGCTGGAACATACCCAATTCCATTCCATTCACTTTGAATTTGTCTGAGATCGTTGAATAAGTTGTTTTCTTGTTCACTATTGCTCAAGGCTTCAAGCTTTTCTATCAATGCACTTTTGGCTTCTAAGTTTTGGATTTGTTCTTGTTGTTGCGAAGCATAACGTTCAGATTTCTTTTCGAAGAAACTGTCGCAAGCAGATCTAAATCTCTTCCAAACAGCATCATTTACCTTTTCAGGAGCCATGCCAATTTTTTTCCAATCTTCTTGAAGCTTTTTGATTTCTTCAGTTAATTTGGCCCAATCTATTGGATTGGCAGCAATGGTTTCAGCCCTTACACAAAGTTCTTCTTTGGCTTTTAAGTTTGCATTGCGCTCGGCATGCATGCTTTTAAAGAATACGTTTTTGTTGTTAAAAAAGCTGTTTCTCGCCTCTCTAAATTCATTCCAAACTTGGTCGCGAACCGACATAGGTACATGTCCAATTTTTCTCCAAGCTTCCATTAATTCATTGGCTGCTAAGCTTTGTTCCATCCAATCTTTTATGCGGGTGGTTTTGAAATCGGCCATTTCTTTGGCTTTCAACAATAACTCTTGCTTTTTGGCAAGGTTTTCTTGCCTAACTGATTCTAATGCCTCAGTTTTTTCTTTTATCTGAGTGTAAACTTTATCTACTTCAGTTTTAAAACGATTCCAAATATCTTCAGAAGCTTCACGATCTACAGGACCAATATACCTCCATTCTTCTTGAAGTTTCTTAGCACCAATGAGTGCCTTTTTGATATTTTGTTCAGACAATAACTCATTCACCTTTGAAATCAATTCTATTTTAAGTCCAAGGTTTTTACTACGATCTAATTCCTTAAGTTCATTGTTAATAGAAAGTCTATCGTAAAATATTTCTATTAATACCCTATAACTTTCCCATAAAGAGTCTACATTTTCTTTAGGAACATTTTTGATAAGCTTCCATTCGGCTTGCAATTCTTTGAGACGTTTGATGCTGTTAGCTGTTTCTTCAGAATCATTTAGCTTTTTAATTTCCTCTAAAATCGCCTCTTTCTTCCGAAGATTTTCTTTTTTCTCCTCTTCTTGACGTCTTTTAGCATCTTCTTTTTTAAGCTTTAACTCTTGGAAAGCCTTGTTAAAAGCTTCTTTATTCGCATCTGCCTTGAATTCGAAGTTGTCTTTTTCGCCACCTTCTTCAATAAATTTCGCTAAAGCTTCTGCTTTTTCTTCAGAAATTTGTTGTTCTAAAAAGGGTCTAATAGTTTTAAAAACCAAGAGCGCTTCGTCGATTTGTTTGCTAGCAGCTGCTTCTAAGGCGGCTTTTAGCAAATCCTCTTTGGTAAAAAGACTATAATCAGGCAGTTCTTCAACTACATCTAATTCGTTCTCTTCATCAATTAATTCTGCTGCATGGAAGGTCTCTGTTACTTCCATTAGCGGCTCATTTACCATAGGAGTTATTTCTTCCATTGGTTCATTGCTTACATTTTCCAACTCTTGGTTCATGTGTCGTTATACTTACGATTCTAAATTATAGGACGTCAAAAATAGGGATTAAAGCCATAATTTTGTGCTTGTATTTTTTGAAAATTATCTTTTAATGGCACTAGAACTAATTGAATGTCCGAGGGATGCTATGCAAGGCATACACCAATTTATCCCAACCGAAACCAAGGTAAACTACCTAAACCTCTTGCTGAGAGCGGGTTTTCACAGTTTAGACTTTGGAAGTTTTGTCTCTCCAAAAGCAATTCCACAGCTTGCAGACACCCCAGAAGTTTTAAATAAACTTAACATAGATGGCATTCAAACCAAACTTTTAGCCATAGTTGCCAACCAAAGAGGGGCAGAAACCGCCTGTAATTATAAACAAATCCAGTATATAGGATTTCCTTTTTCAATTTCAGAGACTTTTCAACAACGAAATACCAATTCAAGTATTGAAGATTCCTTAGCAACAGTTAGTGCGATTCAAAATCTTTGTATAAAACATGGGAAAACCTTAGTGGTCTATTTAAGTATGGGCTTTGGAAATCCTTATGGCGACCCTTGGAATGCTGATTTATTAATCCATTGGAGTGAGAAAATGGCACAAATGGGAATTGAAATATTATCTTTAAGTGATACCATTGGCGTTGGAACGCCAGCGTCTATTCAATCCATTTTTTCTGAATTAATTCCGGCCTTACCTAAAATTACCTTTGGTGCCCATTTACATACCACCCCCGATACTTGGGAAGAGAAGGTTGTTGCTGCATGGGAAGGCGGTTGTCGCCGATTTGATGGTGCTATCAAAGGTTTTGGCGGCTGCCCAATGGCCGCTGATTCGCTCACTGGAAACATGCCAATGGAAAATGTGTTAGCCTATTTAGATGCTAAAAGTATTAACCACGGTATAAATAGAGCAGTTTTTGAAGAAGCAATGCTAATGGCTAACGCGGTATTTCCGGTGGAAACTTTACATCCTTAGGGATGCCAATAAATTCAAACTCGTAGGATTCGTAGTCAATAAAGTCATTAACCTTTATGGTAATAGACTGTGGTTTATTGTTCTCTAACTTAACTTTACTCAACTCAATTCCACAAGTTAAGTCTGAGTAAACGGTAACAAATTTATTTTCATCTAAATAACTTAAGGTGGCTATGTTTTTAGGGTGATGTTCCATCCACAACATCAATTTACCTTTGCGTTCAAACAAGGCAATCTTTCCATAAAAGACATTTTGATAATATCCAATTAATCGTTTTGTATCAAAATCTTCTGGCCTTGAACTAGCTGCCATGGCTATTAAGCTGTCTGTAGCCCTTAACTCTTTTTCCCTACTTTCTGCACCTGCATCAAAATAAATCTGACTGATATTTCTGTAAGGCAGGTTTAAGTAAGCTTCTAATATTTGTTTGGGTAGGGCATCGTACAAAGAGTTTGCATCGGAATTCGTATAAACCAAAACACCTAAGTTTTCTTCGGGCATAAATTCTGTTTTGGTTACAAAACCATTCGCTCCGCCACTGTGCTCATAAACGCGTTTGCCATAATAATCAGAACTTGCCCAGCCAAGTCCATAGTTATTGAAATGCTTGCCAGAAAATATCTTTGAATTAACATCCCTAACCACCATTTGAGATTTCCTAGTTTCTCTTAGTACTGCTGAAGAAACAATACTTTTACCGTTGAAGGTTCCATTGTTTAATTGCATGATCAACCAATTGGCCATGTCTGCTGCACAAGAATTTACAGCTGCAGAGGCTCCCATATTGTCGATATTTGCTAAGGGAATTTGCGTTAGTGTTCCTTGGTAAAGTGTGTGTGGTGCACATGCATTTGCATCTGTATTCATGGTTGCATAAGAGGTATTGGTATGCTTCATTTCCAAAGGTTGAAAATACTTTGTGTTTAGGTACTCATCCCAAGTTAATCCGCTTGATGCCAGAATAATTTCACCTGCTGCAATATAGCCTGCATTGCAATAACCATAAGTATATCTAAAGGGATACTTAGGTTGGGTAAGGCTCATTTTTTCTACAATTTCTTTGCGTGTTAAGTTGCTTCCCCAGTTTAAAAAATCGCCTTGAAAGGTGCCATGGCCAATGCGATGTGTCAATAAATCGCGCACCGTACACAGTTGAGTGGAGCTTGGTTCAAACAGTTTAAAATAAGGTAAGTATTTTGTGGCCGCCGAGTCTAAATGAATCTTTTTTTCTTCGTGCAATTGCGCAACGGCTGTTCCAGTAAAGGCTTTAGAGTTAGAAGCAATTTGAAACAAGGTAAGTTCATTCACCTTTTTGGGATTTTGAATAGCGGTAACACCATATCCCTTGGCAAGCACAACCTTTCCATCCTTTACAATGGCTATGGCTAGGCCCGGAACTTGCCATCTCTCCATTTCTCTTTTGATATAATTGTCTAATGAATCTCTTACAAAAGTGTTTTGAGAAAAGGAGTTAACACTAAGAACTATGAAAAGGCAGTTGAGTATTATTTTTTTCATTTTAATATTATTGAGCATGGTTACCACTAGAATCTTTCATGCTTTGAGCTTGTAATTTACGCATAGATTCTTGTAATAAAGCCATTTCAGCTTTAAGAGATGCTATAGTAGCATTCAAATCTTGGATACTTTTGTTTCCTTTATTTGCATCTAAGAAATTCATACTTTGACTTATAGTTAGCTTGGCTTCTTTTAATTGATAAAGACTTAATTTCTCCTTTAAGGATTCTTTGTAAACACTGTCAATCCCAGCGCCTGCAAAAGTTAATTCAATACTTTTACCATTTTCATCGATGGCATGTTTGATGAGAAAAGTTCCGTTTGACACATTTAATTCATTCACAAACCTTGTTGCATTTTGTTTGAAATTATTCTTTTGAACTGCATCATAAGCAAAGTAAATGCTTGGTATTAGCGTAAGCAACAATAAACCATACATATACCTTTTTGCCTTCTTTTCTCTTTCTATTTCTGGGTATTGAAACAATGGTGTTTTAAAAAAGCGAGTCCCCAAATAAGTTGCCCAAGCAATAAAAACGGTGTTGATTGTAAATAAAAACAAGGCTCCAAAAAATATTTCTGGGTTAAGGTCAGATAAGCCATATCCTGCTGTGCATAAAGGCGGCATCAGTGCTGTGGCAATTGCCACGCCTGGCAATACATTTCCTTTTTGTCTGCTGGCTGTTCCAAATATGCCTGCCAATCCACCAAATAAAGCGATTAAAACATCGTAAAAATTGGGTTTGGTTCGAGCCAATAGTTCTGAATGCGCTTCATGAATAGGAGAAAAAATAAAGAATATTGTTGAGGTAACTAAGGCGGTAATGATGGCAAAACCAAAGTTTCTTGCAGACTTTTTTAGCAATAAAAAATTATAAGTACCCATCGAAAATCCTATTCCCATGATTGGGCCCATCAATGGTGAAACCAGCATGGCACCAATGATAACCGCGGGGGAATTAACATTTAATCCTAATGAGGCAAGAAAAATGGCAAACACCAAAACCCATAAATTGGTTCCTTTAAAAACTACACCAGATTCAATTTTTTCATTGAGTTCAACATAGCTTTCAAGTTCGTTTTTTAAACTAAAATAGGAGAGGACTTTTAAAAAATTCATTTCTATATATTTTCAGCCAAGATATATTTTTTTTTAAATTAGCCAAAAAGCTTACACAATCATCCCAGCAGCCAAGGTTTCATTGGTTATTTCATCAATTAAAATTAAACTACCCGTATTTCTATTTTTACGATATGGGTCAAAAAACAAGGGTTTGGTTGTTCTAATTTTTGCTCTGAAAATGTCATTGGATACAATTTCCTTATCCATTTCGTTTCTACTGATGGTTTGAATATCAAGTTTGTAAATTATCTCTTTAAAAATAGCTCTTACACTATTGGTAGTATGCTTCAATAAATATTTACCAGATAAGTTCAAAGGACTTTGGTTGAGCCAACAAAACATCACTTCTAAGTCTTGCGAGGCGTTTGGTTGGTTATTTTGCTTTACAAAAATATCTCCTCTACTAATGTCAATTTCATCGCACAAGGTCATAGAAACAGACATAGGAGGGAAGGCTTCTGATATTTCTTTATCTCCATAATAAATGGAATTGATTTTACTTTTCAAACCACTTGGAAGCAGCAAAACCTCTTCTCCTTTTCTAAATACGCCTCCTTCAATTCTTCCTGCATAAGCCCTATGGTCGTGGAATTCATTGGAATGAGGCCTAATAATTGTTTGTACAGGAAATCGTGGGTCTAAATGGTTTTGGTCTGAACCTATATGCATATTTTCTAAGGTATACATTAAGGTTGAACCCTCATACCAATTCATGTTAGAAGATCTATTTACAACATTGTCTCCATTTAAAGCACTGATTGGGATAAAGCAAATATCCTTTACATCGAGTTTAGAAGCAAAGTTTTTATAATTGGTTACAATTGTATTAAACACTTCTTCCTCATAATTTACCAAGTCCATTTTATTGACACATACAATTAAATGTGGAATCTGAAGCAAGGAAGCGATAAAACTATGTCTATACGTTTGCTCAATTACCCCTTTTCTCGCATCAATTAAAATTAAAGCAACATTCGCAGTGGATGCGCCTGTAACCATGTTTCGCGTATATTGTATATGCCCTGGGGTATCTGCAATAATGAATTTTCTTTTGGGTGTTGCAAAATATCTATAAGCCACCTCAATGGTTATGCCTTGTTCTCTTTCATCTTTAAGTCCGTCTGTGAGCAGAGATAAGTCTAAATGGTCTAAACCTTTGCGGTTCGATATTTTAGTAATGCTTTCGAGTTGGTCTTGAAATATGGATTTTGAATCGTATAAAAGTCTACCAATAAGCGTGCTTTTTCCATCATCCACACTGCCAGCTGTGGTAAACCGCAGTAATTCCATATTCAAATAGGATTCGTTGTTCATTTGTATCATCATTAAAAGTACCCTTGCTTTTTACGATCTTCCATGCTTGTCTCAGAGCGTTTATCATCCTCTCTATTGCCTCTCTCAGTAAGCCTTGATGCCGCCACTTCAATAATAATTTCTTCCAAGGTTTCCGCTTCAGATTCAATAGCCCCAGTAATTGTCATGTCGCCACAAGTGCGATACCTAACTACTTTTTTAATGGCTTTTTCTCCTTCGCGCAAGGTGAGGTAAGGAGAAACAGAAAGTAAGGTTTTGTTCCTTTCAAACACTTCTCTTTCATGTGCAAAATATAAACTTGGCAGACTAATATTTTCAGCCAAAATGTATTGCCAAACATCCATTTCTGTCCAGTTACTAATAGGAAAAACCCGAAAATGTTCGTCTAATAGCTTATTACCATTGAATAAATTCCATAGCTCAGGTCTTTGGTTTTTAGGATTCCATTGGCCAAACTCATCTCTATGCGAAAAGATTCTTTCCTTGGCTCTTGCCTTTTCTTCATCACGCCTTGCGCCACCTAGACAGGCGTCGAACTTGTGTTCAGTAATTGCATCTAAAAGCGTTATGGTTTGTAAGGCATTTCTGCTTGCATTAAGTCCAGACTCTTCTTTGGTTCGACCTAAATCTATTGAGTTTTGAACCGAACCGATTATTAACCTAGCTCCAATTTCATTGACCATCCAATCTCGATAAGTTAAGGTTTCTGGGAAGTTATGACCTGTATCTATATGCAATAGTGGAAATGGAATTTTTGCTGGCCAAAAGGCTTTTCTTGCTAAATGCGTTAATACAATGCTATCCTTTCCGCCTGAAAAAAGTATAACAGGGTTTTCGAACTGAGAAAAAACCTCTCTCATGATATAAATTGATTCAGACTCTAATTCCTGTAAATGTTTTAAAAGATAGTTATTCATGTATTACAAGTTTTGGTAATATATATGCTAAAATTTTATCACTACTTTGTTTAATCGAATCACGATTTGTATGGATAACCAAGTTAGGATTTGCTGGAGTTTCGAAGGGACTGCTAATTCCTGTGAAATTTGAAATTTCTCCGTTTCTTGCCTTTTTATAAAGGCCTTTCACATCTCTTAATTCACAAATGTCAATTGGACATTCAACATAAATTTCAATAAAATTATCGCTGCCAATTATTTCTTTTGCCATACTTCTATCCTTTTCAAAGGGAGAAATAAAGGCCGAAATAACAATTGTTCCCGCATTCATTAAAATTTTTGATACCTCGGCTACTCTTCTGATATTTTCTTCCCTATCGGTTTCAGAGAAAGTTAAGTCCTTGTTTAATCCACCGCGTAGGTTATCTCCATCGAGGGTATAGCCATTTATATTGCGATTGAATAGTTCAACTTCTAATTCATTTGCTAAGGTAGATTTCCCAGAACCAGATAGGCCAGTTAACCAAATTACAAATGAATTATGACCCTTTTGTTTGTTTCTGGCATGCTTGTCAATGGCATAATTTTGTTGCGTTATATGCTGTTTTTCAATCATAAATAATAATAGATTATCCAAGTTAGAACAAGGGTTGAATATATAATTGTCAAAGGAATACCAAGTTTAAAATAATCTACGAACTTATAATTTCCTGGGCCTTGCACCATTAAGTTTGTTTGATATCCAATTGGTGTGAGAAAACAACAAGATGCGCCAAAAGAAATGGCAAGAAAAATTGCATTTGGGTTAATTCCTGAAGCCGCAATTAAGGCATATCCAATTGGGAAAATAATAGCCACTGTGGCCGTGTTAGTTATAAATGAGGTAATAAATACGGTTATAAAATAAATTAGAATAATGGAATAGGAGGGGTTGTTTAGATCAATCATTTTAGAAATTAAAATTTCTAAATCTTTGGTTAAACTAGAATTTACAATGGCTGTGCTAATTGCAATTGAGCAACCAAGGACAGAGAATAGCTCTAAATTCAGTTGTTTTTTTAATTGCTCAAAATCAATGTAGCCAAGGACAGTAAAAACAGTTAAAATTAATACAAGAAAAACGAAGAACTTTATTAGTCCCAATAGTGTTAACAGCAAGAAAAAAGCGGTACAAACTTGAATAATATATTTTTTTTGTTTAGAGATTTGTTTTGCTCTTTTTAAAATTGAAATTAAGTAGAAGTTTGTATCAAATTTTTGTTTGGTATTAAAGTTCTTTCCAACTGAAAGCATCAGTAAATCGCCTTTATCCAAAATCACCTCCCCAATCTTTCCTCTTACTCTTTCTCCATTTCTGTGTATTGCAATTACAGCAGCATCGTATTTATCTCTGAATTGAAACTCTTTTAAACTTCTTCCTACTAATTCAGAGTTGGCCGGAATAACAGTTTCAACAATTTCAAGTCCTTGGTTTTGCTTATCATGACTTTTTTGAGGAAACAACAATCCACGTTCTACATTGATTAAATTTATGATTTTATCTGTTTCTCCTACAAAAAATAACCTATCGTTTCCTTGTAGCACTTCATTAGGTTCAACCGGACTGATAACTGAATTGTTTCTAATTATTTCTATTAGAAAAATTCCATCTAAATTCCTTAGCCCTGCCTCAATAACCGACTTCCCAATCAATTTTGAGTTTGCTTCAATTTCAGTTTCTACAATGTATTCCTTGAGGTTAGCTTTTGCTTCTGAAATCACATCTTTATTTTTTGGAAGCAATTTGTAACCCATCAATGAGATAAACAAAACCCCAATTATGGTTACTAAGACTCCTGGTACAAAATAATCAAGTGATTGTAGAGGTTCCAACCCTTTTGAAACAATTAACCCATTTAATACCAAATTGGTTGAAGTGCCAATTACGGTAATCATCCCTCCCAAAACAGTAATATACGATAGCGGAATTAGCAGTAAGGATGGTGAAATGTTTCTTTTTTTACCTCCTTCATAAACCATAGGAAGCAACATTGCAACGATAGGAGTATTATTTATAAATGAAGATAATACGCTAACTCCAGCTCCCATTTTTAATAAATAGCCTTTTGTTGTATTAACATTTTTTAGGTAGTTGTTGAATAGATAAGAAATGTTAAAGTATTCATTCAATATTGAAGTTAATGCCAATAATAAAAAAATAGTGATGATGGATTCATTTGCAAATCCAGAGAGAAATTCTGTAGGTGTTATAATACCAAAGGAAAGTAATAAAATAGAAGAACCTCCAAATAAAATACTTGGTTTCCACTTATCGATTATGAGGAAAATAATCAACAGCAAAAAAGTAGAAAGTAGCAAATATTTTTCGAAAGCTATCATGCTAGGCTTCTACCAAAAATGGCGGATTAACAAGGCTAATTTTATTATAAGTTAAGCCTGTATTTGTTTCCATGTTTAAAAAACTACAACCGGCATTTACTGCTATAGCATGGCCTGCAGCGGTATCCCATTCCATGGTTGGACCAAACCTCGGATACATTTGTGCAATGCCTTTCGCTACCAAACATATTTTCAAGGAACTGCCCATTTCAATTATTTCCACATCTGTTTTTCCTTTTAATAGTTCTGTTAGTTTTATTTCATCCGATGCATTGTTATGGGATAAACTTTTCACTACTTTATAGGGTTTACTTTGTTTCGAAGCCTTTATTTTATGAGTACTTTCAAACAATTTTGAAGGTTCAGTTTCTATATTTTGAACCGATGAATAATAGGAAAGATGATCTTTTCCAGTCCAATAAATTTCGCCAATTGCTGGTGCGTAAACTACTCCAATAACTGGAATGCCAAATTCTACAAGCGCAATGTTAACAGTGAATTGACCATTCTTTTTAATAAACTCTTTTGTACCATCCAATGGGTCAACTAACCAATATCGGTCCCAGTGTTTTCTAATTTCATAGGGTATTTCAGAATCTTCCTCAGACATTATGGGTAATTCTGTTGTCATAAGAAAGTCCTTAATAACTTCATTACTTCGATTATCTGCCATGGTTAATGGAGACTGGTCTTGCTTTAATTCAAAAGCTATTTCTCCTTCATAAATTGCCATTATCTCCTTTCCTGCGGCTAAAGAAGCTGCTATAGCTAGTTTTAAATATTCCATAAGCTTGGTTTGAACTAAATAATTTCTTAAGTTTTACTCAAATCAATCATTTTTGCTTAAACTATTGATTCCATTGGATAGCCTAATTCCGCCATGATGGAAGGATTTATTAGGTTATTAATTGCCATGATTTCAATATTTCCTAATTTGTTTAAATACTCTTTTTGGGTATAGAATTTCAAGTTGCTTTTAGTAAAGGTATCAGATTCTGATACTTTACTTATGTTATTGTTGATTCCAAATATTTGTTTGAAAAACTTAAGAGATAATTGATGTTTTGATTTGAGTTGGGTCAAAACTTGCTTAGGGTTTTCAATTAAGTCAATGTATCTTACAAAAGAAATTCGATGATCTTCTTTACCAAAGGCAATCCATTTTTCGTGAAATCTGTTGTACTCCTCAATATAATGGTAGTTTACCTTTGGCCAGCTGCATTTTTTTGCCCAATTAAGATAGCTTAGGTACCAAGAATAGGGGTCTTTAGAAATTACCAGAATGGCCTCAACCTTTTTTTCTATCTTAAAACTTTTTTCATATTCAGCAAATGAGTTAAACGTTAAATCATTTGCGAATTGTATTTCTGGGATGTACTGTTTGTCTTCATATAGCCTAAAGTGCTTGTGTAGGGTATTGGCGCGCTCAAGGTTATTGTTTAATAATTCAATTTTGAAATTTTGCTTTAGGTAAGTTTCTAAAACATTTGTGCCACTTCTTTGCAAACCATAATGCAAAATACGCTTCATGTATTGTTAAATCAAAGTCAATTTGTGCCTTGAAATAATAAAGCAACATCTTAAGTTAAAGTTAATTTAAGTTAATGTTATTAATACCTTATTATTAACAGGCCAATTCAATTTGTAAATATTTAAGTTTCAGCGCCCACCACCAACTAATTTTGGTTCAAACCGAAACTTTTAATAAACTTGAAAGCTAAACCTACCTTGATGGAAACCAAAAAAACTTTATGGCAAGAACTGCTTTCTGCAATTCGTGGCTCAGAAGAAGATTATACCAAAATTGGCTTAAGAAAGGCCATCTTTTTACTAGCCGTTCCTATGATTTTGGAATTGGTAATGGAATCTGCTTTTGCCGTGGTGGATATCTATTTTGTAGGTAAATTGGGCTCTTCTGCGGTTGCCACGGTTGGGCTAACCGAAACTTATCTCTATTTATTATACGCGCTTGCAATGGGACTTTCTACTGCTGTTACAGCCATAGTAGCAAGGCGTGTGGGCGAGAAGAATGCTGATGATGCAGCTATTTCTGCGTTTCAATCCATTGCTTTAGGATTACTCATTTCTGTGCCTTTTATGCTAGCAGGTATTTTTTATGCAAAAGACTTATTGGGCTTAATGGGAGCGGATGCTTGGAGTATAGAACATGGTTATAAATACACGCAATGGATGTTGGGTGGTAACTTAACCATAGTTTTATTGTTTGTAATTAATGCTGTTTTTCGCGGGGCTGGCGATGCTGCCATTGCCATGTGGGTGCTTTGGGTAGCTAATATTATCAATATGTTGCTTGACCCAATCTTGATTTTTGGTTGGGGTTTTATTCCAGCTTTTGGCATTGAAGGTGCCGCCATTGCAACCAATATTGGCAGGGGAGTAGGGGTGCTACTTCAATTGTATTTATTGTTTAAGGGTGGAAAACACATTCAAATTACCATAAGTCAAATGAAGGTTCAATTGGCCGTAATGTGGGAATTGGTGAAAACATCCTTAGGTGGGGTAGCGCAAATGATGATTGCAATGACCTCATGGATTTTTTTGATGCGCATTTTGGCTGGTATAGGAAGCAATGCAGTGGCTGGAGCAACAATCGCTATTAGAGTGATGATGTTTACCATGATGCCTGCTTGGGGCTTATCTAACGCCGCTGCAACATTGGTTGGTCAAAACTTAGGTGCTGGCAGTCCACAACGCGCAGAATCTACCGTTTGGAAAATAGGTTTTTATAACATGCTTTTTCTGTCGCTTGTTTCTGTTGTCTTTTTTTTCTTCAATCGCCAACTCATGGGATTGTTCACAGAAAGTATTCCAGTTATAGATATTGGTTCAGAATGGATAAAAATACTTTCCTATTCCTTCCTAGTTTATGGCTGGTGGATGGTATCGGTTCAAGCATTTAATGGCGCAGGAGATACACGCACCCCAACATACATTAACCTAGTTTTTTTCTGGTTGATCCAAATCCCATTATCCTACTATTTAGCCATACAATTAGGCTGGCAACATCGTGGTGTTTTTTGGGGTGTTTTCTTCTCAGAAACTTCTGTGGGTTTATTCACACTTTGGCTGTTCTCGAGAGGTAAATGGAAGCAGTTCAAAGTATAAACAAACTAGTTAGCCTGATGAAACTGAACCAGTGGGTCGCGCCAATTTCTAATGCCTGTATTAACCTTAGCACCTAATACATTTAGAATTGAATATAAGCCAAAATAAGTTCTGTTGATGTACAAGGCATGTTGAGAGCCTCTACCTTCTTTAGACTTTTTAATTTCATCCATTTTGCTTACTTCTTCGCCAAGCGCGTATATTTCATCGATGTAGGCGTTGTTGCCAAAATCAAAGCTTCCTTCTTTGAAAGGTGTTGAAAGTAACCTAGTCATTTTAACGAAAGCATCTGTTATCTTTTCTTGTGTTGCTAAAGAATCATCTTTGTTGATGATTTCTTGCTGTAGCATAATTCGTTTGATAATGGTTTCGTCTTGTAAAAGTTCTGGCACCAATAGGGCAAAATAATTCAAATAAAAATCTTGTGGAATTTCCTTCACACAACCAAAATCAATTACACCTAAACTGCCGTCCATGTTCATGAGGAAATTTCCCGGGTGTGGGTCGGCATGCACCGACTTTAACTCGTGCACCTGCAAATCGTAAAAGTCCCACATGGCTTGACCAATGCTGTTTCTTACTTCTTGCGAAGGATTCAAGCGTAAGAAATCATCTAGGTGATTTCCAGAAAGCCAATCCATGGTTAACACTTTATTTGAGGAATACTCCTTATAATAATTGGTGAAAATTAGGTTTGGAATATGTTTGCAGAGATTAGAAATTTCTACCGAACGTTTAAATTCCAAATCATAATCAGTTTCTTCAAGCAGTTTAGATTCAACCTCTTTAATATATTTTTCTAACTCTTTTTCATTCATGTCTAAAAGCCTAAAAGCAATTGGTTTTACCATTCGTAAATCGCTTTTAATACTTTCGCCCACTCCAGGATATTGAATTTTTACAGCTAATTTCTTTCCTTTAAGTGTGGCTTTATGCACTTGTCCAATGCTTGCGGCATTACTCGCTTTCATTTCAAAGGTGTCAAAAATTTCTTGAGGCGTTTTACCAAAGTTCTTAACAAAAGTTTGCACAATAAGTGGCCCAGATAAAGGTGGCGCGCTGTATTGCGCCATTTGGAATTTATTGGTATATTGACGTGGTAAAACGTTTTTCTCCATGCTTAGCATTTGTGCAACTTTTAAGGCACTCCCTTTAAGTTCGCTTAAAGCATTGTATACATCTGTGGCATTGTCTTCATGTAAGCCGTCCTTTGTGAGGCTTGGGTCAACCAACTTTTTAGAATAATGTTTAATATAATTTCCACCAATTTGCGCACCTGTTTTTACAAAGCGCATGGCACGTTCTACCTTAGAGGCAGGAATACTATTTTGTTCCATTAATTAACGGTTTTGAAATAGAAATTTACCAAACTCAATCATTGAATCTAATGGAGATTTGCCAATTAAATCAAAGGCTAAATTGACAGAGCGCTCAATGGCTTCGTCTGTTTTTTCAAAGGCTGGACTTTTATCTTTTAACCAAAAATCGGTTACAAAAAGTAAGTTTAACCATGCCGCGTCGCCATATTTGTTGCTGATGAATTTGCGTTCTTCTATTTCTTTCGTACCCATGCCTTCGTTCATCAGTTGCTGCGCCCACTCGATAAAGTTGCGCTTCATGCCATTTAAGAAGTTTAACTGCATAGGAGAAGGACCTTTTCCATTGTGTTTATGGTATTGGTAGTTTACATAGCTTCTGTATTCTTTTAACGTTTCGAACCAAGCAAAGAAGAAAGCTAATAACTTCTCTCTGGCACTGTAGCTACTATAAACTTCAGTTGCGGTAACTTTGTCTCTCACTGCCAAAAACCATTGGTTGAAAATATCATCTTGTAAAGCTTCTAAAGAAGAGAAATGGTCATAAAATGCCTTTTCTTCCATGCCAAGGGTTTTACAAAACAAATAAACACTCGAAGGAGCTTCGTTATTTTCTAAGGTTTGGCGGATATATTCCGAAATGATTTCTGCTTTCATATACTTATAAACTGATGCGAGTTCCAATTTGTTTTAAAATTGAAATCCATGATTGTTCTTATAATCCCTTTAGCTAAAAGTTGGTTCAAACCAAACCCAAAGAAATGACAACTTTTTTTAGGAAAAACTTGTCTTCAATGCAATGAACATTTTTGTATTATGTAAAAATCTTTTATCTTTATGAGCCATAAAAGCCAAAGTTTGAAACCGTTTTTTTTCATAATTGCTATATGCCTATCAAGCATTTTAAACGCGCAAAAATTCAATTGGGTTCAAAAATTTGGCGGCAATGGTACTGATATTGTTTGGAATTTAGCCACTGACCAAAACGATAATTATTATGTGTTAGGAGAATTTTCGAGCACACTTCCTTTAGACAGTATCGGTTTACCCAGAAACTTAAGTAGTGTGGGGGGGCGTGATGTATTTTTAGCAAAATATAATTGTAACAAAGTTCTTCTATGGCGTTTAAAAATAGGTGGAACCTCGGATGATGGCGGGGAGTTTCCATTTATGGGTATAAAAATTGCAGCTTCTGGGAATATTTACATTTCAGGTTCTTTTAGCGGGAATGCATCATTTTTTGATGCAAATCAAAATTTAACGCATAGTTTAACTTCGGCTGGAGGCACTGATGTTTTCTTGGCACGTGTAAGTAATACCGGGATGATAGGGTGGGTAGCCGCGATTGGCGGACCTTTAAACGATGAAAACAGTACACTAGAAATTGATGCAAGTGAAAATGTATATGCTGCAGGATTTTTCACTGGTACAGCTAGTTTCAAATCAATGTCTGGACTTCCAAGTCAAAACAAAAGCAGTTTAGGTTCTTCAGATTTATTTATTGCCAAATACAACGGTAATGGAACAATTCAAAATGTTGCCACTGCTGGAGGAACTGCACAGGATGTTGCAAATAGCCTTAGCTTGGATGAGTTAGGAAACCTTTATGTGGTAGGCAATTTTGCTTGTTGTTTAGGCGGTTCTGCCCAATTTGGTTCAATAACAATAAACAACACAAGCGGCTGGGGAGCTTACATTGCAAAGCTAAGTAGCACTGGAACTTGGATTTGGGTAAACCATATTGGTGGAGGCGGACAAGATGGTTTTTCAAAAGTGTTTGTAGATAAAACTTCTCAAGCAGTTTATGCAGTTGGTCATATTAATGCAGATGCAACCTTAACCTCTCAACCCCTGGGAGCGGATTATGATGTTGTAGTTAATGGTGGTTTTGACATTGTTGCCACCAAATTAAGCTATAATGGCTCTATTATTTGGGCCAAATCATTTGGAAGTACAAGCAATGACTATGGTTATGCCGTAGCCTTAGACAAAAATTCAAATTTGCTAATAGGAGGTTCATATGGAAATACAATGAACTTTGGAAGCACTACCTTAAATTTGAGTGGTACCGAAAGTGCTTATTTGGCAACGCTTAACGCTATAAATGGTAATCCTATTAGTGCAGAACGTCTAGTTGGTTCCGCTGGAAATGTTGTAATAATTGGCTTAGATGTTTCTGCAAGTAATACCTTATTTGCTTCAGGTTATTTCACATCCAATATTCAGTTAACATCTGGCATTATTCCAGTTACTGGCCCTTTGGATGGTTTTGTGGCGATGTTTCAAGCAAATGATTCCATTAGGTTAACCGCTAATAAGCCAGGATTAAGTTGCCAAGACAGTGTTTTATTAACTGCAAATAGCCTAGGTGTCAATCAGTTTCTTTGGTTCAGAAATGATACATTTATAAAACAAACTGATAGCTCCATCCTATTTGCTAAACTAGCTGGTGCTTACAAGGTGGTTGGTTTCAAAAATTGTGTAGGATACGATACCTCAAATCTGGTAAATATAGGCACCACAGCATTTAGTATCAGTGCTGTTGATGATTTAAATTTATGCCAAGGTGATACCGCAACAATTTTTGCATCAGGTGCAAGTGAGTACTATTGGTATCCTCGTGTGAATATTAGTGATACTAGTTCAGCCACACCTAAGATTTGGCCAAATGTAAACACAAGATATTATGTTATAGGTAAAACAGGAGATTGTGAGGCTTTAGATAGTATTGAGGTGAATATACTTAGTAAACCCATAGTGGAAGCGGGTAAGGATTCTATTTTATGTAAAGGTCAAAGTTTGCAATTGCAAGGCACAGTTTCAAATGCTAGTGGTTTTTCTTGGCGGTTTGACCCAAGCCTAAATGATGCAAAAGTGCTTGAGCCATTTGTAAAGCCGAAGGTTAGCACCTATTATGTATTGACCGCAGAAAATAATATCTGCCAAGCCAAAGATTCGGTATATATCCGAATTTATCCAGAAGTAATCGCTTCTTTCAAGGCAAATCCTAATAATGGGTTCAAACCATTAACTGTAAATTTTGAAAACAAGAGCAGTTCAAATGCAAATCAGTTCATGTGGGATTTTGGTGAAACAAACATGGATACCTCGAAAAATCCTACCTATATCTACTACAACGCTGGAAAATATCTAGTTAAACTGATTGCGCAGGATTCCTATGGTTGTGTAGATTCTGCTAATCAAGAAATTACTGTAAATGAAGAAGAATTTTTGTTTGTACCAAATGTTTTTACACCTCAAGGCAATGGATTAAACGAAGTATTTGAAGCAGTGTATACCAAAAGTCAGTTTGATTTTTTAGAGTTATTGGTTTATTCACGCTGGGGAGAACTACTGCACAAAACCCAAATGCCTGGAGGTGTTTGGTGGAATGGCACTTATAAGGATGCACCCTGCCCAGAAGGGGTTTATTTTTATGTTTTAAAAGCTAAATCTAGCACTGGAAAGTTGTATGATTTAAATGGAACAATAACGTTAATACGCTAGTAAATATTTTTAAGCTTGATATTCTATTTATTAATCACCTAAACCCACAAAAAAGCCCGATTGCTCGGGCTTTTTTATTGTAAACTTTATTGAATAAGCTTTGGTTCAAACCTAAATTATTTTCTAAGTTGAATGGTGTAAGTTCTGCCTCTTACACTTACAGTTGCTATTCTATCGCAAGTGCCATTTCCATAATCTATGGTTCTTGTTGGTTTGCCTTCTGGGGTTAACTCAATTGTTCCAGCAACAATGCGCCATTGACAGCTTAAATCAATACTCAAGGGAGAAGTAATTTTTGTGGTAAAGGTAAAACCATTTCTGTTGATTCCATTGGCTTCTCCATTGATGCTGTATTTGTCATCCAACCATATTCTAGTATTTTCTCCACTCACCCAAGTGCGTGTTCTATTACTTTTCCAAGTAATTACCTCGTTGGCTGTATTGGTAATTTTGCCATCTACAACAATGCTAAAGGTGAGTTGGCCGCTAGTGTTTCTGCCAGTATTGGTAATGGTTTTGCTGCCTTCTATCTTATTGTCATTTTGGTAGAAATTATCAAAAGTTGTAGCAATTACAGTATTTATATCTCTGTACCTTCCTGTCCAACTTACCATAATTTTTCCTCTTCTGTAATTGCCATCATTGCATAAAAAATTGCTGCTACCATAGTCAATGGTCATGGTTCTAGGCGTGCTTGCAGAATCAATTGTAATAATTGGATAGGACTTCCTCAATCCATTTTCACTTGCATTGCCATCCACTTCTTTGAAAATTTGGTCGAAGGTGCTTTCAGACAAGGCCATATCTTCAGAAGTGGCCAGTTCATTTTCTTCATTGTTTTCTTTTTTACAAGAAAAAAGGCTTGTTCCAATTAATAAAAGGAGCAAAGCCAAGAATTTACCATTTGTTTTCATACGATATAATTTATTTATATCATTAGGACTAATATTAAAGTCTAAGGTTTAAACGATCTATAAAATATTATTGAATAACTAATTTTTTATAAACTGAATTTCCTGAGTAATCGGAGACCTTTATAAAATATACCCCTGTTGTTTTGGGTAAGTTTAGCTCAAAGAAATTATTTTCAGCACTTTCGTTTATCAATACTTTTCCATCCAAGGTCATCAATTCTATACTAACTTGTTGAGAAAATCCAAACCAATCTATTCTAACTTTGTCACTTGCTGGGTTAGGGTAAACGTTTAGGTTTCGGGTTGAACCAACCTGATTATCTAGTCCAGTTGCATTGTCAAAAATAAGTATTCGAGTTTGGTAAGGCTGCATGTTTAGGTTCAAACCGAAAAATGAATTAGGGGATGAAACATTGAAACTTTGGTTTGACATCACATCCTTTAGTTGAAAGTTGCCATTTTTGTTATCTTCTCTTGAAAGGGTAAACTGCACCGATTCGAATGCGTTTCCACTTGTATTAACCATCACATATACATCTTGGCCTTTTACATACCTGTGGGCAATTAACACTTCATTTTGTGTACTAATGATGTTTTTATAGACTCCGCTATGAACAGCCTCATATTGGTTTCTAAAGTGAATGAGTTTTCGGTAATGGTTCCAGATAGAGTTTGAATCTGCTTTTAAAGTTGCAACATTGTATTGCGCATAGTTGGTATTAAGTGGGCGCCATGGAAATCCAGTCGTAAACCCAGCATAAGAACTTGTGCTCCATTGCATAGGACGTCTTATGTTTTCATCTGGTTTAGCGCCTAACATGGCTACTTCTTCGCCATAATATAAATAAGGCGTTCCGGGTTGGGTCAGCAATAAACTAGCAGCTGCTTTGAGTTTATCTTGGTTATTTCCAAAGACACTCGCAATTCGGTCTTGGTCATGGTTGGTTAAGAAATTCGAAAAATCATAATTGGCCAAAGCATAGGTAAGTGCATTCCTCAGGTTATTTGGATTGCCTTCGTTTATGGCAGTAAGATTTCCTCCAGAAACACCGAATTCAAAACAATGATCGAAGTTTGGCGCATACTGTTTGATAACATCTTGTGGGTCCCAAACTTCTGCAACTAAATAAGCATTTGGATTCCAAGTTTTACAACTGTCTTTAAATTCTTTCCAGAATGCCAGTGTTTTTGGATGGTGTTTTAAGGTATTGCCTTCTTCATATAAATAAGTAACAGCATCTAATCTAAACCCATCTACGCCAACTTCTTTGAGCCAGAATTTAGCCATGTCAAAAATACTATCTCTCACAGGTTTGTAGTTGTAATTGAGGTCGGGCATGCCGCTCCAAAAAACACCATAATAATATTTGCCATTTTTGCTATGCCAAACTTGCTGTCCCCATGGGCCAGAACTATTGATTGCTGTATTTTCCCAACGATAAAAATCTCTGTAGAAACTGTCGTTTGCGGCAGATTTCACAAACCAAGGGTGATTGGTGGAGGTATGGTTTAAAACCAAATCCATGATCACTTTAATTCCTCTTTGGTGGGCAGCAGCCAACATTTCTTTAAACTGCTCCATATCTCCATACTCAGGATTTACCGCTTTGTAATTGGTAACATCATATCCGTGGTAGCTAGGAGAGGGGTTAATTGGCATTAGCCAAATTAATCCAATTCCTAAATCAGAATAGGTATTTGGGTTACCGTCGTTAAGGTAATCTAAGCGACTTTGCAGTCCATCAAAGTCGCCTTTGCCATCGCCGTTAAAATCCTGAAAACTTCTTACAAATATTTCATAAGCTGTTTTTCCTTGGATAGGGCTTTGGGCTATTGAGATAAAAGAAAGAGAAAGAGTTAAAGTAAGAAGGGTTTTAGCCCATAATTTTTTTAGCATATAATTAATTATAAAAACCTAGGATCTGATTCCATTACATGTCCGCAGTTTTTGCAAGTTCTAAGGTCTTCAGAACTATAATAGTGTTTAAAATGTGGTTGAAAATCAGTTTCAATATTTTTGAGTTCGAAGTAGGTTTCATGAAGTTTATGGTTGCATTTTTCGCAAAACCAAAGTAGGCCATCTTTAAAGCCTTTTCCTTGTCTTACACGTTCAATGACCAAGCCAATAGAGCCTTCTGTTCTACCGGGAGAATGTGGAATACCTGCAGGACAAAGAAACATATCACCGGGGCCTAAATGGATTGGCACCGCCTTGCCATCTTCTTGAATATTAACAGTGATATTTCCTTCTAATTGATAGAATAATTCTTCGGTTTCGTTATAATGATAGTCTTTTCTAGCGTTAGGTCCACCTACGATCATTACAATATAATCTGAACCTTCTGGGTATAAATTTTTATTGGCAACAGGTGGTTTTAATAAATGCTTATTATCATCAATCCATTGTTTTAAGTTGAAGGGTTTTCTAATAGACATAGTAGTAAATTTTGAAGGGTAAAAATAGGCAATGCAACTAGAAAAATACTAAAAAAAAATAGGCCATCCTTTTGGGACGGCCTATTTTTATCTAAGAAAGTGAAAGAACTAGTCTTTGCTACCTTCCATTTTAGCTTTCAATTCAGCTAATCCACCAATATCACCAAATGTTGATTTTTCATTTGACTCATTTAGTTTCTTTGCAGCTTTGCTAGCTTTATCCTTTTCGTCTTCTTTTTTCTTAACTTCTCCTTCTTTCTTCACTTCAACTTCTTCTTTCCAAAGCGCTGTGTGAGATAGAACGATTCTGCGGTTTTCTTTGTTAAACTCAGTTACTTTAAAGTTAAGGGTTTCATCTTCTTTAGCTGTTTTCTTATCTTCTTTTAATAACTGTTTCAAAGGAGCATAACCTTCAACACCGTAAGGAAGCGCAACGATTGCACTCTTATCTTCGATTTTAAGGATGGTACCTTCGTGTTCAGAACCAACTGAGAACAAGGTATCGAATGCTTCCCAAGGATTCTCATCCAATTGTTTGTGTCCTAAGCTTAATCGACGGTTTTCTAAATCCATCTCTAAAACAAGAACATCCAATTCTTGGTTAACTTTTACGAATTCGTTCGGATGTTTGATTTTCTTAGTCCAGCTAAGGTCACTTACGTGAACTAAACCATCCACACCTTCTTCTAATTCTACAAATAAACCATAGTTGGTCATATTGCGAACGATACCTTTATGGCGTGAACCAACAGGATATCTTTCTTGAATATTAACCCAAGGATCTGCTTTCAATTGTTTGATACCAAGAGACATTTTACGCTCTTCTTTTTCAAGCGTTAAAATAACTGCTTCCATATCGTCACCCATTTTCAAGAAATCTTGAGGGCTACGTAAATGTTGACTCCAGCTCATCTCACTTACGTGAATTAAACCTTCAACACCAGGAGCGATTTCTAGGAATGCGCCGTAATCAGCGATGTTAACAATTTTACCAGTTACTTTAGCACCAACTGAAAGGTTTTCTGCTAATGAATCCCAAGGGTGAGCACCTAATTGTTTTAAACCTAGAGAAATACGTTTCTTTTCATCATCAAAATCAAGTACAACTACATTGATTTTTTGATCCATAGTAAGTACTTCTTCTGGGTGATTGATGCGACCCCACGAAATATCAGTAATGTGAAGTAAACCATCCACACCACCTAAATCGATGAATACACCAAATGAAGTCATGTTTTTCACAGTTCCTTCCAAAACTTGACCTTTTTCTAATCTAGATAAGATGTCAACTTTTTGTTTTTCGATGTCTTCCTCAATTAATACTTTATGAGAAATTACCACATTTTTAAAAGCGTGATTCACTTTTACCACTTTAAATGGCATGGTTTGACCAACATAAACATCATAATCCTTGATAGGTTTAGTGTCGATTTGTGATCCAGGTAAAAACGTATCGATGCCGTAAACATCAACAACTAAACCGCCTTTGGTGCGGGTTTTTACGTAACCATTCACTACTATGTCATTGTCATGAGCAGCAAGAATGTTTTCCCAAGCACGCTCGCTCATCGCTTTTTTGCGGCTTAGAATAAGTTGACCGTTAAGGTCTTCTTTTGTTTCTAGTAATACTTCAACAGTATCACCAATTTTGAGATCCGGCATGTCGCGGAACTCGGTACGTGCGATTAAACCATCAGATTTGAATCCAATGTTTAATACAACTTCTTTGTCGGTGAAACCAACAACTGTACCTTTAACAATTTCCTTTTCATTGAAGGCATTGAGGGTGTTTTCGTAAAGAGAAGCAAGCTTGCTGTGCTCTTCCTGGCTGTAGCCGCCGAAGCCGGCATTGTCCATGCTCCAGTCGAAATCCATTTCGGGAGTGGATGTAGTTTGATTTGTGTTTTGTGACAATTAATTAAATCTCCTTTCGCTATAAAAGCGGGCAAATATAGGGTTAATATGTTGATATGCAACACTGATTTAATCTAATTTCCTATAATTAAATTTAATCTGGAATTAGAAGCCTTGGTTTAATCATATTTTGCTTTAAAAGTAGATTGTGTAGCCATAAAAAAGAGCATAATTCCAATCGCAATCAATTCTATAAGAGAGAGAAACACTTCTGAAACGGAGAAACTTTGATTTTGAAGTTTTATCCAATTCACGCTAATAATAATCCCTAAAAATAATAGTCCAATTATGCCTAAACACAATTTCCTTCTTTTTGCCAACATGGATAGTTGAACCATTGTCAAATAAAATAATAAAATTACTGCTGGAATGATGGGAATTAAGAAAAGTAACTGGATAAATAATTGCCTTAGTTCAGTGATTTTATTTTGAGTCATTATACTTAAGTCATATGGTTTTATTTTAATTTGACCGTATTTGTTCACGAAAGTTGCTCCTGCTATTTGAAAATCAATTTCTGATTGTACTTCATGATATAAGTTAAACTCATTGTCAGCAAAATAATAAAGGTTATCAATCATGTAGGTCAAGGTTAGGGTTTGAACCAAACCAATCAAAATGAAAAGTAAGTCAAACCCCAACTTTTTGAAAAGGCATTTCATGATTTAGCTGATTTTTCTATATGTGAATGCTTTTTATTCAACTTTTTAATGCCATAAATTATTCCAGCGCTAGCTAGTAAACTTATTCCTGCGTCTACTGGAACATCATCTATATCTTCGTCTTGCTCTGGTTGGGCAATTAGAAGATTGACGTTTATAAAAAGAATAACAAACATTAGGGCTAGTTTTAATGGTTTTTTCATGGTTAATAGGTTTTTATTGTTTGATGATTTTTTGTTGAATGGTTTGCTCAGCACTGCTGATTTGTAGCACGTAAACACCACATGCCAGGTCTTTTAAGTCTATTTTTAAAACACCACCTTCCTCCAAGATATTAGCTTGTGTTGAAATGGTTTTTCCTGTTATATCCAAAATATTTACAGTAGCAGGTTTGCCAACTTTTCTAAATCCTTTAATCCAGAATTCATCCTCAAATGGATTAGGATAAATGATTAATTCGTTGGCATCAATTATTTCATCACCTAGCGGTAGGTTATGTCTGCCAGTCAATAGAAATCTAGCGAAATTTGAACCAATTTCTTTGAACAGAAACTTTTGTTCAAACCTCTTTTCTATCACAAAATGCTTTTTGTAAAGTAAATCTGTTAAGACAACTTCTTGGAAATTGCCACCCTCTTTTAATTCAACCACCAATAGGCCTGAGTCGCCACCTGCAATTTCTGTGTAAATAGGAACTGAAAATTTCTGTTCTAATTGAAGGGGCAAGGCATTAAAAGCTAACCAGCGCTTTGGATTTTTGCCAGTGCCAATATTTACTACTGGGTTATTTAGTTTAGGAAGGTCTTCAAACTCTATTTCATCTTCCGAATAGCTAGGATCAAACCGAACTAAAGCCTCATCTTTATTATAGATTTCTTTTTCTAAACTAATCTTTATCATGTGACTATTGTTATTTTTAAACAGAGCGCTTGGAGCATTGCTTGATTTCACATTTTCATTGCAACTCAAACTTGGGTTGCTTCCCGTTGTCCTTACAAAAAATGCTTGATGAGAGGATATAATATTTGACCCGCCATTGATGGACAAGCCGCTTGGATTTGCACCTCCAGCCGTATTTATAGAGTAGGCATATGAATTGGTTTGTGGGTTCCAAATCGCAATTGCGCCGGCATCCACATTTGTCCTTTGCCAACCCGCAGCAGCATTCCAATTTATGCTAGCAGGGTAGGGGTTGCCCACAAAACACCAACCGTCGTTTGTGCCATTGCCACTCCATGTGAGATTTGAAGTAGGAAAGGTAAAATCACCTTGATTGACTATACCTGTGCTCACCAAGGTTACCGCATTCTGTGTATTATTCGTTCCGTTTAATCTGCCTAAATCAGAACGATCACCACGCACCATCACTTTGTAACCCCTTCCGGGTACCAATGAATTATTAATATTGGTGGCGGCTGTCCAACCTAAATTAACATTACCTGTATCCGTTTCATTATACCAAAACACACTTGGATTATTGGTTAAGGTTGCGTCAAACCCATTGCTATTGGTTGACCCTAAAGTGTTTCCTGAACCGTTTCCTGTGATAAATATTTCTCCTTTCCAATCATTTAAAGTATTATTTGAAATTGGTGTGCTTAGACTCCTATTTCTTCTACCATTAGGTGGTATGTATCTTTCTACAGAGACTGTACCTAAAACGCTTCCTCCATTGGAGTTGCCAATATTACCTGTGCCAGCAGCCGATGATTTGACGCTAAAACTGCCATTGTTTGTTAGTATGCCTTTGCATTGCAAATGCGCATTTTCATTAACTTGCAGTTGTCCATTATTGATAAAATCTGCAGTTGTTCCTTGCTTGGCAATAGTTAAGATATGGTTTGAATTTATATTAGATGAATCTCCCAAACTACCTATATAAAGGCTCGAGTTGGGAGAAATTAGTAGCTTACTCACCGCACAAAAAATGGCGCTGCTACTTTGACTAAAGTTCATTTGGTGGAATGCCCTTATGAAAATTGAGGCTGCATTTGCTGCGGGGTAGCTCGTTGCAGAAACCCAGTTTTGGCTATCCAAAGACATTTCCCAATGAGCAGTGTTGAACCAATTTCCATTGGCCACACTACTTCTAAAATGATTTAAGGAACTTGGAACATCTACTTGTATTTGGTCAAATGAAATCTTTCCACCTCCACTGGTATAGGCAAACTTAAAATCATCTAAGCTTTGGGAACTTGTTAAGGCATTTCTATCATTGAATAATTTTGTATTCCCAGCCCATAAATCCCAAGCATCATTTACTAAAGTATCAAGGCCACCAATTGGAGTGCGATAATTTATAGAACTTCCAGTGTTGTTTATTACCCATAAAATGTTTTGTGTACCTGAAAGGTTGCTTGAGTTTGTACTAGTGCCTAAATCTCTGAGGGTAAATTCACCTGCATTCGCTGTAAAATTAATACCCACTCTACTGTGTACATTTGAATTGCTCTCTGAGGCATTTGAGGTTCCAAAACCAGAACCAATTTGCAGCATGGCTGAGGTTGTTTGGGCACTTGTATTGTCTGCAATTTTAAGTTTCATTTTAATGGCTAATGCTTGCGGACTGCCACTAAAATTAGTAGTTCTTGAGAATGAACCCGTGTTGCTGCCACTTCTTGTGAAGTTGAGCATTTGTTGGGAAATGTTTACTTGCACTCCTGCACCAGAGCTACCTATGGCATTAAAATACCGGTTTGCTGGTGTTGCTGCAGAAATGTAATGATTAAGGGTTTCTGTTTCGTTGAAATCAACAAAAAGTAATTGAGAGAAAGCTGGCTTGCAAAACAGCAAGGCTACTAGCACAAGATAAGGTTTTATAGACATATGTTTGGCGATTAATTTTCAAACAATTGTGTGAGCTAAGCCTTAGCTTGTTTACACGCATTCGCCATCTTGGTTCAAACCGAACTTGATAGAGGTTATTTTATGATTTGAACACTACAAAGGAAAATTAAACCTAAATAATAAAAAAGAAGAAACTGCCGAAGCGGCTACATAAATCAGGTTTGTAGGATTTCCCACTTTACTTTTCTTGTGCTTCTCGCATCATGGATGCTGCCAATTCTTTACCTAAATAACTATCTATTATTGCATGCACACCATACAATAAGGGGGTTAATAATAAGGCTACACTCAGTTTATAAATGAAGTTAATTAGACTTATGCCAAGCACTAGGTTCATGTCCCAACCTGCACCTAAATAAAAGGCTATAAACAAAACCACAAAGCTGTCAATTAACTGTGAAATGACAGTAGAGCCAGTTGCCCGCAACCACAAGTATTTATTCCCAGTTTTGGTTTTAATGTAATGAAAAACTGTTACATCTATTAACTGTCCAATTAAAAATGCTACTAAGGAACCCGCTATAATCCACAATCCTTGCCCAAATATTTGTGCATAGGCTTCTTGCATATCAATTGAGCCATTTGATGTTTCTCTTATCATCCAAAAATCGGCAGGGGTAACCTTTATACCTGCAAATACAGCAAGGAAAGAGTAGCTAATCATAATCGCTGCGATATAGGAGAATAGTTTTACACCTGAACGACCAAAATACTCATTGATAATATCTGTCATGATAAATACTATCGGCCATAAAAGCACACCAACTGTCATGTTAAAGGATAACTTGTTGCCAAAAACTTCCCAAGAAATTGGAGTTAATCCAAGGGTTTTTTCAACTGAAAAAATCTTGACTCCAATAAACTCCGCTACCAAGGCATTGGCAATGAAAAATGACCCCAATAGTAAAAATAGTACAGTCCTTTTGCTTTCCTTCATGATTCAAATATGACAATTCTCAGTGATTAACAAGAAGAATATTTTTAAGTTTTATTTACATTCGTACCATGAATTCACAAACAGAGTTATCAGAGCTTTTAGTTGAAGGCATGAGTTGCAGCAATTGCGCCATGGGCGTTCGCAAACGGTTAGAGAAGCAAGGGCTTGGCCAAATAGATGTTAACTTTGCTACTGGCGAGGTAAGGTTCGAAAATATTCCCAATAAACCTTTATCAGAAATTGCAGAAAGCATTGAAGATTTGGGATATGCTGTTTCAATGAAAAACGAGGTAAAAGAAGAAAAAAAAAATTCTTAGGAAGCCTCGAGACCAAACTAGTATTTAGTCTCATTTTTACAATCCCACTCATGGCTCACATGGTTTTGGATTGGGCAATATTACACAACCCTTATTTTCAACTTTCCTTAAGTATACCTGTATATTCAATTGGATTATGGTATTTTGGTAAATCTGCTTTTCAAAGTTTAAAAAGCGGTGTCCCAAATATGGATGTGCTTATTTTTATTGGAGCATTCTCCGCCTTGTTTTATAGTTTGTATGGAACGCTATCCTTCGCAGGCACGCATGAAGTGCATAAGTATCTGTTTTTTGAAACAGGTGCTTCCATCATTACTTTTGTTTTAGCAGGAAATGTACTCGAAAAGCGTGCAGTAAAACGAACCACTAAAGCCTTGCAAACACTCAATGATTTGCAGCCCAAAACAGCCCTTCTATTACAAGCCAATGGAGGTTTGTTGGAAACCTTGGTAGACCATATCAAAATTGGAGATACCGTGTTGGTTCAAACCGGACAATTAATACCCTTAGATGGAGAAATAATAGATGGAAATGCAGAGCTCAATGAACAAATGTTGAGTGGAGAATCTTTGCCCATTTTTAAACAAATAGGTGATATAGTAAGTGCTGGAACCCTAGTAGAATCTGGAAATATTAGTGTCAAAGTAAAGGCTTTGGTTAAAAATAGTGTCTTAAGCCAAATCATCGAAATGGTAAAAAGGGCGCAATCGAATAAACCAAACATTCAACAATTGGGCGATAAAATTAGCGCTGTGTTTGTTCCAGTTGTAATTGGAATTTCCTTATTAACCTTTTTGGTTTCCTATTTTTGGTTAGACATTGGTTCAGCCCAAAGTATGCTGCGTGCGGTTGCGGTTTTGGTAATTTCTTGCCCATGTGCCATGGGACTTGCCACGCCAACCGCTATTATGGTTGGCATTGGAAAAGCTGCCAAACGAGGTATCTTAATTAAAGGTGGAAATGTATTGGAGAACTTTGCAAAATCAGAACTATTGGTATTTGATAAAACTGGAACGCTCACCACCGGTAAATTTGTATTTTCTGAATTGAAAGGGTGTAAAGCAAATGAGCCATTGGTAAAAGCAATGATGTTTGCTTTAGAGCAAAAATCGGCTCATCCCATTGCAACTTCTTTTGTACAGCAGCAGAGCAGTTGGTTTGATCCAAACCTAGTCTTAAGTGCTGTTGTTGAAGAAAAGGGACAGGGAATGAAAGGTGTTTTTGACGGAAAGGAAATTCGTTTTGGCAAACCAACTTGGGCTATGTTTCGGGTTGAACCAAACATACTCGAAGCCTTTAATTATGATTTGGTCTTAAGCATGGATGGTGTGCCTATGGCAGGTTTGGACATTGAGGATGAAATTAAGGAAGGTGCGAAAGAAATGGCTGATTACTTTGAATCTGTTCAATTACCCATGTTAATTTTAAGTGGAGATAAGGAAAGTAAAGTTGCTAGTTTGGCCAAAAAGTTTGGGATTTTGCAATGGAAAGCTGGTCAATTGCCTGCCCAAAAACTTGAATGGATTGACCAGTATTCTAAAAAAACAAACACAGCCATGGTGGGTGATGGCATTAATGATGCGCCAGCTTTGAGCAAGGTGAATGTGGGAATTTCATTTGTTAAAGGAAGCGACATCGCCATTCAGGCTGCCAGTTTGGTGATTACACGCCCTGATTTATTAGCCATAAAAGAGGCTCATCAAATTAGCAAAATGACTTACACTACCATCAAACAGAATTTGTTTTGGGCATTTTTCTATAATATTTTGTGCATCCCATTGGCAGCAGCAGGATTTCTACATCCAATGATTGGCGCACTTTCCATGGCTTTCTCTGATGTAATTGTAATTGGAAATTCCCTTAGACTGGGTTGGAGAAAGCTAAAGTAAGTGAGGTTTGAATAGTGTTTAATAAATCTGCAAAAGAGTAATGTAAGCTTAAATAAAAGGCTCCTAAGGTAAGACTTGAATAAACTAAATATTCTCCAATGGCAGTATACTTTCTAATATCAATGCCTTCCATTTTACAATAAATTACAAGCATTATTTTTTCTATTGTATAAGCAATTACAGTTGCATAAGCAATGCCTTCAATGCCTATTTGGCTGATGAACCAAAATGATAAAATCACGTTTAAAATAAGGTAGTTGGTGCTCACCAAATAGAAAATTCTGCTTTTCATCAAGCCCATAATTACCGTTTGAGGAAACAACATTCTACTTACAATCAAAAGTAGGTAAATATTAAATATGCGATAACCTGCCACCAAGTCTTTATTGTAGGCAAATTCAAAAAAGTATTCGCTGATAAACAACATTAATATGGTGGTTGGAAATAACCACCTCATGAGTTTGCGAGAACTCTCTTTTAACCTTTTGAGCCCATCTAGGAGTTGGTTCGACTTAAAAGCATTAGCAATTTCACCACTATAAATATTGCTTAAGGAATTTGCGAGGATTAAAAATACTGGAAGTTCTTTTGCACCATATCTAAAAATGGTGAAGTCGGTATCAGAATAATAGTATTCTACAATAAAGCTATTAATGTAATCCATGCTGCCAGCTAGCAAAATAGAAAACATAAATGGCATCACTTTTCCCATGAATTCTTGGATGAGCCTCGTATGAAAGCTAATACTAGCATACTTCATCAGAATAATAATGGTATAGTTGAATTTTAATAAAGCTAGAATAACCAGCAAATTTATGGCTAGGTTGAGGGTTTGCTTCATGTAAAGCGGGACGCACAACAATATAATATGCAAAGAAAAACTAACTATTCCCCAAATGATGAGCGACTTATATTTACCTTTTAGATAGAAAATATAGTCTGTGATGAAAGTAGGCGTGTTTAAAAAGACAACCAACCCAAACATTTGAAATAAATCCGCATCCTTTGGGTATTTAATGTTTCCATAAACTGCAGTGATAATCCCGGCAAACAAACTAAATATGGTAAGAACCGCGAAGGCATTAAATAAAATTCTTTTTTGTTTGTCTTCGTCGCTGCTATGATAAAATGGAACTAGCGTATTGCAAATGCTAGAAACCCAGAAAAAAGTTAGAAAGGAACTCAATAACATAAGCATTTCATGCCTGCTTAACAGGTAATTGCCATAGCCATAAGTAAATCGACCATAAATTATTTTGGCCAATAGAATGGATATGGTAAATATGCTTCCAAACCTCAGAAACTGAAAAATTTGAAGACTATTATATTTATTCAGCTTTATATTTCTGAGGCTTAGGTTCAAAACGTAATTGCTTTCTTAAGGGCAAATATGACATTTCTAAACATTAATTCATAGCTTTGCCTCCATGTGGCATCAAAACATCTTAGAAACCATTGGAAATACCCCATTGGTAAAAATTAATAAACTCACCAAAGAATTGCCTTGCACTGTTTTGGCAAAAATTGAAACAACCAACCCGGGCAATTCTATCAAAGACCGTATGGCTGTTAAAATGATTGAGGATGCAGAGCGAGCTGGATTATTAAAACCAGGCTATACGATTATTGAGGGTACAAGCGGAAACACAGGAATGGGTTTGGCTATAGCATCCGTAATAAAAGGCTATAAATGTATTTTTACTACAACTGATAAACAGAGCAAGGAAAAAGTTGATGCGCTAAAGGCTTTTGGTGCAGAAGTAATTGTTTGCCCTACAGATGTTGAGCCTGAAGATCCACGTTCTTATTATTCAGTTTCAAGTAGGTTAATCAATGAAATCCCAAATTCTTGGAAGCCCAACCAATATGATAATTTATCAAATTCGGCTGCCCATTACGAAGGCACTGGTCCCGAAATTTGGGAACAAACAGAAGGGAAAATAACGCATTTGGTAGTAGGAGTGGGCACAGGCGGCACTATTTGTGGCACAGGAAAATATTTAAAAGAGAAGAACCCAAATATTAAAATCTTAGGTATTGATACTTATGGTTCTGTATTTAAGAAGTATAAGGAAACTGGAATTTTTGATAAAAACGAGATTTACCCATACATCACCGAAGGCATTGGAGAAGATTTTTTACCAGCAAATGTCGATTTTTCAATCATCGATCATTTTGAAAAGGTAACTGATAAAGATGCTGCCATGATGACCCGCAGAATTCCAAGAGAGGAAGGAATCTTTGCTGGAAATTCAGCAGGTTCTGCCATGGCTGGATTGCTTCAAATGCGTCACATGTTTAAAGAAGGTGATGTGGTTGTAGTGATTTTTCATGACCATGGCACCCGTTATTTGGGGAAAATGTTCAATGAGGATTGGATGCGTGACAGAGGTTTCTTATTAAATGATCAAACCAAAGCCATCAACTTGATTGAAAGTCACAAACACTTAAAGTTAGTAACTGCTAAGGAAGATCAAAGTGTGGAGGCTGCTTTAAAAATTATGCGTAAGTTTTATATTTCTCAACTTCCTGTAACCAACGAGGCAGGCGAATTTATTGGTTCATTAAACGACAATACTTTATTTAGTCTATTGCTAGAAAATAGCGAGATTAAAGGAAAATTGGTTAATGAAGTAATGAATCCGCCCTTCCCATTTGTATCACCAAATGCGAGTATAGAAGATGTTAGTAAATTGATTACAAAAGATAACGCAGCAGTTATGGTAAAAGACCTAATGGGTGATGTACATATCATCACCCGTCAGGATATTATTGAGGCAATTGCGTAACAATATTTACGCAAACCTCTACAGCTTTTTGCATGTCTTGAACACTCACGTATTCTTGTTTTGAATGGATGCCCATTTCGCCAGTAAAAATATTAGGGCAAGGCAAACCCATAAAGGATAGGCGAGAGCCGTCTGTGCCTCCACGAATATTTCTAATTTCAGGTGTGAGGCCAGCTTTTATGTAAGCATTTTTAGCCAATTCCATTACCAATGGGTTTTGGTCTAATATTTCTTTCATGTTTCTGTACTGCTCTTGCACAGAAATTTGAAAACTTGCTCCAGGAAATTTTGATATGGCCAATTGCGCCAAAGCTTCTAATTGTTTTTCGTAGGCAGATAGTTTTTGGGTGTCGAAATCGCGCACTATAAACTGCACTTTTGCTTCTTCTAAATTACCTTCCATGTGCACAGGATGCACAAATCCTTCGTAGCCTTCGGTAGCTTCTGGGCACCAGTTATCACTTGGCAGTAGACTTAAAAAATAGGCAGCAACTTTTTGTGCATTTACCATTTTTCCTTTTGCATATCCTGGATGGGCGCTAATGCCTTTAAAGGTAATGGTGCAACCATCTGCCGAAAATGATTCACCTTCTAAATGGCCGCGTTCGCCGCCATCAAGTGTGTACCCAAAATTGGCTGCAAGCTTTTGCATATCAACTTTGTTTACGCCTCTTCCAATTTCTTCATCAGGTGTAAATAGTATTCTAATTTTTCCATGCGGTATATCTGGGTTTTGCATGAGGTAATTGGCGAAATCCATGATAATAGAAACACCTGCTTTGTCGTCTGCTCCAAGCAAAGTGAAGCCAGATGCAGTAATGATATCGTCACCAATTCGCTCCTTTAGGTAAGTGTGATTATTCTTGCTAATCACAATGGAGGTGTCATCAGGAAGCACAATATCTTGGCCATTCCAATTCTTGTGAAGTATAGGTTTTACATTGGTGCCACTGCAATCTGGGGCAGTATCAACATGCGCGCAAAAACAAATGGTAGGCAAACCAATTGGCGTAGTAGAAGCAATGGTTGCATAAACATAACCATGTTCATCCAATTCTGCATCTGCAATACCCATAGCATGAAGTTCCTCTACTAGCAAACGACTTAAGTCTTTTTGCTTCATCGAAGAAGGTTGGGTATCTGAATTTGGGTCGGCAGTGGTATCAATTTGCACATAGCGCATAAGGCGTTCTGCTACTGTATAGTTGTAGTTCATGATGTTGAAATGAGATTAGGGTTTTAATTTAAAATGTGCACCTCGGCACCTAGGCAAGCTCGGTGACCGGTGCTTGGTGACTGTTGCATTTTCAAAAGCGAGTTGCCAGAAGCTAGCTGCCAAAAGCTAGTTGCCAAAAGCTAGTTGCCAGCCGCTTAATTCACAAACTTAACCGCTGTTCCAGATGCAGAAACCATTAACATGCTTCCTCTTTGGCCTAGGGTTTCATAATCTAAATCTACACCAATGATGGCATCTGCACCTAAAACACGGGCTTCCATAATAAGTTCTTCTAAGGCTTTATCCTTGGCTTCTCTTAAAACTCTTTCATAAGATTCTGCTCTTCCGCCAAAAAAATCTCTGAATGAAGCAAAAATGTCTTTTACAAAGTTTGCTCCGATAATTACTTCTCCTGTTACAATTCCTTTGTATTCAGAAATAGTTTTGCCTTCAATGTGGTGTGTTGTGGTGATTAACATGGTTGTGTTTTTAAACTTTCAAATAAAGGTAATTAATGATATTGAACAAGAGAATTTTAAAAACATTTCTGTAACTTCGAAAACCATTATGAAAAACCTACTATTTATCCTATTCACTTTTTTTATCGGTTTGAACGCCAAGGCCATTAATGCGCCAACCTTAAGTTCGCCTGCAAATGCTAGCAGTGCAAGTGTTTTTACCATAACTTTAATTGCCAACCAAGTAACAGGTGCTGCAGGCTATCAATTTCAACTCGATACCGTAAACACTTTTAATAGCGCTGGCAAATGGTCGGATACTGCAACTTTTAGAGCTATTGGAAGTCCTGCTTTAAAAACATTTAAAACCTATTTCTGGCGAGTAAGATGTTATGCAGGTTTAGATACTTCAATTTGGAGCACCGTGTTTAGTTTTAATACAACCTTAGGAACCACCCAAATTTTTAGTCCAATCAACAATAACAGCGGCCCTATTGTAGATTTAAGAGCAAATAACTTAGGATCCACGCCCAATGTTGGATATGTTTTCGAGGTTGATACCACGGCTTCATTAAACTCAGGGTTTAAAGTTTTGAGAGTTCAAGGAACAAATCAATTTATAGATACCAACGTTTTTACATATGGAAGAAGGGTGTTTTGGCGTGCTAGGGTATTTAACAGTTTAGGAGATACTTTTGCTTGGAGCCCAATTTGGAGTTATACCATGCACACAGCGCCAGTAATCAATGGAAGTCCAAATGTTTCAATCGTTGATCCACAATTTTATCCTTCATGGGCTTCTGCAGGACTTTCAACCATTGTTTTGCAAGTGGATACCAGTCCTAATTTTAATACCAGCAAATTGGAAGAGCGCAACGTTGTGCCAGGAAGAACTTTAGATACCCTTAGCAATTTGTTTTTTGGTAAAGATTACTTTTATAGAATAAAATTAAAGTACGGTTTGAGCCAAACCTCTTGGTCAGTAAGCCGACAAATTAGGGTTAAATCTACCATAGGCAGCTTCAGTCCTGGGAACGGCAACATTATTAATGGTTTAACGGTTTCATTTAACTGGACTGCTATGTCTGGGGTTAGGTTTCAAGCTGAATTATACAATGATTCTGCACAAACCCAGTTATTGCGAGATACCATTACCTCTGCCAGTAATTTTGCTGCAAACCATCCTTTACAACTTAATAAATGGTACCGATGGAGGATAAGAGCATACCATGCCAAAGACACACTTCCATGGCAAATTGCGAATTTTAAAACATTTACAGGTATGCTAAACTTAGGTGCCCCAAGTAGCAATGCCACCAATGTAAACGTTCGACCTAGATTTAGTTTTAGAAAACAAACTTGGGGAACCTCACATGTGATGGAAATAGATACAGGTACAAGCTTTGGTTCAACACCTTCCTCTTATTACGTAAAAGTAATAGACAGCTTTAATTATGATGGGAGTTTTTTTCATTACATAGATACTGTTTTGAGGTACAATCAAAAATATGTATGGCGGGTGTATGCCATAAAAGATGGTGTTGAGGCAGAGCCCACGCAAAGAAACTTTACCACCATTGCCGCTCCAAGCAATTACTTTCCGCAAAACAATTACATTGGGGTTGGTACCCAAACAAATGCCTTAATAACGGGTATCACCGGTTCTAAGTGGGTTGCGTGGGAATTAGATACAACGGCAAATTTTTCTTCTCCACATAAGTTTTCAGGTGCCAATGCGCATAAACCAGACGACTTTACCCCGCAATATATAGAGGTTTTGTTTCCAGAAGATTTATTGTTTCATTCACGTTACTACTGGAGAACTGCGTGCATCAATGATTTAGATACTAGTAATTGGTCAACACCCTTTAATTTTACCACTACACAGGATATGTTTTTAACCAGTCCTGTAAACGGCGCAGTAAATCAAGCCTTGTCCACTAAGCTAGAATGGAGTATTCAAGGGAGTGCGAAGCATTTGAGGTATCAATATCAAATAAGCACTGATTCTAATTTTGTTGTTAGCCCTATTACTACTTTAGCTGCATCCAGTTCTGCAAATGCAACTGTAACTGGTGGTTATGCAACTACCTATTATTGGCGCGCTAGGGCATACAATGGCATAGATACCAGCAGATGGTCGGCTATTAGCAGGTTTACAACAATTAACCCACCTGTCATAGGAGTGCCTAGTTTACTTTCACCCGCTAGCAATGCCAGAAATATTCCTGTAGCCCCAGTAACACTCACATGGTCATTTTCCAGCAATGCACTAGAATATGAAGTAGTGGTTTCTGATGAATCAACCTTTA
The DNA here is from genome assembly GCA_945898275.1 of Chitinophaga pinensis. Classification (GTDB taxonomy): domain Bacteria; phylum Bacteroidota; class Bacteroidia; order UKL13-3; family UKL13-3; genus B1. The sequence goes on along the minus strand of CAMDHZ010000007.1, from coordinate 75,747 downwards.
CAAACATAATTGCCAGTGGCAAAACCATAGGAACAGGTTCTATCTTCTCTGGAGTTCAGCCAAACAGCAGGTACTATTGGCGTGTGAGGGGTTTAAATGGAACAGCCATTGGGGCATGGAGTGGAGTAAGATGGTTTGAAACTGCACCGCCTGTTGGAATTGAAGAGAAGATACAGGTTAAAGGTTTGATGATTTATCCAAATCCAGTGAAAGATTTGGTAACTATTAAAGCCGAGGAAGCCATGCTAATTTCTATCTTAGACATTCAGGGCAAAACCATTTTGGTTCAAACCGAAAAAACCAAAGAAACAAGCATTAATACGGCTGAATGGCCCAATGGAATGTATATTATAAGCATTGAAACTGAGGCGGGAATGAGTCACCAACAATTGATTATTAACCATTGAGGGTGCATAATGTGAATATGTTCAATTTGTGTGGCGGCTTTAAATTTTTACCTTTGCCAAAATCTATGCAAATTTGAGCCGTTCAGCAATTAAATTCCCCGCCACCTTATTACTTGCCGATGGCACAGTATACACAGGCACTTCTATTGGAAAAATAGGAACAACCACCGGAGAAATCTGTTTCAACACAGGTATGACTGGTTACCAAGAAATTTTTACCGACCCAAGTTATTCAGGTCAAATATTATTGCAAACCAATGTTCACATAGGAAACTATGGGGTTCACGCCACTGAAGAAGAATCTGATAGTATCAAAATAGCAGGTTTGGTTTGTAAAAATTTTAATGTGCCTTATTCTCGCAAACAAGCCTTGCAAACGGTTCAGGAGTATTTTGCCTTGAACAATATTGTTGGTATTGCAGATGTTGATTCTAGGGAAATTGTTAGGCATGTGCGCAGCAAAGGTGCGATGAATGCTATCATTTCTTCTGATTCAAAAAGTATTGATGAGTTAAAGGCAGAACTTGCTGCTGTTCCTTCAATGGAAGGATTGGAGTTAAGTTCTAGTGTATCTACTAAAGAAACTTATTTTCTTGGAAATGATGCTGCACCAAAGCGCGTTGCAGTGTTAGACCTAGGGGTTAAGAAAAATATTTTAAGGTGTTTGGTAGAACGTGACACTTATTTAGGTGTGTTTAACTGTAAATCTACTTTTGAAGAAATGATGCAATTTAAACCAGATGGATTTATGATAAGCAACGGCCCTGGAGACCCAGCTGTAATGCCATATGCGGTAGAAACTGTTAGAAGGATTGTAGAAGCAGGTATACCAATCTTTGGAATTTGCCTTGGACACCAAATGTTGGCAGAATCACAAGGTCTAAAAACCTTTAAAATGTTTAACGGACATAGGGGTTTGAACCATCCTGTTAAAAATATCATTACTGGACATTGCGAGATTACCTCTCAAAACCATGGCTTTGGCGTTAGAATGGAAGACACTTTAAATCATCCAGATATTATATTGAGTCATGTTAACTTAAATGATAATACAGTGGAGGGGATTCGATTAAAAGACAGAAGAGCCTTTTCAGTGCAGTACCATCCGGAGGCAGCGCCAGGCCCAGAAGATAGCAGATATTTATTCGACGAATTTATACAATTAATGAATTAAACTATGAGTGCAATTATTGATATTCACGCAAGACAAATTTTAGACTCCCGTGGTAACCCTACGGTAGAAGTTGAAGTAATTACGGAAGATGGGGCTTTAGGAAGAGCAGCAGTTCCTTCTGGTGCCTCTACTGGTATTCATGAGGCAGCAGAGCTTAGAGATGGTGACAAACATGTTTACATGGGTAAAGGTGTATTGAAAGCTGTTAAAAATGTAAATGAAGAAATTTGCGATAAGTTGATTGGGGTTGATGTGTTTGAACAAAACGAAATCGATCGCAAAATGATTAAGTTAGATGGAACTGATAATAAATCTAACCTGGGTGCTAATGCAATTTTAGCAGTTTCTTTAGCAAGTGCAAAAGCGGCTGCAATCGAATGTAACATGCCATTGTACCGCTACATTGGTGGGGTAAATGCAAATACATTACCTATTCCTTTGATGAATATTTTGAATGGCGGCGCACATGCAGACAATGCCATAGATTTTCAAGAGTTTATGATTATGCCAACCAAAGCTGATACTTTTAGTGAAGCTTTGCAGATGGGTACTGCGGTATTTCATCATTTGAAAGCAGTTTTGAAGAAAAAAGGTTATAGCACAAACGTGGGTGACGAAGGTGGTTTTGCACCAAATATCCAAAGCAATGAAGAAGCAATTGAAACAGTTTTGACTGCAATTGAAGCTGCTGGTTTTAAACCAGGTAAGGACATTTATATTGCCATGGATGCTGCTACTAGCGAGCTTTGGGACGAGAAAAAAGGTTTATATGTATTTAAAAAATCGGATAAGCGCGAATTATCACCTAGTGATATGGTTGCGTATTGGACTGAATGGGTAAATAAATATCCTATCATCTCAATTGAAGATGGTTGTGCAGAAGACGATTGGAAAGGTTGGGCTGAATTAACGCAAGCCATTGGAAGCAAATGCCAATTGGTTGGTGATGATTTGTTTGTAACCAATGTAAAACGTTTGTCTAAAGGAATTAAAGAAAATATCGCTAACTCAATATTGGTTAAAGTAAATCAAATTGGTACGTTAACAGAAACCATTGATGCTGTGAACATGGCTACTAGAAATGGCTATACCAATATCATGAGTCATAGAAGTGGTGAAACAGAAGATACTACCATTGCCGACTTAGCAGTGGCCTTGAATAGCGGTCAGATTAAAACTGGTTCTGCTAGCAGAACAGATAGAATTGCCAAGTACAATCAACTGATTAGAATAGAAGAAGAATTAGGCAAAAATGCCTATTACCCAGGCAAGGACTTTAAATACGCATAAACGTATTTATGTTAAGTCACACTAAAAAATACGCAAAGCTGCTCAGCAACAAATACCTTGTTGCTGGAGCAGCTTTGTCTTTGTTATTGCTGTTTAATGATAGGTATGGATTGATAGATCAGTACAATTATACCAAAGACCTCAACGAGGTTAAGGAAAAGCATGCCTATTATACCAAAGAGATTGAACGCGTAAAACGCGAACAAAATGAATTGTTTGGTTCAAACAAAAACTTAGAAAAATTTGCCCGCGAGAAATACCTCATGAAGGCAGATGATGAGGATGTTTTTGTGATGATTAAAGAGAAGAAGTAGGTTTAATTTGATTATAGAAGTTCATTTAGCCTCCTTTTAATTATTCAGGCCTTCAAATAATTCTTCCAAATCAATTATAAGTCCTGGTAAAATACACGTGCTTATTTCGTCTCCTCTTGTAAGTAGTTTAGAGGCTTTATACTTGCCATTTCTAAGTGTATAAACCAATACGGTTTCCGCTTCAGGTGAAATAACCCAATACTCCAAAACGCCACTTTCCTCGTACACCTCATATTTGTTTTGCAGCTCTTTTCTAGAATTGCCTGGAGATAAAATTTCTACAATTAAATCGGGTGCCCCTAAGCAACCTGCCGCATCGAGTTTAGAAGGGTCGCATATAACACATAAATCGGGTTTTACAACGGTATAAATATGCTCGTTGTTATTGTAATTATTTGAAAGCCGCACATCGAAGGGAGCGTTGTAAACTTCGCATTTTTTTCCATGCAAAAAGTTGCCTAATTTTAAATGCAACCTGCCACTTATTTTCTGATGAATTCTCCTAGGAGCGGCACTCATTTTAAACACCTTTCCCTTAATTACTTCAACCATTTCAGGGATATTCCAAGTTAGATAATCAGCATAGCTGTAACCAGTATAACTCATATCAGGCTCTCTAAATTCCATCAATCAAATTTATAAATATTTTTAATTCAATTATTTATTGTTTTATTAAATTATGCTCACACCTAATTTTGGTCACTGTAACTTAAGTTACCAAAGCCCAGTTATTATAACTTTAACTTTGAGTTGATAATTATTCAACTCATGAAAAAACAACTGTACTCCTTGCTGGCATTTTTTTTAATGTATGCAAGTGCATTTGCTCAGGTTTCACCTTTTAAGGTTTTCCTTGAACCAATCGCTATTACTGATCTTGGAGGCTTGCAAGCTTATGCTTTTGCTACTCACAATGGAAAATGGCTTGTGCTTGGCGGTCGTTTGGATGGTCTGCATAGAAGACAACCTTTTGCCTCTTTTGATGTAGCTGGTAACAATAATCAGTTGATTGTGGTTGATCCAATTTCTTTACAACGGTGGACAGCCCCATTAACTTCTTTGTCTATTGATTTGCAAGAGCAACTAAGCTCAACCAATATGCAGTTTCATCAAAGTGGTAAGTACTTATTTACCATTGGTGGTTATGGGTATAATAATGCTACCGCCGCTAGAAAAACATTTGATAAATTAACTGTAATTGATGTGCCTGCTGTAATCAATGCAATTATTGCAGGAACTGCTTTTACCAGCTATTTTAGACAAATAACCGATGCAAAATTTGCAGTTACAGGTGGTCACTTAAAAAAAGTTAATAATACTTTTTACCTAGTTGGTGGAAATCGTTTTAATGGAAACTATAACCCAATGGGCAATCCAACTTATACCCAAGTTTATACCAATGCCATTAGAAAATTTAATGTTACAGATGATGGGGTTAACCTTCAAATTACACATTTGCCTGAAATCGTAGATGCCACCAATTTGCACCGCAGAGATTACAATGTTGTGCCACAAATTATGCCTAATGGGATTGAAGGACTCACCGCATTTTCTGGTGTGTTTCAACTAAGTATTGATTTGCCGTTTTTAAATTGTGTGAACATAGATAGTGTTAGTCATGTCGTAAATCCAACTTTTCAGCAATATTATAACCATTACCATTGTGCAACATTGCCAGTATATTCGGCAAGCGCAAATGAAATGCATTCTGTGTTTTGTGGAGGAATTGCCCAGTATTTTGATAGCGCAGGCGTGTTGGTTCAAGACAACAACGTGCCTTTTGTTAAAACCATTGCAAGAGTTACCAGAACCGCTAACGGCAGTATGGCCGAATATAAACTACCCATTGAAATGCCAGGTTTGATGGGAGCTGGGTCTGAATTTATTTCTTTAGAAAACATTCCAAGATATGCAAATGAGGTAATTAAATTAGATGAACTTACATCTGATACAACATTGGTAGGTTATATTTATGGTGGCATCAATAGTTCTACGCCAAATATTTTCTTCACCAATACGGGCACACAAAGTATAGCAGGTTCACAAATTTTTAAGGTGAGATTGCTAAAGAATCCAACAGTTGGAATGGATGCGCTAAATGTGCAAAGCACGGGTACTTTAAAAGTTCAAGTGTATCCAAATCCAAATGATGGAAAATTTACCGTTATTTTTAATTTGGTTAAGCCTGCAGAAGTTAAGATTTCTCTTGTTAGTATTTCTGGAAAAGTTGTAGAAGAAAGAGTATTAAAAAACTTGAAACAAGGCGAAAATATTTTTGAAAGAAACATTAGGGCTATTGAAAATGGAGGCACATACTTGCTAACAGTTTCAACACCTTATGAAACTGCGGTTCAGAAAATTATCATCGAACCTTAAAATATATTGAATGTTTTTTTTCGAGAGGTGTAGTTAGGTTTTTATTGTTTTTTATTGCATTTTTAAATCGAAAATTCAATAAAAACCTAACTATTAAAATGTCTCTATATCTTTTACATGGTAAACTAACCGCCAAGCAAGGAGCAAAGGCCACTCTTTCAAATATCTTAATTGCTGCCTCAAAACTTGTAGCCACAGCAAAAGGGTGCAAACTCTATGTAATTGGCTTCGACCAAGGAGAAAATGAGGATGTTTTTATTACTGAAATTTGGGACAGCAAAGAAGACCACGACAATTCTTTAAAAGTGGAAGGCGTGCGAGAATTAATTATGTAAGCAATGCCTTTGCTCGATGGGCAGCCATCTAAGGGCCAAGAAATTAATATTTTAGGTGGTTTTGGTTTATAAGTTGGTATGAACTACAATAGTAAAGTTACAGATTATATTGAGAATGCTGCACCTGAGCATTCTGATATGTTGAATATTTTAAGAAAATTAATTCACGAAACGGTTGAAAACGTTTCAGAAGAAATAAAATGGGGGTTTCCTGTTTTTGCAAAAGAAAAAGATTTTGCTTACATGAGATTTTCTAAGAAGCACGTCACCTTAGGATTTTATAATATTGACAAATTGGTTGACCCGAATAATTTATTAGAAGGAGAGGGCAATACCTTGAAGCATATCAAAATCAAAAGCTTGGCGCAGCTCGATTCAGATTTAATAAAAAGCTGGTTGAAGCAAATTGCAAACTAGCAAATAACGGCAGCACTTTTTTAAAAATTAAGAAATTAATTCTAGACTTTTTGGGGCAATCTTCTTAAAAATATCTGTTTTCAATTCCCTTTCTTTGCCCCATGAAAGTTCTTTTGCGTTACCTCTCAAATTATAAAGGTTTAGTAGCTTTGGCCTTGTTTTTTGCCGCACTCAACCAAATGTTTTCTTTACTCGATCCCTTTATTTATGGTAAACTAATCGACCGTTATGCTACCCACCCTGCAGATTATGATGAAGCTGGCTTTTTAAAAGGTATTGGCTTGCTAATAGGTGCAGCAATTGGTGTGGCAATGGTAAGCAGAATTGCCAAGGCCTTTCAGGATTATACGCTTAATCTCATTATACAAAAATTTGGTGCGGCCGTTTTTACAGATGGACTTAAACACGCATTGCAAATGCCTTTTCATGAGTTTGAAGACCAACGCTCAGGTGAATTATTAAATGTGTTACAAAAAGTAAGAACCGACTCCGAAAAATTCATCATCAATTTCATCAATATCTTTTTTACCTCTTTTGTAGGAATCATTTTTGTAACCATTTATGCCATTCAAGTGCAGCCATTGCTTATCCTAATTTATTTTGGCGCAAGCATTTTATTGGGATGGCTCACGAGTTTTCTGTCCAAACAAGTAAAAAAGGTGCAACAAAGAATTGTGCAACAAACAAAAGTTTTGGCAGGTTCAACCACCGAATCGTTAAGAAATATAGAGCTCATAAAAAGTTTAGGGTTGACCCAACAAGAAATGAATCGCTTGAACCAAAGCACACAAAAAATTCTTCGTTTAGAGTTAGATAAAGTTAAAAGCATTCGAAGCATTAGCTTTCTGCAAGGCACCATTGTAAACTTGCTTCGCCAAAGTATCTTATTCATGTTAATGTACATGATTTTCCATAAAGAAATGAGTTTGGGTCAACTCATGACTTTACAATTTTACTCCTTCTTTATTTTTGGGCCTTTGCAAGAATTAGGAAATGTAATCTTGAGCTACAGAGAGGCTGAAGCTTCTTTAGACAACTTTCAAAACATTATGGATAGGCCGCTGGAAATCAAACCTGAAAATCCGATTTGCCTAAATGAATTAAACAATTTGGCGTTTTCAGAAGTGAGTTTTAAGCATAAAACTGCATCGCAATATGCTATTCAAGACATCAGCTTTACCGCCAACAAAGGCGAAACCATAGCCTTTGTAGGTCCGTCTGGTTCCGGAAAAACTACTTTGGTTAAAATGCTAGTTGGTTTATACCACCCAAATATTGGACAAATCAGTTTTAACAATGTTTCTGCCAGCGAACTTAATTATGATGAACTCAGAAGTCAGATTGGTTTTGTTACCCAAGATACCCAATTGTTTTCAGGTACAATTAAAGAAAACTTGCAATTTGTAAACCCCGGTGCTAGCGACCAAGAAATTTTGGATGCCTTGCAACAAGCTGCCTGTCAAAACTTGTTAGCAAGAAGTGAGAAAGGCATAGATAGTGTAATAGGAGAGGGAGGTATAAAAATTTCTGGTGGTGAAAAGCAAAGACTTTCTATTGCGCGCGCTTTATTAAGAAAACCAAGGTTGCTTATTTTTGACGAGGCAACTTCAGCCTTAGATTCTATCACAGAAGAAGAAATTAGCAATACAATTCGCAGCATTAGCGCCAAAAAAGAGCAAATCACGGTTATGATTGCGCATCGCCTTAGCACCATCATGCATGCCGATAGAATCTATGTATTGGAAAAAGGAAGAATGGCAGAAACTGGAACTCACGAAGCTTTGTTAGCAGAGAAGGGCTTGTATTACGCCATGTGGCGCCAGCAAATTGGGGAGCGTTCTTAGGTTTCGGTTTGAACCAATAAATTTTTAGCAGAAACAGCGCTTTAGGCGCTGTGTGTTTCTGCTTCTTTATGAATTTTCTTTACCAAGCCTTGTAATACATTGCCTGGTCCACACTCTATAAATTGGGTGGCACCATCTGAAACCATAGCTTGAACAGATTGTGTCCATTTAACAGGAGCCGTTAATTGCGCTACTAAGTTTAATTTAATTTCTTCAACATCAGAAACAGCAGCAGCAGTTACATTTTGGTAAACTGGGCAACTAGGTGTATTAAAATGGGTAGCCTTAATGGCGGCTTCCAATTCTAAACGCGCTGGCTCCATTAAAGGTGAATGAAAAGCACCACCCACTTGCAAAACCAACGCTCTTTTAGCCCCAGCTGCTTTTAGTAATTCGCAGGCTTTATTCACACCTGCAATGCTGCCAGAAATCACCAATTGGCCAGGGCAGTTATAATTTGCAGCAACTACAATACCTTCTGTTACTGTAGCACAAATTTCTTCAACTTTTGCATCCTCTAATCCCAAAACAGCTGCCATGGTAGATGGCTCAATTTCGCAAGCTTTTTGCATGGCCATGGCCCTTGCATAAACAAGTTTTAAACCATCTTCAAAAGATAAGGTGCCATTGGCTACCAATGCTGAAAATTCTCCCAAACTATGTCCCGCAACCATGTCTGGTGCAAAATCTTCTGTAGTTTTTGCTTTGATAACAGAGTGTAAAAATATAGCTGGTTGTGTAACGCGTGTTTGCTTTAAGTCTTCATCTGTTCCTGAAAACATTAGGTCTGTAATCCTAAACCCTAAAATATCATTGGCTTGCTCAAACAAGTTTTTGGCAACTTCATTGTTCTCATAAAGGTCTATACCCATCCCTACAAATTGGGCGCCTTGACCTGGAAATATGTATGCTTTTTTCATAGGTTCAAGTATACTAAAAAAGTAGTGGAGTTAAAAAACTGTTAATTAGGTTTGGTTCAAACCGAAACCTTTAAAAATGCCAAGTGCTTTTGCAGGTATTTACCTACGATATCAAATTCAAGGTTTACTGTATCGCTAGCTTTTAGGTTTTTGAATTGGGTATGTTCAAAAGTATACGGAATTATAGCCACATGAAAGGTGTTTTCTTTGCAATCCACCACAGTTAAACTAACCCCATTGATGCATATGCTGCCTTTGTCAACCACCAATAATGTTTGTGCTGCTTGCTTAAGTTCAAAGTAAAACTCCCAACTTCCATCTTTAGTAATTACTTGAGAACAAATTGCAGTGTCATCAACATGACCTTGCACCAAATGACCGTCGAAACGGCCGTTGGCAGGCATGCATCTTTCTATATTAACAAGGTCTCCAATTTCTAATTTACCAAGATTGGTTTTAGTTAAGGTTTCTTCAATGGCTGTAACTTTGTGTTGGTTTGAACCAAGTTCTACGACAGTTAAACAAACGCCATTATGCGCTACACTTTGGTCTATTTTTAGTTCATTGCTTATTGATGAACTAAATGTAAAATGAATATTACTGCCTTCTAATTGCTTTGAAACAAGCTGGGCAGTTGTTTCTATGATGCCTGTAAACACTGATTATCTTATTAAAGTGACAGTACCTTTTAAGTTTCGTTGCTTGGTACCTTCTAAATAACTTTCAAAAACTTCTACAATATAAAAATATACCCCTTCTGGGCATTCTTCACCTTTGTTATCAACCTTTCCATTCCAATTGATATTTAGGTTTTCTGTTTTAAAAATTGGTTGACCCCAACGATTAAGAATGGTTACATTAACCTTGTCTATAAACCTATATGGAAAAGGTTGAAGTAGGTCATTAATATTATCTCCATTAGGTGTAAACACATTTGGAATAATATAGTAAGGGCAATTATCAATGCACCTTTCATTTGTTAAAAAACTTTCATTTCCAAATGTATCAATCCCACTTACAGCATAACATCCTGCAATTGAAAACTTCAATTGTTCACGTTCGTCTGAATAAGAATTTGTTGTTTTAGGAAGATTAGCTAAAAGAGTCCATTTTTCTTTTTGATTTTTCTTCCAATAAACCTTATAACCTTCTAAGTCTTGGTCACAATTTGCTGGATAAACCCAATTGAGTCCAACTTTAAAGGTATTGAATTGGTTACAAGGCGTGTCTATGCTCAAAATAGGTGGACAAGGTCTGATGGTATCCACTGGAATGCCGCATATTTCCTGCGATAAATTATAAAGTGTTACAGGGTATTCTTTAGGGTTATAATTTCCTTCAGTTTCAATCACATAGCAATATGTGTCTCCATTCACAAGACCAGTATCTGTGTATTGATTTGTGGTTGTAAACCCAATTGAGTCAAAGCTATTACTGCTATTTTTTCTAAGTATTTTAGCGGATTTATTGTCCCAAGGAACATCGGCAGTCCACTTTAAAATAATAGACCTATTGGTATTGGTTGCGCTGAGCCTTGGGGTGGAAGCAGCCACACTTTCCTCAATTTTTCGGTTAGTTGTTGCCTCAAAGAATATAACTTTATATTGGTAAATACTGTCTGTAGTGTTCAAAAGCGAATCTAAAACTGCTTCAGGTTTTAGGCTTCCAAAATTTGAGTAATTTATGCTTGCTATAGTTTGAAAATTATTTTTTGAATACACACTTCGAATTAATTCCATTCGGTAAGGTGCTGGGTATTCAACTGTATCTAAAATTTTTGGTTCAATCCATTCAATGAGATTTTTACCTGTTAATTGATTGGTTGCTTGAACACTCGCTTTTGTGATAATTGGTTTGGTGCGCAAATACATATCACAAACTTCTTCTGAGGCATAACCCTCTATGGGTACCCCTAGTAATATTTCTCCTTTTTCATTTCTGGGTGCATAAAAGGAGGTAATCATATAACAATATCTAATGAGCGGAGAAATTCCTTTGCCTTTGTTGTCGTCGAAAAAGCTACTGTTGTTTACTCCTTGTGTAGTATCGAATAAAGTGTAACCAGTGTAGGCAGGAACACCAGTTTCACAAGATTTTGGTTTATAAAAAGATGAATCAATTCTTCGGTAAATCTTATATCCATAAGCAAGTTGGCATGTGTCGGCCTGCCAAGAAATTAGAAAGCCATTATCTTTTTTAACAATTTGCACATTTTTAGGTGCTGGGCCAATTACTTTAATAGGCCAATAATTAATATGGGTTAACTTTTTAACTGCTCCATTGTCAACTGCCCTAAAAGCGGCAATAAATTCTTCATACCTGATGGCATTGCAGGCAGGTGTCCAATTGAAAAGTCCGCTTATACCCGTAGCTGGCCCAACAATTGGATTTGGGTTTAAAGTAGCAGGGCTATTTAACTGTGCAAATGGACCTCCATAAGGTGTCAAGGTCACAACTTGCGTGCTGTTTGGGTCTGTGGCCGTAATATTTTTTTGGAAAGGTTTTAATGCTTCAATACAGGAGTAATTATGTGCTGCAATAATCGGAGGATCATTGTTGCAATTACCATTAATATAAACTTGCATGTCTCTTTCTACATAGCCAACTAAAATTCCACTTCTGTATTCATTGATGCGAATTACCCAATTAAAATGCCCAACTTCAACGGGTCTTTCCCAAGTTAATTGGCCATCATTAATTGAAATAGCAAAGGAATCGGAATGAGAAGGTATAGAGAAATTTGGTACTTGAATACCTCTATCCATTTTGGAAGGTACAATAACAAAAGCCAAACTATCTCCATCTGGGTCGTAAGCAGCTGGGTTATGTGTATAGGTTTTCCCAATACAACCTTCATCAATAGGAGGGAGCAATAGGATTGGAGATTGGTTATTTCCTAAAGCATCATTGATGGTAAGCATTGATTCAACATAAAACTGTATGTCAACACTATTTCCTCTATTGATGTTTTTTATACCATCTACACGGTTTGGGTCAGCAATACTAATCCTATATGTATCTGGGCCACTATAAGTATGGTTATAGGTATAAATATTCTTTTTGACCCTATTGGTTAGGTCGTTATTTATGATTTCCCCATTTCCGTTTACACGTGGTACAATGCTTTTTTTGCCATCTCCCCAAAAAACATCAATTGCACTTCTATCAGCAGCGTTGTTAGTTGGATCGGTATAGGTTATAACCGTTACTTCATAGGTTAAAAGACTTAACTGTTTATAAGTAATTTCTCCTGCTCTGTAATGCGTTGCAAGGCCTAGCAATGGAAGACAAAGAAGAATTATAACCTTTAAAATTTTGGATTGAAATTGCAAATGCTTCACTTTTTATCAGACGCTAAAATAGGGATAAAGGTTGCACAAAAAAAGAAAAGCCGAAAGCAATTTGCTTTCGGCTTTAAAGTATGACGATTTATTGATAAACTTAGGCTTTAGAAGCAAGTTCTGAAACCAAGAAATCTCTATTCATTCTAGCAATTGTTGTAAGAGAAATACCTTTAGGGCATTCTGCACTACAAGCACCAGTATTTGTACAAGCGCCAAAACCTTCTGCGTCCATAGTAGCTACCATGTCTTGAACCCTTTGATGGCGTTCAGGTTGACCTTGAGGTAATAAAGCAAATTGTGAAACCTTGGCAGAAACAAATAGCATCGCAGAAGCATTTTTACAAGCTGCTACGCATGCCCCACATCCAATACATGCAGCTGCGGCAAAGGCTTCGTCAGCATCATCTTTAGGAATAGGAATAGCATTTGCGTCTTGCGCATTACCTGTGTTAACAGAAATGAATCCGCCGGCAGACATGATTCTATCAAAAGATGAACGATTTACAACTAGGTCTTTGATTACTGGGAATGGCACGGCTCTCCAAGGTTCAACTGTGATGGTTTCTCCATCATTAAAACTACGCATATGCAGTTGGCAAGTGGTTACCCCTTGTTTTGGTCCGTGTGGGCGACCGTTAATAAACATACTGCACATTCCGCAAATTCCTTCACGACAATCGTGATCGAAAGCTACTGGGTCTTTTCCATCATTAATGAGCTTTTCATTTAGCACATCAAACATTTCTAAGAAAGACATATCTGTTGAAATATTATTAACAGGATATTCTTCGAAACGGCCTTTATCACTGGCGTTCTTTTGACGCCAAACTTTTAATTTTAAATTTAAATGCTTTTCCATAGTTTTATGCTTTTAGCTTTTGGCCTTTAGCCTTTAATTTTCTTAATTTTTAAATTTATATTCACATTAATAAATATTCGATTGCCAAAGGCTAAAAGCCAAGGGCAAATAGCTTACTTATAACTTCTTTGTGCAATTTTGATGTTTTCGTAAACGAGGTCTTCTTTGTGTAGTTCCCACTGGCTCTCACCTTTGAGTTCCCAAGCCGCAACATATTTAAAGTTTTCATCGTCACGCAATGCTTCGCCTTCTTCGGTTTGATACTCTTCTCTAAAGTGACCTCCACAGCTTTCTTGACGTTGCAAAGCATCAACACACATTAACTCACCTAGCTCAATGAAATCTGCCACACGACCAGCCTTTTCTAATTCAGGGTTAAGGTTATTTGCTTCTCCTGGTATACGAACATTGCTCCAAAAATCTTTTTTAATTTCTTGAATTTCAGCAATGGCTTTTTTCAATCCAGCTTCGTTTCTAGCCATACCGCATTCATTCCAAATTATTTTACCTAATTTTTTATGGAAATAATCAACTGTTTTATTTCCTTTAATATTCATTAGAGTATTAATACGGTCTTGAACGTTTTTCTCTGCTTCAACAAAAGCTTCATGGTCTGTAGAAATTCCTTTATTGCTAATTTCTTTGTTCAGGTATGAACCAATTGTATATGGAATTACAAAATATCCATCCGCTAAACCTTGCATCAATGCTGATGCTCCAAGTCGGTTAGCGCCATGGTCAGAGAAATTGGCTTCTCCCAAAGCATATAAACCTGGAATATTAGTCATCAGGTTATAATCTACCCATAATCCGCCCATTGTATAATGCACAGCTGGATAAATCATCATCGGTTGCTCATAAGGATTAACGCCCGTAATTTGCTCATACATGTCAAAAAGATTGCCGTATTTTTCTTTCACTACAGCTTTTCCTAATTCCATAATTTGCGCATCTGATGCATTAGAGATACCGCGTTTGGTTACTTCTGTTCGGCCATAACGCATGGTATTAAAGGCGAAATCTAAGAAAACTGCTTCTCCAGTTTTGTTTACTCCATAACCAGCATCACATCTTTCTTTTGCGGCTCTAGAGGCTACGTCTCGAGGAACAAGATTTCCAAAAGCAGGATATCTTCTCTCTAAATAGTAATCTCTATCATCTTCTTTAATATCATTCGGTTTGATCCTACCTTCGCGAAGGGCAAGTGCATCTTCTTTTTTTGCAGGAACCCAAATACGACCATCATTTCTCAATGACTCACTCATCAAGGTAAGTTTAGATTGGTGGTCACCTGAAACTGGAATACAAGTTGGGTGAATTTGTGTAAAGCAAGGATTAGCAAACAATGCACCTTTTTTATGTGCTTTCCAAGCAGCTGTTACATTAGAGCCCATTGCATTGGTTGACAAAAAGAACACATTTCCATATCCACCAGTACATAATAATACTGCATGGCCAAAATGTCTTTCTAAATTACCTGTTGTAGAGTCCCTGGCAATGATACCGCGGCAAACGCCATCGATGGTAACAACATCCAACATTTCGTGACGTGCGTACATTTTAACAGTACCCATACCTACTTGACGTTGTAATCCACTATATGCGCCTAGAAGCAATTGCTGACCAGTTTGCCCAGCGGCATAAAAGGTACGTTGAACTTGTGTTCCACCAAAAGACCTATTAGATAACAAGCCACCGTATTCCCTAGCAAAAGGAACACCTTGAGCAACACATTGATCAATAATATTGGCACTTACTTCAGCTAAACGATAAACATTAGCTTCGCGTGCACGGTAATCACCACCTTTGATGGTGTCGTAAAATAAACGATAAGTTGAATCACCATCATTTTGGTAATTCTTAGCCGCATTAATACCACCTTGAGCAGCAATACTATGAGCTCTTCTGGCAGAATCTTGAAAGCAAAAGACTTTTACTTTATACCCAAGTTCTGAAAGGGATGCAGCCGCAGAGGCACCTGCAAGTCCTGAACCTACAATAATAATCTCGAGGTTTCTTTTGTTGGCAGGGTTCACCAATGGAACAGTTGAGCGGTACTTTGTCCACTTTTGTTCCAATGTGCCCTCAGGAATTTTTGAATCTATTTTAGAGGCCATATAGCTGGTAAATTATTTATTTAAAAAAGAAATATAGTGGCATGGCCGCAAAGCCTGCCGGAATTAAAATTGAAAAGAACCAAAGTCCAATGAATCGGATCAAACCATTATATTTTGGATGATTTAGGCCAAGTGATTGAAATGCACTTTGAAATCCATGGTACAAATGAAAGGCAACCGCCAACATGGCGATTAAATAAAAGGCAACTAACCACCAAGATTTAAATCCTTCTTCAACTTCTTTGTATAAATCTTTTACATTAATGTTTTTAAACTGCCCAGCTTCTGTTGCTGTAATAGATTCTTCAATTTTGTTGTATTGCACATAAGTGCTTTCGAGGGCTCTAGCTTTAACCTCTCCTGTTTCTAAGTTAACAGTGTAATTGGTGTAGGGTACATGGCCAAATTTATATTCGAACCAAAAATTACCCATGTGTACTGCAATAAAAACCAATAACATAGTACCTAAAATTCCCATGTTGCGGCTGGTCCAATGACTATTTGCAGCAACATTTTGAACTGCATATTTCACTGGTCTTGCAGTATTGTTTTTACGAATCAGCATAAATCCTTTAAAGGCATGCAATAAGATGAATGCATACAATCCGTATGAAACAAATTTAATTAGAGGATTGGTTGTCATAAATACTGCATAAGTATTGAAAGCTAAACCATAATCAGCTTTAAATAATTGCAGGTTACCAATCATGTGCACAATTAAAAATGTGCAAAGAAATAACCCCGTTAGTGCCATGATGAATTTCTGGCCAATGGTTGAGGAAAACATTTTAGTTACCCAGTTCATTGATTTGTTAGTTTTAAAATTTGAGTGCGAATTTATACTTCTATTGGATTAATACCCTGCAAAGCCTTGTCATTTATGCACAATTTGATATTTATAACTGTTCTAAATAATGTACTTTGCATTCTATCAAAAGAACTCACATTTTATTGCTTTTGTTTATAAAACACGAAGAGATTGTTAAATTTGACAAAAAAATAATAGAGTTAGTGTATAAAATACTTCGCAATTTTTTGTTTTTGCTACCTGCCGAAACAGCTCATCATTTTACATTTAAATCCTTGAGGTTGTTGATGAAACTACCTTTAGTTAGGTTAATTTGTTACCAAACTTTTAGGGTGGAAAATAGTTTTGATTTCCTTGGTTTAAAATTCAGTAATCGGGTTGGTTTGGCAGCTGGATTGGATAAAAATGCAGAATATTTAAGTGAATTGGCTGCTTTAGGATTTGGTTTTATCGAAATTGGAACTGTAACTCCCAAGCCTCAAGATGGAAATGAAAAACCGAGGTTGTTCAGGTTAAAACAAGACCAGTCCCTTATTAATAGAATGGGTTTTAACAATGATGGGGTAGAAATCATTGCCAAAAGATTAGAAATAAGGCCAAAAGATTTGATTATAGGGGGTAATATTGGTAAAAATAAAATTACACCAAATGAAGAAGCTGTAAATGACTATGCCATCTGCTTTGAAAAATTATACGAAGTTGTGGATTATTTTGTGGTAAATGTTAGCTCCCCAAATACCCCGAATTTAAGGGCATTGCAAGACAAAGGACCTTTATTAGTAATTTTAAACAAATTGGTTCAACTTAGAAATGTACGGTTAAAAAATGGATTTATAACTAAACCAATTTTGTTGAAAATTGCACCTGATCTTACTGAAGGTCAATTAGATGATGTGATTGAAATAGTAAAAGAAAGCGGAATTGATGGGATTGTTTCTTCAAATACCACAATTTCTAGGGACAATTTAATTACACCCAAAGATGAAGTAGAAGCCATAGGGGCTGGAGGTGTAAGTGGAAAAGTGTTATTTAATAAATCCAACGAGGTTTTGAGTTACATCATAAAAAAATCAAATGCTTCAATTCCTATCATAGGAGTGGGTGGTATTCATACACCTGAACAAGCGCTCGAAAAAATACAAATTGGAGCGGGTTTGGTTCAAATCTATACCGGCTTTGTTTATGAAGGTCCGATTTTAATTAAAAAAGCCGCCGCATTAATTAGAAAGAAAGCTTTGCATTAAATTGCTTCGGCTACTATAAAAGTACTACCGCCAATAAAAATAAAATCCTCCTTATCAGCAGATGCCTTAGCTGCTAAAACGGCTTCAGCAACTGATAAATAAGTCTTTCCTTTTAACCCAAATTTGTAGGCCTCTGCTTGTAATTCTTTTTCGTCTAAAGCCCTTGGAAGGTTTGCTTTAGTAAAATAATAAATGCCATCCTTAGGTAAAAGCGGTAAAACTTTATTTAGCGCTTTGTCTTTTACAACGCCAATCACCAAATGTAATTGTTTGTATTTTTGTTGTTTAATCTGCTCAACAACATATTTTAGTCCATCCTCATTATGGCCAGTATCGGCTACAATTAGGGGGGCTTGCTGTAAAATATGCCAACGGCCTAATAAATTAGTATTTGATTTTACGTGCTCTACGCCAAGTCTAATATGCTTTTCAGTTATTTTGTAACCTAATTTAATCAACTCTATGGCGGCAGTGATTACGGTAACGATGTTCTTTTGTTGATAGTTTCCAGGCAAGTCACATACCATGTTTTTCCAAACCATTCCTTCTCTAAACGAAGCATCAAAGGCGGATAGGCGATAAGCACTCTTAAAATAGAGTAAATCTACCACGCTGCTCGCCAATACCAAATTACTGGTAGTTTCCTTTGCTTTTTTTTGGAAAACTGGAAAGGTATCTTCGTTAAATTCGCCAATTACAACTGGTACATTTGGCTTGATTATACCTGCCTTTTCAAAAGCAATTTTTGGTAAAGTATCACCCAACATATCCATATGGTCCCAGCCAATATTGGTTATAATAGAAAGTTCTGGGTGTATAATATTTGTTGAATCAAGCCTGCCTCCTAATCCTGTTTCTATAACGGCAATATCAACTTGGTGCTTTTTAAAATGATGCAAACTAAGGGCAAAGGTCCATTCAAAGAAAGAGGGAGAAATGTTTTCAAAGGGCTCTTTGTAAGTATCTACAAAATCAATGACTTCTTCTTCACTAATCATTTTGCCATTTATTCTGATGCGCTCCCTAAAATCTTTTAAATGAGGGGAAGTATATAAACCTGTTTTGAACCCAGCTTCTTGCAATAATGAAGCCAACATGTGACTTGTAGAACCTTTTCCATTAGTGCCTGCCACATGTATTGTCTTGATGCCTAGCTGAGGATTATCAAGCACATTGCAAAGTGCTAAGGTGTTTGTTAAATCTTTTTTATAGGCAGCACTACCAATGCGTGTAAACATTGGCAATTGTTTAAAAAGATAATCCAGTGTGTCCTGGTAGTTCAAATAGGTTGAGATTACAGGGCAAATATAGGATTAGAAAATAATTTGCTTCTGTAAAATATTAATTTTTGCTATTGTTTATACCTGAAGTAAACTGTCATGGTTCCAAATTGCTCTTCTGCAGCATCTTCTTTTAAAGAGAATTTTGCGCGTAAGGCGCCTTCCTTTGCTTTTTGCAACAAGGCTGGGTCTGTTGTGGTGCTGCCAACTTGACCAGGAACTGCTTTCACCACATTTCCTTCTCTATCTACCACTATTCTTACCACTACTTTTCCTGTTGATTTAGAATTATCTTCTATCTGAGGGAGTTGTTTAATACGTCTACCGTTCAATTCAAACTTAACGCCATCTGTTCCACTATTTCCAGAGCCAAATCCACTGTCTCCAGTGCCAGTTCCATCTGGATTCCCATCTGGGCTGCCATCTGGTTTGCCTTGATTACCCGGAATTTCCCCATCTCCATAGCCACCTTCTCCGCCTGCATTTTTTCTTTTTTGAAATAAGGCTTGTTGATTTACTTTCTTTGGTAATTCTAATTGAGGCTTAGGTGCATTATCAACAACCGGTTTTGGTTCCTTTGGTTTAACAGGTTTTACTTCAACTGGTTTTTCTTTGATTGCTTCACTCTCTGGGTCTTCTGCTGTTAACTCTTCCGCAGGTTCTTCTGTTTGCTCAGAAATTGGCGTATATTGTTCGTTTGGTTGAGGGTCTGAAACTGGAGATTCTGCTGGACCTCCCATGTTTTCTTCCCCAAGACTCATCATCATACCTTCTGATTCCCAAGGTGGGTTGGGTGCTTGAATAATTACGTATAGTAAAATTGCAACAATAATTGCATGTAAACTGAAAGAGCCAATAGCACCAAAAATACGGTGTTTATTGTCTTTTCTTTCTATGTAATAGTTTTCAACCATAGTGTGGTAAAATTAGTGAAATCATAAAATGTTAAATCAATTGATTCTTCACCTTTACACAAGCCTTAACGCGAAATGCCTTTTTTTAAGTACAATTTATTTTCGCTTCAAATCACCATTTTCTAGTGACTTCAAAAACTTACCCCATGCAACTACATCTAATACTGGGATTGGTTGAGGTTGGCCATTGTAATAAGCTTTATTAGAGTAATCATTGAATCTGTATCTTGCGTTTTCACTGCCATCAGACTCCATGTTAATTGCCATTTCTGATAAAGGTTTTTGTCTTAAATTTTGCATCGCCAAACTATATCCATTCTCTGGCAGTTCAACCCGAGAAAACATATAATCTAATTGTTCGGGTGTAGGATGACTTATTATTACAGCTTCGGCCAGCATAAAGGTATCTTCGATTAAAGTTACAACGGTTTTAAATTTCGATCCTTTAATGTCGTTTGGAAAAGTATAATATCTAGGTTCAAAACCAATTGAACTAAAAACAATCACATCAGATTTTTTCGCCACAAATGAAAAGTATCCTTGCATATCAGAATAGGTTCCACGTCTAGAGCCTTCAATTCTGATTGACACAAATGGGATAGTTTTAGAACTATCTAAGCTAACAACAAATCCTGTAAACTGAACTAAGTCAGAATCATTTCTTGTTTGTGTTTGCGCTTGTAGGTTTTGGCTTGAACCAAGCAACACAAAAAAAATAGCTATCAAAAAAAATATTTTATTCATCAAATTAAAATTCCTAATACAATACAACTTATAACAATAATTGGGCTTGGAACTTTGGTGGAAAGTAACAAGAATAAAGTCGCTAGCAATATCAGCATATTTTCTTCATTTACCTCAACTGGTAAGAACAAAAGATAGGCGGAACTAACAACCAAACCAGCTGAAGCAGCATTTATTCCTTCTATGGCATTTTTTACAGGTGCATAAGTTTTTAGTTGATCCCAAATAGGGTAAACAAAAAATATCAATAATATACCGGGTAGAAAAATAGCCACACTGCTCATAAACCAACCAATAATTTGACCTAATAAACCAAAGTCTTTGGTACTCATTGCTCCGGCAAAACCTGCAATTGAAAAAACAGGACCGGGTATTGCTTGTAAAATTCCTACTCCTGCCAAAAAATCAGAGGCCTCAATGTACTGCTTGTATCCAACAAATTGGTTAAACATTAATGGAATAAGTACGTGACCTCCTCCAAAAATAATACTTCCGTAACGGTATAAATTTTCGAAAATTAGTATGAATCTATTTTGAGTTCCTACTCCAATCAAGGCTGCCAAAACGAATACAGAAAGAAATATTAATAAATTATCCCACCTAATATTTTTCAATGGTTCAGGAGCTTTAAGTCGTTCTCTATTGTTTATATAACTTGAACTTATACCACCAATCAATAACATTACTGGAATTAGCCATGGGGAGCCAATTACAATTCCAACAATTGCTGTTACAATAAGTAGCACCCAATGGTAATTTTTATTTACAAATAATTGAATAAACTTTATGGCTGCATAAATCAAAAAGCCTGAAGCCATGGGTTGAAGGTATCTTAAGAACTCAATTTTAGGATGACCTTGGGTTAAGTTGCTCAGAATTATTGCAAAAGCACCCATTAATAAGCTACCTGGCAAAATCCAAATTCCTAAAGTGAAAAAAGCAAGTGTTGGACCACCACGCATATATCCAACTGCTGTAATTGTTTGAGTTGAAGTAGGGCCTGGTAGCATTGAACAAAGTGAATTAATTTCTTTTAGTTGGTCTTCGTTTAAATATTTTCTTTTTTCTACAAGTCGTTTTTGAAATTGTGTATAATGTACCTGTGGGCCACCAAAAGCAGTAAGTGCCAAACGTAAAATGTCAAACAGAAACAATCTGTTTTTATAACGTTGAAATTGGCCTCTTACTAATGGTGCTGACATATCGAATGGTGCAAAAATAAAAAAAGGCAGCTTTTGGCTGCCTTTTTTTATAAATAATTGAGATTATTCAACAATCAACTTTTTGGTTGATGTTCCTTCATTGGTGAAAATCTTTACCAAATAAACTCCTGAAATTAGGTTCAACACAAATTCATCGCTATTGAATACAGACTTAGATGCTGTTTTGGTTTGAACCAATTTACCACTCAAATCAAATATTTCAGTTTTTTCAATAGAAGCTCCACCAAATACTTCAACTGTAATGTTGTTTTTAGCGGGGTTAGGGTAGATATTGAAATTTCTTTCTAACAATTGAGAAGGCAAGCCAACTACCGGAGGTAAATCAAATGCTTGGTTACCATCAATTCTACTATTGGAAGAGCCTTGTGTGGCACTAAAACCTAAGCCTCTTCTTGCAAAAGCTTTCCATAATAAATCCATATTAGCTCCGCCATTGTTAATTGAATCTGCTTTTAAGATTGCATCCCTGCTATCCACAAAACCAGGATTACAGGGTTGTAATTTCAATCCATCTATTACCAATTGAATGGTTTTATTGTTTCCGCCGTTTCCATCATAAATATCTTGATCAAATCCATATACATCTATCATGTCCCAGAATATATCATAAAGCATAGAGCAAAAAACAAACCCAACGCCATGCGGCACAGTAATAGCATTAGATTTAATACTATTATAGTTTACTGGATTTATTGTCATACTGCGCGAATAACGATAAGGCCTAATACCTAAACCTGTAGTATCTTCATCAATAACAAAAGTGCCAATCCCTCTCGAAATAGAAGACCCTTTATGCCATTCTCTTGTAGTGAATGCAAGGGCAAAAAAGTCGCTCCAACCTTCGCCAGCTTGCTCTTGGTTGGTTAAACAATTAGAATTTGCTGGTCCACCTGTTAATCTGTTAGAAACTCCATGACCATACTCGTGGGCAATTATCCCATTATCAAAATCACTATCATAAATTCTTGCAGTGTTAAATGCGGATGAATCAAATAAAATTACGTAAACCGAATCGGTTAATAAAGCAGTTTTTAGCATTGAGCCTGTTCCAAAACTTACACTAATGGATGGTATGGTAATTGTTGCATCTGTGCCTGTAATGCTAGTTGGCGTAGTGCCACTTACATTGTGGGCCATAATAACTGCTATGGCTCCTGCAGCTTGTAGTTTTTTAATCTTAGTTCTTCCTGATGAGGATTGCGTGCCACAAGGTCCACCACGATCTACTAATGCTATTTTACCATTAAGATCTGCTAAGTTTTCAATAACCCCACAACCATTATTTGTGGTTGCACCGCTATCTTTAACCAAAACAATCTGGCCTGGCAATCCAGTTGTATTTAACTTTGGTCCAACAGCACTTTGAGGTCCAAAAAACTTTCCTTTGATTGTATTGGGATGAAGCACCATTAAGGTATTGTTGTTTGCTGAAGCACCACTGGTTGGCCATAAAAACATTTGCATTCTGCCACTAGAGCCATCAGCTGGAGTTGAGAAATTGGCATTAGAAGTTCCACTTCCATCCTGAGCATCTGCCATAACTGCATCCAATTGTCTTCCAACTCCCGAATAATTTTTTTGTTGAAAATTACCCGAAACTTCATCAAAGCCATAAGCAAACAAAACATCATGAATGATATTATTCATGTAAAACAAATTGGTTATAGCTGCATTTAAATTTGTCCTTGGTTTAGCATCAATACTATATGGGTAATCAAATACTAAGGAATCTCCACCATTAGGGCTATATCCATTCCCATTATTTGCCGAGGTATCTTCTTTTGCATAAACATTGTTCCCTCTTGTAATTTTAAATTCTGGTCCGGCAACGGCATTAGTATCATGCCATCCAAATGGAGAGGCAGGTAGGTAATGCTTATTGGTTAATAGTTCTCTAGGGCCGTGAATTGGACTTTCAAGCGGAAGTGGAAATGAATTGTAAGTTCCAAGAATGCCATTTTTACCTAAATATTGCGGACGTTCCTCGCTTGTTTTGAGCTGCTTGGTACTTTCTAAATTTGTTATGATTTCTTCTGGATTGCAATGGGCAGTATAGCTGCTTTTTTGTAAAATGGTTCCTGAATTTGCTTCTACCATTATATTAAACCAATCATTTGTTTCATCTTGGAAAAATTCAACCTGATAAGCAGATTGTATTTTACCCTCTGAGTAGAATAAACCTTGTTTTACATACATTTTTTCAGTTGAAACGCTTGGGTCAAACCATACTTGCTTGCCATTTTCATTTGAAATTCCTTTTAATGAATTTGATTCACTTAAAGCAATGCCTTCATTTAACAAAGCTTTTGATAGGGCCTCTATTGCACTAATTTTGAATCCTTTATTTGAAAAAGATTGTTGCGCATTTTCAATAAAATTGTGGTGAATTACGACAGTTTGACCTTTTTCATTTAAATGTAAATCCAAATTTACATTGAAAATTGTAAGTCCGCTTAAGACTTGATTTCCATAAAAATGAGTAATTTTATTGTGTTTAGATTGATAGGTGGAAGTTATCTCAATTGCAACTTCTTCAACGTTTTTAAATGCACTTTTTTCGAGCTGGTTTTTAAACTCACGCTCGGCATTTTCTTTTGTAAACTGGGCAAACAAAGTAGCCGTTCCTAAGAAAAAAAGAGCAATTAAAGTAAAGGTTTTTCTCATGTTTATGATACAGATTATAAGATTATTAATTAATTCTTAAATATCAAATATGAAGTATTCCAATCTAATTTCAAAAGGTTACAAAGTAAAAAAAACGTAATACTTAAAATTATTTGGTGTTTAAGCGTCCAAATTACTGTGTATCTCCTGCATTGGTAACAATAGAAAAAGGAGAGAAAAGCCCACGCCTAACTGAGTTTCTAAGGGAGCTTCAACCATAAAAAATGTACTCAATAAAACATATTGCGTAAAAATAATTTGATTGTTCCTTAAAAATTTTAATCTCAATGGAAAATAGAAACTCACCATAAAAAGTATAAGTCCGATTAATCCTATGGAGGCAAAAAAGAATAAAAATTGATTGTGGGGTAATATTTTCTTATCAATATCAGGATATTTAGATTTGAAAATTTGATTATTTACATCTTCAATATCTCCTATTCCACATCCAAACAAAATAGAACTTTCACTGGCAATTTGAATTGCATTTTTATAGGATATAAGTCTATTAGCCATGCTATGATGATTCGCACTGCCGTTATTTTTTATAATTTCTATGTCTTTTGTTGAATTGATAACTTTATTTCTTACAGTTGGCGAGGTAAGCAGGGTGATTGATCCAATGCCCACAATAAAAATAAGTCCAAGAATTGCCTTTTTAAATTGCTTTTTGAAGAAGATATATTGAAAAATCTCCCAAAAAATCAAAATGTACATTGCTAATAATCCACTTCTTACTGAATAAATATGTAGGAAAATAAATAAAAATAAGCCAACTATTAACACCATTCTTCTTAAACTAATTGAATTGAAATTGATGCAATTCACATACAAATGGTAACATGAAAAGATGGCCATCACTATCATCATACTAAATGTTGGATGATGGGTTACCAAGGTTGGCATAACTTTGCTTTCTAAATAAAGCTGATTGACCTCTTCTTGATGCAGAATGTAATAAATAAGCGCTTGAAGACAAACAATAAAGGTTAACCCTATATATAAAAGTATGAAATTTTGAAATTGAGAAGTTGTGAGTTTTGGTAAACTAAAAAAAGCGAGAGGTAGCAAAAGAAAAGGCAAAAGAATTTGTGCCCTTTCAAAAAAATAGGATTGATTTTCGGAGTATAATCCAGAAGGTAGGATGACTAAAAAAACGGCTGTTAAATACAAATAGGGTTTAGCTAAATTAATACTAAATGTCCTTGGAGCAGTAATCCATTCAGATATAGCAAGCACACAAAGGACAATCATACTAATACTTACTGTTACCCTTGCTAAATCTATAAGAAACAACCCAATGATATAACCAGTTATACCAAATAGAAATAGTATGTTTTTAACAGTTTGTTTATCCATTACTTTGCTCTTATGGCTTCAACAGGGTCTAACTTGGAGGCACTGTATGCTGGAATAAATCCTGATATCAATCCAATTGAGACACTTACAGCTATGCCTGTAATTATATTTCCAGCGCTTAAAAATAGGTTCAAACCAACCCATGTTTTAACTGCCAAAGTGATTAAATAAACACTAAGTAATCCAATGGCACCACCCACCAAGCATAAAATCACAGCTTCCACCAAGAACTCAATTAAAATAAAATAATTTTTTGCACCAAGTGATTTTTGAATACCTATTTGCTGTGTTCGTTCTTTTACACTCACAAACATAATATTAGCTATTCCAAAACCTCCAACCAAAATAGCAAATAAACCAATAATCCAACCTGCTGTACTAACCACACTAAACAAACTTTTTAAAGGTTTAGAAAGCAGGGTGGTTTTATTAATTGCAAAATTCTGTTCCTCACCTGGTCTTAATTTTCTGATAATTCGCATTACTCCCTTAATTTCATTTTCTAGCTGATCAACAGATATTCCTTCTTTTGCTTTAACTTGAATTCTGCTGTTAACCATATTGCTATTTATTCGAACAAAGTTATCTGCGGTTTTAACAGGTATAACAAATAAATTATCTGTACTGTTGCCAAGTAAACTTTCTCCTTCTTTCACAAAAACACCAATTACTCTAAATGGCTTTCCTTTTATGCTAATTTGTTTGTCAATTGGACTTACACTTGGAAATAGGTTTGCAGCAATTTCAGAACCAATAAGAACTACTTGCTCGCCACCTCTAGATTCATTTTCTGTAAAGTACCTGCCATCAGCTAGTTCAAAATCCTTTACTTCTTTATATCCATAAGAAACTGCAATTCCATTGGCATTTTCGGCATTATTTTGTTTATACTTTAAGGTTATAGCGCTTAAGTCAACATTAAGGGAAATACCACCACTTAAACTTAACTTTTCACTTAACTTATCTAATTCGGCTAAGGTTGGATTAGGCCTGTTCATGTATTTCCACCATTTATAGTCGGCACCAAATTCCCATGGCCACTTTTCTATAATGGCTACATCTTTTCCTAAACTTTCAACGCTGTTTTGTAAATTTTTTTCCAAAGAATCAACAATGCTTAGCACCATGATGATACAAAAAATGCCAATTGTAATGCCCAAAGTTGATAAAAAAGTACGAACTCCATTGGCTCTCAGCGCTGCCCATGCAGATTTTGTACTTTCAATTACTTGAGTTAATACAGTGAAAAAGGCTTTTTTGTCAATCATTATTAATTAAGGTTTTTTGGTTTGATCCAACAAGTTTTCAACGCTTTTATCATATGCCTTTATAATTTCTCTCACCAATTTATGCCTAACCACATCCTCAAAACTTAGGTAAGCAAAAGTAATTCCATGAATACCTTCAAGTATTTTCACTGCCTTTACCAATCCACTCATGCTTTTCTTTGGTAAATCAATTTGTGTTAAATCACCGGTAATTACAAACTTCGCTTGAGGCCCCATCCTAGTCAAAAACATTTTAAGTTGCAAGTCAGTAGCATTTTGTGCTTCATCCAAAATTACAAAAGCATTATCCAGTGTTCTTCCTCGCATAAATGCCATTGGAGCAATTTCAATTACCCGAGTTTCTATCAAAGATTTAAGCTTATCTGCAGGAAGCATATCATCTAAAGCATCATATAAAGGACGCAGATAGGGGTCGATTTTTTCCTTTAAGTCACCGGGTAAGAATCCCAAATTTTCTCCAGCTTCCACCGCTGGTCTGGCCAGAATGATTCTTTTGATTTCTTTG
The DNA here is from genome assembly GCA_945898275.1 of Chitinophaga pinensis. GTDB lineage: Bacteria > Bacteroidota > Bacteroidia > UKL13-3 > UKL13-3 > B1. The sequence goes on along the minus strand of CAMDHZ010000007.1, from coordinate 48,320 downwards.
TTTTTTAGGGCTTTAACAGCAAGAGCAACGGCAGTATATGTTTTGCCGGTTCCAGCAGGGCCAATCGCAAATAAAATATCATTTGTTTTCATGGCCTCTACCATTTTACGTTGATTTGGAGTTTTTGCTCTAATCACTTTTCCATGGTTACCGTAAACTATAACATCTCCGGTTTCTTGGCCAGCCAAGGCTTTATTGTCCGCTTTTTCGGTTTCGGTTTGAACCGAGCCTGCTAAAATTCCATCTAATTGCAAAGATTGTATGCCACCAAAACGAATAATATGATTGATCATTTGCTGGAATTTTTCCTCAAATAATTCCATATCACTTTCTGGCCCAGCAAGCATCAGTTGGTTGCCACGAGACACTACCTTTACTTTTTGAAAATGTTTCTGAATGGTTTTTAAATTGATATTATTTACGCCTAGCGCTTCCGCTGCATCAATATCTTCAATAAGAATTTCTTTTGTATTCAAATGATGTTTGCTTGTTGTTAATTTGTACGAAAATATAAAAAATTGAGTTCAGTTATTACCATTATTTCTGATTATGGCTTAGCAAGTCATTATGCTGCTGCAATAGAGGGTAGAGCTGCCATGCTTTTACCAACTTCGAAATTTGTCCCTTTAACCCATCAATTAGAAACTTTTGATATCACTGGAGCCGCATTTTATTTAAGACAGGTTTTTCACGAATATCCTTCAGGAACTTGGAATATACTAGGTATAGATTCTAACATAGTTTTACATAAACAGTTTTTGGTGGTTAAATTTAATGATAAGTATTTTATTGGAGCCGACAATGGATTATTCAGCATTCTTTTTGATGAAACACCAGAGGAGGTTTGGAAAATTTCTCAGAAATTTTATTCTGAAAATGAATTATTTGCAGAAAAGAATGTTTTCTTACCCTTTATCGCAAAATTTCTAGAAACAAACAGTTTCGAGGAAATTGCTGAACCCGGGTTGGTTCAAAACGTAAAAAAATCTTTAGCTCCTGTAATAGAACCTGATGGAAAAATAATTGGAACAATTTTATTGGTAGACAATTATCAAAATGGTATAACCAATATCACAAAACAGTTATTTGAAGAAAAAAGGGCTGGCAGAAACTTCAAAGTTTTTTACATTAATAGGCATTACATAGACAAGATAAGTACTCATTATCATGAAGGGCAAGAAGGCGATGACCTATTGCTCTTCAATGAAATGAATTTACTTGAAATTGCTATATACAGAGGCAGAGGTGCACAATTACTCGGATTAAGAAAGGGTTCTAATATTATTGTTGAATTTTATTAGTCGTTTACCTCTCCTCGTTTTAGGCTGTATTTTTCTATTTTATTATAGAGGTGACTTCTTTGAATGTCTATTTCTGCAGCTGTCTTGGCTACATTCCATCCATTCTTTTTAAGTTTTTCTTCAATAAAAATGCGCTCTACATATTCTTTAAAGTCTTGCAGTGTGTTAAACCTTTCATAAATAGATTTTTCTTCGTCTCTTGCATTTATTGGACTAGCAAATTTTTGAATATCCTCAACTGTGATTCTGGTTTGACCCAAGATTACAAGTCGTTCTACTATATTCCTTAATTCTCTAATGTTTCCTGAAAAGTTCAATTTTTTAAATTCCTCTAATGCTTGTGGGGTAAATGATTTTTTAGGTAAACCGCCATCTTCACAAATTTCTTTAATAAACTTATCTGCCAACAAAGGAATATCATCTCTTCTATCGTGCAAAGAAGGAACATGAATTAGAATTACACTAATCCTATGGTACAAGTCCATTCTAAAATTACCCTTTTCGATTTCTTTTAGTAAGTTCTTATTTGTAGCTGCAATAATCCTCACATCTACTTCAATGTCCTTTTCTCCGCCAACTCTAGTAATTTTGTTCTCTTGCAGCGCTCTAAGCACTTTGGCTTGTGCTGAAAGACTCATGTCGCCAACTTCGTCTAAAAAAATAGTTCCATTGTGTGCTTGTTCAAATTTGCCAATGCGTTGTTTAATGGCAGAAGTAAAGGCGCCTTTTTCGTGTCCAAATAATTCACTTTCTATTAATTCAGTTGGAATCGCAGCACAATTTACTTCTATCAAAGCTTGTTTCGAGCGCATGCTCTTTTCATGAATCCACCTTGCAACAAGTTCTTTTCCTGTTCCATTATCACCTGTTATTAACACCCTAGCATCTGTAGGAGCAACTTTGTCTATGGTGTCTAAGATATTCTTAATTGCTGGGGATTCTCCAATGATATCTCTGGTTTTTGAAGCCCTTCTTCTTAGTACCTTGGTTTCAACTACCAATTCCTTTTTATCGATACTGTTTCTAACAATAATCAATAACTTGTTTAAATCTGGTGGCTTTACAATAAAATCATATGCTCCTTTTTTTGTTGCCTCAACAGCCATTTCAACATTGCCATGTCCAGAAATCATTACAATAGGCAAATCTTCGTCAATTTCCTTGGCTTTACTAAGAACAGCCATGCCGTCCATTTTAGGCATTTTTACATCGCACAAAACCATGTCAAAGTCCTCAGATTCAATTTTTTGAATGCCTTCTTCGCCGTTGCTTGCTTCTTCAATTTGGTATCCTTCGTATTCTAAAATTTCACGAAGTGTATTCCTTATTGCTTTTTCGTCGTCAATTATTAATATCTTGGCCATAACTTTTTTTGGTTTGGCTTGTAAAAGTCAGAATTTTTGTATGCATTAAAAACCTTGTTGATATTTGGTTGATTAATTATGGACGCAACGCTGTTTCAAATAGTATTAGAAAAATTACTGAATCAAACCGTAAAGGTTTATTCTTTGCACCATTTAAGTGGGGGTGAGGTTAATCAGTCCTATAAAGTTGTGTCTGACAAAGGCGTGTTTTATGTTAAATGCCATGCGATTAAACAGTATCCAAGGTATTTTGAAAAGGAGAAAAATGGCCTATTGGAGTTAAAAAGTGCTGAATGTTTAGATGTTTGTAAACCAATAGGTGTTCAAGAATTGGGTTTAAATACCTTTTTTGTTTTAGAGTATATTGAGTCAACAGCTCCTCACAAAGATTTTTATGCCTTACTTGGGGAAGGTTTGGCAAAGCAACACAAAATTACTAATAGGTATTTTGGGTATTCTGAGGATAATTATCTGCGTCAGTGCACTCAAATTAATCATAGAATGTCTAATTGGAGTGAGTTCTTTATTAAATACAGGTTATTAAATAACATAAAAGTTGTTGCTGATAAGTACCATCTTTCTCAAGAAACGATGCGTTTATTCGAACGATTTATTGAGTTTGTAGAATTTGCATTTCCAGAAGAACCACCTGCCTTATTGCACGGTGATTTTTGGAAAGAACATATTATTTCAAATGCAGAAGGAGCGCCATGTTTACTAAATCCATCTGTATATTTTGGTCACAGAGAAATGGATTTAGCAATGTCTAAACTGGTGGGAAGTTTTCCAATGGAATTTTATGAAGCTTACCAATCAGTTTATCCTTTACAATCAGATTGGGAAATAAGATTAGATTTTTGTAAAATGTATTATCATCTAGTGCATTTTAACAATTATGGACAAGCTTATTTTCCAAGTATTCAAGCGCTTTTGAATAAATGGGTCAAGTAATTACATTATTTGGTTCAAACCGAGCTACTTTGAGTTTATAGCTTCTAAAGTGTTTAGCAATAAACCAACTCTTGTCATTGGCCCAACACCGCCTGGAACTGGTGTAATCCAACTGCATTTTGGGGCAACTGATTCGAAATGAACATCACCAACTAATTTATAGCCATTTTTATTACTAGCATCGGCCACACGTGTTATGCCAACGTCTATAACTACCGCGTCTTCTTTTACCATTTCTCCAGTTAGATAATTTGGTAAACCAACTGCAGCGATGATAATATCAGCTTGTTTTGTGAATACACTCACATCAGGAGTTTTGCTATGGCAAACGGTAACAGTACAATTTTGTTGCAACATTAAGGCACTCATTGGTTTTCCTACAATATCACTTCTACCAATGATTACACAATGTTTACCAGCAGTTTCGATGTTATAATAAGCCAACATCTTAATAATTCCGAAGGGAGTAGCTGGCAAAAAAGTTTTGATTCCTTTGAACATCATACCAACATTCATTGGGTGAAAGCCATCTACATCTTTCTTATAGCTAATAGTTTCGGTAATCTTTTTTTCGCTGATGTGTTTTGGTAAGGGCAATTGAACAATCAAACCATCAATATCTGGATTATCATTAATTTTAATTACTTCCTTTATTAAATCTACTTCAGATATACTTGCGTCAAATTTTAAAACGGTAGAATTAAATCCTACTTCTTGACAATCTTTTTCTTTGGCAGCAACATATGTCATGCTTGCACCATCGTTTCCAACAAGAATTGCAGCGAGGTGTGGGGTTTTTTTGCCTGAAGTTTTAAGAGCGACTACTTTTTCTTTTATTTCTATTCTAAGTGCTTTTGAAACATCTAAGCCGCTAAGTATTTTCATAGGATCAAAGGTTTAGTCAAGTTTTAATACAGCCATGAATGCAGATTGAGGAATTTCAACTGACCCTACCTGACGCATGCGTTTTTTACCTTCTTTTTGTTTTTCAAGGAGCTTACGTTTTCTTGAAATATCTCCTCCATAACATTTTGCTGTAACGTCTTTTCTTAGGGCGCGTATAGATTCTCTTGCAATAACTTTGGCACCAATTGAGGCTTGAACTGGAATTTCGAACTGGTGTCTTGGTATTAAATCTTTTAATTTCTCACAAATTCTTTTTCCAAAGTCATAGGCTCTATCTCTATGAATAATTGCAGACAAAGCATCCACTTGTTCCTTGTTAAGTAAAATGTCTAATTTAACTAAGTCGGAAGCCACATAACCAATCGGATGGTAATCAAAAGAGGCATATCCTCTTGAGATAGTTTTAAGTTTATCAAAAAAGTCGAACACAACCTCTGCTAAAGGCATATCAAAAATTAATTCAACCCTATTGGTGGTTAGGTATTTTTGTTCTTTTAGAATTCCTCTTTTTCCAAGACAAAGGCCCATTATGGCGCCTACATAATCAGAATGGGTAATGATTTGAGCATTGATAAAAGGCTCCTCAACGTGATCTATATAATTGGGTTCTGGTAAATCACTAGGATTGTTAACCACAATCATTTCGTCCTTATTGGTGTAGGCATGGTAACTTACATTGGGAACGGTGGTAATTACGGTCATTTTAAATTCACGTTCCAAACGTTCTTGAATAATTTCCATGTGCAGCATTCCTAAAAATCCGCAACGGAAACCAAACCCTAATGCTGCAGACGACTCTGGTTCAAAAGTTAAAGAAGCATCATTTAATTGCAGTTTATACATGCTTTCTCTTAATTCTTCAAAATCTTCTGTATCTACAGGATAAATACCAGCAAAAACCATAGGTTTAACATCCTCAAAACCTTTAACAGCTTCATTTGTAGGCCTGTCGATGTGGGTTAAGGTATCCCCAACTTTAACTTCTCTTGCTTCTTTAATTCCAGAAATAATATAACCAACATCTCCAGCTCTAATTTCTGCTTTTGGTTCTTGTTGTAACCTTAATACGCCAACTTCTTCTGCAATATATTCTGCGCCGGTAGACATGAATTTAACCTTGTCTCCCTTTTTAATAACGCCATCATACACCCTAAAATAAGCAATAATGCCTCTAAAAGAGTTGAAAACCGAATCAAAAATTAAAGCTTTTAAAGGAGCCTCAGCATTTCCTTTGGGAGCTGGAACTCGGTGAACAATTGCTTTAAGAATTTCATGAACACCTGCACCTGTTTTACCAGAAGCTCTTAAGATATCTGTATAATCGCAACCTATTAAATCAATGATTTGGTCACTAACCTCTTCAGGCATTGAATGAGGTAAATCAATTTTATTGAGAATTGGAATGATTTCTAATCCTTGGTCAATTGCAAGGTATAAATTTGAAATGGTTTGCGCTTGGATTCCTTGACTAGAGTCAACAATTAAAAGGGCTCCATCGCAAGCTGCAATTGATCTTGAAACCTCATAACTAAAATCAACGTGACCCGGCGTATCAATCAGATTTAGCGTATATTTTTTTCCATCCAAGCTGTAATCCATTTGGATAGCATGACTTTTAATGGTAATCCCTCTTTCTCTTTCCAGGTCCATATCATCTAAAACCTGTGCTTGCATTTCACGCTTTGAGGTTGTGTTTGTGTATTCAAGCAACCTGTCTGCAAGTGTACTTTTCCCGTGATCAATATGTGCAATAATGCAAAAATTCCTAATATGGTCCATTGGCGCGAAAATAGTAAAAATAGTTTGTTTCCTTATGTTAAAGAAAACTTGAAGTAAAGATTGTCAAAAACAAGAAGGCGTAAAGCCCTTAAATTAAAGATTTCCTCTAAGTTCTTGTTCCCTTTCAATGGCTTCGAAAAGTGCTTTGAAATTACCCTTTCCAAAAGATTTTGCGCCTTTTCTTTGAATAATCTCATAGAACATGGTTGGTCTATCTTCCACAGGTTTGGTAAATAACTGTAACAAATAGCCTTCATCATCTCTATCCACCAATATTCCTAGTTCTCTTAATGGTTCTAAATCCTCTTCAATAGGACCAACTCGGTCTAACAAGTCATCATAATACGTATTTGGTACTTTTAAAAACTCTACTCCTCTAGCCATTAATTGTTTAACTGTAGAAACTATATCTTGAGTAGCAATTGCAATGTGTTGTGTTCCTTCCCCTTCATAGAATTCTAAATATTCTTCAACTTGCGATTTTCTTTTTCCTTCAGCCGGCTCGTTGATAGGAAACTTAACATATCCGTTTCCATTACTCATAACCTTGCTCATTAAGGCTGAATATTCCGTAGAGATATCATTGTCATCAAAAGATAAAATATTTTTGAAACCCATAACCTCTTCATAAAACTTTACCCAAGGATTCATTTGGTTCCAACCAACATTACCCACACAATGGTCAACATACAATAAACCAACTGGTTCTGGATTATAAGTACTTTCTAGTTTTTTGAACCCAGGCATGAATGCCCCAGTATAATTTTTTCTTTCTATAAACAAATGAACCACTTCACCATAAGTGTGAATTCCACTCATTCTAACTTCTCCATCGGCATCTGTTAAGGTTGTGGGCTGAAGGTAGGGTTTTCCGCCTCTTTTTGTGGTTTGCTCGAATGCGTCATAAGCATCATCAACCCATAAAGCAAGCACCTTTACGCCATCTCCGTGTTTTTTGTGGTGTTCTGCTATTTCTGAGTTAGAATGTAATGGAGAGGTTAACATCAATCTCATTTTGTTTTGAACCAAAACGTATGAAGTTCTATCTTTTACCCCAGTTTCTGGTCCAGCATAGGCAAGACTTTGAAAGCCAAAGGCCGTTTTATAGTAGTGTGCAGCTTGTTTTGCATTACCAACCCAAAGTTCTATATAGTCTGTTCCCAATAAAGGTAAAAAATCAGAAGTTTCTGACATTATTTCTTTTTCATTTCTTTCCATAGGGCAAATATAATCAGAAAACCGATTTTGAATAATGGATAAAGTTGATTTGAATGTTTAGATGTATAGTTTTACTTATTAAATGGAAGAAATAAAACCTTGGGCAATATTTATTTTTACCTCATGAAAAAACTAAGCCTAAAAGATATTTTAACCCAGCTTAAAGATGATTTAATTGGAAAGGATTCATATAGAGGGGTTAGTTTGAGCTATGCTTGGCTAGCAAATCAGTTAGGGCATTTTTCTTTAGGCGTTATATTGGCAGTTTTATTTTACCAATTAACCCATTACAAAAGGTTTGATTGTGCAGCTTACTTTAGTGGAATTATTTGGACTTGTTTTGAAGCCTATAATTTTTTAGGACCTTTATTATTAAAAAAGGATAGTGCTAAAGTTAAACTCAATACACAAAGTCAGTATACCTTTCAGCCAAAATGGTTAAACATCTTTTTTGATACCTTTACTGATATTTGCTTTTTTTGGCTAGGTGCATTGTGTTTTTATCAATATTTTGATGCAAATTTCTCCTTAAAATGGGCCTTAATAGCTGTGGGGATTTACCTTTTGGTAGCCTTTTGTTATTGGTATCCAGTTAAAATTTACTTGCAACAAGCAAGGTTTCCATGGCAATGTAGGCTTTCACAATGGCCTCACCTTATGCATCAGCAAAATGTAAAATTGGTAGATAGCTTTTTAAAAGTAAAGGGCAAGCCAACCCATGTCATTGTATATGGACCGGCTAATGTTGGCAAAACAACATTAGCCATTGGAATGGCCACTGAAAGAGCTTTTCATTGGAAAACCTGTGCATTCGTGCCCTTTGCAAAATTTCTTTCAGATATAAAATCTGCACCCAATCAAATTCCTGGTCCAAGTTTTTGGGATTGGAAAGTAGCTGATACCATGATTATTGATGATATAAATCCATCCGACCCTGCTGGGTATGAATTTATGAAGGTAGCACAAATAGATGCGCAAATTTTAGATGTAAAGGATTTATTGTGGCGTAAAAACGTAATTTGGATAATTGGTGCTGGAGACCTAGTGGCATGGGAAAATTATCTTAAGCCACAAACAAATGAGTATCGAGATTTAATTATATTAGCGCTATAGTTGCATAGGAATTATGGAGAACAATCATATACTCAATAATGGAGGTATCATTTCAGAAGAGGCCTTTAAGTTAATTTTACTCAATAGTCGTGATATCATTACCATTGTAAATAAAGCTGGTGAAATTACTTTTCACAGCAGTTCTACAAAACAGAAAATGAGTTATGCAGAAAATCAACTTAAAGGCAAGAATATATTAGAAATGGTGCATCCAGATGATGTGAAATTTGTGGCAGAAACCTTTAGCAGAGCGACACAAGTAGAGGGTGCTGCCGAAAAAGTTGAGTTTAGGTTTAGAAATGAAGATGGCTCTTATTTGCATCTTGAGGCTTTTGGAAATAACCAGTTAAATAATCCTGAATTAAATGCTTTTATCATTAACTCTAGAGATATTACACCACTTAAAAGGGCTATAGAGGAAAAGAATCAAATTATTTTGGAACTCTGCCGAATGAATGAAAATCTAGAAAAGTACAATTTCATAACCACCCATAACATGCGTGGGCCACTTACCAATATTCTTGCCATTACAAGTTTACTTGAAGTAGAAAAACGTCATGATGAAGATTTAATCAAAGGCTTAAGAATAAGTTCTGAAAATCTAAATCAAACGCTTACCGATCTTATACTTGGAATTGAATCAAGGAAGTTAGACCCTCTTCAATCAGATAATATTGCACTTGAGGAGTTGGTTCAAACCGAAATAAATGAGTTTAAAAGCGAATTGGATAGAGTAAATGCTAATGTCCTTTTAGAAATAAATGAAAACTTGACTCTCAATTTTCCTAAATTCATATTACAGTATACACTAAATACATTAATCAAAAATGCAATTCATTATTGCAAAGATTCTCAACCTTTAGAGTTAAAGATTAGGGCGTTTGAAAATGCAAGTAAATTATACATCGAAGTAATCGATAATGGTCTAGGCATTGAAACATCAAGGCTTAAAGACAGATTATTTGGGTTTTACCAACGCTTTCATAAACAATCTACAGGAAGAGGACTGAGTTTGTTTTTGGTTAAATCGAAGCTAGAAGCCTTAGGATGTAAAATATCAGTGGTTAGTGAACTTGGAAAAGGCAGCTCTTTTGTTGTTGAAATTCCAATTTATTAACCTACTTACTTTTCTAAAACATCATACATATCATTCCTTCTGTCTTTCCAATTTAGAACAGTTCCTGTATTTCTTGCCCTCTCTAAGGCTGCAAGATCTAAATCTGCAATAACAACTGTTTCTATATTAGTGCTGCATTCCCCTGCAATAGCATCAGGAGGAAAGGCAAAATCTGAAGGTGTATAAATCCCAGATTGCGCATAATTAATGTCCATGTTATCTACAGATGGAATATTTCCAATTGTTCCTGCGGTTGCAACAAAAACTTGATTCTCAACTGCCCTAGCTTGAGCACAAATTTTCACTCTTAAATGACCATGCTTCTCATCAGTAGAAAAAGGTACAAAAATAATTTTGGCGCCTTTGTTACACGCAATTCTTGCCATTTCTGGAAATTCAACATCATAACATATATTAATAGCTACCCTGCCACAATCTGTGTTAAAGGTTTTAATTTCATTGCCTGGCTTAACGCCCCACCACTTACTTTCGTTGCTTGTAATATGAATTTTATATTGCTTTTCGTAAGTGCCATCGCGCTTAAATAAGTATGAAATATTATACAGATTTTCTCCTTCTACTTGTAAATGCGTTCCAGCAATAATATTGATGTTGTATTCCATGGAAAGGCGAGAAAACAACTCGATATAATCATCAGTATATTCATCAATTTTACGGATACTGTCCTCCGGACTCATACTTTTGTATTCATGCAGCGATAAAAGTTGAGTGGTAAAAAGCTCTGGAAATAATGCGAAATCAGATTTGTAATTTGAAGCCACATCTGTGAAATACTCGCATTGTTGAGCAAATTCTTTAAAACTTCTTATTTTTCTTAGTTCGTATTGTATGCAACAAATACGAACCTTTTTCATTAATACACTTCTTTCTTTAATTTCTGGTACATAATCCAAATTAATCCATTCCAACGATAAGGCATACCCTTCACTTTCTAAGTCTTCTGGCAAGTAATCTTTTATGATTCTTTGAATGGTAAACCCTTGTGAGAGTTGAAAGGTAACTACTGGATCCTTAATTTTTTTATCTACAACTCTTTTAATGTAGGCTCGTATCCCAAAATCATTTGAGTATTTATGGTAATTTGGAACTCGACCGCCAATTAAAATTCGTTTTAAGTTCTTCTCCAAACAGAGCACCTTGCGCATTTCATACAAGCGCCTTCCGATTTTTAAACCTTGGTAATCAGGATGAACCATAACCTCAATGCCATATAAAGTATCACCTTCCTCATCATGATTAGTGATAAACCCATTGTCGCAAATTTCTTTCCAACTGTGGTCGTCATCATATTCATCCCAACTTATAATTAAACTACTGGCCGAACCTACAATTTCTCCCTCATATTCTATTACTTGCATTCCTTCTGGAAACAACTTAAATTGACTCTCTAGCATGGGCAAGGTCCATGGGTCATTTTTTGGGAAGCAGATTTGTGACAATTTTATGATTGCCTTTAAATCAGAGTGCTCAGCTTGCCTTTCGATAAGCTTTGGTTTACGGGACGACCTAGTTTTCACTTTATTTTAAATTATGCCAAACATTAACAACATCATCGTCTTCGTCTAATCTATCTAGCAATTTGCCAAAATCCTCCAATTGTTCTTCATTTAACTCAACACCATTTGTAGGCAAGCGTTGCAATTGGGCATTCTTAATTTCGATTTTATTGTCTTCCAATGCTTTTTGCATTGCACCAAACTCAGTAAATGGAACAGTGATGATATAATTTCCTTCTCCATCTTCTTCCATATCCTCCATTCCAAAGTCAATCATTTCTAATTCAAAAGACTCTAAATCGATGCCTTCCATAGGTATAAGAAAAATCCCTTTTCTTTCGAATAAGAAATCAAGACTTCCTGAGTTCAACATCTGTCCACCCGTTTTATTCATATGTGCCCTAAGGTTGGCAATGGTTCTTGTTGGGTTATCCGTAGCAGTTTCAATAATCATGGCTACACCATGAGGCCCTTTTCCTTCGTAGGCAATTTCTTCCATCTCCTTCTCAGTTTTACTTGAGGCTCTTTGAATGGCAGCATCAATATTTGCCTTGGGCATGTTGATGGATTTGGCATTGGTAATGATAGCTCTTAACCTTGAATTACCCTCTGGGTCTGCCCCTCCAATCTTTACTGCAATAGAAATTTCTTTGCCAATTTTGGTAAAGGCCTGACTCATTTTTGCATAACGTGCAAACATCTTATGTTTCCGTTTTTCGAATACTCTTCCCATAAATTTTCTTAGATATACGCTTGCAAAGATAATAGCCTTTGGGATATTTCGTTTTCTTTCGCTTTTTTGCTTCATGATATCTGAGAAAAAAGCTGTTTTAGACATGATGGGTAGGAGGGTTAGTTTTAACTATCCGCCCAAAAGAATCATCAGTCTTGTGCCTTCCCAAACCGAATTATTATACGATTTAGGCTTAAAGAATGAGGTAATTGCTCAAACCATTTTTTGTATTCATCCCAAAGAAATGCATGAAAGCAAATTAAAAATAGGCGGGACCAAAAAGCTTAAAATGGACTTGATAAAAAGCCTTCAGCCAGATTTAATTATTGGTAACAAAGAGGAAAACGAACAACAGCAAATTGAAGAACTAATGCTTGAATTTCCAGTGTGGATGAGCGATATCAAGGATTTAAAGGATGCGTTGATTATGATTGAGCAAGTTGGGGTATTGGTTGGAAAAACAGAGGAAGCAAACAAAATTGCAGAAAACATCCATTTAGATTTTGAAGATTTATTGGTTCAAACCGAAACCAAAAAATGCTTGTACCTTATTTGGAGAGCCCCTTGGATGGCTGCTGGAAACGACACCTTTATTAATGATATGATGAAAAGAATGGGTTTGATTAATGTTGTCTCTAATGAATTTGCAAGGTATCCGCAATTAACAAATGAAAATTTATTAGAACTAAATCCTGAACTTATTTTGTTGTCATCAGAACCTTATCCATTTAATGAAAAACATATTGAAGAATTGAAATCATTCTTGCCAAAGGCTAAAGTCTTACTGGTAGATGGAGAACTTTTTAGTTGGTATGGAAGTAGGTTATTGAAAAGTGTAAAGTATTTTAATAATTTAATGAGCGAAATGTATGTATAGGTTCAAACCTCTAGATTTTAAGCCCAAAGCAGCTACTGAAATGATTATGTCGGCTGAGAACAATTTCCAAGAACTTAAGAAAAGAAGGTCGGTTAGAGACATTTCCACAGAAGCCGTTCCGAAAGAACTAATCGAAAAAATCATTCTAAGTGCCGGAACTGCTCCGAGTGGCGCCAATAAACAACCTTGGACCTTTTGTGCTGTTTCAAATTTAGAAATTAAAATGCAAATTAGGGCTGCGGCTGAAAAGGAAGAATTTGAAAGTTACAACAATAGAATGGGAGAGGAGTGGTTAAAAGATTTGGCGCCCTTAGGTACAGATTGGAATAAACCCTTTCTTGAAGAAGCTCCTTGGTTAATAATTATTTTTAGAAAGGCATATGAACTCGAAAATAATATAAAATCCAACACCTACTATTCGCAAGAATCGGTTGGAATTGCTTGTGGTTTTTTGATCCAAGCCATTCACCACGCAGGTTTGGTTACCTTAACCCATACCCCAAGTCCGATGAACTTTTTAAGCCAAATTTTGAATAGGCCAATCAATGAGAGGCCATATCTAGTATTGCCTGTGGGTTACCCAAAGCCTGATGCACAAGTTCCTGATTTAACAAAAAAATCCTTAGACGAAATTTCAGTTTTTTACGAATAATATGGCTAGAATTAAACTTTCCTTACCAGAAAATATTTTATTTAACATTCAAATACCCATCCGCATTTCGGATTTAAATTATGGCAATCATTTGGCCAATCATGTGTATTTGGAATACATGCAAGAGGCAAGGATGCACTATTTTAATCAATGGAATTGGTCTGAAAAAAACCTTGCAGGGGTAGGTGTTATTATGGGTGATGTTGCAGTAGTATATAAGGCTGAATGCTTTTATGGGGATGTTTTAAGCATAGAAATTGGTGCTGGAGATTTTGGCAAAAGAAGTTTCGATTTAATGTATCGGATGACAAACCAAAACGGAATAGTGGTTTGCGAGGCTAAAACCGGTATGGTTTGTTTTGATTATACAGATCGAAAAACAGTAAGTGTTCCAAAAGAATTTCAGGAAGTTGCAAATGCAATTAACGATAAAGAAAATTAACTACTTCATTATAAAATAATTCTGCTTGCTCGGCATGCACCCAGTGACCAGCATTAGGGATGCTTTTGATTTCATAGTTAGGAAACAGTTGTAAAAAATCTTCTTCGTCTGATTGCTTTATATAATTAGACTTTCCGCCTTTAATCACTAAGGTGGGGTTTAAGAATTTTCGGTTTGAACCGATTTCTTGAATGATTTCCTCATAATAAGTATGAAGAACAGGTAAGTTCATTTTCCATTGATAGGTGCCATCTTCCTTCCTGTCTAGGTTTTTGAGTAAAAACTGTCTAGTGCCATAATCAGGCATTAGAGGTTCCATGGCAAGTTCTGCATCTTTTCTTGTTTGAATCTTGCTAAGGTCAATGGCATAAATGGCTTCAAAAACATCATCATGTCCTCTATGATACTTGCGAGGGGCAATATCTACTACTACTAATTTTTCTATTTTATCTGGAAAGTCTAAGGCAAATTGCATGGCCACTTTTCCTCCCATAGAATGGCCCATTAAATAGATGGTTTCGAGTTTGTGTTGATCCAAGAATAACTTTAAATCGTTTACCATCAAAGGAATGGAATGTACATCAGTGTGCGGTGATTTGCCATGATTTCTTTGGTCGATTGTAATTACATTGCCAAAATCACCAAATTTACTAGCAAGTGTTTGCCAATTATCTAATGAGCCCATGAAACCGTGAAGAATGATTAAAGTGGTTTGACCTTGGCCAAATGATTTATGATTGAGTTGCAATGTGGATTTCTAATTTTCGGTCTCAAAGTTAAAAAACTAAGAATGCAATGGTAAAAAGTATTTCAATTAATTTTTAAAACATTCGAATTAGAATCTTGTCTTTAATTTAGATTTAGTTTAAATAAATCTGACAAAAATCATAATTTCGCCAACTCAAATGAGAATATTGCATGTCTGAACCAGAAGTAGATATTATAGATCAGGTTGTTAGCCAGGAATATAAGTACGGTTTTGTTACTGATATTGAAATGGATACAGCACCGAAAGGATTGAACGAAGACATCGTTCGATTTATTTCAGCCAAAAAAAATGAACCAGAATGGATGCTTGAGTATCGTTTAAAAGCATTTAGGTATTGGCTAAAAATGGAGGAACCCAATTGGCAAAACTTCAATTATCCAAAAATTAACTATCAAGACATTATATATTACGCTGCTCCAAAACAGAAAATTGCTTTAGATAGTCTAGACCAAGTTGACCCAGAGTTGTTAAAGACTTTTGAAAAATTGGGAATAAGTTTATTAGAGCAAAAAAGACTTACAGGTGTTGCGGTAGATGCCGTTTTTGATTCAGTTTCTATTGCCACAACCTTTAAAGAACAACTCAAAGAAAAGGGTGTAATTTTTTGTGCCATCAGCGAGGCAGTTCACAAGCACCCTGATTTAGTTAAAAAATATTTAAGTTCTGTAGTTCCTTACACAGACAATTATTTCGCTGCATTAAACAGTGCTGTATTTTCGGATGGTTCATTTGTCTATATTCCAAAAGGAGTGCGTTGTCCTATGGAATTGAGCACTTATTTCCGTATCAATGCCGAAAATACCGGTCAGTTTGAGAGAACACTGATAATAGCTGATGAAGGAAGCTATGTTAGTTACCTCGAAGGTTGCACAGCTCCCATGCGTGACGAAAATCAATTGCATGCAGCCGTGGTGGAGTTGATTGCATTAGAAAAAGCAGAAATTAAGTATTCTACGGTTCAAAATTGGTATCCTGGAGATAAAGAAGGAAAGGGAGGCATCTATAATTTTGTTACAAAACGCGGAATTTGCGAAGGCGCTTATGCCAAAATCAGTTGGACACAAGTAGAAACAGGTTCTGCCATTACTTGGAAATATCCTTCTTGCATTCTAAAAGGTGATTATAGTACAGGAGAATTTTTTTCAGTAGCAGTTACCAATAATGCGCAAGTAGCAGATACTGGAACTAAAATGATTCATATTGGTAAGCATACCAAAAGTAGAATCGTTTCTAAAGGTATTTCTGCTGGCAAATCCCATAACAGCTATAGAGGATTGGTTAAGGTTAATAAGAAAGCCGAGCATGCAAGAAACTATACCCAATGTGATAGCATGTTAATTGGTGATAGAAGTGGCGCACATACTTTTCCTTATATCGAGGTAAATAACAATACAGCTACTTTAGAGCATGAGGCGAGTACCAGCAAAATTGGTGAAGACCAAATTTTCTATTGTAGTCAGCGAGGAATTGGTTTGGAAGAGGCCATTTCGCTTATTGTAAACGGTTTTTGTAAAGAAGTTTTGAACCAATTGCCGATGGAGTTTGCTGTGGAGGCTCAAAAATTATTGGCAGTTTCATTAGAAGGCAGTGTAGGTTAAAATATAGTATTGAATCATGTTAAAAATTGAAAATTTAAAAGCAAGCATTGAAGGAAAGTCCATTTTGAATGGCATCAACTTAGATATTAAACCTGGTGAAGTTCATGCCATTATGGGACCTAATGGTGCAGGGAAAAGTACCTTATCTGCTGTTTTAGCAGGCAGAAATGATTATGAAGTTACAGAAGGTGTAGTTGATTTTTTAGGTAAAGATTTATTGGATATGTCTCCAGAAGACCGCGCAAGAGAAGGATTATTTTTGGCCTTTCAATATCCTATAGAAATACCAGGTGTGAGCACCACTAACTTCTTAAAAACTGCCATCAACGAAAAGCGGAAATACTTAGGTTTAGAGCCAATGGAGGCCACCGATTTCCTTAAATTCATGCGCAGTAAAATGGAGGAAATGGAAATGGATAAATCTCTTACTTCTCGCTCACTTAACGAAGGTTTTAGTGGAGGAGAGAAGAAAAGAAATGAAGTTTTTCAAATGGCCATGCTTGAACCAAAACTTGCAATTTTGGATGAAACAGATTCAGGTCTTGATATTGACGCGTTACGCTTAGTTTCAGCTGGTGTGAACAAATTAAGAAATCCTGATAGATCATTTTTAGTAATTACACATTACCAACGTTTATTGGATTATATAGTGCCTGATTTCGTGCATGTATTATACAAAGGAAGAATTGTTAAAAGTGGAGATGCTTCTCTTGCAAAAGAGTTAGAAGTTAAAGGATACGATTGGATCAAACAAGAAGTTGAAGCAGCTGTTTAATAGCAGCCAAAGCAGAAATAAAATACATGAATTTAGTTCAACAAATAGAAAGTGAGTTTAAACTTTATGAGCATCAAGCTCAAAAGGATGATTTCTTTGAATATAGAAAAAAGGCATTTCAAACCTTTCAGAAAAACGGCATACCTACCATTAAAAATGAAGAATGGAAGTATACAAATTTGAGTAAAATTTCTGAGATAGGCTTTCAAACCTCTTGTATTAGCAATCTTGATGCAGATGCTTTAGTAAAGGCTGGAATCTTAAACAAAATTGAATCTAATAAAATAGTTTTTGTGAATGGTTGTCTTTTTCCAGAATTAAGTGTTTGGCTTGAAGATGAACCTAGTATCATTTGTACAAATCTTGCCAAAGCCAGAAAAGAACATGCAGCTATTTTTGAAACTCATTTCGGCAAATATCTACCGCAAGAAGAAGGTCTCAATGCCATGAATTCGGCATTAATGAGTGATGGCGCTTTCATTTATGTGCCAGCTGGTAAGCGAATGAAATATCCGTTGATGCTAACCAATATTACAGATGCGAATGAAAGTAATATTTTGCAGCAGCCTAGAAATTTGATAGTTATTGAAAAATCTGCTGCTGCTACTGTTATTGAAAATTATATTGCAGTTGGAGACAACAGCTCTTTTACCAATGTTGTAAATGAAATTTTTGTAGATGAAAATGCTTCTTTAGAACATTACAAAGTGCAAAGAGCAAAAGGAGATTCATACCACAACAATTACACACAGATAGTTCAAAACGCTAACACTAATATCAATCAAGTTACTTTAACTTTAGATGGACAATGGGTAAGGAATAATCTCCATTTTAACATGAATGGAGAAAATTGCAATAGTCTATTATATGGTTTATACATTCCTGATGGGCAACAATTTGTTGATAACCATAGCAGAGTAGACCATGCCAAACCCAATTGCTTTAGTGATGAAAAGTACAAAGGGATTCTAAAGGATAAATCTGTTGCGGTGTTCAATGGTAAAATTATGGTTCACCTAGATGCACAAAAAACAAACGCCTATCAACGCAATCAGAATATATTATTGAGCAATGATGCCACAGTGAACACAAAACCACAATTGGAAATTTTTGCGGATGATGTGAAGTGCACACATGGTGCAACTATTGGTCAATTAGATGAAGAACCAATGTTCTATTTACGTAGCAGAGGCATTTCAGAAAATGAAGCAAGAAAGTTATTGTTAAATGCTTTTGCAGACGATATTGCTGAGAAAATAAAGATACCAGAATTGGTTCAGATATTAGAAGAAGAAATTGAGCGGAAATTGTAAAATGCCTTTTAGCTTTTGGCTATTAGCCTTTAGCCATTAAAAATATGAGTGTTACAACCTTGGATATTAATTTTATAAGAAGTCAATTTCCTATTTTGCATCAGGAAGTGAATGGTCATCCGTTGGTTTACTTTGATAATGCTGCAACCACTCAAAAGCCAATTAAAGTAATTGAGGCATTAGGTGACTACTACAAACTTCATAATGCCAATATTCATAGAGGTGCGCATGCTTTGGCAGATCGTTCAACTGGTTTTTTTGAAGATACTAGAAAATCAGTTCAACAGTTTATTAATGCCAAAGAAGCTGCAGAATGTATATTCACCAAAGGAGTAACTGAAAGCATAAATTTAGTTGCTCAAACCTATGGAAAAGCTTTTCTAAAACCGGGCGATGAGGTATTAATATCTTACATGGAACACCACAGTAATATTGTTCCATGGCAAATGATATGTGAAGAAACAGGCGCTCATCTCAAGGTTATTCCGATACATGAAAATGGCGAACTCGACCTGGAAGCTTTTTATAAACTTCTTTCGGTTCAAACCAAAATAGTTGCTTGTGTTTGGGCTAGCAATGCTTTAGGCACTATTAATCCAGTTAAAGAAATAATTGATTCCGCACACAAAGTTGGTGCAATTGTTTTATTAGATGGCGCCCAAGCTGGTTCGCACCTTCCGATTAATGTTCAGCAACTGGATGTTGATTTTTTAACACTAAGTGGTCATAAGTTATATGGACCAACCGGCGTTGGAGTATTGTATGGGAAGCGCGAATTACTGGATAAAATGCCTCCCTACCAAGGTGGTGGTGAGATGATAAAAGAAGTAAGTTTTGAATCCACAACTTATAATGAAATTCCATTTAAATTCGAGGCAGGAACGCCAAACATTGGTGATGTAATTGCTTTTAAATATGCCCTAGAATTTGTAAATGGAATTGGGAAAGATGCTATTATTCAATGGGAATCAAAATTGTTGAATCATTTTAATGCTGGAATAAGGGAGTTTGGTTCAAACCGAATTAAGCTATTTGGTGCAGCAAAAGAAAAAGTTGCTGTTCAATCTTTTTTATTAGAAGGCAAGCATCCTTTTGATACAGGTTTATTGCTGGATGCAAGAGGTATTGCTGTTAGAACAGGTCATCATTGCACCCAGCCCTTGATGAAATTTTTTGGCATAGAAGGCACGGTTAGAGCTTCTTTTGCTGTTTATAATACTATGGAAGAGGTTGATGTATTGCTGGATAGCCTTAAAAAAATGGTGAATAGATAATAAATGACAAGTACAGAAATACAGAATGAAATCATAGATGACTTTTCCTTGTTTGAAGAAGACATGGAAAGCAAGCTTTTTTATTTAATGGACTTAGGTAAAAAATTACCTGAAATGCCTTTGGAGCACAAAACAGAGGAGTTTATCGTTAAAGGATGTCAGAGTAAAGTTTGGTTGTATCCTGTTAAACAAGATGGTAAATTGTTTTTTGAAGCAGATAGCAATACAGAAATTACCAAAGGTTTAGTAAGTTTATTGGTGAAGATTCTAAGTGGTAAAACGCCTTCTGAAATTGTAGAAACTGATTTATATTTTATTGAAAAAATTGGCATGAATCATATGATTGGCTCGCAAAGAAGTAATGGATTTGCAAGCATGATTAAACAAATGAAAATGTATGCCTTTGCTTTAACTCAAAATAACTAAGGAATGAGTACAACAGAAAATACAAGAAATTTTGTAGACGTTCAAAACGAAGCCATGCAAGTGCTTCAAACGGTTTACGACCCAGAAATCCCTGTGAATATTTACGAATTAGGCCTAATTTATGAAGTAAATGTTTCACATGAATTGAATATAGAAATTATCATGTCGCTTACTTCGCCATTTTGCCCTGCGGCGCAAAGTATGCCAGAGGAAATCAAACAAAAATTAGGTGCCATGGAAGGGGTAAAAGAAGTAGAAGTAAAAGTTACTTTTGATCCACCCTGGAGTCAGGATTTGATGAGCGAATCTGCTAAATTACAACTAGGATTTTTATAAAAATAAAAGCGCTGCTTCCAAATTTGAAAGCAGCGCTTTTTTTATAGCTTATAGCTTTAGCTTTATTCTTTAATGAATTTAGCTTGCCATTCTTTTCCGTTAAGGTATCCTTTCACAAAATAAACACCTTGAGAAAGCTCTCTTGTATTGATTTTAACTGTTCCTGTGTTTGGATTTAATTGGTAGTTTAGGTTTTGTTTTGAACCCAACAAATTATACACTTCAAATTTTGCTTTAGCATCATATTTAGACAACTCAAGTGTTAATTCGTCTTTAGCCGGATTAGGATAAACAGTAAACTTTGCCAATTCATTACTTTCAAAAAGTGAGTTAGCGGCGGTTATGGTGAAGTCGATTGAACTAGAATCAATTTGGTCGAATTGGTTTGAAAGGCCAATTACCTTAAACCATGTTTGTGTTTTTACATAAATTAGATGCTTTTTTTCTTCTGAAGCAGCGGGTGTTCCAGAAATTTTAGCACAACCTTTAGCGCCACCTTTCCAAGTTTGATTTGCATTGTCACACACATACGAAAATCCTTTTGGTAAATAAGATATATAAATAACCCTTGCTGAATCTATTCTTGCACTTACAGGGGAGCCATTAAAAAGAACGGTTGTATCCAATGGAACTTTTAATGAAACAACTTCAGAATAAAATTCTCCAACCTTACCATCAGGCAATTTAATAGGCTTGATTCCAGGATAGGTTAATGTTGGATCTGGAGTACAAGGTTGAGCCAATAATTGCAATGCTGCAACACAGCCAAATAATAGTGTAAATAATTTTTTCATTTAGTCGAATTTTATTCAAATGTAAAGTATTGTACCTAATTATTAAAATCAGGTTTTTTTGGTATAAATACTTTCATTACATAATAAGAGATTATTAACAAACCAATACAGAAAAAGCCTAGAGATATTGGCTTTAGCGGCCAATGGTAAAAATCATAAAACATCCAACTAGCATTTGCTAGAATCCAAGCAGTAACAGCCAAGTTAGCTGCAAAATCAAGGGGTTTAGAAGAAGAACGCCAGCAAATATAAAGCGCCATAGCTATTGTAGGAAAGAAGGCCAGGGTGCCAATTAACTTTAACTCTAACATCCAACAACTATCTTTAATAAGCCAAAGCAAAATGTGCAGGTTCTCGAAATGTTTAATTTTGTTATCCTTGGTAGTCATAGATTTCATTTATTTCTTCCGGTTTGAACCAATTGATTTTGATACCCTCTTTTTCCATTTTTCTGAAATAGGTCATCTGTCGCTTAGCAAATTGCTGAATTGCAATTAATAGTTGTTGATACATTTGTTCAAAAGTTAAATGCCCATATAAATACAGTGCTAAGTATTTGTATTCTAGTCCATAATAAATTAATTCCTCTTTACTTAAACCTGCTTTTACAAGGGATTCAACTTCTTCAATCATTCCATTTTTTAGCCGTGATTGAAGTCTAACTTCAATGTTTTTGCGTCTTTGATTTAAGGTAGGTTCAATACCAAAAACAAGATATTTATCGATTGTTCTTGTTGCAAAATTGAAAGCTGGATTATCAATTAAAAACTGTGCAATTTCTATGGCGCGAATTGCTCTTTTATGTGTACTTAAATCTGGGTAATTTTGTCTTTTATCTTGTTTTAGTTCGACCCAAATTTGGTTTAATTCCGCAAGTGTTCTGCTCTGCAAAGTTGCTCTAAAGCTAGGGTTTTCTGGAATTTGGGTATTTAGCTTTGGGGCAATTGCTGCTTCTAAATACAAGCCACTTCCTCCGCATAGAATTGGCTTTTTAGATTGGTTTTTAATTTTTTCGAGAGCAATATTGTAATCCAATTGAAATTGCTGTAAGTTATACTTTTGTCCTGCTTCAAGTGCATCAATTAAGTGATATTCGATAGCTGCATTTTTGTATTCAAATAAGTCTTTTCCAGTACCAATATCCATGTTTTTGTAAACTTGGCGTGAGTCAGCACTAATGATTTCGCCATTTAAAATCTGAGCAAGTTTAATGGCAAATCGTGTTTTTCCGCTAGCGGTAGGCCCCAGAACAAGTATCAGAGCAGTTTCTTTAGCTTCAAGAATTAAATTGTAAAGTCTGCTATCCATTTTGTATTTCCTGTATTAAAGCCCTTAATAAAATCTATAGGATTTTCATTTGAAGCGAGATTGTATTTTCTTTCATGGGTGTTGGGTTCAACCCAAAAATTTAGGTTTTGGCTTGAACCAACTTTGATAAAGCCAAGTTTTGAAAACGAATCAGCATTTCCCCAATCATTGTCTGTGTAAGTCATTAAGTGTACTGGATGTTTATGCAAAATAAATCCTTTAAATAGTTTACTTAATGCCCCGTTTACTGTGAAATTCATTTTTGTAGCAAATCTTACCATTTCATAGGAGTGGTAATAAACCTGTTTATCAATAAATACGCGAGGTTTGCTCCAAGCCATAGCTGCATAACATTCATCTTGCATAAATAAGCCCATTTTAACTCCACTATTACAAGGGCCTAAAAGGTGATTTTTCTCAAAAAAAGCATCTGCTTGAGGCTTAGTAAGTATATTCAATATAGATTGACGTGCGTGCTTTTTTTGGTTCAAACCAATAATACTTTTTATTCTACTTTTAACCAAGTTGTTTTTTGAATGCCATAAATCTTCGAAGACTAAGTAGCAGTTTGTTAGTCGATTAGGGTCTGAATAGGATGAATACGGAAGCAAGCAGAACGAATAGTGGGTTGTTGAAAATACTAAATAGCCATGAACCCAAGCACAATCTCCTGTTGCAATTTCGGCATCCCAAAATGCATTAAACTCTTCAAAAAACATATTTGACACAAATACGAAGTAATAAAATAAGGTTTAAGTCGACAATTTTTATTTAATTGCAATGGCTTTGATACAAATTGACACTTCATTTTGAGAATTTTAATTCTATTTATTTTTATACAATTAAACTGCTTTTATGGGTTTTCACAACCTTCAAAAGCAATTGTTTCTGATTTTTCTAAAGAACCTTTGCCCTTGGGTAGTTCTTATTGGAAGTTGTTTTATGGCAAAACTTACGACCAGGTAAAGCAGTCGAATTATTTGGGAGGAGCAGATTGTGAGGTGCCAGGAAGTTGGGGAAGTTCTGGGAATAAAGAAATCGGATATGGTACTTATGTTTGTAGAATTCATCAAGACAAGCTTTCTGAGTTAAGTTTATCGATTAAATTGTATGCCATTGGGACAAATTATCAATTGTATATTAATGGGAGTTTAGAAGCATCGGCAGGAAAGTTTGGAATCATTGAAGATGAATCAAAACCAGATTTTGCCCCAGGGGATTTTCATTTTGAAACCCCATCCGATACCTTAGAAATAGCCTTGCAAGTTTCTAACTTTCATTATAGGCAAGGAGGAATTTGGTATATGCCTTATATAGGTAAATCTTCTATAGTAGATGAAAAAACTAATATTGAAATAATTACTGCAGCCTTTTTAAGTGGTTCATTATTTGTTTTGTTTTTTTACTTTGTTGCCTTTTATTATGTTAGAACTAAGGAAAAAAGTTCCTTATATTTTGCTTTATTATGTTTGTCTGCGGCACTAAGAATTAGTTCTTCAGGGATTATATTAATCAAACAAGTAAGTTCAAATTTTCCTTGGGAAATTGTAGTTAGGATAGAATTTACTTCTCTAGTTTTGATTTTACTTTTTGGTATGCTGTATATCTATAGTATGTATCCAAGGGATTTAAACCGAAAGGTAGTTTCAGGAATTTTATGGCTACAATCTACATTTACAGTGTTTTTTAGTTTACTTCCAGTTGCCATAACGTCTTACCTAATTCCAACTTACTTATTTGTTTGTGTCTTACTGTTGCTTTATTTTTTAAATTTAATTATAAAGATAATGGTCAACAAAAGGCCATTTGCAAATTGGGTTGGAGGTGCATATTTAATTACGTTTTTTGCTGGTTTGAATGATATTTTGCATAGTCAAGGGATAATCAATTTTGTTTATTTACTACCAGCTTCAATTTTCATTTTTTCCACTATTCAAGCATTGACTATTACGCGTTTATTTTCCAAATCTTTTAAAGAAGTTGAGTTATTAACTGAATCCTTGACAAAGGTTAATCAAAATCAATCTAGCATAATTGTTGAAAGAACCACTTTATTGGAAGAACAAGCAGCCGAATTATATGAAAGTAATTTAATTAAGGATAAAGTTTTTTCGATTATTGCGCATGATTTAAGGGCACCAATAAAATCATTAAGTACTGTTTTAAATTGGGTTGCTGATGATGATTTAACCTATGAGGAATTAAAGAAATCATTAGGAAGTATAAGCAAGAATGTAGATACCCTAAATCTTACTTTAGAGAATTTATTAAATTGGTCGAGAAGTCAGCTAACTGGGGTTAGAAGTGAACCAGAAATTTTTGATTTAAGAAAACCTATTCAAGAAATGATGGAATTGTATAGAATACAATTGGGAGAGAAGAATATAAGTCTGCAAAATCATATTAATGAACGGGTAATTGTGTATTTTGACAAGAATCAATTGCAGTTAATTCTAAGAAATTTAATCAGCAACGCTATCAAATTTACCTACGAAGGTGGGAAAATTATTTTAAGTGTTTCAGCCGCTGAAAGGGCTGGTTATATAAGGATAAACGTACAAGATACAGGATTAGGAATGTCAGCGGAAGCTACTAAAAAGGTTTTTTCACCTTTTGAACATTATACAACCTTTGGAACAAAAAATGAGAAGGGTACAGGTTTAGGTTTGTTACTTTGTAAAGAATACATCGAAGAGGCAGGCGGCAAAATAGGAATTGAAAGCGAGCTAAATAAAGGGACAATGGTGTTTTTTGAAGTAAAAATGGAACATTAGGGTCGTATAATTAGTTTAAAATTTCTTTTATTAAAAATACCATAAACCATCATCGCAATGGCATGCATTTCATGATAGGCAAATTGTACTTGTTTTCTTTCTCTTGCAAAAGCAGAAATAAAAGCCAATAGGGCACCAGCTAATAAAGTAATTCCTAGGCTATTCTTGATAAGTTCAAAAGCCGTGTTTTTTGAGAATAATAGAAACAATCCGCATAGTATGATTGAGATTCCATATAGATAAATTGTTAGTTGCTTTTTCATAATTTATTTATTTGTAAAGTGTTTACGAGTTATCAAATGTAGATTTTGATTTCTCCTTGGGCTTTACTCAATTAAATAAATTTGTTGCATATTTCACACATTTTTTGACCCTAGATTAAATCTAAAAAAAATGCTGTCATAGTATTTACCTATGACAGCATTTTTAAAAGCCTTAAACCAATTATGCTTGCTTTACAAACTGAACTTCAGCCATTAATGTAACTTCTTCACTTACTAAAAAACCTCCAGTTTCCAGCGGTGCATTCCAATTTAGCTCCCAATCTTTTCTATTGATTTTTCCATTCACTGAAAAACCAGCTTTTTGGTTACCCCAAGGATCTTTGTTAATACCCCCAAATTCTAAGTCTAACGAAATTTCTTTATTGATTCCTTTAATGGTTAAAATGCCGTTTAATTTATAGTTTTCAGCATCAATTTTAATTACCGAGGTGCTTTTAAACGTTAATTCTTTATGATTTTCAACATCAAAGAAATCAGCCCCTTTTAAATGGCCATCTCTATTTTCTTCATTTGTGAAAATGCTGCTGGCATCGATACTAACTTCAATTGGTGAGTTTTGAAAATCTTCCCCAGCAATACTTGCTGAAAACTTTCTAAATTCACCTTTTACATTTGTAATCATAAGGTGTTTTACCTTAAATAAAATTTCACTGTGTGTTGGGTCTAATACCCATTTACTGTTATTGCTCATGGTTTAAAAATTTATTCAAAGCTAAGTTTGAACCTAAAGTTAAACCTTAAACCAGATTAAGAAATTAGTATTTTTATTGAATAGGCAAAATTTTAAACTTGCTATTTGCGTAAAAATACCCTTTATTCGTAACTATGCGTAATGCTCTAATCGTTGGAATTTCAGGCTCTATTGGACAAGCACTGCTTGAAAACTTGCTTAATAATAGGCATTATAAAAAGGTTGTTATCCTAACACGTCGAGAAAGCAGGCGCTTTAAGAATATTCACATTCAAAGTGTTTTAGTTGACTTTTCCAGAATTGAGGATACTAAGTTTGCTTTTGAAGAAGTTGACGATGTGTTTTGTTTGTTAGGCAAAGAATTCATCAATACTACTGGCTTAAAAGATGCTGATCAATTTGAGTTTGATGTTCCTTTAGAGATTGCTAAACTTGCAAATGAGGCAGGAGTAAAAAACTTTTTCCTTCTCAATAATACCAAAGCAAGTACCCATTCAATTAACCCAATGTTTAAATTGCGTGGCCAACTTCAGCAAGAAATAGAGAAACTTCCTTTTACTAAATTATATGTTTTTAAGGTAAATGGAATTAGCAGTTCTGTTAGAATTGACAACAGCACTTATAATTTTAAGAAAACTTTTGGAGGGGTCTTGAACAAAGTAGGCTTAGGTTTCTACGATAAAATATTTACGACCCCAGCAAACATATTGGCAGAAAGAATGGTCTTTGCTGCCGTAAATGATGATTCCTCTAGAAGGGAATTCTTACCTAAAGATATCTAAAATGGGGAAAATTGCATTAGTTATTGGGGCTACAGGATTAATTGGCAGAAATTTGGTTTTTGAGTTGCTTAAAAATCCAAATTACACTCAGGTTATAGTTTTGGTTAGGAGAGATATGGTAATCAAACATGAAAAGTTTACTCAAATCATGTTAGACTTTAGCCAATTGAAAAACTATGAAGATAAGATAGTAGCAGACCATGTGTTTTGTTGCATGGGTTCAACCAGCGCTAAAACTCCAGATAAGGAAAACTACAGGCGTATAGACTTTGATATTCCATTGCAGATTGCAGAAATTGCATTTAGAAATGGAGCTCAAAGTTTTTTGCTGGTAAGTTCCATGGGAGCCAATCTTCAGTCAAGTATTTTTTACAGCAGGTTAAAAGCAGAATTGGAAGTTGCCATTGAAAAGATTGGGTTTAAAACTGTTTTTGTATTACGCCCTTCATTGCTTTTAGGGAATAGATTAGAATCGAGACCATTAGAAACTATTACGCAATATCTTATGCGCGTTATGAACCCAATTTTTATTGGCCCTTTAAAATTATACAAAGCAATAAAAGGTGAAACTGTGGCAAAGGCTCTCATGCATGCTGCATTATCAGAAAAAATTGGCAACAATCTAATCCTAAATAATGAGATTTTTGAGTTAGCAGATGCTGCTAAATAAATAGGTAATAAATAATCAAACCTAGAAATACAAGGCTGTTTCCTATCCATTCTATTTTTGATAATCGCTCCTTAAAAAGGAAATAACCTGCGAGCATTGAATAAGGAAAAAATGCCAACTGCATAAATCCTAACGCACTTAAGTTAAACTTTTGATAAGCATAATTGATCCAAACAGATCCTAGAACTGTAAATAATGCCACAAGTATTAGTCGATAATCTTTAAGGTTATTTTCGCTTATTTTTTTCTTTGGTTCAAACCGAAGTATATAAAAACCTGAAAGTATCAAAGCACATATTTCTAAAATAAAAGAGCCCCAAATAGCATTTGAATTTTGCAGCGGAATGTTCAATAAGGCATAGCCAAAGCCCCAGAATAATGCACTAAGGCAAGCATCTATTAAACCTTTATGTAAGGTTTGTTTACGCCATTGAATACTTATTCCTAGAAGACATAATATTGCTGCCACATAAAACCAATTGTTGAAACTTTCATGATTCAAAAATACCCCTAACAGGTAATGAATTAATGCTCCTGAAATACCAACTACTGAAACATTTACAAAATGTAAACCTTGCAAAGCTTTTACATAAAAGTATAATCCAATTACACATAAAATTCCACATCCAATTAACTGAGCTATTTCTTTAAATGCGGGAGGGTTACTTGCTTGTCCTGAAAAAATTAACCATAAAAAGCACATGGCCACTGTAAGTATCGAGCGATAAAAAACTAATCTACCAGCGGTATAATTATAGCTGCCTAATTTGATAAATAAATCTGCTAGAAAATAGGCTGTATTAATGCCTATGGAAAATAGAAATAAGTTCAACTCAGCTTGTTAATATATTCTATAACACTTGATTCAATGCGGTGTTCAATACCTTCATAGTTTTGCTTTTCAAATTTTTTTCCGCTAATTTTTTCGAAAAGTTCAATGTATCGTTCGGTTACCAATGCTATAAAATCATCTGGAAACACAGGTGCTGCTTGACCTTCTAAACCTTGAAAGCCATTTTCAATAAGCCATTGTCTTACAAATTCTTTGGAAAGTTGGCGTTGTTGTTGGTCTTTTAACTGAATGTCTTGATAAGTGTCAGCATAAAAATATCTACTAGAATCAGGAGTATGGATTTCATCCATTAACATTACTTCTCCACTATAACTCCCAAATTCATATTTGGTATCAACCAAAATCAAACCTTGTTTGGCAGCATATGCACTTCCAAATTCAAATAGTTTCCTAGTATAATTTTCAAGAATTAAATAATTATGCTCTGATACTAACCCTGTATTAATAATTTCTTCCCTTGAGATGTCTTCATCATGACCAGAAGTTGCTTTTATTGTTGGAGTAATGATAGGTTCAGGGAATTTATCATTTTCTTTCATTCCATTTGGCATCGTTACACCACAAATAGTCCTTTTGCCAGCCTTGTATTCTCGCCATGCATGCCCGCTCAAATACCCTCTAATAACCATTTCAACTTTAAAGGGTTCACAACACAAGCCAATGCTAACATTTGGGTCGGGGCAATTGAGAAGCCAATTTGGAACTAATTCTTTAGTTAATTCTAAAAAGTGAGATGCAATTTGGTTCAAAACTTGGCCTTTAAAAGGTATAGGTTTAGGTAAAACAACATCAAAGGCCGAAATGCGGTCACATGCCACCATGATTAAATATTGGTTATTGATGTTATAAACATCTCTTACTTTTCCTCTATAAAAACTTCTTTGTTTAGGCAAAGAGAAACTTGTTGATACTAATGCACTCATATAGCGCACAAATTTATAACAAATTGCAGAATTGCTTTTGCTTGTTTACATTTGTGTATAAATTAGTTTTAATGGTAAAAATTATACTAACAACAATTTTCTTATTAGTTTCGGTAAATGGCTTTTCACAATCTACTAAAATTCAAATTGGCCAAGTTAACAATGGCGTTTATGAATTGACCGAAAGTGAAAAAAACCTTACCAAAGCCTTTGAGTGGACATTTAGAGATGGCACGAAAGTTACAGAACTGCATATTGAACAAATGCAGCAAACATATTTCTTAGTGGCAACCTGCGCTTATCAAGGAAGAAAGAGAATAGCTGCAGTTGACTTGAACCAAGAGGGTATTTATTTCATTTTAAATGAAGATGCAGTATTTAAAATGTGTTCTGCCGTTGCTTGTGAAAATTGCAGGTTTTTTCTAGAAAACAATAGAATTGTTGCTTGTAAGTGCGAAGAAACAGGAACCATAAGCAACCATTGCCACTATAAAACGGGTGTAGCGACTACTTTTTATGCTAATTTACAACGAGCAATAAAAATGTTTGAAGAATAAGTTTGGTTTGACCCAAACCGTTATTCAACCCAACTTTTGTAATAATGAGGGTCTTCGCAATCTAAGGCCGCCTGCGTAATCATCAAGGGATAAAATGGGTCTATCATTACAGCCAATTCTTTAGTTTCTGTTTTTCCTATAGATTTCTCAACCGTTCCTGGGTGTGGTCCATGAGGAATCCCTTTTGGATGCAAGCTTATCATGCCTCGTTCCACATGTTTTCTACTCATAAAATCACCATCAACATAATATAAAACCTCATCACTGTCTACATTGCTGTGATTGTAAGGTGCAGGAATAGAAAGTGGATGGTAATCGTATAGCCTTGGCACAAATGAACAAATTACAAAATTATGGCCTTCAAAAGTCTGATGAATTGGCGGTGGCATATGAACTCTTCCAGTAATGGGTTCATAATTATGTATGCTAAACCCATAAGGATATTGGTAACCGTCCCATCCAATTGCATCAAATGGATGGGTAGCATAAATGTATGGATAAATTAAGTCTTGCTTCTTAATCATTACCTTAAAATCTCCTTTTTCATCATAAGTTTTAAGGTCTTGTGGTAATTTTAAATCTCTTTCACAATAAGGCGAATGTTCCAAAAATTGACCAAAAGTGTTTAGGTATCGTTTGGGTGGTCGAATAGGAGAAAAGCTTTCTGTGATGAAAAGTCTATTGTTTTCATCATTGAAATGCATTTGATAGATAATTCCTCTAGGTATAACCAAGTAATCACCATACTCAAATGGGATTTGACCGTATAATGTTTTCAACACGCCACTGCCTTCGTGTATAAAAATTACTTCATCTGCATCAGCATTTTTGTAAAAGTAATCTGTCATACTTTTTTTAGGTGCAGCACAAGTTATATAAACATCTTTGTTATAAAGCATTACCACCCTTGATGAAAGAAAATCGTCGGTAGGTTTTGTTTTAAAGGTTAAGAAACTTCTGTTTTTAAGGTTTTTAGGCAAAGCTGCAATTGGCTCTGCATTTATTGGTTCCTCTACTTCTTTTACCAAGGTTGGTGGATGAGAATGATAAACTAAAGAATATAAACTGCTAAAGCCTTCGGTAGAAATAAGTTCTTCCGAATAAAGGCTTCCATCTTCTTTTCTGAATTGGGTATGTCTTTTTTGTGGAATTTTTCCTAATCGGTAATAAAATGGCATACTTAGTATTAATTTTGGTTGACTTATGTTTGAACCCTCAAAAATATGAAAATGCAACTGAATGCCTTCGTTCAAAAAATGATTTTTATTAGCCTTTTGTTAATTTTGTCTTGTAAGGATGTTCCTAAGAATACAAATTTACCTGATCCAAATGATAGTACTGCCAATGCAACCTTGGCAAGAGAAATTAGTAAAGAAATCGATGCAGACCCCACCAATCCTGAGAATTTCTATAGGAGAGCAGAAGTTTACATTAACAGTAAATACCTTGCCAGAGCTGAGGCAGATTTAATCTCGGCAATACAGTTAGATTCTTCCAGAGATGTCTATTTTTTTACATTAGGCAGAACCCAATATGCCATGAATCAAACTAAAAATGCCGCTCAATCTTATGAAAAAGCGATTTTGTTGAACCCGGGAAACAAAGATGCTATGCTTAAACTAGCCGATTTGTTTTTTTTAGTAAAAGAGCATCAAAAATCATTAGACCTTTTTACTAAACTTTTAAAGGAAGATAAAACCAACCCATATTTGTATCATATGTTAGGTATGAATTATCGGGAGACTGGAGATACTAGTCGTGCTATTTACCATTTTCAAACTGCCATAGAAACAGACCCTACAGATTATGAATCTGCACTTTACGTTGCCAATTTATATGCCGCTCAAAAAAGCAAACTAGCCTTAGGTTATTTTGATGCTGCCATTAAACTCAAACCGAACTTAGTTGAGCCATATTTTGCTAAAGCAGTTTATTTGCAAAGAACAGAAAATTATGCCTCAGCCATGGTAGAATACAAGAAAATCATAAAGATGGATCCAACAAATGTTCTTGTTTATTACAATGTGGGATACATTAATTATGAATCGGGTTATTTAGCAAAAGCAATGGAAAATTGGGAAATTGTTACCAAACTCAATCCTAATTATGCTAAAGCCTGGTATATGAAAGGATTACTGTTAGAAGAAAAAGGAGATAAAGGCAAAGCCAAAAAGTATTATCAAACCGCATTAGAATTGGATCCACAAAATGAATTATATCTATTGGCGATTGATAGGGTAAAATAGCTTAACCTTTAGAAACTTCTCAAATTCAACTGCATGAAACACGATTATTGCCATAAGAATGGTGAAAATTAACTCGTTTAATGTTAAAGGACTTGTTTTGAAAAGTGTATTTAAAATTGGTACATAAATAACAGCTAATTGCAACAAGAAGGTTCCCAAAACTGACAATAGTAAAGGCATGTTACTTGCGATTCCTTGTTTATAAAGAAATGTATGATCACTTCTAACTGCCAAAACATGCCCTAATTGAGAAAAAGCTAAAACAGTAAATACCATCGTTTGCCAATGCACCATATCGCTTTTCATACAATACCATTGTGTAAATAAAGTCACACCAGCCATAAGCATACCCACCCATAAAATATGATAGCCTAATCCTTTTGCAAATATGGATTCATGGCTAGGTCTCGGCGGTCTACTCATAATATTTAGTTCTGCTTTTTCACTGGCTAAGGCTAAAGCTGGCAAGCCATCAGTAACTAGGTTTATCCAAAGAATATGTATCGGCAGCAAAGGAATTGGTAAGCCTAAAAGTGGAGCCAAGAGTATTGCCCATATTTCTGCTCCATTGCAAGTCATTATATACTTTACAAACTTTCTAATGTTATCATAAATCCTCCGACCTTCTTTTACCGCATTTACAATGCTGGCAAAGTTATCATCAAGTAGGATTAAATCAGAAGCTTCTTTACTCACATCTGTTCCGTTAATGCCCATTGCAACACCAATATTTGCAGCCTTTAAAGAAGGAGCATCATTTACGCCATCTCCTGTCATCGACACAAAATTTCCTTTGTTTTGAAGGGCTTTTACAATACTTAGTTTTTGTCCAGGGCTTACTCGCGCGTAAACACGAACCTTTTCAACCATTTCTAGGAATTTATCTGCTTCTATTTTTGAGAGCTCTTCACCCGTTAATGTAAGATCATCTTCGCTCAAAATACCCAATTCTTTAGCTATGGTTTTTGCAGTTAATGGGTGGTCACCTGTTATCATGACTGGGATAATGCCAGCTTGTTTACATTCAGTTATGGCTTGCTTTGCCTCTGGTCTTGGAGGGTCAATGATACCCACTAATCCAACTAGAATTTGTTCATGTTCTAGATTGTCTGAGGATAAAATTGTAGGAAGTTTATCCAAGAATTTATAAGAGTAAGCAATTACTCTTTTACCTTCTAAAGCTAGATTTTCTGAATTTTCTTTTAACCAATTTTTCTTTTCTTGGGAAGCTAAACTTTTTGCAATTACTTCGCTTGCTCCCTTTGAAATTACTAGGAATTTCTCTTCAAATTGATGAACTGTTGTCATGCATTTCCTATCCGAATCAAAAGGTATTTCTGCCACTCGTGGGTATTGGTTGTAAAGTGTTGAATACTTCTTTTCACCTATTTGTTTTAGTGATTGCTTTACTAATGAAACCTCAGTTGATTCTCCAATCAATGCGTTATTACTATCTTTTTTAACATCATGATTTAAGGACATAAGTAAGGCCAAAGTTTCAACATTATCTTTATCTAAGGAAGATTCACACTTATACTCATTTACTACCTCCATTTGATTAAGTGTGAGTGTTCCAGTTTTATCGCTACAAATAAAGTTGACTGAGCCAAGTGTTTCTACGGCTGGTAGTTTTTTAATTAGTGCATTCTTTTTTGCTAATTTAGCTGCACCACCCGCCAAGGCTATGGTAATTAAAACTGGCATGGCTTCTGGAATCGCAGCAACAGCCAAACTTAGGGCTAACAATAAAATATCTAAAAAATCCTCCCCTCTAAACAATCCACTAATCACAAGTACAACGCAAATTAGCAAAACAAGATAGGAGAGATTCTTTCCAAACTTTTTCATTCTAATTTGTAAGGGGGTTGCAGTTTCCTTTTCATCTAGCATACCTGCAATCTTGCCAATCTCGGTATTCATGCCGGTGGCTACTACAATTCCAATAGCTCTTCCATGTGTAACTTGTGTTCCTTTGAATATATAATTGCTAGGGTCTGTAGATTTTTCGTTTAAACTAATAGTATTAACCTTTTTATCAACTGCAACTGATTCACCAGTTAAAGAAGACTCATCTGCTTTTAAAAAATGTGCCTCTAATAGTCGAATGTCTGCTGGTACTAAATTACCAGCTTCTAGTAAAACAATATCATCAGGGACTATTTCAACCGAATCTATGATTTGTTCTGTCCCATTCCGCAGTACCTTAGCCTGTGTAGTACTCATTTTCTTGAGCGCCTCTAAAGCCTTTTCTGCTTTTGATTCTTGAACAAAACCAACAATGGCATTTAAAACAATAATTATAATAATAATAATAGTATCTGTAAGGTCTCCAATAATGCCAGATAACAATGCAGCAACCATCAAAATAACTATCATTGTATCTTTAAACTGACTAAAAAATACAGTAATTCGACTAGGCTTTGGCTTGCCTTTAAGTTCATTCGGACCAAATACTTCTCTAGTCTTGTTTACTCCTGCCTCATTTAAGCCTTTCATTTGTATGTTTATTTTTCCGTTTTAACAATCGAATATTTTTTCCTACTTAATAG
The DNA here is from genome assembly GCA_945898275.1 of Chitinophaga pinensis. GTDB lineage: Bacteria > Bacteroidota > Bacteroidia > UKL13-3 > UKL13-3 > B1. The sequence goes on along the minus strand of CAMDHZ010000007.1, from coordinate 13,428 downwards.
TATTAAAGCTATCCGCAAAGGTTTGATTTTGATACCAAATTTAAGAATTATAAAAAGGTATTAAGCAAGGGTATGTTAATTAAATTCCAATTGAAGCTTTTTTTAAAAATCTTTTGAAATTGATCCTTTTGGTTCAAACCGAAACAAATTAAATGATGAATAATTAAACGCCAATATTTAGAAAGCTTGAGAAGTACTTAAAAATATAACAATCTGGTTTTAAGATATTTGTGTCAATATTAAACTGTGAATTAGATGTGTGTTTCTTGCCAATTATGCTACTTATCTTGCTTAACTATTTTAAGTATAAAGCATGTTAACTTCTCTTACCATTTTAAATTCTAAAGTATACGGAAAGGCTGAAATTAGGATTAATGACTGTGATAGTCTACAATTGGTTGGTCCAAACAATATAGGAAAAAGTACTCTTATTTATGCGTTAAATTTTTTGTTTATCATAGATGGAAATAAAATGACTTTTAGTGGACAAAGAAGGGGTGATAAAGAAACCTTGCACCATTATTTCCCAAATCCTAATCAGAGTTATATTGTTTTTGAGATATTCAAAAAATCTTATTATTGTATTTTGGTAAAACGAAATAGTGACTCTGAATTAGAATATTTTCAATTTAATTCTGAATACAAAGAACATTTTTTTGTAGATGAAAATAAGCGACTTTTAAAGTTTGACGAGGTTCAGGAGGCTTTAGCTCGCGAGGGAATGGAGCTAATTCCATTTAAAGATAAACGTGAAGTTTTCAATACAGTATATCAACGAGGCAAAAGAAACCACGGGGTAGTTTGGCTAGATGATAATGTTAAATCTGATGGTTTAAGCAATAACTTTTCAAGAATTTATCGCTACCTAATTAATACAAAACTTATTACCAATAAGAACCTTAAAGAAGCCTTAATTGTTGCTGATAATCGTGAGAATGAAGGTTTAAATTTTTCCCAAAAGAATAAAAAGGATATTATCGACTTAAGGAAAATCAATAATGAAATAAGGAATCTAAAATCAGTTAAGAATGAGTTTGATGAGTTTAGAGAGGTTATGAGTCAGTATAATGCCAAAGCAAGAATTATCAATCAATTCTATTACGCTTTTTCGCACAATTATGACACTACCTTACCAACTTTACAAAGTCAATTGGCTGAACGCAACCAAAATATTGCTAAAATAAATACTGAAATAAACGAAAACTTGATTCCTCAAAAAGCCGATTTTGATAGAAAGATTGGTAACAAAGAAACTGAGATAAATAGTAAAGCTGAGTCTTTAAATGAAAAGGAAACAGTCCTAAACATCATCAATTCTTTTGAACCAATTGAGTTGCTTAATGAGTCTTTGGAAAACTTAGATAAAAGACGAAAAGAAATTGAGTCAAGGATTACTATGGTTGAAATTCAAAAGCTAAATAGTCAACATATCGACCAAAGAATTAATCAGCTAAAAGCCCAAATCAATCGAAGCGAAAATCAAATAGAAAATTATAGTAATTTATTAATTAATAAAATTTCTGGAAACAAAGAGAATAGAAAATTTTTAAATGCAATTTTAAGCGAACAAGTGAAGAGTTTACCTGGTAATCAGGTGTTGAAGGCAATTCATAAGGTTTCAGATAAATTAAGCATTTTTGATGGAGAAATTGATTTGTCTAAGAACCTAGAACTTGTTGATTTTAGAAGTATAGAAGAGATAAATGATGAATTACAAAACACTAAAATGGAGCTTAAAAGTCAAGAGGCTTTATTTGAAGTAGCGCATAATTTAGAAAAATTTCATCAAACCTTGAACCAAGTAAACGCTGACATTGAAATCATAAAAGTTAAATTAAATAAAATTAAGTCTAAGCCAACCCTCCAAAAAAATATTGACAAATTAAAGGTTGATCTAAAACTTCTTAATGAAGAAAAGCAGAGAATAGAAACTGAACAAGCCAGATTAGCAAAGGACATTGCCAAAAAGCAGTTAGATGTTCAAGAATTAATAGTAGACAAAGACAAGAGAGAAAGAAGAATCAGGGAGATTCAAGAATATAAACAAAACCTTGAACAATTTGGTTTGGCAGGGGAAGAGTTTCAAAGTTCTGATGATTTAGATAATCTTTATAAAAAAATACAAATAAATATTTCTGATCGACATGATTTAAAAGCTACTAAAGACAAACTTTTTGAGAAACTAAGGGATAAATTGCAATCAACATTTGCTGATGAAATGGATTTTATTCATTATGTAGAAGAAGAAATTTCATTGCTTGAAGACAAGGAACGTTCGATATCCAGTTTGTTAGAGAGTATTTCAACTCAATTTGCAAACCCAGCTTACACTTTACTTAAACGCTATGAAGAGTTCAAAGAATTTGTATACAATAAGTTTAATTCAAAGCTTTCCCAAGCAAGAATTTCTGATATTGAATCACTCACAATTGAATTGATTGACAATAAGAAGTTGGTTGAGGAAGTGAAGAAAATAAGCCAAATTCAACAAGTTAGAGGACAGCTTATGTTTGAATTTGACCATTCAGAAAATCTAAAAGTATTAGATGCCTATTTAGATAATGCCAAGAAAATTGAGTTTGACGATTTATTTGATATCAGTTTGAATCTAACGCGCAAAGGCAACACGAAGCAAGTAGATTTGAATGAACAAATTGAATCGGATGGCACAGATAAAATGATTCGCCTAATTATCATCATGACCATCATTAACCGATTGGCTATTTTTGATGATGAAAATAGAATTGCACTCTTTATTGATGAGGTTGCAACTATTGACAAGCAAAACAGACCAGAGCTTGTTCGCTTTTGCAAAGAGCATAACTTCATTCCTATTTTTGCAGCCCCAGATGCTGTTCCAGGGTTTGGTAAGTATTATTTTATTTATCCAAATGCTGGAAAAATAAATATCAATGAAAAGGTTAATGCTATGTATGGTGAGAGAAATGCAACTTCAAACTAAGGAAATTTATAATGAAGGCTGAACCAAAAACCATTTTAAATTTTCTTGCCAATTACTTTGAAATCATCAAGAAAATTTTTGATGTTCAAACCAAGGAAGGAATCATCAGAAAGGAAATCTTACAGGAGATTTTTAAAACCAACGGTGATGATATTTTAAGTCAGTTGCTCGACTATAAAATTATTCGTAAACTAGGCGACGATTACGAGTTTAGAGATACTTATTATAAGCTTTTTGAATTTATCTTAAATGAATTTAGACCATTACTTCCAGAGACAATTCAAAAGTATGAACAATCAATTGGTGTGCTTTTTAGGAAAATTAGAGAAGGAATTGGTGGAGATAGATTAATTTTGGGGCAACGCGTGAGCGATTTATACAACGAAATAAAGGAGTTTAGTGAAGCTGTTGAGAAAAACACAATCAGGCTATTAAATGAAACTCGTGAACTTAAATCTAATGTTGAAAAGCTAGACTATCAAGAAAAGGTAAGGAAAGCAAGTTTTTGGATAGACTATTATATTACGCCTCTTAACAATATTCTTGATATCAATCACAAGGATTCAATCACTAATAAACTATTCGATATTTCTGAATATGTCAATGTAAGGCGACTAAATTTCGAAGAGGAAAATTTAAGACATCAGTTCGAAAAGCTCTATACATTTTTGGTTCAAACCAATGATGATTTATTAAAGCAAAATAAACTTCTTACAAATGAATTATTGCCATTAATAGACCGTATTAGAACAGAATCAACCATATTAACTGGTTGGATAGAATTTTTAAAATCCCCTTACAAATCGCCATTGCCAAAGGTTTTTAAAGTAGAAAGAACCTATCCATACAGTAATGACATGTATTTAAATGCAAAGGAATATTTAGAACAATTTGCCGTGGAAGAGAATGTTTTTCTAGAAGACCCACAACAATTAACTGATAAGTGGATTTTTAACAAGGACTTATATAAAAATAGGCTTTTATCAGAATTGCCGCTCAACAGTTTTTTTGAATGGTGCGGTTTGACCCTAAAGTCCGATTTTCAGTATATCGAAACGGATAAGTTTTTTGCCTTAACCACACTTTTGTTTGAAGAAGGAATAAATGTAGAGATTGAAAGTGATTCAGATAGACAACTTATTCAAACCAATCAAATGACCTTACGTGTACCAAAATTAAAAGTAACAAAATATGGATTATCCTAGATATCATAAAGAAATTGTAGGCGACTTAATGAATGGAAAATTTATTTTGGCAAGCGACCCAAAATTTGTTTCGCTCAAAGATAATTTAGCTTTTTACGAGAAGTTTTTTAAAGAAAGTTTTGGATATGAACTTGAGTTGAAAAGTGATTTTGCGTTTTTGCTAAGCTACGAAACTGGCGAAATGTTAAGCAGAGATATTTGCATGTTTTTTGCCATTTTATGTTATGAATTGGATAAAGACAGTAAAAACTTCTTAGAAGAAATTCAGTATGCCGATTTTGAACATGAAAAATTAGATAACTATTTTGAAAATAGTGCTTACGCCGAGTTAATTGCCAACAATAATCAATTGCGTTCTGGCGAATCTCGTAGAGATTTTATTAGAACTTTGGCAAGAAGAAATATTGTTGAAAGAAATGGTGACGGCAAGTTTTCATTTACTCCTGCTTACAAAGTGTTTATAGATTTTGCAGCCGATTTTGCCAAAGGGAAATTGAATACAAATGCTGCTCCTTTAACTTAATAAATATGGCAGGAAATACCTTTGGGGAAATATTTAAAATTACAAGTTTTGGCGAGAGTCATGGCCCAGCCATCGGTGTGGTTATTGATGGTTGTTTGCCAAACATGCCTGTTGATTTTGAACTTTTAAAAGCAGATTTGCAGAGACGTAAACCTGGGCAATCTATTTACACAACTAGCAGAAACGAGTCGGAAGAGTATGAAATATTAAGTGGTGTTTTTGAAGGAAAAACCTTAGGAACACCAATTGCCATCATTGTAAGAAATACAAATCATAAATCTGAGGATTATGCGCATTTGGCCGATGTATACAGACCTTCTCATGCAGATTATACTTATCAAACTAAATATGGCATAAGAGATTTTAGAGGTGGAGGAAGGCAATCTGCTAGGGAAACGGTAGCAAGGGTAATTGCTGGAAGTTTTGCAAAAATGATTTTAAAGGCGCTTGGTGTAACCATTCAAGCAAGCGTTTCTGCAGTAGGAGAATTAGAAAGCAAATTGAAACCCGATGAAATTGATTTTAAGGCAGCTGAGCAAAGTTTAATAAGATGTGCTGATCCAATTTTAGAACCCCAAATGCTTAGTATTATTGAAGTCGCTGCAGCAGATGGAGATAGTTTAGGGGGTAAAATTATTTGTGTTTGTAAAGGTGTTAAAGTAGGTTGGGGAGAACCTGTTTTTGACAAACTTCATGCTGATTTAGGGAAAGCAATGTTAAGTATAAACGCAGTGAAAGGTTTTGAAATAGGGGAGGGTTTTAATGGCGCAAAATCCAAAGGTTCCCTTCAAAATGATGCATTTCATTTGGTTCAAACAGAAGTAAAGACCATAACCAACAATAGTGGAGGGGTTCAAGGAGGCATAAGCAATGGGGAGTTGATTTACTTTAATGTTGCTTTTAAACCAGTTGCGAGTGTAAAAAATGTGCAACAAACACTCAATGAAAAATTAGAAAATGTGAGTTTGCAAATCAAGGGAAGGCATGACCCATGCGTGGTTCCAAGGGCTGTTCCGATAGTTGAAGCAATGGCTGCTTTGGTTTTGGTTGACCATTATCTTAGAAACCTACCTAATCAAATTCAACTATTTTAGTATCTTTGTTTGTCTTTTATTTAAATATTTGAACCAAATTAAGCGAATGAAAAAAATTATCATTGTTGCATCTTTTGTTTTTTTGAACTTTTTGTCTTATAGTCAAACTATTGTTCCTTGCAAAACGGATGAGTTATATTTAGAGGCTGTAAAATTAAATCCAGAGCTAATTAAGGCTAAGGATGAAGCAACACAAATTGGATTAAACTTCGCACCTCAATTAAGAAAAAAAGGAGTAGTTAGATATATTCCAGTTGTATTTCATGTAATTCATAAAAATGGATTAGAGAATATTTCTCAAACTCAGGTCAATGATGCTATCAGAATATTAAATGAAGATTTTAGAAAGTTAGCAGGCACTAATGGAGGAACCAGCACAGACCCATCTGCAGCTGATATGGAATACGAATTTAGATTGGCACAGTTTGATCCAAATGGACAGCCTTCTAATGGCGTAAATAGAGTTTATAGTATTGGAACAGACAATGCAGGCAATAGTCACAAAGGCCTTAGTTATTGGGATGCTCGAAAGTACTTTAATGTTTGGGTGGTAAGTAACATTGCAGATAATGATCCTAATAGTACAATTCTTGGCTACGCTCAATTTCCTTTTCAAATCAATTCAAATACCTCTACGGATGGAATAATGTGTCGTGCCGACCAACTAGGCATAATTGAAGTGGCAAGTGTTGGGCAGGCTGGAAGAACAGTAACACATGAAGCCGGACATTGGCTTGGCTTGTATCATCCTTTCCAAAATGGCTGTGTGGGCACCACTGCGTCAACATGCGCATCTCAAGGTGATGAAGTTTGTGATACTCCGCCTGTAGCAAGTGCTACAAATGGATGTCCTAATAGCAGAAATTCTTGCACAGAAACAAATGATAAAGCAGACCTAATTAAAAATTACATGGACTATGCAAATGGAAATTGTATGGATATGTTTACTGCAGGTCAAAAAACTAAGGTTGATGGCCAAATGGCTTTCTATCGATCTAATGTTTACAGTACAAATAACCTTAGCGCAGCTGGTCTAAATAGCAATGGAACCTATAGAACATTAACTGCGGCTTCAAGAAAAGCTCCATATTCCTTTAATTTTAGTTCATCCTTGGCTGGCACAGGTTGGCGATTAGAAAACTATATGAGCCCTGGAGATAGCGGTTGGCAATATAATGCGTCATTTTCGGGAAACGACGGTGTAGTAGGTTGCATGGCTTCGATGAACCTTCAAAATTGGAGAACAAACGTTAGAAATGCTTTTAGTTCACCTGATTTAGACATAAGTGCCTTATCATCTCCTCGTCTTACCTTTCAAATTGCTTATTCAAAAAGAACAACTGCAAGTGGGGATAGATTGAGAGTTTTTATTTCAAATAGTTATGGCCGTTCAGAAGTCTTATTAAGAACAATTACAGCAACCGAAATGGAAACTGGAAGCCCTTCCACAAGTTCTTTTACGCCAGCTTCAAATCAATGGAAAAAATATTCAATTGATTTGTCAGCCTATAAATCGTATACAAATTGTAGAATAAGATTTGAATTGCAATCTTTAAGAGGAAACAATATTTACATTGATGACTTTGCAATTACAGAACCAACTAGTTTGGAAGATTTGCTTAAGTCTACTTTAAAATTTAATGCCTACCCCAACCCAGCAAATTCTAAATGTAATTTTGTTTTTGAATTGGAAACACCGCAAACTATTACAATTTTGCTTAAAGATTTGCAAGGAAGACTCGTAAAAGAAATATTAGACCAAAGACTTAATGCTGGCCCAAATGAGGTTGAAACTTCTTTAGAAGGGTTACCTGCAAATTTATATATAATTGAATTGCAGGCAGAAAGTGGAAGATTTCTACACAAGTTGATGATTGAATAATTTCCTACTTATTATATTTAAAAGCCGCAGTAATGCGGCTTTTGTTTTTTTTAATGAATGGAATTTAGATATTGTAAGCCCAAAAAGGGATATTTGTGTTTGAGTTGGATTAGGAAGAAAGTAAAATGAGTAAGAACTTAGTTATTGTTGAGTCGCCTGCCAAGGCAAAAACCATTGAAAAATTCTTGGGAAAGGATTTTACTGTGAAGTCGTGTTTTGGACATATCAGAGACTTGTCGAAAGGAGATGAAGCAATTGATATTGCAAATAACTTTAAACCACATTATGAGGTAAGTGAGGATAAAAAAGGTATAGTTGCGGAATTAAAAAAGTTAAGTAAGGACGCTGAACTTGTTTGGTTAGCTTCCGATGAGGACCGAGAAGGGGAGGCCATTAGCTGGCACCTAAGCGAAGTGCTTAACCTAGATGACAAGAAAACTAGACGAATTGTATTTCATGAAATTACTAAACCTGCTATTCTAAAAGCAATTGATAACCCCAGAGGAATTGATAAGAATTTAGTAGATGCCCAGCAAGCTCGGAGGGTTTTGGATAGATTGGTAGGTTTTGAACTTTCTCCTGTGCTTTGGCGAAAAGTGAAAGCAAATTTAAGTGCAGGGAGAGTACAATCTGTGGCCGTGAAGCTTATCGTAGAAAGAGAACGTGAAATAAATACATTTAATTATCATTCAGCCTTTCGCGTAATTGCGCGTTTCAATGTTGCTGGAAAGGCAATGGAGGCTGAGTTAGGTAAACGATATGAGAAAGAAGCCGACGCCTTAGCATTTTTAGAAAAATGCAAAGGCGCAACTTTTACTATTCAGAATTTGGAAGTAAAGCCAAGCGAGAAATCTCCAGCACCACCGTTTACAACTTCTACATTGCAACAGGAAGCCAGTAGAAAGTTAGGATATGGTGTTAGTACAACCATGAGCATTGCACAGAAGCTTTATGAGCACGGATTAATTACCTATATGAGAACAGATAGTGTAAACTTATCTGAACTTGCCATTGGCGCTGCTAAGGATTATATCTCAACTAATTTTGGAACACAATATAGCAGACCAACCCGCTATACAACTAAAAATGATAGTGCACAAGAGGCTCACGAGGCTATCCGTCCAACCTATTTCGAAAATGTTGAGATTGATGGAACTAACCAAGAAAAGCGCCTTTACGATTTAATTTATAAGCGCGCCATTGCCTCTCAAATGGCCAAGGCACAAATTGAAAAAACTGTAGCTACAATTTCTATTTCTGGTGCCCCAGAATTATTAATGGCTACAGGGGAAGTGCTTAAGTTTGATGGTTTTCTTAAAGTATATCTTGAAAGTACCGATGATGATCAGGATGAAGAAAGTAGTAAAATGTTACCACCACTAAAGGTTGGTGAAAATTTAAATTTGGTTCAAGTTCAAGCTACTGAAAAATTTACCAGACCTTCTGCAAGATATACCGAAGCTTCATTGGTAAAACGCATGGAAGAACTAGGGATTGGCAGACCTTCAACTTATGCACCAACTATTTCAACCATTCAAAAGAGGGGATATGTTGTTAAAGAAGACAGAGAAGGAAAGGAAAGAAATTTTGTACAACTCACCCTTGAAAAAAATGATATTGGCAGAGAAGTGAGAATTGAAAAGTATGCAAGTGAAAAATCTAAACTTTTCCCAAGTGATATTGGGATGATAGTAACAGATTTTTTAAGTAAACACTTTGAACAAATCATGGATTTTGGTTTTACTGCAAGCGTGGAAGAGGAGTTTGATAAAATTGCACGAGGCCAATTGGTTTGGAACAAAATGATTGAAAAGTTCTATGGCCCTTTTCATACCATCGTAACAAATACTAGTGCTAACGCAGAAAGACAAAATGCAGAAAGGCTATTAGGCGTAGACCCTGAGTCAGGTAAAAATGTATATGCCAAAATAGGACGTTATGGTCCATACGCACAAATTGGCGAGAATTCAGACGATGAAAATGCAAAACCTAGGTATGCGAATCTTAGAAGTGGTCAACTCATTGAAACTATTTCATTGCCAGAAGCCATTGATTTATTTAAACTTCCACGTGTAGTTGGTGAATTTGAGGAAAAAGACATCAAAGCGTCAATCGGAAGATTTGGACCTTATTTAGTTCATAATAGCAAATTTATAAGCATTCCCAAAACAGACGATGTGTTTGCAATTGATTTAACCAGAGCCATAGAATTAATTGAAGCCAAAAGAATTTCAGATGCTAATAAATTGGTTAAAATCTATGCTGAAGATGAAGAGGTGAAAATTTTAAATGGCAGATGGGGCCCTTACATAGCTAAAGGAAAGGACAATTATAGAATTCCCAAAGGGCAAAAAGCAGACGATTTGAGTTTTGATGCAGTTATGCAAATAATTCAAGCTGAAGCAAAAAATAGCAAAAGTACTGCAAGTAAAGCACCTGCGAAAAAAGTTGCTGCTAAAAAGACTGCTTCAAAGAAAACTGCAGCAAAAAAGAAGGCAAAGTAATTTTCGGTTTGAACCCAAATTTTGATGATGTCGGAAGCTGAATTAAAATCGTTGATTACTCTTTTGGATGATGATGACCCAGAAGTTTTTGAGCATATCAGCGCTAAACTGCTTTCATTAGGTGTTGAAATTATCCCATTTTTAGAGATGGAATGGGGCGAATTAAAGGATTTTGAGCATCAACAGCGACTTGAGAATATTGTTCACCAGTTGCATTACAATGAGCTTTTTTTTCATTTTAATAATTGGTTCAAAACAGGGGATCATGACCTTTTGGAAGGAATGTACCTAATTGCTAGATATAGATTTCCAGAATTAGAAAAGCAAAGCATTGTAAGTATAATAGAAAAACTGAGATTAGATGTTTGGTTAGAAATGAACTACGAACTCAGTCCATATGAAAAAGTGCGCATAATTAATTATGTGCTTTATGAAGTGAATGGGTTTAAGGGGAATGTAGACAATTACCATGACCCATCCAATTCTTTTATCAATCAAGTTTTAGAAAGTAAAAGAGGAAATCCAATTTTAATGGCAGTTGTTTATATCCTGATTGCCCAAAAATTAAATATTCCAATCTATGGCGTAAACCTTCCTCAACACTTTGTTTTGGCTTACACAGAAGAAATAGGTCGAAGCAATGTTGGAATGCGATTTAATGATATTGAAGAATTGCTCAATGCTGAAAAAGGAAAAGTGCTGTTTTACATTAATGCGTTTAATGGTGGAGCAATTTTTACAAAGGGAAACCTTCAACATTTTTTAACTCAAATAAACATCGATGCTCGACCAGATTTTCTCGTTCCTTGCTCAAACCTTGATATCATAAAAAGAGTCTTAAGAAATCTTGCTTCTGCTTATGAAAAGCAAAACAAATCTCAAAGGCAACAAGATATACTAAAGTTGTTGTATCTGCTTGGTGAGCCACCTTTAACAGATTTTAAAGCAAGTTAATCTTAATTACAATTTGGTATTGTATACCTTAACTTTTTGTTATCCAGTGTAATATCTAAAGTGTAACCTTCTTGTGCCTTATAAGTAAGGTAACCATACCAATAATTTCTAACCTCATCTACAATTAATTTATTTGGAATTGTAGGGTCAAAATATAGTGTATCATACACCGTAGTTGGTTTGCCTGCAGATGAAATTCTATCATATTGTAGAACATAAGCTGAATTATTCTCAATAAGACTATTTGCATAAAACTGTCCGCCTTCAATTCTAATCAAGCCTTTTTGAACACAACCCAATTTCCAAAATTTGAAATCTAAGGCAGGAGGCGTGATAAAACTACCTGAAGGACATTGAATTTTTGCGGTGGCTTTTATGGTTTCTAGTTTTGGAATGCTACTTAAATAGCTTATGCCATCAAACGGGATTACTACATCTCTTTGTAAGTTAATTTCGTCACAAATCTTAACATTATCAATGATTTGATTAAATAACATCCCACTTCCTTGGCAAGATTGATATGAATGATTTACTTTTCCAATGATTTGGGAGGTAACCGCTATTGCAGAAGCAACCGGAATTTGGACTTCAGGTGTATTAAAGAGCAATTCGGCACTTAAAGTAATATTTCCTTGTATGATTTGAATACTCCCGCTGAAACCTGAATTTAATGGAATTTTTGGAGATTTAACAGTTAAGATTTTTGAATCACAGCCTAGTGAGGAGGACTTATAAAAGAATAAATTACTCCTCAGTAAATTGTTAGATATTCTTAATGTATAGCCTCCAAAATCATTTGGTGTAAAGGTATTTGGGTTCAAACTAACAACTCTCCTCACTAAAAAGGGATTATCTATAACGCCGCTATACCCAATTCCTTCCACAAACATCTTATAGTTGTTTTCTGGCAAATCAATTTCTGTTAAAATACCATTATCTCCTTTTGGATAATATGGCGTTATAGGTGTGCCTGTTCTTGCATCATAAAAAGTGAGTTCTGGTATTGCAACCAAATCTCCTTCAAAAATGTGCAGATTAGTCTGAAAAATGCCATTTTCATCAACAAAATTAAATTGTCTAGCGGTTGGACTAGAAACCATTTGAACCCTAACATTGGTTAAAGGAATTGTATCAAAAGTTAACCTTGGTTTTTCAATCGGACTTAAATCAGATTTTAAATATCCTAACAAACTGTTTGTAATGTATGTTCCAGAAGCAATTGGTGTTTCACTTGTTGTTTCTTTAGGATCAGCCGAACCAATAATTTGGCTTCTAACCAAACTAAGTATATTTTTATAAGGATTGCTGGGTAAATCTAAAGTGTAGATGGCATCGTCTGGAAGAACTTCTGAAAGAGATTTATTGCTGGTTGGCGGTAAAAATTTAAAATTGCTACTCCTTAGAAATACCAATCCTTTAGTTGGCATTTTAAAATTAAAATTTATTCCATTTGGCCTAGAAAAATTAAAAACCACAGTATCTGTTCTCTTTTTTCCAAGAAAATTTAAAGAAATTGACTTTGAAATATAGCCTGATGGAGCATTTGATAACTTTTTTAGGGTTAAAGAAAAGGTAAGCTTTTGTGTATTAGAGGTAATAAATAGGTCTTGCTTTATAGGAATGTATCCTTCTTTATTGAGATTCAAAGTAATTTTGTAAGGCTTATTTTGAGTTGGATTTGCATCTGGATGCATCACCAAATAAAATGTGCCACCTTCTGCATTATAGTTTGTTTTTCCTTCTAAGTCATAAAACCATTTTGCATCAGCACCAGAAAGATATAGGATAAGTTTCTCAGCAGCTATTGAATCTTCGGTGTTTATTTTTACCTGAATTAACGGATTAACAATTGATCCATCAATATTGAGTTTAAATTCATTTACCTTTTCGTTTGGGAATTTACAAGAACTTAAACCCAAAAGTATAACAGTTGTTGCAACTGCAAACAAAAAATTGATTTGTTTAATCATTTTATTATTCTAAATCTTAAACTAAAGTTTACAAATGGATAAACAACAAATTGACGAAATGCATCTTCTAAAATTGCCTCATTTTCTGAAGTTCCACTGGGTTTAAAGCTACCATTACCTTCAACATCAAATTTAGATTTACCTTGATAAAACAAACCAAGGTCAACAGCTAAGCCAACCCTGTATTTTGGAACATTATTGCCAAATCCAAATCCCAAATACGGACTAATTTCATTTCCTTTGGCAGTAAGCACTACATTTCCCAACTTTTCAGGGCTATAAAATATGTATCCAATTTTTTGTGCATCATCTGGAGATAAAATAGTTTTGTATT